>JAGFIV010000090.1 GCA_024103275.1 Flavobacteriales bacterium
TGCGGTCCACCCCACGGTCGGGCCGGATCCATGTGGACATGGCCCAACTGCCGGCTGGATCGTACACCTGCGAGCTGCACCATGCAGGCGGCCTGTTGGTGGCCCGCCTGCTGAAGCGTTAGGCGGCAGGGCTATCGCGTCTTATTTCTCCCGCCAGTACTGGGCCTGCTGTTCCTACCCCTTTGCCGAAGTCATGACCGTTGATGAATGAAGACGCGATAGCCCCGTCCAATACCTGCCGATCCGGCCTCTGCTCCGTAACTTCGCCGCCCGAAAATTTCCCTCTCCGCCCACGCCATGATCACCATCGAGAAGATCAACGACCTCACCGAGCGGCTGGAGGCGCTGAAAGGCTATCTCAACGTGGAGGAGAAGCGCGGGCAGATCAAGGAAGAGGAGAAGTACACCCTGGACCCCGATTTTTGGAACAACCAGAAAAAGGCCCAGGCGGTGATGCACAAGATCCGCGAGCTGAAGCGCTGGGTGGAGCTGTACGAGGGCGTGAAGCGCGAGGTGGACGACGCGGAGGTGACCTACGAGTTCTTCAAGAGCAAGGACGCCACCGAGCAGGAGCTGGAGGCCCAGTACAAGAAGGCCCTGGCGGCCTTGGAGGAGCTGGAGTTCAAGAACATGCTCAGCGCCGAGGAGGACCCGCTGAGCGCCGTGGTGCAGATCACCAGCGGCGCGGGCGGCACCGAGAGCAACGACTGGGCGCTGATGCTGCTGCGCATGTACCGCATGTGGGCCGAGAAGGAGGGATACCAGGTGAAGATCCTCGATTATCAAGATGGCGAAGCGGCGGGCATCAAGCAGGCCACCATGGAGGTGGGCGGCGAGTTCGCCTTCGGCATGCTGAAAGGGGAGAACGGCGTACACCGCCTGGTGCGCATCAGCCCCTTCGACAGCAACGCGCGGCGCCACACCAGCTTCGTCAGCGTATACGTGTACCCGCTGGTGGACGAGAGCATCGAGATCGACATCAACCCGGCGGACATCACCTGGGACACCTTCCGCAGCGGCGGCGCCGGCGGCCAGAACGTGAACAAGGTGGAGACCGGCGTACGCCTGCGCCACGCACCCACGGGCATCATCATCGAGAACACCGAGACACGCAGCCAGCTGGACAACAAGAACAAGGCCTTGCAGCTGCTGAAGAGCCAGTTGTACGAACTGGAATTGGAGAGACGACGCAGTAAGCGCAGCGAGATCGAGGCGGGCAAGAAGAAGATCGAATGGGGCAGCCAGATCCGCAACTACGTGCTTCAACCGTACAAACTGGTGAAGGACGTGCGCACCGACCACGAGACCAGCAGCGTGGATGATGTGCTCAACGGCGAGATCGACGAGTTCCTCAAGGCCTGGCTGATGCAGCACGGGCAGAGCCAGAAAATTGCTTGAGTTGATCGGACGATCAGATAATCAGACGATCAGGTGATCCTTTGATCGACACATTGCACAGACCCATGCCCGGATACACCATCTACCACAACCCGCGCTGCAGCACCAGCTGCAAGGCCATGTCACTGCTGAAGGAGAACGGCATTGAGCCCGACGTGGTGGAATACCTCAAGGAGGCACCATCCGAGGAGGACCTGCGCAAGCTGCTGGCCAAGCTGGGCCTGCCCGCGGAACAGCTCGTGCGGAAGAAGGACGCGCTGTACAAGGAGAAATACCAAGGCCTTCACCTGAACGAACATGAATGGATCCGTGTTATGCACGAGAATCCGCAGCTCATCGAGCGCCCTGTGGTGATCAAGGGCCACAAGGCGGTGATCGGCAGGCCGCTGGAGAACATCGTGGAACTGATCAACCGGAAATAAGTAACGTCGAGGCACCGCCTCGACCCCAGAGAGCATCATCGAAGCACCACCCCAACCCAGCATGAGCGTACCGTCGAGGCACCGCCTCGACCCAAGAGAGCAAAAGCAAGGCCCAAAGCATTGTACCGTCGAGGCACCGCCTCGACCCAATCATAGAAAATGGACTACCGCATCGAGAAGGACACCATGGGCGAGGTGAAAGTGCCCGCCGACAAATACTGGGGCGCACAGACCGAGCGCAGCCGAAACAACTTCCGCATCGGCCCGCCGGCCAGCATGCCCAAGGAGATCATCCACGCCTTCGCCTACCTGAAGAAGGCCGCCGCATTGGCCAACACCGAGCTGGGCAAGCTGCCCCAGGAGAAGTGCGACCTGATCGGCAAGGTGTGCGACGAGATCCTGGAGCACAAGCTCGATGACCAGTTCCCGCTGGTGATCTGGCAGACCGGCAGCGGCACCCAGAGCAACATGAACGTGAACGAGGTGGTGGCCAATCGCGCCCATGTGCTGCAGGGCGGCAAGCTCACCGACGCGGACAAGGTGCTGAAGCCGAACGACGACGTGAACAAGAGCCAGAGCAGCAACGACACCTTCCCCACGGCCATGCACATCGCCGCGTACACCGCCACGGTGAAGGTGACCCTGCCGGGCGTGAAGAAGCTGCACGCCACGCTGGTGAAGAAAAGCGCGGAGTTCAAGGATATCGTGAAGACCGGCCGCACCCACTTCATGGACGCCACGCCGCTCACCCTGGGCCAGGAGTTCAGCGGCTATGTGCAGCAGCTGGAGAACGGCATCCGAGCAGTGGAGAACGCGCTGGAGATGGTGCGGCAACTGGCCTTGGGCGGCACTGCCGTGGGCACCGGGCTCAACGCGCCTGCGGGCTACAGCGTGCTGGTGGCCAAGAAGATCGCCGAGCTCACGGGCCTGCCCTTCGTCACCGCGCCGAACAAGTTCGAGGCCTTGGCCGCGCACGACGCCATGGTGGAACTGAGCGGCGCCTTCAAGCGCCTTGCGGTGAGCCTCAACAAGATCGGCAACGACGTGCGCATGCTCAGCAGCGGCCCGCGCAGCGGCATCGGCGAGATCATCATCCCGGACAACGAACCCGGCTCCTCCATCATGCCCGGCAAGGTGAACCCCACCCAGCCCGAGGCCCTCACCATGGTGTGCGCCCAAGTGATCGGCAACGACGTGGCCGTGAACGTCGGTGGCATGCAGGGCCAGTTCGAGCTCAATGTCTTCAAGCCCGTGATCGCCGCCAACGTGCTGCAGAGCGCCCACCTGCTGGGTGATGCCTGCGTCAGCTTCAACGATCATTGCGCCGAGGGCATCAAGCCGAACAAGCCTGTGCTGAAACAGCACCTGGAGAACTCCCTCATGCTCGTCACTGCGCTGAACACCCATATCGGCTACTACAAGAGCGCCGAGATCGCCAACAAGGCGCACCGCGAAGGCACCACGCTGAAGCAGGCCGCCTTGGCCCTGGGCTATGTGAGCGCCGAGGACTTCGATAAGTGGGTGGACCCGGCCAAGATGGTGAGCGGGGGATAGGGCCGGATCGGGGAGAGGCTGAAGGAGGCTTGGGTCAGGTCGGATCCGAGTACCTTTGAGGGTACGATGACGAACAAGCAGTTGAAGATCGCAATAGCGAATGCGGTTGCCAAGGTGCCCGATCAGGCTCCCGTGGAGATGCTTCAGCACGTACTGGAGGCCATAGAGGCATTGGCACAGGCCGACCAGCAGAAATTGGAGCGAATGGACCGCTTCATGAAGATCATAGAGGAAGACCGGGGATTGCTTGCCCGGTTGGCCCAATGATCGATCGGTCCGAAGCACTGCTCTATCATGAAGAGCTTGTGCGCCGCTTCGGCGGGTCGCAAGGAGTACGTGATGAAGGCATCCTGGATGCAGCGCTCCACCGCCCCTTTGCAACATTCGGCGGAGTGGACCTGTTCCCCACTCCGGAGAGCAAGGCTGCTGCCATCATGCATGGGATCATCACGGGTCATCCGTTCATTGATGGCAACAAACGCACGGGTTATGCACTGGCCCGGCTTATCCTTCAGGTCCATGGGCTTGACATCGAGGCAACAGAGGATGAGCGGTACGACCTCGTGATCCAAGTGGCCACCGGCCAGCTGGATGCGGATGGCGTACGTGCCTGGCTGGAGCCCCGAGTGAAGCAGGTTCGGGCATGATGGGCTGCGTTGCCCAAGCCCATCCGTGTTCACTGAGCCATTGCGACGCCTTCGGCGAAGAAAGGTCTGCGTTCATCCGTGGTTAACCCCAACCAGAAAAGCGCCGGATGCCCATCGCGGAACTGACGGCGAAGCGGGGATTGCATTCATCCGTGTTCACCCGCGTTCATCCGTGGTTTACTCCACCAGGAAAGTGCCGCAAGGCGCTGGGTCCCTTTCCATGGATCTGTACCGTCAAGGCCGTAAATTGGGGCCATGTTCACCGAAAAAGCGCTCCAGCAGGCGTTTGATGCCGTGGTGACGCGGCGCAGTTTTCCCGCAGGCACCGTGATCATGCGCCCGGGGGATGTCATCACACAGATTCCGATCGTGGCCAAGGGCAGCCTGCGGATCTTGGCCCAGGATCCCGACGGCAAGGAGCGCTTCCTCTACCACATCCTCCCCGGCGAAACATGCTCGCTCTCGCTCACCTGTTGCGAGGCCCGCAAGACCAGTGCGATCCTGGCCGTGGTGGAGGAGGATGCCGAGCTGCAGATGGTGCCCGCGCGCTACGCCGATGAATGGATGGTGTACCCCGAATGGCGGCGCTACGTGGGCGCGGCACAGGCCCAGCGCTTCGGTGAGTTGCTGGAGACCATCGAGACCCTGGCCTTCCGCCGCATGGACGACCAGCTGTGGGACTACCTGGTGAAGCGCGCCCAGGCCACCGGCGAGACCAACCTGAGGGTTACGCACCAAGACATCGCCCAGGAGCTGGGCTCACCGCGCGAGGTGATCACGCGCCTGCTCCAGCAATTGCAACGCAAGGGGCTGGTCACGCTTTCGCGCGGGGCGGTACAAGTTCACATGTCCAGCGCACGCGTTCCTTCACAGGAACGGCCGTAGGGCCTGCTGCAACTGCTCGGAGCTCAGCACCCCGCTCTGGCGCCACACGATGCTGCCGTTCTTGAAGATGGCCAGCGTGGGCACGCCCCGCACTTGGTATGCCTGTGCGGCCGCCGGGTTCCGGTCAATGTCCACCTTGATGACCACCGCCTTGTCGCCTACCATGCCCTTGAACTCGTCCAAAATCGGTTTCATGGCTTGGCAGGGACCGCACCATTCCGCCGAGAAATCGACCACTACCGGCTTATCGCCATTGATCAGGTCCTTGAAGGTCAGCTTGGTGTCCATGGTTCAATGCACTTCGTCGCATGTTGCTTCCTGAACATCCGTGCTGCCGTTGTGGTTCATCCCACCGGTGCAAGCCTGACCCGAACAGGATACATTGAAGAGTGCCTGTGCCCCCAGTATGATCCCTGCCAGCCAAGCGATGGGCTCATGTTCCATGATGCCTGCCCCCAGGAAGGCCGCCGCCAGTACCAGGCGCAGCACGCGTGCGGTGGTCAGGTTCATCATCATCGGCAGTCCAGTTCCCTTTCCACGGCCGCCCATCCACCGCCGTTGTAGGCCTCATATCCTTGGCTTTTCAGGAAGGCGACGGCACTGCCACTGCGGGCACCACTGGCGCAGCAGGCGATCACCGGTTTGTCCTTGGGCAGCTTTTTCAGTTTCTTGGGCAATTGGTCCAGCGGGATGTTGATCGAACCCTTTACGTGGCAATCGGCGTACTCGCCAACGGTACGGACATCCAGGATCACCGCGCCGCGGTCTTTCACCTCCTTCAGGTCCACCTTGGGGCCCATGCCGAAAAGTGTACGGAACATTCAGTTGTTGGTTTTGTTGTTGGATACCGTCGGTTCCTTCTTGAAGCTGTTCACGACCAATGCGCCCATCAGGCCGCCGTACAGCGAGCTGTTCACCGGGCTGCTGGTGATGGCGCAGCCGTTGGTGCAGCCCCACCAGTACCAGTAGGCCCAGCCGGCCAAGGCACCCAGCGCGATGCCGAGCAGGGTGAGCAGCCAGGAACGCTTCATGATCACCTTCGTGTTACGGTCAGCAAAGGTCGGATGCTTGCCGAAGGTGGTCGGTGATGATCCTCACGGAAAGGGTCTTGGTCTAGTGTCCGGAGGTTGCCGGAAAAGCCGGCAGTGACAAGCCTTCAGAACAACTCGCGAACCAGGGCATCCCTCTCCAGTTGGTGATGGGTGCCAACGTCCCGTAGGACGGCCGATAGTGTTCCCACCTTGAGCGGCCTGTGATCCGGGATGGTCACATGGTGTTCGCCGTTCACCGTGGTCGTGATGTGGATATGGCTGCCTTTTTGCCTGGTGATGGTATAACCAAGCTTTTCCAAGGCCTTGGCAAGCTGCCTCCCGGTGATGTTCCGGGGAAGATTCATGCCGCTATCACGATCTCCTTGAGGAAATGCAACCGGATCACCTTGGGCATTTCAGCCTCTTCGAAATGTGCGGACACCGCCTCTTTCACATTGGCCAAAAGCATTTCCATGTCCTCGCCATCGGTGAAGATCGATGCGCCCAAGGCCTCGGCCTCAAAGCCGCCTTCCGGCGATTCCCGTACGCTGAAGATGATCTCGGACATCACTCAAAGATAATCCACCGGCACGGTAACGTTCCAACTACTGCACGGCCTTGCCGGGGCATACGAAATCCGTCACCGGGAGGTCGGTCTTCTTGATCGCCGCGAAGCCCCCGGCCACGTCCACCACGTTGTGGAAGCCGCGCGCCTTCAGCACCGATGCCGCGACCATGCTGCGGTAGCCGCCCGCGCAGTGGATGTAGTTGGTCTCGTCCTTGTGGAATTCCGCCAAGTGATCGTTGAGGAATTGCAGGGGCGCGAAGCGGGCGTGCTCCAGATGTTCGGCGTTCCACTCTCCCGGTTTGCGTACGTCCACCACGTTCAAACGGCCGGTGCGCATGCGCCTGGCCAGTTCCTCGGCGGAGATGCTCTCCAAGGTGTCGGCCTCACGGCCCGCTGCGGCCCAAGCGGCCATGCCACCCTTGAGGAAGCCGCGCACGTTGTCGTAGCCCACGCGGGCCAGGCGCGTCACCGCTTCATCCTCGCTGCCTTCCTCGGCCACGAGCACGATCGGTTGCTTCACATCCGGGATCATGGTGCCCACCCACGGCGCGAAGTCGCCCCGCAGGCCAATGTTGATGCTGCGTGGCACGAAGCCGTCCTTGAACACCTGCGCGGGCCGCGTGTCCAGCACCAACGCGCCCTGGCTCTCCACCTCCAGCTCCACCTGCTCCGGCGTCAGCGCGCGCAGGCCGTGCTCCTTCACCTTTTCCAGGCTGGGGATGCTGCCGCGGTTCATGGCCACGTTCTGCGGGAAGTAGGCCGGCGGCGGCAGGATGCCCTCGGTGACCTCCTTGATGAACTGCTCCTTGGTGGCGGCCTTCAGCGCGTAGTTCACCTGCTTCTGGTGGCCCAGGCTGTCCGAGGTCTCCTTGCTCATGTTCTTGCCGCAGGCGCTGCCGGCGCCGTGCGCAGGGTACACGATCACGTCATCCGGCAGGGGCATCACCTTGTTGTGCAGCGAATCGTAGAGGTGCCCGGCGAGGTCTTCCATGGTGAGGGAACCGGCCTTCTGGGCCAAGTCGGGGCGGCCCACATCGCCGATGAAGAGCGTATCGCCGCTGAAGAGGCTGTGCGGCTTGCCGTTCTCGTCCAGTAGCAAATAGCAGGCGCTTTCCATGGTGTGGCCGGGCGTGTGCAGCACTTGGATGGAGACCTTGCCCAGCTTGAGCTTCTCGCCGTCCGTGGCCACTTGTGCCGCGAATTCCGTCTTTGCGGTGGGTCCGTACACGATGGTGGCGCCGGTGCACTTCGCCAGGTCCACGTGCCCGCTGACGAAGTCGGCGTGGAAGTGGGTCTCCAGCACGTATTTGATCGTGGCGCCATCCTTGGCCGCCCGGTCGATGTACGGTTGGGGCTCGCGCAATGGGTCGATCACGGCCGCTTCGCCGTCGGATTCAATGTAATAGGCGCCTTGGGCCAGGCATCCGGTATAGATCTGTTCAATTTTCATGGTCAAGTTCTTTCGATGCGCCCTACCCGGCGCTGGTGTAAAGTTCGTGGACGATGATAAATGCCCCCATGGCCAGGATGAACCAGCCAAAGGCCGGCCGCAGCCTTTCGTTGCGGGTACGGGTGGCCAGGCGGCTCCCAAGAATGATGCCCAGAATGGCCAAGGCCAGAATGGGCAGCAGGATCGTCGTGTGGTCTGCCAATTGGACCGACGTGTCCCCCATGAATCCAACGAATGAGTTCAAGGTGATGATCAACAGGGAGGTGCCCACGGCGTGTTTCATGTCCATGCCCGCCAGGAGAACCAAGGCGGGCACGATCAGGAAGCCGCCACCGGCGCCCAACACGCCGGTGAGCAGGCCCACCCCAAGGCCGATGGCCACCAAGGGAAGGGTGCCGTGCTTGACCGGGTGTGCGCCGGGTATCGGGGCTTTGCCGCGGATCATGCGGACCGCGGAAAAGAGCATGGCCAGGGCAAACAAGATGAGCAGGGTGGTGTCCTTGCTGAGGGTGAAGCCGTTTCCCTGCCACACCGGGTCGGGTAGGGCAGGCACCAGCCAATGGCGGGCGGCATATACGCTTGCCATGGAAGAAGCCCCGAACACGGCAGCAGTAGGCCAGTGGATGTTCCCCTGACGGTGATGGCTGAACAGTCCGGCCGCACTGGTGGTGCCCACGATGAACAGGGAAAGGCCTGTGGCCGTCACGGCATCCTGCCCGAACAGATAGGCGAGCATGGGCACGGTGAGTATGGACCCACCCCCGCCCATAAGCCCCAGGGAAAGGCCCATGACGATAGCCGCTGAATAACCAAGCAGCTCAAGGCTCATGAGGCCTGGGTGTGGCGAGGTGGGCCACCGGGAAAGGGGACGACATGGTGCAAACGTAAACCGGCCGGTTCGCCGGGGCTGTGAGGAAAGTACCGGACGTCAGATCGCGCCCAGTAGTTCAGGCCCGAATACTTCGGCCTGGTAGCGCCGCATGGGCGGTATGGCCAACAATTCCCCAATGGTTGCGGGCTTGGCCAGTGCAATGTCCATCAGCAGGTGGTTGGCCGCCACGATGCCCGGCCGCAGCTCATGGTCGATGGCCAGTTTGTCCCGCATGGCCTTCAACCGCTTCATCCGGTCCTCCAACTGGGGGTCGCGTGGGTGTCGCTTGGGGCGTTCCAAGCGGGGCCATTGGTCCTTCGGGGTGGCCAGGCCCCGATGCAGGGCGGCCAAAATGGCCTCACCATATTTCGAGATCGCCGATGCTCCGACACCTTTCATCGCGGCCAGTTCGGCGAGGTTGTTCACCGGGGCTTTCGCCAAGCTCAGCAGCACATCGTTGCCCAGCACCATGAAGGCGGCCCTGTCCAGCTTCACCGCTACTTGGTCACGCCATGCATGCAATTCCTTCAGGATAGCCAACTCCTTGGGCCGCAACGCCTTGGCTCCCTTGATGCGCAGGAATCCGGGCAACTCGTCCTCCTTGGCCTGGAAGGGCAGCTCGGTGAGCAGGTCGAATTCCTCCAAGGCCCAATCCCAGCGGCCCTTGGCCTTCAACCGGGCCGTCATTTCATCCCGCAAGGCGATCAGGTGGCGGGTGTCCATGGCGGCATAATCCAGCATGTCCTGCGTGAGCGGCCGCTTGCACCAGTCAGCCTTCTGGAAGCGCTTGTCCAGTTTGATGTCGAAATACTTGAGCATCAACGAGGCCAGGCCCAGCTCCGGCTCGTTGATCAGCTCGGCGGCGATCAAGGTGTCGAAAATGTGGCGCACGCGGAAGCCGTACATGTGCTTCAGCAGCCGCAGGTCGTAATCGGCATCGTGGATCACCGTTTCGCCGCTCTCTGAACCCAGCAGCGTGCCCAATTCCCCCACATCGGTAACCGCCAGGGGGTCGATCAGCCAGGTGTCCTTCCGGTTGGACAGTTGGATCAGCCCGATCCGTTCGTGGAAGCGGTGAAAGCTGCTGGCCTCGGTGTCCAGCGCAAGGCTTGTTTCACCGGCCAGGTGGGCCATGAGGTCCCGGAACCGGGCCTGGTCGGTGATCAAGGGAGCATGCTGCATGGGCGGGTGCAAAGGAAACCAATGCCGGGTGTGGACGGCCCCCGATTTTATCAGGGATGATGGTGCATACGCGTCCGGAGATCAGGACGAAGGTGTAACCTCCTGGGGGACAGTGACCGTTATGGTTTTCAAATCGGTTTGGAGGGGGGCGGGCGGTGCGGTCAGGGGCTTCCCACGTCGTTCAGCAGTACCGTTCCCCCAGGTCCTTGGTCAGGTCCTGCACGATGGTCTTGATCTTCTGCTCGTCGTGCTTGCGGCACACCAGCAGGGCATCGGGTGTGCTCACCACGATGTAGTCCTCCAGGCCTTGGAGCACCACCAGGCGCTGGTCCTGCACGTGCACCATGTTGTCCTTCCCATCGTACACGCGCACGATGGGGCCGGTACCGGTGTTGCCGTGGCCGTCCTTGGGCAACTGGGTGAACAGGCTGCCCCAGGTGCCCAGGTCGCTCCACCCGAAATCGCCGGCCACCACGAATACGTTCCTGGCCTTCTCCAGGATCCCGTAGTCGATGCTGATGTTCTGGCAATTGCCGTAGATGCCGGCGATGAACCCGGCCTCGCCAGCCGTGCCATAGGCCTCCTTCCCTTGGGCGAACAGGGCCTCCATCTCCGGCAGGTGCTCGCTGAAGGCCTTGCTGATGCTCCGGAGCGACCAGATGAAGATGCCGCTGTTCCACAGGTAGTCTCCGCTGTTCAGGAACCGCAAGGCCGTGTCGTGGTCGGGCTTCTCGGTGAAGGTCTTCACGCGCTTCACGTCCGGGCGGTCCGCCGGGCCCTGTTCACTGAACTGGATATAACCGTATCCGGTGTCGGGCCGGTCAGGGGTGATGCCCAGCGTGACGAGGCAATCCTCCGCGGCGGCCTGCTCCAGAGCAATGGAAAGCCGGGCCTGGAACCCGGCCTCGTCCTTCACCAGGTGGTCGCTGGGGGCGGTGATGATGACGGCATCCGGGTCGCGCTTGGCGATCACGTGGTTGGCGTAGGCGATGCAGGGGGCGGTGTTCCGGCGGTCCGGCTCCAGCAGCACTTGTCCGGGCTTCAGGGTCGGGAGCTGCTCGCGGACCAGGGCCGCGTACTGGGCATTGGTCACCACGTAGATGTTCTCCGGCGGGCAGCAGGCGGTGAAGCGGTCGAAGGTGGCTTGGATCAGGGTGCGCCCATGGCCCAGGAAATCCAGGAATTGCTTGGGGTGTGCGGTGCGGCTCATGGGCCAGAAGCGGCTTCCGATGCCACCGGCCATGATGACGCAATACGTATGCGATGGATTCATGCGGATAGGGAGGCCATCATCAGGAAGCCCGCCGGGAGGCCAGGGGCCTGTCCAGCTGCACCTCGGCCGTGGGGTCGATCAGGTAGATGCGGCGGTTGTTGAGGCAGCGGCAGCGGAAACGCTTGCGCAGCTGCTGCCCCTTCACGAACAGCTTCCCGTTGAAACGGAATACGGTGTTGTTGGGCAATTCCTCCAGGAAGGGCAGGGGGTCGCGGTCGTACCGGCGCAGCACCCGCATCAAATCGTGGTCCGTGCAGCTGCTGCTGGGTGCGTCGCTCAGGTGCACGGTGAGGGCCCGGAGCACGTCCGGCGGGAAGACCTCGCGGCTGAGGAAGGGCCGCATAAGGCGCTTGTATTCGGCCTTCCATTCGGCCCCGTGGGGTTCGTGGCGGCGGTATTTCTGGAAGGTGGCATAGTGTGCGAATTCGTGCACCAGCACCACCAGGAAGGCATAGCGGTTCAGGTCCTCATTCACCGAGATGCGGTGCCTGAGCGTGCGGGTGGCCACGCGGTAATCGCCCAATTTGGTGGCACGCGGCGGGCTGATGCGCACCAGTACCGGGTTGCGGCGCAGCCATTGGGCCACCACCGGCCACGCATGGCGGGGCAGGTGCGCCTGCAAGCGGAGGATGTCAGTGGTGCGTGCCATCGTGGTCAAGGGAGGGCCGACGGTCCGGAACGGACCGGTCGGCGTGGTATTCGATCGTGGCCCCTTGGGGCAATGCATTCCACTTTGGGCAATCGCAGCCCTTCCGTTTGTGGCGGATGTGTCCGTCGCGCAGGGATGCGCAGCCTGGTGCGAACAAGAGGGACCCAAGCATCACGATCAAGGGCAAAAGGGGGCGTGGACGAATAAAAGGCATGCCAAGCCGCATCGGCGCGGTGGCTTGCAAATGTAGCGGGTGCGCCCGGTGGGCAAAAGGACCGCCCGGAAAGATTTCGGGACCCGCCCCGGCCCTACATTCGCCGGTCCGTCCCACCATGGGCCTGCTCTTCCATATCGGCCGCTATTTCATGCTCCTGGGCGAGGTTTTCTCCAAGCCCGAGCGCCGCAGCGTGTATTGGCGGCGCACCGTGGAAGAGATGGACCTGCTGGGCGTCAAGAGCTTAGGTATCGTGGCCCTGCTTTCCCTCTTCATGGGGGCGGTGATCGCCATCCAGACCAAGACCAACATCGACTCGCCCCTGATCCCCTTCTATGTGGTGGGCTTCACCGTGCGCCAGAGCACCATCCTGGAGTTCAGCCCCACGATCATTTCCCTCATTTTGGCCGGCAAGGTGGGTTCCACCATCGCGGCCGAGATCGGCTCCATGCGGGTGAAGGAGCAGATCGATGCCCTGGACATCATGGGGGTGAACTCCGCCGGCTACCTGATCCTGCCCAAGATCATCGCCACGGCCATCATCAACCCGTTCCTGATCATGATCAGCATGTTCCTGAGCATTTTCGGGGGGTGGTTGGCCGGGGTGTTCACCGGCATCATCAGCTCCAGCAATTACATCGCCGGGGTCCAATGGGATTTCGACCCGTACATCGTCACCTACGCCCTGATCAAGACCGTCGTCTTCGCGGTCATCATCGCCACGGTTTCCGGCTACCATGGGTACTACACCCGGGGCGGCACGCGCGAGGTGGGCATCAGCAGCACCAAGGCCGTGGTCTATAGCGACGTGGTGATCCTGATCGCCAACTACCTGCTCACCCAACTGCTGCTTCTATGATCGAGGTAAGGCAATTGAGCAAAAGCTTCGGGGAGGTGGAAGTGCTGCACGACATCAATGCGCAGTTCCACAAGGGGAAGGTGAACCAGGTGATCGGCAAAAGCGGCAGCGGCAAGAGTGTGCTGGCCAAATGCATCGTGGGCCTGTTGGCACCCACGTCCGGCGAGGTGTTGTACAGCGGCGAATCCTTCCAGCAGATGGACAAGGAACGCAAGAAGCTGCTCCGCCAGGAGATCGGCATGCTTTTCCAGAGCAGCGCGCTCTTCGACTCGCTCACGGTACTGGAGAACGTGATGTTCCCCCTGCGGATGTTCGCCACCATGAGCCCTGCCGAGATGCGCGAACGGGCCGGATCCTGCCTCAAGCGGGTACGCATCGAGGGCCAGGACCAAAAATACCCGGCCGAGATCAGCGGCGGCATGCAGAAGCGCGTAGGCATCGCCCGGGCCATCGCCATGCAGCCCAAGTACCTCTTCGTGGACGAGCCCAACAGCGGACTCGATCCGCAGACGAGCATCGTCATCGACGAGCTCATCAAGGAGCTCACCGAGGAGTTCGATACCACCACCCTGGTGATCACGCACGACATGAACTCGGTGATGGGGATCGCGGACCACATCTTCTTCATCCATAGCAAGCGCTTGTGGTGGCAGGGCACCCGCGATGAGCTGCTGCGCAGCGACAACCAGGAGTTGCAGGAGTTCATCTTCGCCGGCAGCCTGATGCGCCAGGTGCGCCAGGCGATGGGAGGGCGTTGAGTCCCCGGGGAAAGCCCAGGAGGGAGGGGTATGGCCGGTCCGGTTGTTCACTTTCACGTGCACGGCCATTGTGTGATTGATCATCTTTGGGCGTTCCGTGATGCGTGGTATCCGTGCCTTGGCGTTTCTGTCCGTCCTCATGCCTGCCCCGGCCTTGCTGGCGCAGGATGCCTCGCTGGTGCCGGGCCTGCTGAAGGAGTATGCTGCCGCCCGGGAGGATTCGGTGCGCGGCAACACCTTGGCCCTCATCAGCTACCACCTGGTCCGCTCCCGGCCGGACAGCGCCCGCCTGACCGGACGCCAAGCCATGGAGCTGGCCCGACGCACCGGGAGTACCAAGGTTCTCAGGGCGGCCCATGCCAGCTTGGGGTGGTTGGCCTCAGAACAAGGCGAACTGGACAGCGCCGAGTTCCATTTGAACAAGGCCCGGGAGCTCGCCGATCGCGATGGGGATGCCAAGGACCTGGCCAGCACCCTGCTCAACCTGGGCTGGGTGGCCGAAAAACGCGGCGACCAGGCCGGGGCGTTGAAGCTCTTCCTGCAGGCGCTCGATAAGGCCGAGGAAGCCCGGGACAGTGTGCGCGTGGCCACCATCAACTATGCCATCGGCATCAGCTACCGCAAGGTGCCGGACTTCCCCGCCGCCTTGCGGTACCTGCAGCGGGCGTTGAAAGTGGAACAGGCCTTGGGGCGGCGCAACAAGGTGGGCCATTGCCAATTGGCCATCGCAAACATCAAGCGAGATCAGGGGGATACCGCCCAGGCCATGCAGCAGTACAGCCTGGCCCGGATGGCGTACGCGGCCGTGGCGGACCATGTCGGCCTGGGCTTGGTGGAGGAGAACATCGGCGACATGCTCTTGGGGCAGTCCCCGGAAAAGGCATTGGAACACTATGCCACGGCCTTGGGCAACTATGCCCGGGCCAATGCCCAGCTGGACCGCGCGTATGTGCTGCGCAACGTGGGAGAGGCCAACCTGCGCCTGGGCCATTTGGAGGCCGCGCGCACTGCCTTGAAGGAAGGACGGGCGATCGCCGTGCAGGTGAAGGCGCAGGAACTCGTGATGGACTACGAGCATAGCATGGCCGACCTGTCGCTGGCCCGCAACGATGCACGCGGCGTTGCGGCACACATGGAGCGCTTCGTGGCGCTGAAGGACAGCCTGCAGGGCGAGGCCCGGCAGCACGAGATCGCCCGGCTGCACACCGAGTTCGAGACCGAGCGCAAGGAGAAGGACAACGCCCTGCTGCGCGAACAGAACCGCACCCAGGAGCAGCGCCTGCACGTTCGCAGCCTGCAGCTGTACGGCAGCTTGGCCTTGGCCTTGCTGGCCATCATGGCCATCGTGCTCATCGGACGCACCTACCGCCAGAAGAAGCGGTATGCCTTCATCCTGGAACGGTTAAACACGGACCTGGAGCAGAGCCACGTCGAAATCTCCGAGGTGAACAGCCTGCTGCAGATGAAGTTGCTGCGCAGCCAGATGAACCCCCACTTCATTTACAATTGCCTGAACAGCGCTGCCCAGATGACCCAGGAAGGGCGGCAGGCCGAGGCCCTGGCCTACCTGCAGGGCTTTGCCCGGCTGCTGCGCATGGTGCTGGAGTACAGCGTGCGCGACCGCGTGCCGTTGGAAGAGGAAGTGGAGTTCCTGGAGTTGTACCTCCAACTGGAGGCCAAGCGCCTACCCGGATTGCGGTACAGCGTAAAGGTGCAGGAGGCGCTGCTGGATGACGAGGCCGAGATCCCGGCCCTGCTGGTGCAGCCGTTCGTGGAGAATGCCCTTTGGCACGGCCTGGCCACCAAGGTGGGCGAGCGGGTGCTGCAAGTGTCCTTCCATAAGGCAGGCAATGAACTGGCTTGCGACATCATGGACAACGGCATCGGGCGGCAGGCATCGGGCACCAAGCCCACGGACCACCGCTCCATGGGCATCCAGCTCACCCGCGAGCGCCTGCGCCTGCTGGCCTATCGCATGGGCGAGGAGGGGCGCATCAGTACCTTTGACCTGAAGGACCAGGCCGGGAATCCGCAGGGGACCAAGGTCACCTTGCAGTTGTAGAATTGGGTGTTGAAGGGCATGTTGAGCGCGATCGTGGTGGATGATGAGCCCGGCAACCGGGAATACCTGAAGGTGCTGCTGCGCGAACATGCGGGCGATGTGGAAGTGGTGGGGGAGGCCGGCAACATCGCGGAAGCCAAGGCTTTCTTGGAACACCGCCCCGTGGACCTGCTCTTCCTGGACGTGGAGATGCCCGGTGGCAGCGGCTTCGACCTGCTGCGCGGCATGGGCAGCTGGCCCTTCGAGGTGATCTTCACCACGGCCTTCTCGCGCTACGCCATCCAGGCCATCCGCTTCAGCGCACTGGATTATTTGCTCAAGCCGGTGCAGCCGGAGGAACTGCGTTCGGCCTTGGACCGCTGCATCGCGCAACGCGCGCAGGCACTGCCGCGTGAAGAGCTGCAGAAGCAGTTCATGGCCAACATCGCCAAGGACGAGGAGAAGGACCTCAAGCTCAGCCTCACCAGCGGCGACCGCAACTACTTCGTTTCCCCCAAGGCCGTGAGCCTCTGCCAGGCCGACGGCAACTACACCGAGCTCCACTTGGACGACGGCCGCCGCTTCATCAGCGCCCGCACCCTGAAGGAATACGAGGACATGTTGGAGCCTTGGGGCTTCCTGCGCGTACACCGGGCCTCCTTGGTGAACCGCGCGGCCGTGGCCGGAATCACGGATGGGCAAGTGGTGCTCAAGGATGGCCGCCGGGTGGAAGTGAGCCGCCGCAGATGGGAGGAGGTGCGGCGGATCTTCAAGCCGTGAGCCAGGGGGGTGGAAGGTTCCCCGGTACCGCTCAATAGATCCCGTGCCGCTTGATCGGACGCGCTTGGACGGTGTCAAAGCATGCGCCTGCTTTGGCGGCAGAACATTCCCGCAAGCCATGCTGCACAACGCATTCACCCTCGCCGCCCTGTTGGCCTGCACGGCCCCTGTAGCGGCACAGCCGGAGACCTCACCTGCGCTCACCGGGGCCTTCGCCAGTTCGTTCCATGTGGACGGCCAGGGGAGGTTGTGGGCATGGGGCGCCAATAGCTCCGGGCAGCTGGGCGTGAAGGACCGGCGGCCGCAATACCTGCCGGTGCGGGGCATGGACGACCTGGTCGACGTGGCCGCCGGGGAGCGCCATGCCCTGTTCCTCAAACGCGATAGCACATTGTGGGCCGCCGGGGCCAACGGAGAAGGGCAGCTCGGCACGGGCAACACCTCCGATCAGCCCGGCCCGGTGCAAGTGGCCGCCGGTGTGGTGGGCGTGGCTGCCGGCGCGGATTTCAGCTTCTACATCACCGCCGACCACGGGTTGTGGGCCATGGGCAACAACACCTTCGGGCAGCTGGGCACCGGCAACACGGACGAGCAGCTCCGCCCCGTGAAGGTGATGGAAGGCGTGCGCATGGTGTCGGCGGGGGCCAAGCACGCGCTTGTCGTGAAGGACGATGGCAGCCTGTGGGCCTGTGGGGGCAACGAGAGCTACCAGCTGGGCGACGGCACCACCACGGCGCGGCCCACCCCCGTGAAAGTGGCCGGGAACGTGGTGCAGGCCGCGTGCGGCAACCAGTATTCGGTGTTCCTGATGGCCGATGGCACCGTGTGGGGCATGGGTTTCAACGGTGGCGGCCAATTGGGCGACGGCAGCGTGTACGCCGTGCAGAAGCCGAAGAAGTTGATCGACGATGTGAAGCAGGTCGCCGCCGGCCATGGCCACACCCTGGCCCTGAAGCAGGACGGCACGCTGTGGGCATGCGGCCGCAACGATTTCGGGCAGCTGGGCAACGGTGGCTCCGCCAACGCCCTCAACTTCACGCAGGTGCTGGACCATGTGGCCGGTGTGGCGGCGGGCCAATACCACACCCTGGTGCTGAAGGACGACGGCACGGTGTGGGGCGCGGGCAGCAACGGCTCGGGGCAATTGGGCACGGGCATGGGCACCAGCGATCGCAATGTGTTTGAAATGGTCCGCTTCCAATGAGCACTGCCAAGAACCCGCCGGTCCGGTCCACGTTCAGCATGCGGCACGTCCTGTGGTCCGCCTTGCTCACGGTCTCCCTTGCCGGCTGCGGGGTGTTGGGCACCCAGCCCGGCCAATGGGTCAGCGGCATGTTCACGCCGGACGGCAAGTACTACGTGTACACGTACAGCAGCATCTTCGTCACGCAGTATTCCCGGAAGGGCAACGTGCGCCATTCGCAAGGGATCATCTCCTTCCACCTGCAGGCCATCGAATGCGCCACCGGCCGGAAACGCTACGATGAGGCACCGAAGCTGGACGGCTACCCGGTGATCATGGACGTGGAAGGGGACCATGTGTGGCTGGTGTCCCAGCTGTCCGGGACCGGCGAGCAGGGGCCTGGCCTGTTCAGCCTTTCCGCTGGCGCGATGAAGTTCAGCTTGGAGGACCTTGTGGAGATCAACCCCGGCATCCCGCTGGCCAATGCCTATAATTTCTTCACCGACACCGCCCGGCCGGGGCTGATGGCCGTGGAGGCCGGCGATGGAAGGCGATATGCGATCGATCCCGCCACGGGAAAGCTGGGCCCGGTGCAGGGCGAATTGCAGCGCGTGGAGCGCAAGGACATGACCCGGCAGGTGCTGCAGCACACCAACGACGATTGGCCCGAGGGCATTTCAGAGGAGGGGGAAACACGCAAACGGCTGGTCATGGACGAAGGGGGCATCAGCTCCACCGATGATTTCATCGACCCGGAGCTGGTGCGTGCAGCGGCGTCAAGCGACGTCCTTCATCCCGCACCGCCGTTGGAGTATCAGGGCAACATCTTCGTGCTGGCCCCCATGCTTACCGGGAACAACGCCCGGGAGATGCAATTGGCCATGCTGGACCTGGACAGCCTGCGGACCAGCTGGAAACTGACGCTTCCGCAGGATGAGCAAACCGTGGGCATCTACGACAAGGAGCGCTTCGCCCTGGTGGGCGACCGCCTGTACCTGGCCAACAGTTCGCATTTCCTGGCCATTGATGCGACAAGCGGAACCGTGATCGATAGCTTGCCGATGCTGAAGGAATGACGCTGCGTTTCCGACGTATGGCAGGTAACCAACCGGGATAAGGGCAATCCGAAACGCAAGAAGCTGGCATAGTTCACCATCCTCAACGCGAACACTTGCAAGATGAACCTGAAGAAGATCCTCCTCCGCGCCATGCTGGTGCCGTTGGTACTCGCGGTGGTCATGTTCGCCTTGCCGCTGCTGCCGCACATCCTGCCCGGCAAATACGCGATGGCGGGCCCCATACTCACCGGCGTGTTGGTCGTGGGTGCGGTGGTGGTGGCGCTGTGGGCGGGCTACAAGGCGCTGCGCCTGGGCAGCAAGATCGCCGGCGGCAACCTGAAGGCCGAGGACATCGACGGATACATCGGCATGGCCAACAAGATGTTCGGAGGGAACATGACGAACCCGCTCCGCGACCTGAAGAAGGACATCCCCAACGGCCTGCCCGCCACGGCCACCGTGGTCGCCTGCAGCCAAGGGAATAGCAGGGTCTCCATGGGGGTGCAGCAATTTTTCCAGCTGGTGATCCAGGTCACCGTGCGCAACGACCGGGGTGAGACCTGGCCGGCCACCATCACGCAGATGGTACCCATCACGCAGGTGGGCATCTTCCAGCCGGGCGTGGCCTTTGCCGTGAAGTACGACCCCGACGACCGCACCCGGGTGGTGATCGACCAGAGCGGTGCGCAGGCGCAAAATCGTGCGGTGGACATCCCGGGTTATGGCCATGTGGACGGCCAGGCTGTGGCCGCCGCCAAACAGGCCGCGCCGCCCGACCTCCTCATGCGTCTGCAGGCCAACACGGCATTGCTCAAGCAATTGATCGCCACCGGACGGCCCGCACAAGCCACGGTGCTCACCCAGGCGGTGTACCACGAGGACCTGATGCCCGGATCGAACGTTGTTCAACTGCGCTACCGCTATTCCGCCAACGGTGCGGAGCTGGAACACGAGGAGCTCGTCCTCACGCCCAAGGCCTCCATGCATAAATCTGGACCTGGCCGCACGATCCATGTGCGCTTCGATCCGGCCAATCCCCTTCGCGTTGCCATGAGCGGCACCGACAAGGAGAATACGACGATGGAGGTGTAGGCCTTTGTGGCTTGTCGTTCGATCTGGACTACGTCTAGGCGGTCGGTGTATTGCCGGTGCCTAACGGTTGCGGGTTGATGGGTTGCGAGTTGCCGGTTGATCCTGCCCACTGCCCCTGCCAACTACGGGCCACGAGCCGCAAGCCGCAAGCCGTGAGCGGCCCCAACGGCCTACGACCTACGACCTACGACCTGCCCATTGCTCCACTACCGTTCAATAGATCTTCAGCCGCTTGATCGGTTTCCCTGGCTAACGGGTTATCGAAGGCCGTGTTTTGCGGTCACGATCATCCAAAAAACCAGATCGAGATGAAATTGATGAACCCAATTGCAAGGCGATGCCTGCCCCTGGCGGCGGTGTTGCTGGCCGTGCCCTTGGTGGCCGGTGCCCAAGATGTTATCGCCTCTGGTGGCGGTGAAGGCAGTGGCGGCAACCACAGCATGAGCTGGACCATCGGACAGCCGGTCATCAAGACCGTTGCCGCCGGCGGAAGCACGCTCACCCAAGGCTTCCAGCAACCGTGGGCGGATGTCACCGCCGTGGTGGACGAGCACGGCAGCGCAACACTTTTGATCCGGGCCTATCCCAATCCGGCGGACCACATCCTGAACGTGGACATGCCCGGGACCCAAGGCCAGTATCGCCTGGAGCTGTTGGATGCCGCCGGCCAATTGGTGCTGCAAGCAGCCTCCGTGGGCGAACACACGCAACTGGACCTCGCCGACCAGGGCGTGGGCCTCTACTTCCTCCGTGCGCTGGATGCCGAGGGCATGCCGGTCAGAACCTTCAAGATCAACATCAACCACTGAACAACATGAAAAGCAAAAAACTCACATCCCTCCTTTTCGGCTGCCTGCTGGCCGCCACGGGCATGGCCCAAGTGCCGCAAGGCATCAGTTACCAGGCGGTGCTGCGCGATGGCACCGGTGCCATTGAGGCCAACACCGGCGGCACGCTCGGCCTGGCCATCCTGCAAGGCAGCAACTCCGGAACGGTGGTGTACAGCGAAACCCATGCAGTGACCAGCAACGGTTTCGGCCTGGTGAATGTGGTCCTCGGCGGCGGCACGGTGGTGACGGGTGACTTCAGCACCATCGATTGGAGCACCGGCGCCTACTGGGTGCGCACCACATTCAACGGCACCGAGCTGGGCACCTCCAAGCTGCAGAGCGTGCCCTTTGCGCTCTACGCACCGGGCGGGGCCTCCCTCAACGGCACCACGAACAACCTGGTCAAGTTCACCGGTGCCAACACCGGCGGCAACTCCAACATCTTCGACGATGGCACCAGGGTGGGTGTCGGCACCACCACCCCGGATGGCCTGCTCGCGGTGAAGGGTGCGGGCTTTTCGAACGTGCCCCAGCTTACGTTGGCCGAAAACACGGCGGGCTATTCACGGCTGCGGTTCCAGAACTCCAATGCAGGGGGCTGGGTGTTGGCAGGGACACGGAGCAGCGATGCACCCACCTCCCTGCTGAACGTGTTCTATAGCGAGGAGGCTGGTACCATCAACGGCAGCAATGTGTTGCAGATCTCCGGGCAAGGCAAGGTGGGCATCAACGGTGCCGACCCCACCAGCAGTGATCTTAGCACGGGCACGTTGGGCGTGAAGCAATACGGTCAATCGGATGCCCTTACACTTTACAATTCCGACGATATTGAGTACTGGGGTTTTTATGTCGGGCCATCCTCCCTCAGCCTGTGGAATACCGGCATCCTGAAGGGGAGCTTCGACAATACCACCGGAGCTTACTCCACCACATCCGACACCCGCTTGAAGGAGAACATCACGCCCGTGACCAATGTACTGGACCGCTTGAAGGATGTGCAGGTGATGAACTACACCTACAAGGCAGACAAGGCGCACAGGCCGCAGTTGGGCTACATCGCACAGAACCTGGAGGAGCACTTCCCCGAGTTCGTGACCAAGCCTTTGGCGGTGGATGGAAAGGAGAGCTACTACACCGTGAACTATGCCGGCATGAGCGCGGTGGCCATCAAAGCGATCCAGGAGCAACAGGAGCTGATCGGTGCCATGGCCAAGACCATCGATGAACTGAAGGCCCGCGTGGGCCAGCTGGAAGCACGCTGATCCTTCCCCGTATTAACGGACAAGGCCCCGGCGGTTCCGCCGGGGCCTTGTCCGTTCTACCATTCACCCTATCGGTGTAATCGGCGTAATCGGTGGATGTATTTCACCAGCCACCAACCACCGATCACCGATCACACCGTCTCTTCCACCCCCATGTACTCCTCGATCGGGGGGCAGCTGCACACCAGGTTGCGGTCGCCGTAGGCATTGTCCACGCGGCTCACGGTGGGCCAGTACTTGGCGGCGCGCAGGCCGTTCACCGGGTACACGGCGCGCTCACGGCCGTAGGTGTGGCCCCATTGGTCGGCCAGGGCCTCCTCGGCTGTGTGGGGCGCCATCTTCAGCGGGTTGTCCGCCTTGTCCAGCTTGCCTGCTGCGATGTCGTCGATCTCCTGGCGGATGGTGATCATGGCCTCGGCGAAGCGGTCCAGCTCGGCCTGGCTCTCGCTTTCGGTGGGCTCCACCATCAGCGTGCCGGCCACGGGGAAGCTCACCGTGGGCGCATGGAAGCCGTAGTCCATCAGGCGCTTGGCGATGTCCTCCACCTCGATGCCTGCGGTCTTCTTGAACTCGCGGCAATCCAGGATCATCTCGTGCGCCACCATGCCCATGTCGCCCTTGTAGAGCACGGGGTAGTGGCCCTCCAGTTTCGCCTTCAGGTAGTTGGCGTTCAGGATGGCGTAGCGCGTGGCGTCGGTGAGGCCCTCATCGCCCAGCATCTTGATGTAGGCGTAGCTGATCAGCAGGATCAGCGCGCTGCCGAATGGCGCGGAGCTCACCGCGGGGATGGCCTTGGCACCGCCGGTGGCCACCAAGGGGTGCCCGGGCAGGAAGGGCTTCAGCTTCTCGTTCACGCAGATGGGACCCACGCCGGGTCCGCCGCCGCCGTGCGGGATGGCGAAGGTCTTGTGCAGGTTCAGGTGGCACACGTCGGCGCCCACTTCGCCGGGCGAGGTGAGGCCCACCTGGGCGTTCATGTTGGCGCCGTCCATGTACACCAGGCCGCCGTTGTCGTGCACGGTCTGGATCACCTCCTTGATCGATGCCTCGTACACGCCGTGCGTGCTCGGGTAGGTGATCATCATGCACGCCAGCGTGTCCTTATACTGTTCGGCCTTGGCCTTCAGGTCGGCCACGTCCACCTGGCCGTCGGCATCGGCCTTCACCACCACCACCTTCATGCCGGCCATGACGGCGCTGGCGGGGTTGGTGCCGTGGGCGCTGCTGGGGATCAGGGCGATGTTGCGGTTGCCTTCGTTGCGGGCCTCGTGGTACGCGCGGATGGTGAGCAGGCCGGTGTATTCACCCTGCGCGCCGCTGTTGGGCTGCAGGCTGGTGGCACTCAGGCCCGTGGCCTTGGCGAGCAGGCTTTCCAGTTCGCCGATCAGCGCATGGTAGCCCGCCGCCTGTTCCGTCGGGGCGAAGGGGTGCAGGCCCGCCCACTCCGGCCACATCAGGGGGATGAGGGTGGTGGCCGCGTTCAGCTTCATGGTGCAGCTGCCCAGCGGGATCATGCCGTGGGTGAGCGAGAAATCCTTGTTCTCCAGGCGCTTCAGGTAGCGCATCAGCTCGGTCTCGGTGTGGTACGAACGGAACACCGGGTGCGTCAGGAACTCGCTGGTGCGCTGCAGCTCCTTGGGGATGTTGGTGCCGGCCTCGATGCGGGTGGCGGGTGCCTTCTTTCCGCAGGCCTCGGCCAGTGCGGCCAGCAGCTCCTTCACATCGCCCTCGGTGCTGGTCTCGTCCAGGGCGATGCCGATCAGGTTGCCGTGGTAGGCCACGTTGATACGGCGGGCCTGCAGCACCTTGCGCAGCTGGGCGACCTCCGTGCCGGTGGGGAGCGCCAGGCTGACCGTGTCGAAGAAGGCCGCGTGTTGCGGGGTGTAGCCCAGGGCCTTGGCGCCGTCGGCCACCTGCTGCGCGAGCAGGTTGGTGCGGCGGGCGATCTCCTTCAGCCCCTCGGGGCCGTGGTACACGGCGTAGGCCGCGGCCATCACGGCCAGCAGGGCCTGTGCGGTGCAGATGTTGCTGGTGGCCTTTTCGCGGCGGATGTGCTGCTCGCGCGTCTGCAGGGCCATGCGCAGGCTCTGGCGGCCGCGGCGGTCCTTGCTCACGCCGATGATGCGGCCGGGGATCAGGCGCTTGTATTCCTCGGTGGTGCTGAAGAAGCCGGCGTGCGGGCCGCCGTAGCCCATGGGCACGCCGAAGCGCTGGCTGTTGCCCACGCATACGTCGGCGCCCCATTCACCCGGCGGGGTGAGCATGGTGAGCGCCAGCAGGTCGCTGCACACGGCCACCTTCACGCCGGCCTCCTTGGCCTTGGCGGTGACGCCGCGCAGGTCGTGCACCGCGCCGTCCATGGCCGGGTATTGCAGGGCCATGCCGAAGCAGTGGGCGGGGAGGGGATCCTTCAAGGCGTCGCCGATCACCAGCTCGATGCCCAGCGGCAGCGCACGGGTGCGCAGCACGTCGATGTTCTGCGGGAACAGGCGCCGGTCCACGAAGAAGGCGTTGCAGGCCTCCTTGTCCTTGGCGCGTTCGTTGTGGAACATGAGCATGGCTTCGGCGATGGCCGTGCCCTCGTCCAGCAGGGAGGCGTTGGCGATGGGCAGGCCGGTGAGGTCGCCCACCACGGTCTGGAAGGTGAGCAGGGCCTCCAGGCGCCCTTGGCTGATCTCGGCCTGGTAGGGCGTGTAGCTGGTGTACCATCCGGGGTTCTCAAACACATTGCGGCGGATCACCGAGGGCGTGTGCGTGCCGTAGTAGCCCAGGCCGATGAAATTGCGGAACACCTGGTTGCGGCCACCGAGCTGGCGCATGTGCTCCAGCTGCTCGCTTTCTCCCAGGGCATGGCCGATGCCCATGGGCTTGGAGGAACGGATGCTGTCCGGAAGAGTCTGTTCAACCAAGGCGTCCAGCGAAGGCTGGCCGATGGCCTTGAGCATGGCTTCCAGTGCGGTTGCGTCGGGGCCGATATGGCGGGCTTGATAGCTATTGAGCGACATGTTGTTCAAGGGTTGGCCTGAAAGGCGCGCAAAGATACCGGGAGGCGGCGTGCCTGAAGTGAGGGTTGTCAATTGGCCAAAAAGCCGTTTCGGCGGACAGTCGATGAGCCAATGCGCCAACCTTCCAAGGGCAAGAGGCTCCAATGCGCATCCGTTGGCATGAAAGGATCAACGATCAAAGGGAGCGGACACACTACGCCGTACCGGCCTCAGTTCGTAGTTCGCAGTTCGTAGTTCATAGGGTTGCGTGGGGGCGACTTGGTCCTGCGTCCTATGACCGTTGTCCAAGCTGGCTCAGTTCGTAGTTCGCAGTTCGTGGTTCATAGGGTTGCGTGGAATCGACTTTTGTCGCATGCCCTACGTCCTACGCCCCACGCCCTATCAATCTTATCAAGACACCATCTTCCCCGCCTGCGGTTGAAAGGTCAAGGAGCAATTGGGAACTTTCTCCATTGGCCGTTTCCCCGTCCTGCCCCAACTTCGCCGACCACATGCGCATTCTTCCCCTGGTCCTTCTGTTCCTGGTTTCCTGCGTGGCCGGTGCCCAGGACAAGATCAATCTGATGAACGGCCAGGTGCTGGAAGGGAAGGTGGTGGGCCAAAGCACGCTGGAGATCCGCTACCTGGTGCCGAAAAGGGGCCGACTGATCGAGCGCACCGAGCCCACCAGCGGGGTTTTCAGCGTGACGGACAGCCTGGGCCGCGAGAAGGTGTGGTACTTTATGGACACCCTGTTCGGCAACGACTATTCGGTGGCCGAGATGCGCTGGTTCATCAACGGGGAGCGCGATGCGCGCAACGGCTACAAACCCTGGGGGCCGATGATCGGCGGCTTTGCGCTGGGGGCGGGCCTCACCATGGCGCTGGACCTGGAGGTGAACTCGTTGATCATCCCGCCTGCGTATGCGGGTCTGATGGCCTGGCCCCGGGTGTACGTCACCCGTGGCTCCATCACCGACCCGAACATGGAGGGCGACCCCATCTATGCCACGGGCTACAGTGCGGTGGGCCGGCCCAAGCGTGTGGTGAAAAGCCTGCTGTCCACGGCAGCCGGGGTGGCGGTGGGCCTTCTGGTGAACCAGTTGGTGATAGACCCTGCCCGCAACCGCTAAGCCATGGCGGAAGACGAATTGCGGAGCCCGGTGCTGCGCTGGCTGATCTTCGGGCACCTGTGGGTGGCCTTGGCGGTGGCGGCGCAGACCCTGCAGACCACCCTGTGGCTGCATGAAGGTGCCTTGGCGCGCCGCTATGCGTTGGCCGGTTTCCTCGGTGCCTTTGCCGCCTACGGCGTTACGCGCCTGGCCCGCCTCTCCGCACCCGAGGCACCGGAATACATCAACCTGCGCTGGTATGAGCGGAACCGCCGCCTGATGCATGTGCTGGTAGGTTTGGCCGGTGCGGCGGCCTTCGTGCTGATGTGGCCGTTGTGGCCCCACATCTGGCGGGTGATGGTGCCTGCCATCGTGGTCACGTTCTTCTATGTCACGCCCTTCACCACCGGCAAGGGGCACGGCATCGGGCTGCGCACAGTACCCTTCCTGAAGGCGGTGCTGATCGCGATGATCTGGTCCGTGGTGGCCGTGGCGGTGCCGCTGCATTTAGATCCCGTGGGCTTTTCGCCCTTCACCATCATCGGCCTCACCTGCATGCGCGTACCCCTGATCTTGGCGCTGGCCATCCTGTTCGACATCCGCGACATGGCCACGGACGACCCCTCGCTGCGCACGGTGCCCCTGGTGTTCGGGATCAGGGGGGCCAAGTTGATCGCCTTGTTCCTTTTGATGTGCTCTGCCGTGTTCGAAGTGCTCTTCCTGCGCAGCCTGGGGTATTCCGCAGCCTCCTGGACCATCCTGGCCGGCTATGCCTTTGCCGTGGTCCTGGCGGTGTGCGCCAAGCCGCGCAGGGACCCGATTTACTACGGCCTGCTCGTGGACGGCGTGATGGTGGCCATCCCCCTGTGCGTGGCGGCGGGCGTATGGCTGGGCTGATCGAACGACCTTTGTGCCCGCGGCAAATGCACCCGGTCCATGGGCATCGCGCCTTCATACACGTTGGAAACTGAAATGGCATTACCCGAATACAACCTGGCCTCCGCCCGCAAATGGGATGCGGAGGATATCCTGCGACAATTCCGAGAACAGTTCCACATCCCAAAGGTGAACAACCGGGAGGTGGTCTACCTCACCGGCAATTCGTTGGGCTTGCAACCGCAGGATGCGGAGGCCGCCATGAACGCCGAACTGGAGGACTGGGCACGTTTCGGCGTCGAAGGACACTTCCATGCCCGCCATCCATGGTACAGCTATCATGAACGCCTCACGGCGGGTGCGGCCTCGCTGGTGGGTGCCCGCCGCAATGAGGTGGTGATGATGAACCAGCTGACCAGCAACCTGCACTTCCTGCTGGTGAGCTTCTACCGGCCGCACGGCAAGCGCGTGAAGATCCTCACCGAGCACCGGCCCTTCCCCAGCGACTCATACGCCTTGGCCTCGCACATCAAATTCCACGGGCTGGACCCCAAGCAGCACCTGGTGGAAGTGCAACCGCGCGAAGGCGAACACACCTTGCGCACGGAGGACATCCTGGCGAGGATCGAGGAGCTGGGCGATGAGCTTGCGCTCGTGCTCTTCAGCGGCGTGCAGTACTACACCGGCCAGTTCTTCGACATCGCGGCCATTGCCGCCAAGGCGCACGAAGTGGGCGCCATGGCTGGTTTTGATCTGGCCCACGCCGTGGGTAACGTGCCCTTGCAGTTGCACGACTGGGAGGTGGACTTCGCGGTGTGGTGCACCTACAAGTATCTCAACAGTGGCCCGGGCAGCGTAGGCGGCGCCTTCATCCACGGGCGGCACATCGCCTCGGACCTGCCGCGGTTCGGCGGCTGGTGGGGCCATGACAAGAAAACACGCTTCCTGATGGGTCCCGAGTTCAGCCCTATGCCCACGGCGGAAGGTTGGCAGGTAAGCAACGCGCCGGTGCTCAACATGGCGATACACTATCTGGCGCTATCGCAATTCGTGCATGCAGGCATGGACAAGCTGCGCGAAAAGAGCATCCGGCTCACCGGCTACGCGGAGAAGGTGGTCCAGGAGGTGGGCCGCAAGTACGGCGTACACCTGGAGGTCATCACCCCGGCCGACCCCGCCCAGCGCGGCTGCCAGCTCTCGGTGATCGCCCACGGCAAGGGCAGGGCCCTCTACGAGCGGCTGGCCCAGGAGTATGTCTCCGTGGATTGGCGTGAACCGAACGTGATCCGCTTGGCACCCGTGCCCATGTACAACTCGTTCGAGGACGTATTCCGCTTCGGGCAGGCGCTGGAGAAATGCCTGAGCGGGCAATGATGGAACAGCAGAACCATGAAGAGGTTGTCAGTGCAAGGTTGTTGGTTGCCAGGAACAACTGAAAACGAAGAACTGACAACCGACAACTGAGAACTGACAACTGAGAACTGACAACTGAAAACTGAAAACTGAAAACTGAGACCTGGCACCTAACCCCATGAAAAACATCACCATCATCGGCGGCGGGCTGGTCGGCAGCCTGTTGGCCGTGCTGCTGGCCAGGCGTGGCCACAAGGTGGACGTGTACGAGCGGCGCGATGATCCACGCAAGGCCAAGCCCTGGGAAGGCCGCTCCATCAACCTGGTGGTGAGCCACAGGGGCTGGGCCGCGTTGCGTCTGGCGGGGCTGGAGGAGACCGTGCGCAAGATCACCGTGCCGGTGTACGCCCGCATGACGCACGATCCCGAGGGCCGCACCAACCAGCTGGCGTACAGCATCGACCACAAGGCCAATTGGTCCGTGAGCCGCGGCGAGCTGAACAACCGCCTGCTGGACGAGGCCGAACGCGTGCCGGGCGTCACCCTGCACTTCGGCCACCGCTGCGAGGACGTGGACCTGGACAAGGCCACGTGTACGTTCAGCCGCAAGGGTGCGGAACCCGCGACCTCCACCGGCGAGGTGGTGCTGGGCTGCGACGGAGCCTTCAGCGCGGTGCGCCTGAAGATGCAGTTCGGCCGCTTCAACTACAGCCAGGAATACATCGAGCACGACTACAAGGAGATCTCCTTCCCCGCAGGCCCCGACGGCACCTCGTTGATGGACCCGAACTGCCTGCACATTTGGCCGCGGCGGTACTACATGCTCATGGGCTTGGCCAACGGCAACGGCAGCTTCACCGGCACGCTCTTCATGCCCCACAAGGCCGTGCCTGAGGCGCCCGATGCCGGCTTCGATGTGATCCGCACCGAGGAACAGGCAGACCGCTTCCTGCGCACGCACTTCCCGGATGCCTACGCATTGATCCCCAACATGACGGAGCAGTACATGCGCCACCCGCAGGCCAACCTGGTGGTGGTGCGCTGCAGCCCGTGGGTCCACGGTGCCACCGCGGCCCTGCTCGGCGATGCGGCCCACGCCATCGTGCCGTTCTACGGCGAAGGCATGAATGCCGGCTTCGAGGACTGCCACGTGCTCTGCAAACAACTGGACAAGCACGGCGATAACAACTGGGGCGCGGTGCTGGAGACCTACAACGCCGAGCGCGTGGCCAACGGCCATGCCATCGCCGACCTCAGCATGCGCAACTTCATCGAAATGCGCGACCTGGTGGCCGATCCGCGCTTCCTGCTGCGCAAGAAGATCGAGGGCCACCTGCAGGCCAAGCACCCCGACCGCTGGATGCCCCTGTACAGCCAGGTGAAGTTCACCGACATCCCCTACGTGGACGCACTGCGCGAAGGCCGGCGCCACGACCGAATCATGGAGCAGGTGCTGGCCATGCCCGGCATCGCGGAAAAGTGGGAAAGCGAGGAGGTGGAGCGGAAAGCATTGGAATTGCTGGACAAGGCGTGATAGCTGCCCGGTCAGTATGATAACATGGTGCTCCACGAGGATGTCTTCGTGAGCCAGGAGTGCCAACATAGGCTTACCTTGTTCCGATGACCTAGGGGAATGACCGAACGGAACACCATTAAAGTCTTCGAGGAGAAGCAAGTGCGGACCGTATGGGACGATGCCAGAGAGAAATGGTACTTCTCCATCATCGATGCCATCGAGGCGCTTACCGGAACCGAGCGCCCTCGGAAGTACTGGAATGACCTGAAGGTCAAGCTGGGGAAGGAGGGAAGTGAACTGTCCGAGGAAATCGGACAGTTGAAAATGCCTGCTGGTGACGGTAAGATGCGGCTAACCGATGTTGCCGATACAGAGCAGCTTTTCCGGTTGGTCCAGTCCATACCATCGCCAAAGGCGGAGCCCTTCAAACGCTGGCTGGCCATGGTTGCTTCTGAGCGGATGGACGAATTGGCCGATCCGGAACTTTCAATTGACAGGGCACTGGAACAATATCTGCGATTGGGCTATTCCGAGAATTGGATCAATCAACGGCTCAAGAGCATCGAGGTCCGGAAAGAGCTCACGGATGAATGGAAACGCATCGGACTTAAGGAAGGCATTCAGTTTGCAACGCTCACGGACATCATTACCAAGGCATGGAGCGGCAATACCACCAAGCAGTATAAAGTGTTGAAGGGGCTGAGGAAGGAGAATTTGCGTGATAACATGACCAATACGGAGCTCATCCTCAATATGCTGGCGGAAGCCTCGACCAAGGATATTTCACAAGCCACCGAACCAAGGACATTTGAGTCAAGCAAGGAAGTGGCCCGGCAAGGCGGCCACGTGGCGCATGTGGCCCGGTTGGAATTGGAGGCCCGAACGGGAAAGAAGGTCGTTACCGGATTGAATGCCAAAGCGGTACTGAGAGGGAAGCCGGGTAAGGGCCACGGTCGGATCGGGCCTAAAGAAGAACAGGAGTAACCCCTATTGGGGCCTATCTTGCAGCGAACCTCGGCCCTACGGGGTTGATCGGAGCGTCAACCCCATCCACATGAAGGATCGACCGGAACGGAATCCATTCGCAGGAAAAGGCTGGATCATCCAAGGCCTGGTCTGGGGCGCGTTCATGTTCATCATCATGGGCATTGTGTATCCCCTGGTGGAGAAGGAAGCGCTCACCGCCGGTTCCCTGGCCCGGGCGTTGGTGCTTTGGCTGGTGGCCGGCCTGGTCTATGGCTGGGCCATGAAGCACTACATGCGCTGGTACGAGGAGCGAAAGCGCAAGCGGCAGGACGGAGGGGCGGTTCGTGGGTGACGGCCTACGGATTTCGGGGCAGCGAAGCGGTTCAAAGTTCCCTTACAACACCAGCGGGTTCAGTCCCTTGAATTGCTTGAAGGCCTTATCCGTGGTCACCAGCCGGAAGCCGCCGGTAATGGCAAAGGCGGCGAGGTAGGCATCCATCCAGAGCTTGGGTGAGGCGGTGTTCGCGTCGGCCAATTTGTGCCAATGAGCATTGATCGATTCGGGTTCCCTGGCAAACAGGACCCGGTCCAAGGAATGGAAGCCATTCAGGTGCTGCAGGGCTTTGCGGTTGCTCAAGGCGCTCAAGTTGTATGGTGTCATCACAGCGGAAGTGGTAAGCAACCGGAGCAACCCTTGTTCAGATGCACGACAGAAATAGGCGGAGCGATCGATCGATGTGAACCATTGATCAGCCGCTACATGATGGACATGGCCTGGAAGGCTCAGTGCCAACCAGATATTGACATCCGGTAGCCAGGGCATGCTCATTCACCACTGCCCCAGAGCACTTCTGCCACGCGATCGGGCGTCATCTCCTCGCCCGACTTCGCTTGCCGCCCCCCTTTCAACTTGGGATAGGACAAGGATTGAGGTTTGCCCTTGACCTCCTTGGATGAAGCTGATAGCAACCTCCTGCACGCCTCCGCCACCAGGTCCTTCAGCTTCACGCCCTCCTCGGCTGCGCGCACCTTCAATTGCCTCGCCAGGTCAGCCGGTAGTTCAAAGGTCATTTTCATGTTGTAAAGATAGCCAGCAAACCAGTAAACCAGCAAACCAGCTTTTTCGTGAATTTCCCGAATACAGTGAAGCTACGAGCCATGAGCTGCGAGTTGTGAGCCATGAGCTATAAGCCACGAACTGTGAGCCACGAGCGACCCCTACGACCTATGGCCTACGGCCTGCCAACTGCTCCTGCCAACTGCTTCTGCCAACTGCCAACTAACAACTGACAACTGATAACCCCAACCCACACCCTCCCGTTGACACTTCCCGGCCCATTCCTGCGTTAAAGGACCATGCCCCGCACTTCCTTTGGAGCCATGCGCCTGCTTGTGCTGTTGTCCGGCTTCCTGTTCGCGGGTTCCCTGCTCGCACAGGGCATCTATGGCCGCAAGCGTCCCGAGGTCTTTCCCACCGATGGCAAGATGCGGCGCGGTGGCTTTTACTTCGCCCCTGGCATCACCTACACCTTGCCCCGCTTCAAGGATGAGGAGGAAGAGGTCTTCCGCAACGCTGACACCAGTTACACCGCGCTCTTCGACCCCGCCGGCAAGATCGGTCTCTACCTGGAGGCGGGCTGGTTCCACGCCACGGCCGATCCTTTGATCCTCGACTATTGGGATTTCGGCCTGGCCTACAAGCAGCTCAAGGGCACCGAGGCCTTCACCGGCACGTTGCTGCGCGGCGACAGCACCGGACTGCTGGCCGGCGAGGGCGGCTTCAACGACCAGCACCTTACGGCGCACGTCAATGCCAACAAGCTCTTCCAAGTACGCGACTACCAGTTCATCCAGTTCAGCCTGGGCGCCAACGTGGACTGGCGTTTCGGCACCGCGCACGACTACACCGGCGACTTCAGCGTCCTTAACCGCTGGAGCTTCCCGCCCGAGTTCACCGGGCAGCTGCATGCCAGGCTGGGCTACGGCTTCAAGCTTACCCAGCAGCTCATGGTCATCCCGGCCATCGAGACGCCGGTGTTCAGTGTTACACCGGAAGATGGCGGCAACTTCGGCAAGCTGCAATGGTTCAGCAGCACCTACCGCCCGCTGATCTTCAGCGTGCGCTTCCTGTTCCTGCGCTATCCCAAAGGCTGGGCCTGCCCGCCGGTGAAGCAGAACGCCTTTGAGAAGAGCAAGGTGGTGAACCCGAGCTACGAGCGGAAGTAGGTCTCAACCCCGCACAAACGGGTTCTCCCGCCGCTCCTCGCCGATGGTGGTTTCCGGCCCGTGGCCGGGGTACACCGTGATGTCGTCGCCCAAGGGGTAGAACTGCTCACGGATGCTGCGTTGCAGCGTGTCGAGATCGCCGCCGGGCAGGTCGGTGCGGCCGATGCTGCGGTGGAAGAGCACATCGCCGCCGATGAGGAAGCGCTGGCGGGGGCTGAAGAAGGCCACATGGCCGGGCGCGTGGCCGGGTACGAAGAGCACATCGAGGTGTTCCGCGCCCAAGGGGATCACCTGGCCTTCCTCCAGGAAAACCTGCGGGGCGGGCACGGGATCGCAGGAGATGCCGAACAGCAGGCCCGACTGCCCCACCATGGCCAGGGTGGGCAGGTCGGCACGGTGCAGTTCCGGCAGCAGCCCGTAGCGCGCTTGCACCCAGGCGCAGCCCATCACATGGTCGATGTGGGCGTGGGTGAGCAGCAATCGAACGGGCCGCACGGCGTTCTCCTCCAGCCATTGTTCCAGCTGCCGTTGCTCGTTCCGGTCGTTGCATCCGGGGTCGATCAGGATACCTTCACCGTCGGCGTGCAGCACATAGGTGTTTTCCTGGAAAGGGTTGAAGGTGATTTTTTGGATGTGCATGCCTGCCGAAAAAGCGTGAACTTCGCGACTCCCCGCAAAAGTATCCCCTTGTCCGCCGTGGAACGCCTGTTGCGCATGATCGCCCTAGTGGCAATGGCCCTGCCGGCCTTGCCGTCGTTGGCGCAGTTCTACAACGGCAGCCAGCAGCGTTTCGGCAAGAACCGGGTGCAGTACCGCGAGTTCCTGTGGCAGAGCTACCGTTTCCCGGAGATCGAGACGTTCTTTTACAAGGAGGGGCGCGACGTGGCGAAGTACGTCTCCATCAGCGCGCTGCGCAACAAGAAGGAGCTGGAGAAGTTCTTCGACCACACGCTGGATGAGCGCATCCAGTTCGTGGTGTACAACACGCAGGGCGATTTCCGCCAGAGCAACATCGGCCTGTCCGACGATGAGCAGTACAACATCGGGGGGGTGACGCGCATCGTGGGCACCAAGGTGTTCGTGTACAACGAGGGCGACCGGGCCAAGCTGGACCGGCAGGTGCGCTCGGGCATCGCGCAGGTGATCTTGGACCAGATGATGTTCGGCGGCAACTGGCGCGAGGTGCTGAAGAACAGCGCCACCATGAACCTGCCCGAGTGGTTCACCAAGGGTGTGGTGGCCTATGTGTCGGGTCCGTGGGATGCGGCGGATGAAAGCCGGGTTCGCGACGGGGTGCTCAGTGGGCGCTACGAAAAGTTCAACCGCCTGGAGGGCAAGGATGCGGAATTGGCGGGGCAGGCCCTGTGGGGCTACGTGGCCGACGTGTACGGGCCGGCGGTGATCCCGAACATCCTGTATATGGCGCGAGTGAGCCGCAATGCGGACAACGGCTTCATGTACGTGCTGGGCATGCCCTTGAAGGCATTGATGAAGGAGGCGTTCAACCACTACCGCACACGCTTCGCCGAGGACGAGCGTACGCGGCGCGTCGGGGAGGCCACGGAGCTGGCGGTGAAGACGCGGAAGATGCGGACCTACGCCCAGTTCAAGCTGTCGCCGGACGGCCGCCACGCCGCGTGGGTGAGCAATGAATTGGGCCAGTACAAGGTGTGGCTCTACGACCTGGGGACCGGAAAGGTGAGGAAGATCGCGAAGGGCGAAAAGAAGATCGACCGGATCATCGACCGCAGCTGGCCGGTGCTGGCATGGCATCCCACGGGGCAGGCCCTGTCGTGGACCACCGAGCGCAAGGGCGAACTCGTGCTGCACACCTATACCATGGCGGACCGGAAGACCGGCAAGCATCCGGTGTTCATGTTGGACAAGATCCTGTCCATGGCCTACAGCCCCGACGGGCGGAACATGGTGTTCAGCGGGGTGCAGGACGGGCGTACGGACCTGTACCTGTACTATGTGATCGGCAACCGCCAGGAGCGGCTCACCGACGACCAGTTCGATGACCTGGACCCGGCCTTTGCCGATGGCGGGCGGACGATCCTGTTCAGCAGCAATCGCCCGGATGACACCTTGCGGGCGAACACGGCACCGGCGTGGGTGCCCAACTCGAAGGACATTTTCCGCTACGACCTGGCCACGCGCGGGCAGGTGCTGACGCGGCTGACCAACACGCCGGGCGTGGACGAACGGCAACCGGCGATGTGGGACAGCCTGCATTACACCTGGCTGAGCAACGCGGACCGGGTGCAGGACCGGTGGCTGGCCCATTACGACAGCACGGTGAGCGCCGTGGACACCACGGTCCATTACCGGTATTTCACGGTGGTCGAGCGGCTTGGGGGCGGCAAGCGTGGGATCTTGGAGCAGGATGTGCATGCGGCCCGGAAGTGGTATGCCCAGCTGACCTTCCACGACGGGAAGTACCATTTCCTGCGGGGCAGCACCGCCGGTGCCGGGGGGGCTTTGGAAGGCAAGGAAGGGATGGTGCCACGGGAGCCCGGTGGAACGATGCAGGTCCCGGCCATGGAGGATATGGGCATGGTGGTGAAGGTGGACGTACAGGTGCCCAGGGATACCACGGCCGATGCGGTCGATATCCGCAACTACCGGTTCAGCGATGAAGGGCCGGCCCCGCCACCGCGCCCTTCGGAACAGCCCGGGCAACGCGGTGATGGCCAGGCCGAGGTGCCGGTGGTGGGCCTTCCGGATCAGCCGGTGGACACGGCCCGGATCACCACGGTCACCTTCCCGGAACAGCGCAACTACAACGTGAATTTCGCCACGGACGAAGTGCTGACGCAATTGGACAACAGCTATTCCTCCGAGTTCTATCAGCCGTTGATCGGCCCGGATGCGCTCAACCCCGGCTTGAGCGGACTGATGCGCATGGCGGTGAGCGACCTGTTCGAGGACTACAAGATCACGGGGGGCTTCCGGCTGGCCTTGGACCTGAACAACAACACCTACCTGCTCCAGTTTGCCAACCTGAAGCGGCGGCTGGACAAGGATTTCATCTTCCAGCGGCAAGCCACGCAGGGCCTCACGCGCCTCGGGGTGGAAAAACTCTATACCCACGCCGCCACCTACCGGCTGTCCTGGCCGTTCAATGAGCTCACCGCCCTGCGGGGGTCCATCACCTACCGGCATGACCAGCACGTGACGCAGAGCATTGACCAGTATTCACTCGGCGCCCCGAACCACAGCGACCAAATGGTGGGGGCGAAGCTTGAGTATGTGTTCGACAGCAGCCGTCCCCGCGGGCTGAACCTGTACAATGGCTGGAAGACCAAGCTGTTCGGGGAATATTACATCGAGCCGACGGACCGGCGCACGGACATGCAGGTGGTGGGCTTCGATGTGCGCAACGGGTTGAGCATCCACCGCGAGCTCACTTGGGTGAACCGCCTGGCGGGCTCGGCCTCCATGGGCAGCCGCAAGGTGCTCTTCTTCATGGGCGGCGTGGACAACTGGCTGTTCGCCAAGACGGACAACAGCATCCCCATCGATTTCTCGCGGAACTACTTCTTCCAGGGGCTGGCGGTGCCTATGCGCGGGTTCTGGTACAATGCCCGCAACGGCAGCGCCTTTGCGGTGCTGAACTCGGAGCTTCGCCTGCCGGTGTTCCGCTACTTGCTCAACCGCCCCATGCAAAGCGATTTCCTGCAGAATTTCCAGATCGTGGCCTTCGGCGACGCCGGCACGGCATGGACCGGCAACGACCCGTACGGCGAGGATAACTCCTTCAACCGCCAGGTCATCCGGCGCAACCCGCTCACCATCACCATCCGCAACCAGCGTGAGCCCATCATCTGGGGCTACGGGTTCGGCGTGCGGGCACGCCTGTTGGGCTACTTCATGCGCGGCGACTGGGCGTGGGGCGTGGAGGACGGCGTGATCCAAAAGGGGATCTTCCAATTCTCGCTCAGCTTGGATATTTGAGGCATGGCGGACCCCATCACCGTGGAGCAGGTCCAGGCGCTGGTCCGGGAACACCACTTCGACACCATTGCCGTGCGCAGGCATTTGCATGCACACCCGGAGCTGAGCTTCCAGGAGCACCTCACCGGCCGGTACATCGCCGACCGGTTGCGGGCCATGGGCCTGGCGGTGCGCACGGGCATCGCCGGCACGGGCGTGATCGGGGTGCTGCAAGGCCGTGGCGCGGGCCGCACGGTGTGCCTGCGGGCGGACATCGATGCGCTGCCGATCCAGGAGAAGAATGCGCTGCCCCATGCCTCCCGGAATCCGGGCGTGATGCATGCTTGCGGCCATGATGCGCATACCGCCATGGTACTGGCGGCGGGCAGGGTGCTGCACGAACTGCGTGGCAAATGGAACGGTACGGTGCTGCTGTTGTTCCAGCCCGGTGAGGAGAAGATCCCCGGTGGCGCCTCACTGGTGCTGAAGGAGGGGGCGTTGTCAGATCCCGCGCCGGACGCCATCCTGGGGCAGCACGTAACGCCGGAACTGGAGGTGGGGAAGGTGGGCTTCCATGCGGGGCCGTTCATGGCCAGCAGCGACGAGCTCTATTTGACGGTGAAGGGGAAGGGAGGGCATGCGGCACAGCCGGAGAAGTTGATCGACCCGATCCAGATCGCCGCCCGGCTGCTGATCGTGCTCAAGGATGAATGCAAGGCGTGGGCGGGCAGCCGCCCGTTGGTGCTCGGCTTTGGCCGGGTGCTCGCCGACGGGGCCACCAACGTGGTGCCCGACGAAGTGCAGATCGCCGGTACCCTGCGCACCTTTGATGAGGAGCTGCGGGCAGAGGCCCACGAATGGCTGGTGCGCAAGGCGGACGCGCTCTGCCGGTCCCATGGTGGCAGCTGCGCAGTGGAGGTCCGCAAAGGCTATCCGGTGCTGGTGAACGATGAGCCGCTGACGGAAAGGATGCGGGCCGCGGCGGCGGAGTTCCTCGGTGCCGACCAGGTGGTGGAGATGCCGCAGCGCATGGGCAGCGAGGATTTTGCCTTCTACAGCCAGGTCATGCCCGCCAGCTTCCACCGTCTCGGGACGGGCAATCCCCAAAAAGGCCCCGCGCCCGGCCTGCACACGCCCGCATTCGACCTCCCGGATGAAAGCCTGGCCATTGGCACAGGTGTATTGGTGTGGGGGGCGCTGAAGGAAATGCGCGGTGCTTAGTTGCCGGTTCCCAGGCACCGTGATGACCCGGTTTTTCCGGCCAATAGCCGTGAGTTCTAATAAGCCGTGAGCCAATAGCCGTGAGCCGTGAGCCATGAGCCATGAGCCATGAGCCGCGAGCCACCAGCCGTGAGCCATGAGCCGTGAGCCGTGAGCCATGAGCCGCGAGCCACCAGCCGCGAGCCCTGAGCCGCGAGCACGCCCTACGGCCTTCGCCCTGCGTCCTACGCCCTACGAACACCCCAATTGCCACGCGCTGCAGCACGGCCTTCCCTGGCAACCAACAACTTCCAACTAACCCTTAATTCGCCACTTCGCTCATGAACTTCAGGCGCATCAACCTCAGTTCCTCGTCGCTGTACTCGCCATCGAACTCCTTCGAGGCTTCCTCGATGCTGTCCGACTCGGCCTCGCGGAAGTAGTCCATGATCTCCTCCTGGGCATCCTCGTCCAGCACTTCGTCCAGGTGGTAATTGATGTCGAGCTTGGTGCCGCTGCTCACGATGGTCTCCATTTCGTCGATCAGCTCACCCATGTTCAAGCCCTTCGCCTTGGCGATGGACTCCAGGGACAGGCGCTTGTCGATGTTCTGGATGATGTGCACCTTGTTGCTGCTCTTCTTCACCACGGACCGCACCACGGTCTCCTCCTCCGGCCGCTCGATCTCGTTCTCCTCCACGTACCGCTCGATCAGTTCCACGAACGGTTTGCCGAATTTCTGGGCCTTTCCCGCCCCCACGCCGGTGATGTTGGTGAGCTCCTCCAGGGTGATGGGGTAGCGCATCGTCATCTCCTCCAGCGAGGGGTCCTGGAACAGCACGTAGGGCGCCAGCTTGCGCTTTTTGGCCTCCGCATGGCGCAGGTCCTTCAGCATGGCCATCAGCCGCTCGTCCGCCGCACCGCCGCCCTTGCCGTTCAGCACGACATCATCGTCCGGTGTGTCGTCGTCCGCACGTTCGCGTTCCTTGGTGAAGGTGATCGGCACGGGTTTTTTCAGGAAGGCCTTGCCCTCGGGGGTGAGGCTGAGGTTGCCGTAGGTTTCGATGTCCTTGTGCAGGAACCCGCCCACGTTGGCCTGGCGGATCACGGCCATCCAGTGCTGGGGTTCGTGGTCGCTGCCCGCCCTGTAGGCCTTCAGCTTGTCGCCCTTGTAGTTCTTGATCTCGCTGGTGTCCTGCCCCGTGAGCAGGTCGCAGATGAAGCGGGCCTTGTGCCGTTCCTTGCTCTCCTTTACTGCGGCGAGCACCAGGGCGAGGTCGTCCTGGGCCTCGAAGTATTCCTTCGGGTTCAGGCAGTTGTCGCAGGCGCCGCAATTGTCGCCGGGCAGTTCCTCGCCGAAGTAGTGCAGCAGGTACTTGCGCCGGCACATGCCGGTCTCGGCGTAGCTCACCGTGTCGGCCAGCAGCTGCTTGCCGATCTCCTGCTCGGCCACGGGCTTGCCTTGCAGGAACTTCTCCAGCTTCTCGATGTCCTTGTAGCTGTAAAAGGTGATGCACTTGCCCTCCCCGCCGTCGCGGCCGGCGCGGCCGGTCTCCTGGTAGTAGCTCTCCAGGCTCTTGGGGATGTCGTGGTGGATCACGAAGCGCACGTCGGGCTTGTCGATGCCCATGCCGAAGGCGATGGTGGCCACGATCACGTCCACGTCCTCCATCAGGAAGCGGTCCTGGAAGTTGGCGCGTTGCGCCGCGTCCATGCCGGCGTGGTAGGGCAGGGCCTTGATGCCGTTGACCTGCAGGGTCTCGGCGATCTCCTCCACCTTCTTGCGGCTCAGGCAGTAGATGATGCCGCTGCGCCCGCTGTTCTGCTTCACGTAGCGGATGATCTCGCGCACCACGTCCTTCTTTGGCCGCACCTCGTAATAGAGGTTGGGCCGGTTGAAGGAGGCCTTGAATACGCTGGCGCCGGGGATGTCGAGGTTCTTCAGGATGTCCTCCTGCACCTTCTCGGTGGCCGTGGCCGTGAGGGCGATCACCGGCACGCGCTTGATCTCGTCGAAGATGGTGCGCAGGCGGCGGTATTCCGGGCGGAAGTCGTGGCCCCATTCGCTGATGCAGTGGGCCTCGTCGATGGCGAAGAAGCTGATCTTGATGTCGGAGAGGAATTCCACGTTCTCCTTCTTGGTGAGCGACTCGGGCGCCACGTACAGCAATTTGGTGACCCCGGAGAGGATGTCCTCCTTCACCTTCACGGCCTGGTTGCGGGTGAGGGAGCTGTTGAGGAAGTGGGCCACGCCGTCCTCGCCGCCGAAGCTGCGCAGCAGGTCCACCTGGTTCTTCATCAGGGCGATCAGCGGGCTGACCACGATGGCGGTGCCCTCGCTCATCAGCGCGGGGAGCTGGTAGCAGAGGCTCTTGCCGCCGCCGGTGGGCATGATCACGAAGGTGTCCTTGCCGTCAAGTACGCTTTGCACGATGGCTTCCTGTTCGCCCTTGAAGGCCTTGAAGCCGAAGAACTGCTGAAGTGCTTCGTTCGGGGAAATGACTGCGTTCGTCATAATTGGGTTGATGCGGCGGAGCTACCGCGTTGAATGATCGCTTAAATGTAGGGCGATCCGGACAATGGGCAAGGCACTCTTATGGAAGACCTTGGAAAGCTTGGATCTTTTTGTGCCCGCCTTTGGAAACACGTTGAAAACCAATGGGGTGCCTCCCGGTGCGGTTTCAAGGTGCCTCTATCTTTGGCGCGGCCTTCTTTGGCCGATGGCGCATGGCTGAAGCGAAGAAGGAGCTTACATTCCTGGATCATCTGGAGGCATTGCGTTGGACCCTGGTCCGCTCGGCGGCGGGGGCCTTCGTGGGCATGGTGCTCGTCTTCGTCTTCAAGGAGGTGGTCTTCGACCGGGTGATCCTGGCACCGCAGCGGCCGGACTTCGTGACCTACCGGGCCTTCTGCCACTTGGCGCAGAGGTTGGGGCTTGACCGGTCCTTTTGCATGGATGCCACGGGCTTCACCCTGATGAACACCACCATGGCGGGGCAGTTCCTGGTACACCTCACGGTGTCCATGGCGGGGGGGCTCATCCTGGCCATGCCTTACATCCTGTGGGAACTCTGGCGCTTCGTGAAACCCGGCCTGAAGGCTGCCGAACAGCGGTCCCTGCGCGGGGTGGTCTTCTTCGCCAGCCTCCTCTTCCTGTCCGGGGTGCTGTTCGGCTATTATGTGCTGGCCCCCATGAGCATCCAATTCCTGGGGACCTATACGGTGAGCGCGGCGGTGCCCAACCTGGTGGACCTGCGCAGCTACATCGGCACCATCACCTCGCTTACGCTGTGGACGGGCGTGCTGTTCGAGCTTCCGCTGCTGGTCTATTTCATGGCGCGCACCGGCCTGGTGGGCCCGGCCTTCCTGCGCACCTACCGCCGCCATGCCTACGTGCTGATCCTGATCATCGCGGCCATCATCACCCCGCCCGATGTCACCAGCCAATTGATCGTATCCTTTCCGCTGATCGTCCTGTACGAAGGCAGCATCCTCCTGGCGGCGCGCACCATCCGGGCGATGGACAAAACGGCGGCCAACGGCACACGGGCATGAACGGGTGCATGTCGATCCGGTCCCACCGTGGGATGCTGCTCGCGGCGGCCATGGCCTGGGCCGTGCTTGCCGGCGCGCAGACCACCCGCATCACCGGCACGGTCACCGATGCGGCCACGGGCGAGGCGCTGCCGTTCGTCAACATCAGCTTCATCGACAGCCGGGTGTCCACCAACAGCGACCTGGACGGGAACTATGTGTTGGAGACCTACTACGCCACGGACAGCATCCGGGCGGTGAGCATGGGCTATGCCCCCTTCACGGCCAAGGTGAAACGCGACCAGCCGCAGCGCATCGACATCCGCATGCATGCGGCCACCGAGCAACTGGCCGATGTGGTGGTCACTTACAAGGGCAATCCGGCGTTTCCCATCCTGCGCCGCCTGGTGGCCAACAAGCCCGTGAACAACCGCGAGAAGCTGGAGGCATACCAGTACGAGGCGTACAACAAGGTGGAGTTCGACCTGAACAACATCACCGAGGAGTTCGAGAAGAAGAAGATCTTCAAGGACTTCGCGTTCATCTTCGACCATGTGGACACTTCGGGCGGCAAGCCCTTCCTGCCCATCTTCATGACCGAGACGATGAGCGACGTGTATTACCGCCAAAAGCCGAAGACGCGCCGTGAGCTGATCCATGGCACCAAGGTGAGTGGCCTGGAGAACCCGAGCATTTCGCAGTTCATGGGCGACATGTACCAGAACGTGAACATCTACGACAACTTCCTGGTGATCTTCGGCAAGAACTTCGTGAGCCCCATTGCCGACGGGGGCAGGGCCTACTACAACTACTACCTGCTGGACAGCAATTGGGTGGGCAACAACTGGTGCTACCACATCTCGTTCAGCCCCAAACGCGTGCAGGAGCTGGCCTTTTCCGGCAGCATGTGGGTGAATGACACCAGCTACGCCGTGAAAAGCATCGAGGCGGGCATCGCCACCGGGGCCAACCTCAACTTCGTGGAAGGTTTCCAGGTGAAGCAGGAGTATTCCCAGGTGCAGCCCGAGGTGTGGATGCTCACCAAGGACCAATTGCTGGTGGACCTGAACCTGGTGAAGAACCAGAAGAAGGACGCCAAGCGGCCGGTACAGGGCTTTTATGGCAGGCGCACCGCCAGTTACCGCGATTTCGTGATCAACAAGCCCATGCCGCCCGGGTTCTACGCCGGTGCCGATGAGGTGGTGATGGACATCGACCCGTTGAGCCTGGGCTCCGCATACTGGGATGAGCATCGGCACGAGAACCTGTCCCCGCAGGAGAACGCCATCTACCACATGGTGGACACCATGAAGACGATCCCGCGTTTCCGCACCTACGTGGATATCGTCACCACCATCTTCACGGGGTATTACACCAGGGGCAAGATCGACCTGGGGCCCTATTTCACCACCTACAGCTTCAATCCCCTTGAAGGCAACCGCTTCCGCATTGGCGGGCGCACGAGCAGCAACTTCAGCACGCGCACCGAGTTCAACGGCTACCTGGCCTACGGCACCAAGGACGGCAAGTTCAAATTCGGGCTGGGCGGGAAGACGTTCGTGAGCAAGACCTCGCGCCAGATCCTGGAGGTGACCTACAAGCAGGACCTGGAGCAGCTGGGGGAGAGCGTGAACGCCTTCCGGGGCGACAACATCCTCAGCAGCGTGTTCCGGCGCACGCCCAACACCAAGCTCACCTTGGTGGAGGAGTCCATGGTCAGTTACCAGCGCGAATGGTTCACCGGTCTCGACAACACGTTGATGCTGCGCTACCGCACCTTGTTCCCCAAGGGCGACCTGAAATACCTGCGGCCCGGTGCGGCCGGTGAGCCGTCCACGGTGGTCAATTCCATCCAGACCGCGGAAGTGGCGCTGAACACGCGCTTTGCCTACAAGGAAAAATACGTGAGCGGCGATTTTTCCCGCATGAGCCTGGGCACCCGTTATCCCACCGTGGAGCTTCACCTGGCCACCGGCCTGCCCCGGTTGGCCCAGAGCGAGTACGGCTACAGCAAGGTGGTGGCCCATGTGTACCAGCGCCTGCAATTGGGCACCCTTGGATGGATGCGCATCAATGCCGAGGCGGGGCGCGTTTGGGGCGACCTGCCCTATCCGTTGCTGGTGCTGCATAGCGGCAATGAGACCTTCTACAACGACGACCTGGCCTTCAACACCATGAACTACTTCGAGTTCATGAGCGACCGTTATGTACAGCTGTTCCTGGAGCATCACTTCGAGGGGCTCTTCTTCAACCGCGTCCCGCTGTTGCGCAGGCTGAAATGGCGCGAGGTTGCGGCGGCCAAGGCCGTGGCCGGTTCGTTGGACATGGACCGCACCCAGCGGGAGATGCTGTTGCTGCCGGGCATGTATTCCTTGGGCGACGGGCCCTTCGTGGAGGTGAGCGCCGGGGTGGAGAACATCCTGAAGGTGTTGCGCGTGGACGGCGTTTGGCGCCTCACCTACAATGATCACCCCGGTACCAACCTGTTCGCTTTACGTTTGAACCTTGCCTTGCAGTTCTGAATGATCCTGCGCGCGGAACACATTGTCAAGAAGTACAAGCGGCGCACCGTGGTGGCCGGGGTGAGCGTGCAGGTGGCGCAAGGCGAGATCGTGGGCCTGCTGGGGCCCAACGGGGCGGGCAAGACCACGAGCTTCTACATGATCGTTGGGCTGGTGAAGCCCAACGAGGGCCGGGTGTACCTGGACCAAACGGACATCACCGACCTGCCCATGTACAAGCGTGCGCAATTGGGCATCGGCTACCTGCCGCAGGAGGCCAGCGTGTTCCGCAAGCTCAGCGTGGAGGACAACATCCGCGCCATCCTGGAGATGACCAGGCTGTCCAAGGCCGAGCAGGCGAAAAAGCTGGAAAGCCTGTTGGACGAATTCAGCCTGCGGCATGTGCGCAAAAACCTGGGCGACGTGCTCAGCGGGGGCGAACGGCGCCGCACGGAGATCGCGCGCAGCCTGGCCACCGAGCCCAAGTTCATCCTGCTCGACGAGCCTTTCGCAGGGGTGGACCCCATCGCCGTGGAGGACATCCAGGGCATCGTGTCGCACCTGAAGGACCGCAACATCGGCGTGCTCATCACCGACCACAACGTGCAGGAAACGCTCAGCATCACCGACCGGGCCTACCTGCTCTTCGAAGGAAAGATCCTCAAACAAGGCACGGCCGAGGAGTTGGCCGCGGACGAACAGGTGCGCAAGGTGTACCTGGGCCGGAACTTCGAGCTGCGGCGCAAGGTGGCCAAGTGAGGGTGCCCGTGCAGCATGGACCATTGGACCTTGTCGCCGAACGTGCTGCTGGAATGGGCGGCCGTGGTGCTGAACGTGGCCTTCACCCTGCTCATCGCCTGGAACAGGCGCATCGGCTGGGTGCTGGGCTTTTTTGCCGGGGCCATCGGCGTGTGGCTCTATGCCTTGGCGCATACCTGGGCCATGAGCGTGCTCAACGGATACTACGTGGCCATGGCGGCCTATGGCTGGTGGAGCTGGGGGCGCACCGCTGACGAACGCCGGATCAGCGTGCAGCCTTGGACCTTCCACGTGGTGGTGGCCGCGTGCGGCCTGCTGGCGAGCTGGCTGATCTCCGTGTTGCTGGCCAACTACCTCAACGGCCAATACCCGCAGTGGGACGCGTTCGTCACCGTGTTCAGCCTCGCCGCCACGTGGATGATGGCCCGGAAATACCTGGCGAACTGGGCCTACTTCATCGTGGCCGACAGCGTGGCCGTGTGGCTGAACTGGCGCATCGGATACGATGGTTACGCCTTGCTGAACGCCTTGTACCTCGTGCTTTCGGTGATCGGCCTGGTGCGCTGGGGCCGTTTGTCCAGGCAGCAGGAGGGCGGGCTCAGCGCTTGATGAAGGGCACGGCCTTGGTCCGTACGCCGCCCTGTACCTGCAACAAGTAGGTGCCTGCGGCCAGGCCCGACACGTCGAGCGAGACGGTGCGGCGGGTCGCCTGGAAGGAAAGCACCACCTTGCCTTGCGCGTCCACGACCTGAACGTTTCCATGGATCCCTTCCCCCAGGTCCACGTGCAGCACATCGGTGGCAGGGTTGGGGCCCAGCAGGACCGCGTTCTGGCCTTGCGGTGCACGGACGCCCATGCCGAGCAGCGCTTCGCCCAAGTACGGCACCGTGTCATTGATGTTCACGGTGAATTCACCGCCGGCGATCAGGCCGAAGGCATCGGGGATGTTGTTGTTGTATGCAACGGCATTCACCGGGGCGTTGAAGTCCGCCACGGGGGTGAACCCATCGGGCGTGCCGGTGAATTCGGCCAGTCCGCCACCATCCAACATGGTCATCACCATGCGGAAGGACCCGCCGATGAACAGGGGGCCAACACCTGCGATAATGGTGCGCACCTCGTCCGGGCCGGGCTGGTCCTGCATATAACCCTGCAGGTTGGGCATCAGCGGCTGCCATTGCGCCCCCCCGGCACCGATGCGGGCGAGGCCGAAGCGTGGAGCGATGTTCTCGTACAACGGGCCGCCCGCATAGAGGGTGTTCCCATCGGAAGCCAGGCATAGCACCGGGGCGTCCAGGCCATCGCCCAGTTGCGCCCAGGTGCCGTTGGTGAACGTCGCCACATGCGATGCCGGCACGTTGTCATCATCAACGGTCACGGAGGTGAACATGCCGCCGGCCACCAGCTGGCCGTTGAGGCTGCCCAGGCTTGCCACCGGTTCATTGAAGTCGCCGGGCAGGAAGGACCAGGTGCCGTCCTGCAGCATGGCCACGCGTTCATCGGCCCCGGCGAAGCCCTGGGTTTCGCCTGCCGCGTATAGCGCGCCTGCAAGCACGTGCAGCGCGAATACCTGTGGGAACTTGCCCTCGAACACCGCGTCATAGCTCCAATGCGTGCCGTCCCAATGTGCCAGGTCGTAGAACCCGTTGATGTTCGAGCCGCCCAAGTAAATATCGTCACCCATAGCGGCCGCGCAGGTGATGGTGCCGCTGACACCGGCGTCCAGGGGGAAGTACGAGATGCCATCGGTGAGCGCCACGTGCTGCATGGGCAGGCCACCGGCCTCGGTGAAGTTGCCGGCCACCAGCACCAGGCCGTTGTCCAGGTTCAGCAGCACCTTCACGGGGCCGTTGGTGCCGCCGGCCACCGGTGCCCATGAAATGGGGGGCGGGTAGCCGGGTTGGATCCAGGCCAATTCATTTTCCGTGAAGCCATGCTCCACGGCCCATTCCAACACGTCGGGCCGGTGCATTTGCTTCACGTACGCCAGGTTCATGGTGCGGCTGATGTCCTCCGCCAGGTCGCGGCGGCCGCTTTCGATCATCAACTGGCCCACGGCGCATGCGGTGCCATAAGGATCGATGAACACCGGATTGCGATAGGGAAGCACTTCATTCCGGGGGAAGACCCCGCGGTCGGCGTAGGCATCAAGCTGGTGCAGCAACGCCGACCGCCAGGCCAGGGCCTTCGGGACGATGCCCCCGGGGGTGCGTTCCCGCAGGCGTTCCGCCACCAGATGGAGGTGCGTTGCGATGCGCCCGGCCTCGTTGCCGAAATGCACGGGCGTGGTATTCCCCGACAAGGCGGGGTCCATGGTTTCCCATTGGACGTTCACCTCCAGCATGTGCTCATATAGCGTGCGCGTCTGTTGGGGCGGCAGTGCAGCCGATGCCGGTACGGACAGCAATGCCGCGAAGGTGAGTGGCAACGTGTGTTTCATGGGGATGGGCGTGGTTTCAAGGCAGAGACGGGATCCGGGTGCCGTCCGCTGCCTGAGGCCGAAGTTACTTTGCACCATGCGCAAGGTGGTGGTCACCGGGCCGGAATGCAGCGGCAAGTCCGTGCTCTCGGAAAACCTCGCCAGGCACTACGGTGTGCTTTGGGTGCCGGAGATGGCGCGGACGTATTTGGAGGGACTTGGCCGTGCCTACCGCGAGGAAGACCTGTTGCACATCGCCCAGGCCCAGATCAAGGCCGAGGAAGAAGCATGGAAGGCCCTGCCGGCGGCACCTTGGCTCATCCACGACACCGACCTGGTCACCGTCCGCATCTGGGGCGAGGAGAAATTCGGCCGCAGCGATCCTTGGGTGGTGCGGCAGACCGAGGAGCGCCCTTATGACCTGTGGCTGTTGAGCAAGCCCGACATTCCATGGGTGTACGACCCGCAGCGCGAGAACCCGCACGACCGCGACCGCCTCTTCACGGTGTATGAGAGGCTATTGCAGGAGTTGGGCAAGCCCTATGTGGTGGTGGGCGGGGATGAGCAGGAGCGGTTGCGCCAGGCGGTACGGGCGTTGGAGCCTGGATAGCCTTCCCGTCTCCGGCCGTGCGAGTTTTTCGACAGGTCGGGGAGATCCATGCTGCGCACGGAATGGTCGGCAAGCAGTTCCGCGTTGAACGGGTTCAATGGCTCACGGCATGGCTGCTCGCATTTGTGCACCATGGTAGTGTCCATTACCCTTGAAGAAGGACTGTGGCGGCGGCGAATGTTGCCGTAACGCGATCAATCACGCACCAACATGTCAACTGCGGACCTGGACCCTGGTCAACACTGGGAGCGATTCCTGGAGAGCAAATTGGCGACCGGGAAATAGGGATCGATCGGAGAGGTGGTCCGTGAGGCGCTGCGTTACATGGAGGAGCGCGACGAACGGGTGCAACTGCTCCGCAGGCATTTGTCCGAAGGAGCTGAACAGGCGGCCAAAGGACAGTTTGGCACGGGTTGCTCGCTTGATGGCTTGTTAAGCGGATTGGATGCCTGAGCCGGACCGGAAATTCCGGATCACACCGTGGGCCAAGGCCGATCTGGTCAGTATCGGGCGCTACTCGGAAAGGGTTTGGGGGAAGAAGACAGCGCGGTCGGTACCCCGCTGAGCTGGATGCCTGCTTCCATTGGCTGGCGAAGAATGCCCGCTTGGGCCGGCATAGGCGGGAGATACATGAGGGGTATTACAGTATGCCCAAGGAGCCCACGTCATTTTCCATGTGATCAGCGGGGCGTACGTCGACATCATCGGTATCCCCCACAAGGCCATGGACATAGATGATTTCTTCTGAATACATGTCGTTTTTGCCGCGGACCCACCGAGCGGCGGATCGACGGGTTCTCCTTCGGCCTGAAGGCCCTGTGCCCCCTGCAGGGCTATCGCGTCTTATTTCTCCCGCCAGTACTGAGAATGTGCCGGAACAGCAGGCCCAGCGTGCGGCGATCCTGTCCCCCTCGTGCCCGCCGAACGGCGGGCTCAGGGCGAGGGGGCGGACCTAAGCGAGCGGCGGTCCGGGGAGCAAGGAACGCACGCTGGGCCTGCTGTTCCTACCCCTCTGCCGAAGTCATGACCGTTGATGAATTAAGACGCGATAGCCCTGGTGCCCCCTGTGCCTCTGTGGTGAGATCCACCTATCTTTGCGCCGTCTTCCAACGGGGTGCCTCCGCGCGATGCGGAAGCTGAGATCATACCCGATGAACCTGCGCAGGTAATGCTGCGAAGGGACCGCACCGGACCGCCGGGCACCTCCGTGAAAGACGCAACACGGAGAGCGGATGAAAGGCAGGATCTTCCTCTTGGGCTTGGCGACGATCACGGGCATGACCCTTTCGGCCCAAGTGAAATTGACGGGCACGGTATACGATGCCACAGACGCACCGGTGCCCTTCGCAAGCGTGTTTTTCACCGACCGTGGATGGTCGGTGGCCGCCGACGCACAAGGACGCTTTCAGGCCGGGGGGCTGGTCCCGGGCGGATTGCGGCTGCGGATCAGCGCCGTCGGCCTTGAAACATTGGACACGTTGGTGCACATGGAAGCGGGCGGCAACGCCATGCGCTTCACCTTGCGCCAGGCCACGCGTGAACTGGCGCCGGCGGAGGTGACGGCCCTTCGGGCGGGCGACCGCGCCCCCTTTGCCAAAAGCGTGGTGACCGCGGAGGAGATCCAGCGCAACAACAACGGCACCGACCTGCCCTTCCTGCTGGACATGCAGCCCAGCCTGGTGGCCACCAGCGATGCAGGCACCGGCATCGGCTACACCGCCATGCGCATCCGCGGCAGCGATGCCACACGCACCAACATCACCATCAACGGCGTTCCCTTCAACGATGCCGAAAGCCAAGGTGCCTTCCTGGTGAACCTGCCCGACCTGGCGGCCAGCGCCGAGGATATCGAGGTGCAGCGCGGCGTAGGTACCAGCACCAACGGTCCGGGCGCCTTCGGGGCCAGCATCAACCTGCGCACCACCGCGGTGAAGGCAAAGGCATGGGGGACCGTTAGCGCGGGCGGCGGCTCGTACAACACGCAGCGCTACGCCGTCAGTGCAGGCACGGGCCTGCTCGGCAGCTCCAATGCCTCGCGGTTCAGCCTCGATCTGCGCCTGTCGTCCATCACCAGCGATGGATATATCGACCGGGCCACGGCCGACCTGAAGAGCTACTTCCTCCAAGGCGCGTGGGTGGGGAAGGGGCGCTCGCTGCGCTTCATCACCTTCCGCGGAAAGGAAGTGACCTACCAGGCCTGGGACGGTGTGCCGCGCGAGGTGATCGATACCAACCGCACGTACAACGGCTTCACCTACGACAACCAGGTGGACAATTACGACCAGACGCATTACCAAGTGCTCTTCGACCAGCAGCTGGGGAAGAACGCCGTGCTCAACCTCACCCTCTTCCGCGTGCTGGGTGCCGGCTACTACGAGCAGTACAAGCCCAACGACAAGCTGTCCACATACGGGATTGCCTCGCCGCTGGTGGTGAACGGCGACACGCTCACGCGCACCGACATCATCCGCCGCCGCTGGCTGGACAACGTCCTCTGGGGCGCCAACCTCAGTGCCGCCATCAAGCTGGGCGCCCACACGCTCATCCTTGGCGGCAGCTACAGCGACTACCGGGGCGACCACTTCGGCGAGGTCATCTGGGCGCGCTACGCGGAAAACATCGGCATCCGCCACCGCTACTACGGCAACGACGCACATAAGACGGACGCCAACGCCTACGCCAAGTTGACCTATGCCCTGCGCGGTAACCTGGACCTGTACGGTGACCTGCAACTGCGCACGGTGGGGTACCGTTTCCTTGGCATCAACCACCAACTGCAGGACATCACCCAGCACGTGGAGTGGACCTTCTTCAATCCCAAGGCGGGCCTGTTGTGGCGGCTGGCGCCGGGTGTGCAGGCATACGCATCCGCTGCCGTGGCCAACCGGGAGCCATCGCGTGCGGACCTGCAGGAGAACACTTCGGACCAGCGCGTCCGCGGTGAGCACCTGCTGGATTATGAGCTCGGTTTCGACCGCCGAACCGGCAGGTGGAACATGGGCCTCAACCTATTCTACATGGACTACACGGACCAGCTGGTGCTCACAGGCGAGCTGGGCGATACCGGTGCCGACCTGCGCACCAACGTGCCTAAGAGCCACCGTGCGGGCGTGGAACTGACGGGGGGCGTGCAGCTGGCCAGGCCCCTGGTGTGGAAGGCCAACGCCACGTTCAGCACCAACAAGCTCGACGGTTTCACGGAATACGTGGACGACTGGGACAACGGCGGGCAAGTGGCCATTGCCCACGGCCGAAGCAACCTCTCGTTTTCGCCTTCCGTGATCGCGGGCAGCGAACTGCGCTGGCAACTTTGGAATAAGCGGGCCAAAAGCAGCTTTGACCTGGCCTGGATCAGCAAATACGTGGGACGGCAGTACCTCGACAACACCACCAGCTCCGATCGCATGCTGGATGCCTACTGGGTGAACGACCTGCGCCTGAACGCCACGATCCTCAACGTGAAAGGCACCAGGTTCATCGACCTCAACCTCACCGTGCGGAACCTCTTCAGCGAGCTTTACGAGAGCAACGGCTGGAGCTACGGCTACATCAGTGAGGGGCGGAGGCAGGAGATGGTCAATCTCTTCCCGCAGGCACCGATCAACGTGCTGGGCGGGGTGAGTGTATCGTTTTGAAACGGATGGGAGTGTGTGGATTCGCGGGGCCGCTGATCTCTGCCAGATCCATTCATGGCCATGAATGGATCCATCCTGCTGATGGCCAATGCGGTGCCGCTTTTTCGGGCTGAAAGCCGGGTGATGACCAGCCTTGGCTGACAGTTGACGTATTCATGGCCATGAATGGATCCATCCTGCTGATGGCCAATGCGGTGCCGCTTTTTCGGGCAGAAAGCCGGGTGGTGACCAGCCTTGGCTGACAGATGACGTATTCATGGCCATCAATGGGTCGCGATTCGTTAAGGCCAGTGCCGTCTCGCTCATTGCGGCCATCAGCCAGGGGAAGACCAGCATGGGGTCGTGGATGACATGAGCGTAGTGGCGCAGGGGCGCGCGGGTCTTACTGTAGTCATGGCCATGAATTCGTCATGGGTCGGCCCAGGCTGGCCCACACCCGGCTTTCTGCCCGAAAAAGCGGCGCCGCATTGGCCATCAGCAAGATGGACCCATTCATGGCCATGAATACGTCATCTGTCAGCCAAGGCTGGTCACCACCCGGCTTTCTGCCCGAAAAAGCGGCACCGCATTGGCCATCAGCAGGATGGATCCATTCATGGCCATGAATACGACAACCGTCCGCCAAGTCCGGTCCTCCCCCGGCTTACAGCCCGAAAACGCGGCACCGCATCTGCCCTCAGCCGGACGGATCCCTTCATGGCCCGGCATGGACTTATCCTCCTGATGGCCAATGTCGTGCCTCTTTTTCGGGCAGAAAGCCGGGTGATTACCAGTCTGGGCTGACAGATGACGTATTCATGGCCATGAATGGATCCATCCTGCTGATGGCCAATGCGGTGCCGCTTTTTCGGGCAGAAAGCCGGGTGGGGACCAGCCTTGGCTGACAGATGACGTATTCATGGCCATGAATACGTTGGGATCCGCTCACCCGTGCACCGCCTCGCTCATGGCGAACATCAGCTCGGGATCTTCCTCGAAGGCCGTGCCCACCACCAGCACGTCGGCACCGGCGGCGCAGAGTTCGCGGGCTTGTGCACCGGTGTGGATGCCCCCGCCGATCACAATCGGCAGTTGGACCTCCTGTCGCACGGCCGCCACCATTTCCGGTGAAACATGCCGATCGGCCCCGCTGCCGGTGTCCATATAGATGGTACGCAGGCCCAGCAGTTCACCAGCCAGGGCCGTGGCCGCGGCGATGCCGGGCTTGTCGTGCGGAATGGGCACGGTCTGGCTCACGTAGCTCACCGTAGTGGGCTTGCCGCCGTCCACCAGCATGTAGCCGGTGGGGATGGCCTCCAGGCCCAAGGCGCGGATGGTGGGGGCGGCCGTGACGTGGTGGCCGATCAGCAGTTCGGGGTTGCGCCCACTGATCAAGGACAGGAAGAGAACGGCATCGGCGTGGCGGCTCAATTGGGCAGGGCTTCCGGGGAAGAGTACCACCGGGCGATCGCTCCATTGCTTCACCAGTTGCACGCAGCGGTCGAAAGCAGTCGTGGTCAGCAGGCTTCCACCCACGAAGATCAGGTCCGCCCGGGCCATGCAAGCGTTCTGCACGACCAACGCCAAGCGCTTTTCGTCGGCCCCGAAGTCTGGATCGATCAGCACCGCCAGCAGCTTGCGCCCTTCGGCCTTGGCCGCTTCCATCTGCCCAAGCACGGTCATGGGGCGAACTTAACGCACGGGCCTCTTTCCCCGGTCAACGCGACCTTCCGGGTGTGAGGAAACCGGCCTGCAGGCCAACGCACCAGGGCGATCCGCGCAGGGTACGTGCGATGGTGAGGAATTTCACACAAGCAAAACAACATCGGCTCCACGAAAGACCCTACCTTCTCCAACCCAATTGAACAACCCATGCCCCGCAACCTCCTCCTCGCCCTCGCCTGCTCCCTTGCTGTTGCCGCCGCTGCCCAACCCACCTGGCGCTTCCACCTGGCCTTTGAGGATGGGACGGGGGCGAGGGATACGCTGTGGTTCATCTATGATACGATGGTAACGGTACCGTATTCATATTGGCCGATACCTATAGATCAATACGACTCGGCTCAAAGCAATTTGAATTATGGAGACGGCGACTTTCACGTATTCCTTCAAAACAGCATGCAGGACACTTCAAACTCGTTGGCATTTCCATACACGGCCTTTCCGATGTTCGAAACAGGCGACCATATCGATGCCATCAACTGGACCCCGCCCATGACCATCACGTGGGACACCAGCCTGTTCCATGCGCCGTTTTTGCCTTATGATCAAGGAAATATTGAGATTGCAACGATGACCGGAATTGCCTTTTCCCAGTTTGACCAAGGCGGAGGAGGGTTTGGCATTTTCAACATGTTGATCACGGATAGCGTCACCATCGATCAACTTTCTGATTTCCTCTTTCCGTTCCCCGTGTATTTCGATTCGGACAACACCATTGACATCGGGGAACACCGGAGTGCCGGTTCATTATTACAGCTATGGCCAAATCCCGCCCGAAGCATGGTCCATGTCCAAGTCCCCGGAAAGGAAGCCTGGGATGTAGTTGTTTCGGACCTGACCGGTCGGCGTGTCCTCGTTGCGGAGAACATGCGAGACAATGAACCTTGGGATGTTTCCTCGCTCCATACCGGCATCTACCTCATCAGTGTACGCACCCACCAAAGCCACATCTACAATGGCACATTCCAAAAGATTCCTTAGCGCCGCAGTGGCCAGGTTGATTGGAGTGGCAACGACATTCAGTCAGGAATGCCAGTTCGTGGACCCACCACCACCCCAGCAGCTCGGCGGAGGTGGTGGCACCTATGCCAGTTGGAACGGTTGGTATTTGCCCACCAGCAACACCCTTCGCATTTTGGTGATCTTGGCTGAGGTGCAAGGAGCGGCGGACAGTCCCGACTGGCCCGCCCATTCCCTGCCCGTGTGGGTGAACAACCCGGATCCGAACATCAACTTGTTCGACCATGCTGTACCGTCGGGCACCGCAACCGGCTTACTGACCCGTTATTTTCAGGATGCTTCCTCGGGGCAATTCAACGTGATCGCGGATTACCTCTTGGCACCAGGCAATGGGGGGATATTCGAGGTGCCGAGTGCATCGATATCTTCGACGATTACTGTGGTGAATGCTTCGCTGAGCGCCATTAATACCGGGCACGGGTACACAAGCGTCACGGATTTCGACAAGTATACCGCCTACCCGGCCGCCAATACCGGCCCCGGCCTTCCAAAACCCAACATCGCGGATGGCCGCTATGACCATGTGATGTTCATCTGGCGTACCGGTGGGGCAAACAACAATACGGGCTCGGCTAATCATGGGAGTCCGGGCACCATCCTAGGTTACTCGGCAAATACCTACAGCCAGTTCTCCTCGCACAACGGCATTCCCATCGACATCATGCGCCACGAATTCAGCCACTTGCTATACGGAGGCAACAACTTCCATACAGGTGGCGGAGGATGGAGCTATGGGACTGAATACTTCATCACCTTGGGTAACGGATGGAGCAATATGGGGTTATACAACGGTTCCTTGAATTCCTGGAATGCCTGGGACCGCCAACGCATGGGGTGGAAGACCATAGGGTCCACCTTCGAGATCACCGCGCGGAATGCCAGCAATACGGCCTTCAAGAACGGTGATCTGGATGCATCCGTCCCCGGTGATGCCGACACCTACGTGCTGCGGGACTTTGTCTCCACCGGCGACGCACTCCGCATCAAACTGCCCTTCACGGACCCCAACGACTAATACCCCGAGTTTCTATGGGTGGAAAACCACCAAGGCAAGGCGGTGAACGGGAATCCGTTCGATAAATGGCAACATGAAAAACCCGACAATATCTGCGTGGAGGGCGTGGTGCCGGGACTCCAAATGTACGTTCAAATAGACAAGGAAGTCCGCGAGGCCTCCTCCTCCACACCGATCTATTCCGGGCCAGGCGACCACATCCGCCCGCTCGATGCCAGTGGGCACCACGACGTGGCTTTTAATGCTTCCACGGAAGATACTTACTGCGTGTGCTGGGCGTGCGCGGTCCACCCCTTCCGGCGAATCCAGCCCAATCCCCTCACCGGCTCTGCCGACCGCCACTTTGTTTCCCAGGACCTGGATGCCAACGGGGCATTGGGATTGAATGATTTCCGACAAAACTGGATGGAGGACAACAGTGGCAGCTATGCCGACAAGCTGTTCTTTTTGGGCAACACCCGGCAGGTATTCACCCCTGGCGGCAATAGCAAGGTAGGCGTGGGTACCAACCCCAGCAGCGCCACCATCATGAACCTAGTAGGCTACACTACCACTACCGACAATCAACCAAACCTTCGCCGCATCTACCTCAACGGCGTATCCGTGGAGTTGATGGCGCAGAACCCGGACGGGAGCATCAAGGTGAAAGTGCGCTTTGACGATGTGGACGTAACCAACGACGCCCGCTGGTGCGCGGACGAGATCCAACTGAACCCGGTGGCCACGAGCACGGGCTATTCCCTGAACGTGACCGCCGGCAACACGATCACCCTGGACGGGGCACCACCGCCACGCGGCGCAGCAGTCCGGAGATGTACAACGGCCAACCGGTGTTCACCAGCCCCACGTTGATGCGCTGCCCGGCCAGCACGTGGCTCAACCTGGCGCCGGGCGCTGGCTTTACGGTGGACAACGGCAGCACCCTGCGCTTGGAAAGCGGCAGCCGCATGGACGTGGGCAGCGGCGCGGTGCTGCGCGTAAAGCGGGGCGGCAAACTGGAGCTGATGGGCGGCTCGGTGCTGAATGTATTGCAGGGCGGGCAGGTGATCATTGAGGAAGACTGGCCGCCCGCGAACTATGGGCGATTGGTTTATCACCAAGGGGCAAGGATAAACCTTGAAGGTTCCAACGCGGTCCTTGAATTTGCGGGAGTCCTGGACATTCAACCGAATGCGGTGTTCACGGTTGGCCGAAGCAGCGACCCCGGCACCACGCTCGGCCTTGTGAAGTTCACCAATTCCCTGCCTGTGAGCAACAACGTGGCGGCCGGGGCCAATTCACGCTTTATTTTACGCAGCACCAGCACCAACAACCGCATCCTGCATGTGGAACAGGAAAGCCTGTACGGCCCGGCCACGTTGGTGGAGTTCACCCTGGACAAGGCCCAGGCCACCTTGGCAAACCATGCGCGGATCGTGCCACCGGTCTCCAACGGATGCGCCATCAACTTTACCGATGCCACGGTGACGAGCCCCACCGGGGTGCGCAATACCCACCGCGGCGTGCGCCTCAACGGCCAAGTGGGCGTGAACCTGTACAAAAGCACCTTCAGCAAGGGGGCGTACGGCGTGTACAGCTACAACACCAACTTGGGAAACGGCCTGGCCCCGTACCAGTGCAGCTTCATTGACTGTGGCACGGGCCTGTACAATTACGACAAGGGGATCGCTGCCGTGAATTGCAAGTTCGACCAATGCGGCAATGGGCTGGTGTGCCAGCAGCAGTCGCAAACAGGCTATTTGACGGATTGCCAGGCCCGTTACAACACGGGCACCGGGATCTTCTTCCAGGGATCGGCCACATTGAAAGTGGTGAATGCGGGATTCGACCGGAACGCCGTCGGCCTTGCGCTGGACGGGGCCACGGCCGTGGTCTCGTGCGGCACGGTGAGCAACAACGCCAGCTACGGGTTTGCACTGGCCAATGCGGCCACCTTGCGCATGGACGATGTGGGAAGCGGGCATGACCCGGTGACGGCGAAAGGCAACCGCACCACGGTGCGGTGCGACCTGGCCAACAACGTTTATCTGGACTATGGCCACAACAGCCTCAAACCCTTGAGCACGGGCACCCAGAGCGTGCTCAACGGCACGTTCCTGTGCCAACCGTATGCCAACCCCCAACCGGCGCGGAAGAACAACTGGACCGGCGCGGTGGGCGTGCCGCTGACCAGCGCGGAATACTACATCACCTCGTGCGGGGGCAGCATCGGGTTCAGCGACCCTTCCAGTGTTGCTGAATCATCCTGCGGGCAATCCCCCATGCTGGTCCCGGGCGGTGGTGATGCCGCATCCCTGTTCGCCGATTGCCCCGACTGCGGGACCGTTGGGACCGTGGATGGCATGGACCTGCCCCTGAATGCCGCCCTGTTGGCGGCACTGGCCACCGCGGACCTTGATAGCCTGCCGGACAATGAACTCATTGCCATGGAGGCGTTCAGTTCCATCTTGGAGAATGCGATGGCCGCACCCAACGCCGAGGAGACCTACCTGCTTGGGGAGGCATACGTATTCCTGATGGAGTCCTTCGGCGATGCGTTGGCGAAAGGACAGCTTTCCCCGGCCACCGACAATGTCGCAGCATACACTTACACGGGCCTGGTGCTTGATGTGCAGGATGGTCGCCTGGCCGGAGCCGTGCCGGGCGTGCAGGATGACTTCATCTTCTACACCACCATGGTGAAGGCACAGGCCCTGCGCGCATCCGGGCGATTGAATGAAGCGTTGGCCATACTCAACACCGTGCCCGTGCCTGCCGGCGATCTTCAGCAAGCCTACTGGTCCTCCATGCGCTGTTATACCCAAACGGAGTGGGCGGTCCTAAGCGGCACATTGGAATGGGACGAGGTAGAGGCGGCCATGGAAAATTGCGGGAAGCATGGCGCACAGAAGCGCATGGCCTTCTCTGGTACGGACGATGCTGAATGGGCCGCTGCCCTGCCATCTGTCCGGCCCAACCCCGCCACCCGGGAAGTCTTGGTGCAGGGTTGGCCCGGTACGGAACACACCCTGTTGATCCTGGACCTGGCAGGCCGCCCGGTAGCCCCCGAGGTCCGATTCAAGGAGCAAGCCACCGTGCCCGTCCACAACCTTTCTCCAGGCACCTATCTCTGCCGCTTCATGGATGCCGAAGGCCACTCGGCCACGGAGCGTTTGGTGGTGGGCAGGTAGGGCGGCAGGCGGTTCCTTGCGGTCGAAGTTCGCGTGTGCCTCGCAACCGATGGATTACCTTTGCACTCTTCAAAAAAGCAAACGACCATGGCCCAGACCCAAGAGCAGCTGAAGTACAAAGTGAAGGACCTCTCGCTGGCCGATTGGGGCCGCAAGGAGATTGAGTTGGCCGAGGCGGAGATGCCTGGCCTGATGGCCTTGCGTGAGCAGTACGGAAAGGAGAAGCCCCTGAAGGGCGCCCGCATCGCCGGATGCCTGCACATGACCATCCAGACCGCCGTGCTGATCGAGACCTTGAAGGAGCTCGGCGCGGAGGTGAGCTGGAGCAGCTGCAACATCTTCAGCACCCAGGACCACGCCGCCGCCGCCATCGCCAAGGCCGGTATCCCCGTCTTTGCCTGGAAGGGCATGAACGAGAAGGAATTTGATTGGTGCATTGAGCAAACGTTGCACGCATTCCCCGGTGGCCAGCCGTTGAACATGATCCTGGACGACGGTGGCGACCTCACCAACATGGTGCTGGATCGTTATCCCGAACTGGTGCCGGGCATCAAGGGCCTGAGCGAGGAGACCACCACGGGCGTACACCGCCTGATGGAGCGCGAAAAGAAGGGCACGCTGCCCATGCCGGCCATCAACGTGAACGACAGCGTGACCAAGAGCAAGTTCGACAACAAGTACGGCTGCAAGGAAAGTGCCGTGGATGCCATCCGCCGGGCCACCGACATCATGATGGCGGGCAAGGTGGCCGTGGTGGCCGGCTACGGCGACGTGGGCAAGGGCACCGCCGCATCCCTGCGCGGCGCGGGCGCCCGGGTGATCGTCACCGAGATCGACCCCATCTGCGCCCTGCAGGCCGCCATGGACGGCTTTGAGGTGAAGAAGATGGCCCATGCCGCCCCGCGCGCCGACATCATCATCACCACCACCGGCAACTGCGACATCGTGCGCGGCGAGCACTTCGAGGTGTTGAAGGACAAAACCATCGTGTGCAACATCGGCCACTTCGACAACGAGATCGACATGGCCTGGCTGAACAAGAACCACGGGCACACCAAGGTGGAGATCAAGCCGCAGGTGGACAAGTACACCGTGAACGGCAAGGACGTCATCATCCTGGCGGAAGGCCGCCTGGTGAACCTGGGCTGCGCCACCGGCCACCCCAGCTTCGTGATGAGCAATAGCTTCACCAACCAGACCTTGGCGCAGATGGAGCTGTGGCAGCACAGCGACAAGTATGGGAACAAGGTATACGTGCTGCCCAAGCACCTGGACGAAATGGTGGCCCGCCTGCACCTGGCCAAGATCGGCGTGGAGCTGGAGGAGCTGAACGACAAGCAGGCCGCGTACATCGACGTGCCCAAGCAGGGTCCCTTCAAGACGGACGCCTACCGCTACTGATACGATCGCGTTCCCGGGAAAGGGCCTTCCATCACGGGAGGCCCTTTTTCATGACGGACCAACGGCGTATCCCGGTGCCCCACCTGCTAATTGTAGATGCGCAGGACCTGGGTGTTGGCGTTGAACTGCGTGTGGTATTGCTTCAGCCCCAGCGCCGCCGGCCCTTGCGTGACGCTCCCGTCCAGCAGCAGGAAGGCGCTGTGGCAGCACAGGGTGTCCCGGGCCATCACCCCGCTGCCGTCCACGGTCACCCGGCATTGGTCGGCCGGTTGGTAGGTGCAGTGCCGGTCCAGTGCCGAGAATTCATCGGCGTTTTTCCGGTATACGATGATCCCTTCCGAACCGCCGATGATGTACGCCCATCCGCCCGGCACTTGCAACGCATTGTATTCCGGCAGGTTCAGGTTGATCGCGATGTCAACGCCCACCAAGGGCACGGAGGCTTCGCGGTCCTTCTTGCAGCCCATGGCCGCAAGGAGGCCCATGGTACAAGCCAGGAAAATGAGGCGGGGGCGGTCCATCAACGATCCGTCGTGCGTGCAATTTCGGGCAGCCAAAGGTACGGATGGCCGGAAGGCACGAAATTGGCGGCCTGCATCCCATGGACCGCTTGATCATCCGCCTGCTCACCGTGCTATTGCTGGCCGCGGCCGCGGTCCCCGTGGCTTCGGCTCAGGCGGGCATCAGCCGCAAGCAGCAGGAAAGGATCCAGCGCAAGAAGGAGAAGAAGGACAAGGTGAACGTGAAGAAGGAGGAGAAGCGCTTGTTGAAAAAGCATTTGTCCAACCAGGACAAGGCCACGCGCAAGCGGATGAAGCGCCACAAGAGGGGCGCGGCGCGGCACGGCAATGCAGGCCAGCGCGACCCGTTCCTGCGGCGGTGGTTCGGCCACAAGCATTGAACGGTACCGTGGCCGGGGAAGCCTTCCCGCATGCGGGTTTTGAGGGCCTGCCGGTGTGTTGGACCTGTATATCCCGCCTTCGATCGGGCATGGCCCGATGCGGCGGGAGGCATCCGGAGGCCGTAGTTTGGCTATCGCATCAACCACAGATGAACCCCCGGATGGCACCGTGGCGCAAATATCCCCTTGTCTCCCTGCATGACGCTTTCCCGCGTCCAGCAAGGGTTTGCAAAGATTTGCGCAATCCGGGACTTTTCTATCTTTACGCCCCCTCGTCGCCTATCCTAGAAGAACGTAACAACCCAACGTTGATGCTGAGAAAACTATGCTCGGCCGCTGTCATACTCATTAGCAGTGCGCTCAGCCTGAACGCCCAAGTGGGTGCGGGCACGCTCCAAGGAACCATCAAGGACAAAAGTTCCGGCGAAGCTCTTCCGTTCGTGTCCATCGTGTTGGAGAACCGCGGTACGCGTGTTGCCGCCGGGCAGTCCGATTTTGATGGCAACTACAAGATCAGCCCCATCGAGCCCGGCACATACGATGTGACCGTGAGCATGGTGGGCTACCAGCCGCAGAAGATCACCGGGGTGATCATCAACAGCAACAAGATCACCTTCCAGGACTTCCACATCACCAGCGGCGTGGAGCTGGAAAACGTGGAAGTGATACGCTACAAGGTGCCTTTGATAGACAAGGACGGCGGGGCCACGGGGGCAACCGTGACCCGGGACCAGATCGCGAAGATGCCCACGCGCTCCGCCACGGGCATCGCCACCACCGTGGCGGGTGCCAGCACCGCCGGGACCGGCGGCGGGGTGAGCATCCGGGGTGCCCGATCGGACAATACCTATTATTATATCGACGGGGTGAAGGTGCCGGCGGGGGCCGGCATCGGCCTGCCCAAGAGCGCCATCGAGGAGGTGCAGGTGATCACCGGCGGCGTGCCGGCCAGTTATGGCGACGTGACCGGGGGCCTGATCAACATCACCACGCGCGGCCCCAGCCGCAAATTCTTCGGCGGGGTGGAATACCTCACCTCCGGGTACAAGACGGGCCCGGACATCACCAACATCACCGGGCTGGATAAGTATGCCTTCAACCAATTGGAGGCCAGCCTCTCAGGGCCGCTCTTCTTCCGCAAGGACAGCTTGGGCAACAAGGACCGCCCGCTGCTGGGCTTCTTCTTCAGCGGGCAGGCCACCGATGTGGTGGACAACTCCCCCCTGTGGAAAGGCGATCCCCGGATCAAGGCGGACGTGCGCGACCGCCTGCTGGCCGCCCCCTACCGCGTGGTGGATGTGGCAGGTACCCAGGGTGTCCGATACAATTCAGACTACCTGCGCGCCGATGATTTCGAGATGATCCCCACCCGGCAGAACGCACGACGCAAGAGCATGCTCGCCTCCGGGAAGATAGACATCGCCACCACCCCCTCCATCAACTTGTCGGTGGGCGGCTCCATGGACCTTTCCAAGCTGCAGGACTACGACCGCAACAACACCCTGCTCAATGCCAAGAACAACACGGAATTCCGCAACTCCACCTGGCGCACCTTCCTGCGCTTCACCCAGCGTTTCAATGCACGGGAGGAGGCCGGGGAGGAAAAGGCAGGTGGCATCAAGAATGCCTTTTACAGCGTACAGCTGGACTATTCGCGCTTCTCACAAAAGAGCGCGGCCTTGGAACATGGGGACAACATCTTCAATTACGGATACCTGGGCCGGTACACCGTCGATCGCGAGCCCTTCTATGACCCGCTGACCGGAAAACAACTGGGTTTCATGGACACGCAGGTCCATTTCACCCCGTCCGACCTCAACCCGGATGCGGCTGCGTTCCCGACACAGTATTTCTCCCTCTTCGGGGAAGGCTCGGATTTCTACCGGAACTTCGTGAACATCCAGCAGAACGGTGGATTGCTTAATGGGCAACTGCCCACAAGCGTTTACGGCTTGTGGAACAATATGGGGCGGTTGAGCAACCGCTGGTCCAGTTACCAGCAGGACCAGGCCCGCATCTCGGCCACCGGTTCCGCCGACATCGGCAAGCACGCCGTGAGCATCGGGGTGGAGTATGAGCAGCTTACCCAAAGGAACTATGTCCTGGCGCCGGTCGGCCTCTGGGGCCGCGCACGGGCCTTGACCAACTTCCATCTGCGGGAGTTGAACAAGGCCGATTCCACGCTGAGCATGGGGCCCAACGGGGTGATCTACACCAGCTATCCCCGGTTGGTGGGTGATGACCAGGCCGCATTCGACTACAACCTTCGCCTGGCCCTGGGACTGGATCCAAGGGGCACCGATTACATCGACGTGGATGCGCTGGATCCCTCGGTCTTCTCGCTGGACATGTTTTCCCCGGACGAGTTGATCCAGGATGGGCAAGGCAACCTGATCAACAGCTATTACGGCTATGATTACAAGGGCAACAAGCTGACCAAGCGCCCCAGCTTTTCGGACTTTTTCAATGATTTTTCCATCGTGGGAAGGGATACGGCCTACACGCGCCTGCAGGCACCGTTCCAGCCCATCTATGTGGCGGGCTATGCGATGGACAAGTTCGCCTTTGATGACATCATCTTCAACGTGGGCATCCGCGTGGACCGGTACGATGCCAACCAGTACGTGCTGAAGGACCCCTATCTGTGGCGCCCGGCCTACAAGGCGGGCGATGCACAGGTGCAAAACCTGTACAACGGCACGAACCCGCGGCCCGGCAACATCGGCGACGATTTCGTGGTGTACGTCAACAAGGCCAATGACCCCACGGCCATCGTCGGATACCGGGACGGGGACACGTGGTACAACGCACAGGGGGAAGTGGTCGCCGATCCCAAGGCGCTGCGCGGTTCCGAGGGCATCCAGCCCTACTTGATCGGCTATGCGGAGGACCCGGCAGGCAGCCTGAACGGGTCCAAGTTGCGGCAGGAGGCATTTGAGGTATACAAGCCCAAGGTGAACGTGATGCCCCGCGTGGCATTCTCCTTCCCGATCAGTGATGAGGCCGTGTTCTTTGCCCACTATGACATCCTCACCCAGCGGCCCACGGGCTTCAGCCGGCTTGACCTGCAGGGCTATGCCTACATCGAAAATTCATTGGCGGTACTTAACAACCCGAACCTGAAGCCCACCAAGACCATCGACTACGAATTGGGCTTCCAGCAGGTGCTGAGCAAGTCCTCGTCCCTGAAGCTCTCCGCCTACTACCGTGAGCTGCGTGACCAGATCCAGATCCGCAACGTGGCCGAGGCCTGGCCGATCACCTATCGGACCTACGACAACATCGACTTCGGCAACGTCATCGGCTTCACCACCACGTATGACCTGCGCCGGACGAAGAACGTATGGCTGCGCGCCAGTTACACACTGCAATTTGCCAAGGGCACGGGATCCGACCCCAACACCACCCTCTCGCTCATCAACGCCAACCTGCCCAACCTGCGCACCATCTTCCCATTGAGCTTCGACCAACGCCACCGGTTCCAAGGCACCGTGGATTTCCGCTACGGGGAAGGCAGCGATTACAATGGCCCGATGCTTTTCGGCAAGCGGATCTTCGAGCGCACCGGCATCAATATCGTGGCCGACCTGGGCAGCGGCACGCCCTACAGCCGCTCCAGCCGCGTATACAACGAAGGGGAAGGCACCGGTTCCTACCAATTGGACGGCACCCTCAATGGGGCCAACCTGCCGTGGCAATTCAACACCGACCTGGTGCTGGACCGCGACATTCCCCTGACCTTCGCGAAGGATAAGGGTGACAAGGCGCGCAAGGCCAACCTGAACGTGTACCTGTTGGTGAGCAACGTGCTCAACACGCGCATGATCACCGGAGTGTACCGGGCCACCGGCTCGCCGGATGATGACGGGGTGCTGGCCGCCGCGGAATTCGAAAGCTACATCCTCAGCAAGAACGACCCGCAAAGCTATCGCGACCTGTACGCGTTGAAAGTCAATACTCCCTACAACTTTGGCGCACCCCGTACCATCCGCCTGGGTGCCCGCCTCGACTTCTGATCTACATGCAAAGGCCCGAATTCATGAACACGCTACGTCTTACCTCGATCGCACTCGCCATTGGGGCCGCCACGGTGCTCAATGCCCGTGAAGTGCCCGGGGCCACGCCCCGCAATGCCGATGGGGGCGCGCGCGCAACGGCCTGCGCGCCGGCAACGGCATTCGCCGAGCTTGACCTCAACAACGTCCGCGCCCGCATCGAGACCGGGGGGAACATGTGGGAGAACCGCACGGGAAGCGCCAACGCAGCCTACGAGGTGCCCAAGACCCCCAACAATACCGGCCCGAAGGCACTTTTTGCCGGTGCCCTTTGGATGGGCGGCATGTCACCGGACAATACCCTGAAATTGGCGGCCGTGCGATTCCGCCAAGTGGGCAACGACTTCTGGCCGGGGCCGCTGACCGACTACGACTCCATCACCAACCCCAACAACGATGCCTCCATTGACGGTGCGGTCTGCACCCAATATGACCGCACCTGGAAAACATTGCGCACCGATGCACAGCGCCAGGAAGCCTATTTCCAGTGCCTGGCCGACCCCGCCTGCGATCCAAGCCTGGAATTCTCAGGCTATACCATTCCTGCCTATTTCTATGAATGGCCGGCACACGGCGATGTGTCCTTGAGGCAGGACTACAACCTGGCCCCCTTCCATGATTTCGACGGGGATGGGGAATACAATCCCGACATGGGTGATTACCCGGGCTATGACCTCAGGGGCGTGATCGACTGCAAGGCCAAACGGCGCGAGGACCTCATACCCTTGTTCGGCGACCAGAACATTTGGTGGGTGTTCAATGACAAGGGGAACATCCACACCGAATCGGGCGGGCAGCCCATCGGCATGGAGATCCGGGCGCAGGCCTTTGCCTTTGCCACCAACGATGAGGTGAACAACATGACCTTTTACAACTACGTGCTGATCAACCAGGGCACCCAGACCTTGGAACGTACGTATTTTGGCCAATGGGTCGACGTGGACCTCGGCGGTGCCTTCGATGACTACGTGGGGTGCGACGTGGAGCGTGGTCTGGGCTACGGGTATAACGGAGATGCCGTGGATGAGGATTACCAGGGCAGCCCGGGCTATGGTGGGCCCATCCCGCCGCCGCCTGCCGTGGGCGTCGACTTCTTCGAAGGCCCTTACCAGGATTATGACGGCATCGATAACCCACTGACAACGGATTGCCAATTGGCCCGGGACCAAAAGGGCATTCCATACGGCGGCATCGGCATCGGCTATGGCGATGGCGTAACGGACAACGAGCGCTACGGCATGCGGGCCTTTGTGTACCACAACAACACCGGGGGGGCGCAAGGCGACCCGGCGAACGCCGCACAGTATTACAACTACTTGCGTGCCATTTGGGGTGATGGCACGCCGATGACATACGGCGGCAGCGGATACAATGCGAGTGGCGGCGGCACGCGTTCCTACTACATGTTCCCCGGTACCTCGGACCCCTTGGGCTGGGGTACCGATTGCATGCCGCAACCGAACTGGGATGAGGTGACGGCGGGCAACGCCCCGTATGACCGCCGGTTCATCCAAAGCGCAGGCCCCTTCACGCTGGAGCCCGGAAACTACAACAACATCACCGTGGGCGTGGTGTGGGCACGGGCCAGCGCCGGTGGCGTCCAGGCCAGCGTGGAGCTGATGCGCAAGGCGGACGACAAGGCGCAGTCGCTTTTCGACAACTGCTTCCGCCTGCTGGACGGCCCGGATGCGCCCGAGGTGACGATCCAGGAGTTGGACCGGGAGCTGATCTTGTACATCACCAATCCGTCGAGCAGCAACAACTACAACGAGGAATACCAAGAGTTGGATTACACCATCCCGGAAACTTCCCTCCACCAAGCCTTCGAGACTGATACGATCCTGAACAGCTCCGGTGACAGCGTGGTGGTGGAGGTGCCCAACGGCATGGACACTGTGGTCAATGACCGGTTCTACCGCTTCCAAGGCTATCAGATCTACCAGGTCAAGGACGAGTTGGTCTCGCCGGAGGAGCTGCGCAACCCGGACAAGGCGCGCCTGGTCGCCCAAGTGGACATCAAGGACGGCATTGGCCAGTTGGTCAACTGGACGGCGGATGCCGACCTGAACATGCCCGTGCCCCAAGAAATGGTCAACGGCGGCGATACCGGCATCGTCCACTCCTTCCGTATCCTGGAGGACAAGTTTTCCACCGGCGACCCGCGCCTCACCAACTTCAAGACCTACCACTTCATGGCCATCGCCTACGGCTACAACGAGTACGAGCCCTACGACCCGGACCCGAGCAAGCGCACGGGCCAGCCACGGCCGTACTTGCCCGGACGGAAGGCACCTACGGGATCCATTCGGTCCTACTCCGGCATTCCGCACAAACCCAGCGTGGAAAACAACGGGACCGTGGTGAACGCCCAATACGGCGACGGCTTCAAGATCACCCGGTTGGAAGGCCAGGGCAACGGCGGCAATCTGCTGGTCCTGACCAAGGAGACCCGGGATGAGGTGCTCGCCTCACCGATCCATCGTGCCACCAAGGTTACGTACCAGCATGGAAGGGGCCCGGTGGACATCAAAGTGATCGATCCGCTGAAGGTGCCGGCCGCGGATTTCGAGCTCTGGCTGTTGGACTCCACCCAGATCCCCTCCCCGGTTCCGCCGCCTACCCCGAACAACACCTATACCCGGTTGGGCGATGCCTACTGGATGCTGGTGCGCTTGTCGGATGCGGGAACCGGCGTGGATACCGTTTATTCATCGCGTTCCATCGGGGTGCAGAATGAGCAACTGGTCACGCAGTGGGGGATCTCCATCACGATGAAGCAGACCTATTACCAGGACAAATACACCGAGTTCGTTGGCGGGGTGATGGAATCTTCGGACCCGGGATGGTATGCCGGCATTCCGGATGATGAGGGTGAATTGATGACCAACTGGATCCGCGCGGGCGTGTCCAGGGACAACACGCTGGAGTTCCCGGATTATGCCGGGGCCGACCCCGAACAGGGATATGAAAAGGTGTTCGGCGGCACATGGTCCCCTTGGCGATTGGTGGGTGATGCCACCCTGCAACCCGGCTCCAGTGCCTCGGAGATCAAGAACTCGATCAATTCCGCCCAGATCAGGGACATCCCCAGTGTGCAGGTGGTCTTCACCCCGGACAAGAGCAAGTGGAGCCGGTGCGTGGTGGTGGAGGAATGCGACAACCCGGACTTCACGGACCCAGTGGGCGTGAAGAAGCTGTACATGCGGCCCGTGGCCAGCGTGGACAAGAATGGCCGAAGCGCAGGCGAGCCGGGCGCCAATGTGGCCGAGGCTGATTCGGTCAGCTCCACGGGCATGAGCTGGTTCCCCGGCTATGCCATCGACATGGAAACAGGTGAACGGCTGAACATTTTCTTCGGGGAGAACAGCTTTATTGCCGGTGGCATCGGCCGGGACATGCTGTGGAACCCGACGGACAATGAGGCCACGCTGGGCGGCGGGCACTGGATCTACGTGGCGATGAACCTGCGCCGGGCCAACAAGCCTCCTTTGGCCAACAACCGTATGGTACAGTATGACGCTTGCAGGTACATCCGGACCAAAATGGAGGGCAATGTGGCATCCAGCGTGGCCAACGTGTATGATGGCGTTGCCTGGGTGGGTTCGGCCATGCTTGCCCCCGGTAAGCAGATGAAGAGCGTGGAAGAAGGCCTGGTGCCATCCGAATTGGCGTTGGCCATCACCGCGAACAAGCCGTACACGATCTACAAGCAACCCTATCCGGATTACCAACCGGCGATCACCGATACAACGCGCAACCATGGCTTGCCACTGTACACGTTCAGCACCTCGGGCCGCGAAGTGACCACGCAGGTGGTGGACGTGGGCAAGAAGGAACTGGACCTGATCGGCGTGGTGCCCAACCCGTACTACGCTTTCAGCGGATATGAGACCACCCGCCTCGACAACCGGGTGAAGTTCATCAACCTGCCGCGCAACTGCACCATCAGCATCTATTCGGTGAGCGGGACCTTGGTGCGCAGGTACAAGAAGGACAACGAGCTGACCTATCTGGATTGGGACCTGAAGAACGCCTACAACGTACCTATCGCCAGCGGGACCTACATCTGCCACATTGAGGCGCCCGGGCTGGGCGAACGGGTGCTCAAGTGGTTCGGGGTGATGCGACCCATCGACATGCAGAATTTCTAAGCCGTTGGACCGACAGGAATAATGTTGAAGACCATGAGGATGAATATGATGGGTGCCCGCATGCTGGCGGGTGTTGGCATGGCGCTGATGGCGGGCGTGGCCCTGGGTGGCAATCCAGATCGTGCGGGTTCCGCCGGTGCCACGCAGCTGCTGGTGAATCCGTGGGCGCGCAGCAGCGGTTGGTCCTTGGCCAATACGGCCTCCATACGTGGTGCCGATGGCCTTTTCGGCAATGTGGCCGGATTGGCGCACATACACAAGACGGAACTGCTGTTCACCACCACCCGCTGGCTGGAAGGCAGCGGCGTGAAGGTGAATGCCGTAGGGTTCGGACAAAAGCTCGGCGAGAGCGGCGTCCTGGGCATATCGGCCACCACCTTTTCATTCGGTGACCTGCCCGTGACCACGGTGGACCAGCCCGAAGGTGGATTGGGCACATTCAGCCCCACGCAGGCCAACATCGGCCTGGCCTATTCCAAGACCTTCTCCAACAGCATCTACGGCGGCCTGCTTGTGCGGGTGGTCTCCGAGTCCATCGCCAACGTACGTACTTCCGGGGTGTGCTTCGATGCGGGTATCCAGTATGTCACCGGCCCCACGGACAACATCCACTTCGGCATTGCGCTCAAGAACGTGGGCCCGGCCATGGCGTTCCGTGGCGATGGTTTGGCCGTGCAAGGCCTGGTGACCGGCGGCAACCATACATTGACGATCGAGCAGCGCGCGTCGCAGTTCGAGCTGCCCTCGATGATGAACATCGGCGTGGCCTATGACTTCAACATCAGTGAAATGCACCGCGTCACCGTGGCAGGCACGTTCATCTCCAACACCTTCACCAAGGATGAGTTCGCATTCGGCGCCGAGTATGCGTTCAAAAAGATGATCCATGTGCGTGCAGGCTACCTGTATGAAAAGAATGTAGCCGACAAGGAGTTGCGGGAAACGGTCTTCACCGGCCCCAGCGCCGGCCTGAGCATCGACTTCCCCTTCGGCGAGGAGAAGAAGAGCGCCATCGCGTTGGACTACGGCTACAGGGCCACCAACCCCTTCAATGGGGTGCACAGCATCGGGGTGCGGCTGAGCCTCTGAACCCCGGAAGTTCATTACCTTTGGAAAAGGACCCACCGGGGTCCTTTTCCGTGTTTCACAGCATACCGACCCCAAGCAACACCGGTCCACCGGTCAAGAAGATGAGCACACCGGCCTACTATACCGAAGAGGGCCTCAAGAAGCTGCAGGAAGAACTGCACAGGCTCCGCACCGTTGATCGGCCCCACATCAGCCAGCAGATCGCGGAGGCCCGCGACAAGGGCGACCTCAGCGAGAACGCCGAGTACCACGCGGCCAAGGAGGACCAGGGCCTGCTGGAGGCCCGCATCGCCAAATTGGAGGAGACCTTGGCCAATGCCCGCGTGGTGGACCCGGAGCAGCTGGATACCGACAAGGTGTACATCCACACCACCGTGAAGGTGCGGCCAATGGGCGGAGAAGGCGAACGCTCCTTCACCCTGGTGGCCGAAAGCGAGGCGGACATCAAGAATGGGAAGATCAGCGTTTCCTCGCCCATCGGCCAGGGATTGCTGGGCAAGAAGCCCGGCGAGGTGGCGGAGATACAGGTGCCCAACGGCACCATGCGCTTCGAAGTGATCGAGATCTCCCGGTGATGGCCAGCATCTTTTCGCGCATCATCAGCGGGGAGATCCCAAGCTACAAGGTGGGGGAGGATGAACGCTTCCTGGCTTTCCTGGACATCAATCCCGTGCGCCGGGGGCACACGTTGGTGATCCCCAAATTGGAGGTCGACAAGTTCTTCGACCTTCCGGCGGACGTGTTGGCGGGCATCATGCCTTTCGCGCAGGGGGTTGCCGCCCGCATCGCCAAGGTGGTGCCGTGCAACCGCATCGGCGTCAGCGTGGTGGGGTTGGAAGTGCCCCACGCGCACGTGCATCTGATCCCCATCGACGGGTTGTACGACATGGACTTTTCCCGGCCCAAGGTGAAGATGGCGCCGGAGGAATTGGGTCGGCTTGCGGAACAGATCCGCAACGCCTGAGCCACGCGTTCACTTCTTCAGGCGGTCCGGGTTGTTGCGGACGAAGCTGGCCCAGCTGCCGCCACGCCGCCCCGAGGGGGGGCGTGGGGCCGCCTGCCGGACGTTGCCCGCACTGGCGAAATGGTGGCACAGCGCCACCGCCACGGCATCGGTGGCATCGGTGCTTTTGGGCAACTTGTCCGGCCCGAGGATGGCCAACAACATCGCCGCTACCTGCTCCTTGGTTGCCGCGCCACGACCGGTGATGCTCTGCTTCACCCGCCTGGGCGCATATTCGACCACGGGGATGTCGCGGTGCAGCGCCGCGGCGATGGCCACCCCTTGCGCCCGGCCCAGCTTCAGCATGCTTTGCACGTTCTTGCCGAAGAATTGCGCCTCGATCGCCAGTTCGTCCGGGTGGTGCTTAGCGATGATCCCCAGCACATGTCGGAAGATCGCGCGCAACCGCAGGGTGTGGTCATCACCGGCGGGTAAGCGGATCGCATCGGCCTCCAGCAGCCGCACCGCAGGGCCCTGTACATGCAACACGCCGAAGCCCATCACCACCGTGCCGGGGTCGATCCCCAGGATCACCCGCTCCGTGGGCTGTCCTTCCCGGCTACTTTTGGCCGACCCGGATCGCGTTGTGATCATCCAATGACTCGTGCAACCTTGCGCTTGGTACGGTGGGCGGCCTTCATCGCCGCCGGCACCTATTTGTACCTCCGCCTGGCTGACGGCCAAGGTACGTACACCTTCCGTGGGGACGTGCAGGGCGCACTGGCTGCAGCCCCGATCTGGTTTTGGCCGTTGATGCTGCTCCTTGCCGCGCTGAACTGGGGGCTGGAGGCAGCCAAGTGGCGGCGGTTGATGGGCCGCTTGCAATGGATGGGCCTGGGGCGGTCCTTCGCGGCAACGCTGGCCGGCACCTCCATTGGCCTGGTAACACCCAACCGCACCGGGGAAGTCGTGGGGCGCGTCCTGTTCCTGGCCCCGGAACATCGGTGGCAGGGATCATTTGCCACCCTGCTGGGCAGTATTGCGCAGTTTGCCACCACGGTGGTCATCGGCGTGGTGGCCATGGGCCTGTGGTGGGGCCGCTCATCGGTTTTCACGGGCATCGTCCCATGGGGTGGAGTGGTCCTGGCCCTGGCCGGAGCCGCGGTAGCGGTCGTCACCTTGGTGCTCTATTTCCGGCCGCACCTGTTGCTTCGGCTGATCCTGATGTTTCCCTTCCTGGGGCGCCTGCGGCGGGCCGCCCGGGTGTTGCAGGGCTATGCGCGTGCGGAGTTGGCGGCCGTGCTGGGCCTGAGCATGGCGCGCTACGCCATCTTTTGTTTCCAATACCTTCTCTTTCTGTGGGTCTTTGCCGGCATGGGCTGGGTGGTCGGGCTTTGGGCCGTACCGGTGATCTACTTGGTCGTGACCTTGGTGCCCACGATGATGCTCACCGAACTGGGGGTGCGGGGATCGGTGGCGGTGGCGGTGTTGGCCCCGTGGGGCGGCGAACCGGCCATGGTCCTGCTGTCCTCATTCGGGGTATGGGCAGTAAACCTGGCCTTGCCGGCGTTGGCCGGGGCGGTGGTGATCCTGTTGGCGCGCATAAACAGCAGGCCATGAGCCCCTTGCTGGCCTTGTCCCTGGTGGCGTTCCTGGCAGTGATGGCCATGGCATCGGTGATGGGCGGATGGCGCGACGCCCTCGTCCAGGCCGGGTCCAATGGGAAGGACAAGGCCGGGGGGGAGGACCCGCCGGGGTTCGCCACCTTGGTGATCCCGGCCCGCAACGCGGCGGAAACGATCGGGCCGCTGCTCCAGGACCTTCATGCGCAGGATTGGCCCAAGGACCGGTATGAAGTGCTGGTGGTGGATGATGGCAGCGGGGATGGCACGGCGGCCATTGTCCGTGGCATGATGGCTGCGTGGCCCGCGCTGCGGCTGATCACAGCGGAAGGCCGCGGCAAGAAGGCGGCCATCGCCCAAGCAGTGCAATTGGCGCAAGGCGGGCATGTGGTATTGACGGATGCCGACGCGCGGTGCGGTACCCGGCGCCTGGGACGGATCATGGCGGCGTTCCGGCATGAGGGGCCCGACCTGTTGCTGATGCCGGTGGCCACGGAAGGGGCGGGACTATTGGGCCGGCTCCAACAGGAGGAACAGATGGCCTTGCTGGGCGTGGCCGCCGGGACGGCATTGCAGGGCTGGCCCATACTCGCCAATGGGGCCAACATGGCGTTCAGCAAACAGGCCTTCCTGGCGGTAGGAGGCTATGCCGGTGATCGATGGGCCGGCGGCGACGACCTGTTCCTGTTGCGCCGCATGCGCAAGCACGGCCGCAAGGTGGATTACCTGCCGGATGCGCAGGCGGCGGTCGTGGTGCAGGCGGAGCCGGACCTCGGCGGATTCTGGCGGCAGCGGTTGCGCTGGGCGGGCAAGATGCGCGCCGTGGGCGGGGAGGGCCTTTGGCTGCCGCTGTTGGCCCTGCTGTTGCCGTGGTTCCTTGTTTACGTGACGTGCTCGGTCACCGTGGACGAACTGATGCGGCAGCGCCCGATGGCCGTGCTGCTCTTCGTGGGCGGCGCGTGGCTGCTGTGGCTTCTGCCGGTGGCTTCCTTGGTAGGCGCGGTCCGGAAGTTCCTGGCCGGTGTGCCCGGCCTGGTGGTGAAGGGCCATGCCCTGTCCACCATCGCCGCCTTTCTGGCCTTCCAGGTCTATGCCCCATTGGTCGCAGTGGCCTCGCTGTTTGCCAGGCCCGTGTGGAAGGGCAGGCGTGTGTAGGCCCTCGTCACCCTGGGCGGGCTGGCGGTATGCCCGGCTTGTCAGAAGGGGAGGTCGTCCTCGCCACTGTCCGCGGGCATGTCCGCGATGCCGGGCGGGGGCGGTGCCGATGCCGGAGCGGCCGAAGGGCCCGAGGGAGCGGTGGTTCCTCCCGTGGCTTTCTCAATCCGGTCCCCGCGAAGGCTGAGGAAATGCCGTGGCACACCGTTGCGGTCGGTGTACTCCCTGCCGTTCACATAGCATGTCACGGTCACCTGTTCACCGGGTGCCACGGAGTCCAGCAAGGCCGCTTTGTCATTGGCGAATTCCACGGGGATGTGCTGCGGGTACTGCCCGGCGGTTTCCGTGATCACCAGTTCGCGCTTGCTGAATCGTTCACTGATCTGCTGGGTCTGGCCCACCAGCTTCACCGTTCCGTTGATCGTTACTATGGCCATGATGTCCCTTTGTCTTTGGTCGTGATGTTTTGTTCAATAGGTCAGCGGTCGTTGAAGGCCAACAGGGTTTTCCAGGCCTCCTCCCTGTTCCCGGCCTCCAACAGCGCCTTTGCCCTTTGGTGCAATGCCTTTTCCAGGCCCGGGGCGTCGTCTTCCAGGTTGATGAACAGGTCGGCCAGCTCGGTGAGCTTGTATTCGTTCACCGCCGTTTCGTCAGGTATGGACCGTGCGCTGGCCAGGTTCCCGATGTCGTTGCCGCTAAGGATGCGGCTGTTGCGCACCGAGGCGGGCAGGGCGTCCACGCCCACGCCGAAATGCTGGTTGGGCTGGGGCAGCTCGAAGAGGGCATCGCCGTGGGCACGGCAGTAGTACGCCCCCCCCATGCGGCCCACCAGGTCGATCTTCCGTTGGTCGATCTTGCCGTCGGTGCCCAGCACGGACTCATCAATGTGCGCCAGCACCACCTCGCAGATCACCAGGTTGCCCGCCGCGCCGCCGGTGCCGGTCTCCACCACCTGCTTCACCCGGCACTCGAATTGCACCGGGCTTTCCTTCACCCGGAAGGGGCGCACCAGCTCGGAGGCCACCGGGGTGAGGCCGGATTTGGTGAACTCATCCACGCCCTCGGCGAACTCGCCGCTGGCCACGGACACCTGCTGCACCATGGCGTAGGTCACCACATTGATGACCACTTCGGGCACAGCCTTCACGTTGTGGAAGGTGTGCTTGGTGGTGTTGTCCCGTCCCCGTCGCGCCGGGCTGAAGATCACGATCGGGGGGTTGGCACCGAAGGCGTTGAAGAAGCTGAACGGGCTCAGGTTGGGCCTGCCCTCGGCATCCACCGTGCTGGCCAAGGCCACCGGCCGAGGCCCGATGGCCCCGGTGAGGTAGCCGTGCATCTCGGGGACGGGTATCTGCGTGGGGTCCGCGCGCTTCATGGCGGGTTCGTCAAAAATGGGTCCGCGAAGATAACCCTGCCCGTTGGCCGGGTTATCTTTGCCGCCCTGATGGAACGGCCACGGCCGTCATCCGCAAGGGTAAACGGACGTGGCGGAACTGGTAGACGCGCTGGCCTTAGGAGCCAGTACCGCAAGGTGTGGGGGTTCGACTCCCCCCGTCCGTACTGGTTCATCGAAGGAAAGCAACCAAATGCTTGGCGCATGCACCCATCCCGGCACCGGCCTCCCCAATGCGGGGGCGGGGGCCGCAGAAACCGGAAAGAAATGAACATTGAACGCGAAGAGACAGGCGAACTGACCGCCACCCTGAAGCTGAAATTGGAGCCTTCGGACTACGTCCCGGCCGTGGACAAGGCCCTCAAGGAGCAGCGCCGGGGCGCTACCTGGCCGGGCTTCCGTCCGGGGCAGGTCCCGATGAGCATCGTCAAGAAACGCATCGGCAAAAGCGTGCTGGTCAACGAGGTGGAACGGCTGGTCGATTCCAGCTTGAGGAGATACATCGAAGAGAACAAACTGCGGGTGCTGGGCCAACCGTTGCCCAGCGGCGACGCGCCTGACGGGAACAACTGGGACCTGCCCGGCGATTTCCATTTCCAGTATGACATCGGCATGGTCCCGCCCATCGAGGTGGAGATGGATGATAAACTGGGCGTGGATCTCCCCGTGGTGGATGTCGATGATGCGCTGGTCGACAAGGAGGTGGCCGACATGCGCCGCCGGTACGGGAAGCTCACCGACGCGGAAACGGCGGGTGCCGAGGACATGCTCATGGGCGACCTGATCGAACTGGGCCCCGACGATGAGATCAAACCCGGTGGCCTGATGAACCGGACCACCATCACCCTGACCGACCTGGATGACGGGACGCGCAACCTTTTCCTGGGCAAGGCGGTGGGCGATGCCGTGAGGGTGGACCCGCACCGGATCAGCCGGGACCACGACGACCTGGCCCGGATGCTCGACGTGGACCACGAAGCGGTCCATGCGTTGGCCGACGGGATGTTGTTCCGCATCACCGACATCAAGCATCTTGAGCCGCTGCCGATTGGGCAAGACCTGTTTGACCGCGTGTACGGACCGGGGGCGGTGGCCGATGAGGCTTCCTTCCGCGAAAAGGTGAGGCAGGGGATGGAGCAAATGTTCACCGGTGACAGTGAGCACTTGTACCGGCGGTTGGTGATGAAGGCCCTGTTGGAAAAGGTGGAGATCGGCCTGCCGGACGAATTCATCAAACGCTGGATATCGGCCACCAGTGAGAGGCCCGTCACCCCCGAGGAGGTGGAGGAGGGCTATGCGGACTACGCCAAGGGCCTGCGCAGGCAGCTGCTGGAGGACCGGATCGTGGAGAAATACGGGCTGGAGGCCAAGATGGGCGAGATCGAGGAGTTCGCCCAGCGCCGCGTGGCCGATCAATTTGCCCGGTATGGCGTCCCCGTCCCGGAAGCGGGGAAGGTGCAGGAGATGGCCCGGCGGATGGTCGCCGACCATGAACAGTCGCGGATGATGCGCGACCTGATCGTCGAGCGGAAAATGATCGCCCACTTCAGGGCCATGCTCAATCCCAAGGAGAAGAAGATGCCGGTGGACGAGTTCGTAAACTTGGCCCATTCCATTTGACGCGGAGCCCCGGGCAAGGCATGCAACAAGGCCCGGAACTGCACCACACATCCCACGAACACGCTTTGCACATGATCCCCCACGACGAATTCAGGAAGTACGCGGTGAAGCACCGCAACATCGCCGGCACCACGGTGGACGGCTACATCACCAGGTCCATCACCCCGTACATCATCGAGGAGCGCCAGCTGAACGTGGCACAGATGGACGTGTTCAGCCGCTTGATGATGGACCGCATCATTTTCCTGGGCACGGCCATCGACGACCAGGTGGCCAACATCATCCAGGCACAGTTGCTTTTCCTGGAAAGCGTGGACCCGAAAAAGGACATCCAGATCTACCTCAACAGTCCCGGCGGGGGCGTGTATGCCGGCCTGGGCATCTATGACACCATGCAATACATCGTTCCGGACGTGGCCACCATTTGCACGGGCATGGCGGCGAGCATGGGTGCGGTGCTGCTTTGCGCGGGCGCCAAGGGCAAGCGCAGCGCGCTGAAGCATGCACGGGTGATGATCCACCAGCCCATGGGCGGGGCCGAAGGCCAGGCCGTGGACATGGAGATCACCGTGCGCGAGATCCTCAAGCTCAAGAAAGAGCTGTATGACATCATCAGCCAACACAGCGGACAACCTTATGACAAGGTCGAGAAGGATGGTGATCGTGACTACTGGATGATCGCGGAGGAGGCCAAGTCCTACGGCATGATCGACGAGTTGTTGGTACGCAACACCAAGTGATCGCGGGAAGGCATGCGCCGGCCTGCCCGTCACGGCGGGAGCATCGCGAGATCCGGCGTGCGGGATGCGGCTGCCGTATCTTCGCACGGCCGTGCCACGTATCAGCGGCACGGCACCCCAAATGGAAAAGAAAGAAGTGAAATGCTCCTTCTGCGGGCGCGACAAGCAGGACACCAATGTGCTGATCGCCGGCATCACCGGCCACATCTGTGACAACTGCATCGCCCAGGCCCAGGCCATCATCGCCGAGGAACTGGGCCAGCGCGAACGTGCCGAGATTGAAGGCAACCTGGTCCTGCAGCGGCCGACCGACATCAAGGCGTACCTCGATGAGTACATCATCGGGCAGGACGAGGCGAAAAAGGTGCTCAGCGTGGCCGTGTACAACCATTACAAAAGGCTGATGCAAAAAGTGGTCTCCGCCGAGGATGTGGAGATCGAGAAGAGCAACATCATCCTGGTGGGGGAGACCGGCACGGGCAAGACGCTTTTGGCAAAGACCATCGCGCGGATGCTCAACGTGCCGTTCGCCATTGCCGATGCCACGGTGCTCACCGAGGCGGGCTATGTGGGCGAGGATGTGGAAAGCATCCTCAGCCGGTTGTTGCAGGCCGCTGACTATGACGTGGCCAAGGCGGAGCGGGGCATCGTGTTCATCGACGAGATTGACAAGATCAGCCGCAAGGGGGACAGCGCGAGCATCACCCGCGACGTGAGCGGGGAGGGCGTGCAGCAAGCACTGCTCAAGCTGCTTGAGGGGGCGGTGGTGAACGTGCCGCCGCAGGGGGGGCGCAAACACCCGGAGCAGAAGCTGATCCAGGTGGACACGCGGAAGATCCTGTTCATCTGCGGGGGGGCCTTTGACGGCATCGACAAGATCATCGCCCGCCGTGTGCGCAGCAGTGCCATGGGGTATGCCGCCAGCAAAGCCACCCGCATCAATGACGAGAACCTGTTGCAGCACGTGGGCCCGACCGACCTGCGGGCCTTTGGCCTGATCCCGGAGCTGATCGGCCGCTTCCCGGTGCTTACCTACCTGGATCCCCTGGACCGCACCAGCCTGCGGCGCATCCTCACCGAACCGAAGAACGCGCTGGTGAAGCAATACATCAAGTTGTTCGAGATGGACCGCGTGAAGCTCACCTTCGACAAGAAGGTGCTGGACTTCATCGTCGACCGCGCGATGGATTACAAGTTGGGGGCCCGCGGCCTGCGCAGCATCTGTGAGGCCATCATGACCGATGCCATGTACGAGGTGCCCAGCAGCCACGAGCGGCCGGACGAATTGCGCATCACCCTCAGTTATGCCCGGGAGAAGTTCGAAGGCTCACGGATGAGCCAGCTTAGGGTGGCATAGGCAGCCGGGGACCAAGGCATTTCGGAGATCTTGCCTTATGGCCGGGCTGCGTTTGGGGCTTGTGGTCGGGGCGATCCCTATCTTCGCGCAGTACCCTAACTACAAACGACATGAAGCAATTATTCCTGCCGTTGGCCGCTGTGGCCATTGGAACGGCGGCCATGGCACAGGACCTGCCCCAAGCCAGCCCACGTGGCGAAGTGGAACAGATCATCGGCCTGACCAAGGTGGATGTGGACTACTCCAGGCCCAGCGTCCGTGGAAGGCAGATCTTTGGCGATCTGCTGCCCTTCGGCCAACCGTGGCGCCTGGGCGCCAATGCCGCCACGACCATTGAGTTCGAGGGTCCCGTGGAATTCGGGGACCAAAAGATCGGGAAGGGCGTGTATTCCATGTTTGCCGTACCCCACCAAGAGGCTTGGGAGATCATCCTCAACAAGGACCCGAAGCTGTGGGGCAATGACCGTGATGAGAAGTTGGATGTGGCGCGGATAAAGGCTCCGGTGGAACCTGCGGAATTCACGGAGACCCTCACGATCAGCTTTGATGAGGTGAAGGATGACAAGGCGCGGATGGACATTCGCTGGGAGAAGTCCCGCGTCAGCGTCTGGATCGCTGCCGATGCCACGGAACAAGGCATGGAAAACATCAAGGCGGCCTTGTCCGGGAAGGATGTCAAGGCGGGCACCTACGCCAGCAGCGCCCGGTTTGCCGTGGACCGCAAGGTCATGACCAAGGAAGCCCTGGGATGGGCCCAAAAGGCCGTGGACATGGATCCGCGCTATTACTGGATGCACACCCTGGCCCTTTGCCAAGCGGCCAATGGCATGACCAAGGAGGCCATTGCCACCGCGGAAAAGAGTATGGCTGCCGCCAAGGAGGCCGGCGACCGCGCCTACATCCGGCTCAACGAGGAGAAGATCAAGGAGTGGTCCAAGTGATCGCTCTCCCCAGGTGATCCGTTGGCGGAACAGGAGCAAGTGGTGACCATGTGACCGCCGTCAGGGCGAGGTTTGCCAACACCGGACCAAAGGCCCCGGACAAGCCCAAGAAAAGTCCCCGCACCGATCGGTGCGGGGGCTTTTTTATGGGTGGCGAATGCCACGCAGGGCAACCAGGTGCCACCGGGCGGCCCGCTCGAGGCCAGGCCCGCCTGATGAGCAGGCCAGCATGGTCGGAACGGCTGGGCAACGGCTGTTGCCGGCGGCATGACCAATCCCCACCTTGGCCTTGTCTCTGCGGCGGGCCCTGGGTGCCGCACAAGGGATGGCCGTAGTGGCCGCGCGACAGCGGTTCAGCTTCGAGGCCACCCGGAAAAACAACGCGGAAACGCGATGATGATCGAGGAGGACATCAGGCCATTGCCCGGATCATCGGCAAGATCTGGATGGCGGGATGGCACAGGAATGGACCTGGACCGCGCTTGGGGGAAACGGGCCGAAAAACGAAGCACCCCCCCGGCGTGCCGGGAGGGTGCTCCATCCATGCGATCAGGTCCGTGCTTACTTCACGGTTACCCGTTGCATGTTGAAGTTGTTGCCATCGCCCACGCGAACGGTGTACACCCCGGCGGCTTCGCCGGTCAGGTCGATCCGGGCAGTGGTCCCGTTGAATTGCCGGGTCTTCACCAAGGCACCCAAGGTGTTGAACACTTCCACGGTCATGTTGCCGGCCTTGGTGACCTGCACCTCGAACGCCCCGTTGGTGGGGTTGGGGAACAACGTCACGCCCTCCAAGGTGGGATTCTCCTGTACGGCGGTGAGCACGTTCTCGCTCTTCAGCCGCACGGCGGATGCGGTACCATTGGTATAGAGGTGGGTGTCGTCATTGGGCAACCAAAGCAGGCTGGCAGCGCTAGGCTGCGGCACGGTGATGTCATCCAGGATACGCAGGTTACTGCCCCCTTCCTGGTACATGCTGGCCACCACGAAATAGCCGCCCGGTTGCAGGGTGAGCGGTGTCAGGAATTCGGCATAGGCCCGCCCCGTTGTCAGGTCGGCATCCTCGATGATCCGGATATCGCTCTCTACGAGCGGGGAATTCATCTCATTCCAAACGTCCGTGGTGTCATATACGCCAGCGATGAAGTAGCTACCGGCCTGCGTGCCGCTGGCCATGTAGATCTCCGCTCCGGTGAAGGTCGTGGTGGTATGCACCTCGTAATACACCAGCAGGCGCACATCGGTGGTGTTGTCCGTGAACGAGTTGGTGCCCAATGAGGTCAGGAGCAGGTCATCATCAGGTATGAGATCGATGCCATCCATGGTGTACCATTCACCGGTGCTGGCCATGTACCGCACCGCCGCGTTATTGCCCGGGCTCGCATCGTCGCCGATGTTGTCGCTGCTCAAGGTAAAGTGGCACGCATAGTTGCCTGCCGGCAAGGGCGAGGGGATGGTCATCCACAGGTCGGTATCCACCTCGTCACCGTTGGCCATGGTTCCCAAGTCGACCGTTTCGCTGGCCACTTCCGTGCCGTCCGAGTCTTGCAGGGAGATGTGCAGTTGGACGTTGGTCTGGTCGCCGAAGCCGTAGTTGGTCACACCGGCCCCGACCTGTACGGTGTTGCCGAGCTGGTTCTGCGGCAGGCGGTGGTATTCCGTGGCACCGCCCAAGCCCGGCTGGTCGCCGAACTGTGCGAGGAATCCGTAGTTCATGATCAGGTCGAATTCGGGCAGGGAGATGATCTCGATGTCGTCGATCATCCAAGAGTAGTCCGCCCGGTTGCTTTCATACCGGAAGCGGAAGTAGGCCTCGTCGGCGCCCCCGATCTGGCTGGACAGGTTGAAGAAGGCCAATTGCGGGTTGGGCGTGCTGACGTTTCCGCCGATGTCGTTGATCTGCTGGCTGTTCCAATTGACGCCGTCCGTGCTGGTCTCCAAGAAGCATTCCCCTTGGAACTCCCGGTAATACTGCTCAAATTGGAGCACCACCAAGGCATGGGCGCTCAGGTCGATGGGGTTGGCCACCTGGATCCAGGTGTTCTGGTGGACATCCGCCCCGATGTTGTCCGAATCGTAGATGGCGAAACCATTCTCCGCCGTGGTGGAATTGATGGGGCCGATCGAGTATGCCCCCTGCCCACCTTCCGTGCCGATGGTCCAGTAATGGTTCGTGGTCGTTCCCATGGTCCAGTCGCCGGGGTTGGAGAAGTCGTTGCTCCAGATCACCTCACGGTTGGCATTGCGCTCGGGCAAATGCCTTACCGCCAGCGACGGGTCCATCTTATCCTTTTTCACGGTCAAGGCGCGAACGGAGGGCCCTTGAGCCATGGTCGTGGCGGTGATCAGCACCGTTGCCAGGGCCGTCATGTAGTTTCTTGTCATCGGTTTTGATTTGTGGTTTTGGTCCAAAGTCCGTCAACAAAGGTAACCATTGATCCGGAAGGAATACCAAAGGAATAGTGATTGGGGCAGGGAGTATCCGAGGTCTGGTCCGGTTTCGGGCGTGGACGGTTGCGTGGCTTGGACCAATGGCACCCACCGCGACCTTGTATACCCGATCGCGAAGGGGGGAGAAGCTGATGTACGGCCCTTAAAGGGGTTGAAGGGCGGATGAAAAAAGCCCCCCCGGCATGCCGGGGGGGCTTTTCGATCTGCGGGATCACGAATTACTTGATGGCCACGCGCTGCATGTTGTAGTTGGTGCCATCGCCAACGCGCACGGTGTACACACCGGCCGCTTGGCTGCTCAGGTCGAGTTGGGTGCTGATGCCATTGAACTGGTTGCTGTGCACCAGGTTGCCCACCATGTCGAACACCTCCACGGTCATGTTGCCCTTGCTCGTCACCTGCACGGTGAAAACGCCGTCATTGGGGTTCGGGTACAGCGTCACGCCCTCCAAAGCAGGATGCATCTGAACACTCACATTGGCCAATGTGGACAGGCGCACGGCCCAAGCGTTGCCATTGGTGTACAGGTGGTTGTCATCATTGGCCAGCCAGATCAGGCTGGCCGCGTTGGGCTGCGGCACGGTCAGGTCGTCCAGGATGCGCATGTTGGCACCGCTTTCTTGGTACATGTTGGCGGTAACGAAGTATCCGCCCGGCTGCAGCATCACAGGCTCCAGGAAGGAAGCAGCGGTCGTGCGGACGGACACGTCGACATCATCCAGGATGCGGATATCCGTCTCGGCCAAGGGGGAGTTCATCTCACCCCACACGTCGGTGGTGTCATAGATCGCACCGATGAAGTAGCTGCCCGGGTCGGAAGCGTTGGCCAGATACACTTCAACCCCGGTGAACGTGGTGGCTTCCCGCACATCAATGTAGGTGAGCAGCCGCACGTCCGTCGTGTTGTCCGTCCAGGAATTGGTGCCACCCGCGGCAAGGAACAGGTCATCACTGGGGATCACGCCAATGCCATCCAGGCTGGTCAGGTTCTCGGAGCTTACCATGTAGCGCACGGCCGTGTTGTCCGTTGGGTTGGCATCATCGCCGATGTTGTCGCTGGTGATCCAGAAGTTGCAGGTATACTTTCCGTACGGTAGGGGCATGTTGTTGATGTCCATCGCGTCTTCCAGGTCAATGGTTTCGCCGGAGGCCAAGGTGCCCACATCGATGGTCAGGGCACCCACTTCCTGGCTGCTTTCATCCACCATGGAAATATGCAGCTGCACGTTGTTCTGGTCGGCATAGCCATAGTTGGTGATGCCGCCGCCCACCTGCATGGGGCTTTCAATCTGGTCAGGCTGCAAGCGGTGGTATTCGCAGGCCCCGCCCAGTCCGGGTTGTGAGCCGTATTGCGCGAGGAACCCATAGTCGAGGATCAGTTCAAACTCAGGCACGGTGGCGATGACGATGTCGTCCACCTGCCAGTGGTAGTGGGAAACCCCGGATGCATCGTGGCGGAAGCGGAGGCGCACGTTGGAGGCGTCGTCGGCGATGGCGCCGGCGATCACCACCGCGAATTCACGTGTTTGTGAATCCGTGTTGGCCCCGATGCCCGAGGTCATGGAAAAGCTCTTGTCCACCGGCCAGGTGGAGCCGCCGTCTGTGGAGATGTCCAGATGGTATGGGTCCGCACCGCCTGCGCAGCACCAGCGGAATCGCTGGCTGACACGCAGTTCCAAGTTGGGGTTGGCCGAGAAGTCCAGTACGGGGGAGATCAGGCCGCCGACCAGGTCGACCGGGCTGGCAACGATCACCGGAGGGTTCGCGCTCCAGTTGGTGTTGGCCGAGTCGGAGTTGAAGATCATCCAGCCGTTGCTTGCCGTGGGGGAGGCAATGGCCTGGCCAGTATTACTGTACGCCCCCACCGGTCCGGTGTGCGTATAGCGCCACACGTTGCCGTTGGGTCCGTCCGTGGTCCACGCACCAACCCCGTTGTTGCCGGCAAACCCGTTGGCGAAGTCTTCCGAGAAGACCACGTCCCGTTGGGCACTGCCCATGGGTGTCACCCGGTTGGCGGGCACCTTGACGGTGTTGTCCTTCTGGGGCTTGGCCATGTTCCGCTGGACCGTGGAGCCATTCTGTTGGGCTTGCGCTCCTACCGTTAGCAGTGAGAACGCCGCAGCTACTGCGTAAAGTCTGTTCATGATGGTTTGGAAATTTGATTGGTTGCCATACGTTATGGCTGGTGTCAAAGGTAAGAAACCCGGCTTTGCGGTCAAAGAGGGGGACGGGGTTGAAAGCTTAAAATCACAAGCCCGCTTGGAATGCTACGGGCTGGTGGTCGGAGGGGGCGGTCAAGGTCCGGGTGCAGGCCCCTGTGCCTGTAGCAGGAATTGGACCAGCAAGGCCAGTACCACGGTGACGGCGGGAGCGATCAGGTTGTACCAGAGGAAGGCGATCTCGATGCCGGAGAAATGGATGACGAAGATCACGGCCTGGGCCACCAGGGCCGCCGCGAACACGGCCGTTCCTTGCACCCGTTTCAGGAAAAAGGCTACCAGGAAGATGCCCAGGATGGTCCCATAGAACAGCGATCCCAGGATGTTCACCGCCTGGATCAGGTTCTCGAACAGGGAAAAGGCGGCGGCGAACCCCAGGGCCAGCAGGCCGAAGGCCACGGTGGCCCATTTTCCCAGCTTCACCCGCCGGGTGTCCGTCCGGGGTTGCGGCAGCACGTCCACCACGCTGGTGGTGGCCAAGGCGCTCAGCTCGGCGCTGGTGCTGCTCATGCCGGCGCTGAAGATCATGGCCAGCAACAGCCCGATCACCCCGATGGGGAGATGGTCCATGATGAAGGAGATGAAGATGTAGTCCTTGTCGTTGGCCTCCCGCTCGGGGACGAAGCGCTCCAGCAATCCACCGGCCTCGCCGCGCAATTCCCGGTCGGTGGCCAGGCCGTCCTCCAGTTGCCGATGTGCCATGGCCTGTTCCTGCACGTGGCCGTTGCGTCCGGCTGCCACCCAATCCACCGTGGCCTGATGGATGAGTGCCCGGTTCCCGTCATACCGGCTTTCCAGGTCCTGCAACTGGCCCGCGGCCGGCGAGTGCGCCAGCGCGGCCAGGTTGGCCTGGTTCCAATGGACCGGCGTGCTGTTCACCAGATAGAAGACAAAGACCAGCACCCCGGTGAGCAGGATGAAGAACTGCATGGGGATCTTCAGGACCGCGTTCATCCACAGGCCCATGCGGGCCTGCTTCATCGTTTGGCCCCCCAGGTAGCGCTGCACCTGGCTCTGGTCGGTGCCGAAATAGGAGAGCTGCAGGAAGAAGCCCCCGATCAATCCGCTCCAGAGCGTGTATTTGTCCGATGGGTCGAAAGAAAGGTCCACCACCTGCATTTTTCCCAGGCTGCGGGCCAGGCCCAGGCTTTCCCCCAGGTCCATCACCGGCGATAAATAGTGGACCACCAGGCCGAAGGCGATGAACATGCCGGCGAACATCACGGCCATTTGTTGCTTGTGGGTGACGCCCACGGCCCGTGCGCCGCCGCTGGTGGTGTAAATGATGACCAATACCCCGATGAACAGACAGGTCCACGCCAGCGGCCAGTGCAGCACCTTGCTGAGGATGATGCTGGGCGCATAGATGGTGATGCCGGCGGCCATGCTGCGCTGCAGCAGGAACAGCCCGGCCGTGAGCAGCCGCGTGCGCCGGTCGAAGCGTTGGCCGATGAATTCGTATGCCGTGAACACCTTCCACTTGTAGTACAGCGGGATGAAGACCAGGTTGATCACCACCATGGCCAGGGGCAGCCCGAAGTAGAACTGCACGAACCCCATGCCGTCCGCATAGCCTTGCCCCGGTGTGCTCAGGAACGTGATCGCGCTGGCCTGGGTGGCCATCACGCTCAGCCCCACGCCCCACCAGCGTGCATCGTCGCCGCCGCGCAAATAGCCCTCGCTCGTGCTCGTGTGCCGGGTCCTCCACACGCCGTAGCCCACGATGAAGCCCAAGGTGCCGAGCAGGACGGTCCAATCAAGCCAATGCATCGGGGGAGGTAAGGTCCGGTACGCCCGGCTGGGAAACGTGAAGGGAAAAGTGACGGCGCACCATGCCGCCCAAGGTCAAGAAGCCCATGTTGCGCTGTTATGGGTACAACCGCACATGCCCTCATTTCCCGCTCCCCTCATCCCCGTTTTCGCCATTCCTCAATTTTCCTTCTTGGAGATCAAGTTCGCGAATAAGCGGTACGCCCCCGGCACCCCGGCGGGCAATTGGCGGAAAAAGCTGATCCCGGTGTACACGAACCGTCCCTTGCCGTAGTCGCAGGCCACCAGGGCGCCGTCCAAGGGCTCCTCCCCGGGGTCGTTCCACGCGATCACCGGCGTGTATTGCGGGGCCATGCCGCCGGCGAAGTACAGCCCGCGTTCCTGGACCCAACCGTCAAAATCGGCCGCGGTGATCGTGTTGGGCGTGTTGAGCAGCGGATGGCGGGGATACAGGAAGGTGGGAGGGGCTTCTTCCACGGTCACCCGGCCCCGGGTGAGGTGGAATGGGTAGGGGCCGATCAGGGTGTCGGGCAGCACCATGTCGCGGCTAAGGGTGGTGTATTGCACCACCATGATGCCGCCATTGTGCACGTATTGGAGCAGGTCGGGGTTCAAGGCCTTCAGGGGTTGCACCACGTTGTAGGCCCTTATGCCCAGCACGATGGCATCGTACTGGGCCAGGATCGCGGGGGTGGCCGCGCCGGGGTCGATCAGGTCCACGTCCACGCCCAGCTGCCGCAGGGCATCGGGCACATCATCGCCCGCGCCCATGATGTATCCCACGCGTTTGGCATTCACTTGCGCGTCCAACGGCTCCGCCCGGAAGGTGGCCGGCGTGTACCACGACCGGCGCGGGATGTGGTCGTACTGGATCACCCGCCGGGTCAGGTTGCAGGGGCCCGCATGGCCGGTGCCCACCCGGATGTAAGGTGAATTGGACCCCGGCTGCCGGGTGGCCGTCACCGTGACCGGGAGGGCCTTGTACGTTCCTGCCTGCATCTCCCCGAAAGCCAGCGTGGCGGGTTCCACATCCCATTCGGCCATCAGTTCGCAGCGCAGGTCCACATGGTCCAGGTCGGTAAAGGCCTCCGCCTCCAGTTGGGTGCGGCCCTCCTTGCCGTTTACCAGCAGCAGGTTGGGCCTGGCGGTGATGGAAACGGGCGGCACCACTTCGCAGTATTCGGTCACGTCGCCCTTCACGCGGTCCACGGTGCGGTATAGCACCGGCGTGGTGCCCTCCACCGTTGTTCCCCCGGGGAAGCGCAGGGCATAAGGCACCTGCAGTTGCGTGGAGGCGGTGGCCAGGCCGATCAACTTCGGGTCGCGGATGTCGAACAAGGCCCCGTGCGGGTGCACCAGCCAAAAGGGTTGGTCGGGTTCCAAGGGTGCGGTGAGGGGCACTGTTTCGCCATGCACCTCGTTGATGCGCAAGCCGACGGGTTGTCCATCCGGCCCGATATACTGCACGGCCGCCGGGCTTCGTGTCAGCAGGTTCAGGGATACGTGGACGGTATCGCCGGTGACCACATACGGGCCCGGGGCCAGGGCTTCCACCACGGTGCCCGTCACCGCCAGCAACAGGTCGTCCACGCGGCGGCGGGAGAAATCTTTCCAGGGCGAGGGACGAAGGGCGTCCAAGGCCGCCGCCAAGGTTTCCAGCCGGGGCACGCTTTTTTCCGGCGCACGCAAGTCGTAGCTCGCCAGCAGGTCCTGTATGGCGGTGGCCACCTTCGTTGTGCCTGCCATCCGGCCCCAGGTGAGGTCCAGGCCCCCGAAGATGTCGCTACCCTTGGGCCGGTCGCCTTTTTCAAAGTGGAGGTATTCCAATTGCTCGCCACGCGTCTCAGCGGCGCCGAAACCTTGGCTTTTGTGCATGCTGCGGCTGCGGCCGGCGATCTCCGAGTAACCCAGGCCCAGGAGCGGGTCATAACCGCCCACGTCCACGGTGTACCAATCCTTGTCCTGTTGTGCCAGCCCGGCGAGGTCCTTGTTCCACCAGGTGCTTCCGTTGAAGAACAGCCTGCTGGGTTTCCATGGTTGCAGCCCCTGTTCCAGTTGCTCGGGGAAGGCTTTCGGGTCACCGGCCAGGTCGAAGGCCTCCAGCGCCAGGATGGCGCTGGCTTCGTGGTGCCCGTGCCCCGCGCTGCGGTCCGGCGGGAAACGGGTGATGATGATGTCCGGCCGGAACATGCGGATCACGCGCACCACATCGCTGAGCACCTCCTGTTTGCCCCATTTCGCAAAGCTCTCCTCGGCGTTCTTGCTGAAGCCGAAGTCGCTGGCACGGGTGAAGAACTGCTCCCCGCCATCGATGCGGCGCGCCGCCAGCAGCTCCTCGGTACGGATGATCCCCAGGGCATCGCCCAGTTCGCGCCCGATCAGGTTTTGGCCGCCGTCGCCCCGCGTCAGGCTCAGGTAGCCCGTCCGCACTTTCCTGCCGTTGCTTAGCCAAGCGATCAGGCGCGTATTTTCATCGTCCGGGTGGGCCGCCACGTAAAGCACCGACCCCACTACCGGCAATTTTTCCATTTGGTGCAGGATGCGGGCGGCATCCGCAGGGTAGGTGGACCGTTGGGCTTGCACCTGTACGGCCACCGGGGGGGCACAGCCGATGAGCGCGATCACCATGATGCGCGTGGCCCCCATGCGCAAGGATATCATGCGCCGAAGGTAGGGCCATGGGGGAAACGCCGCAGGACGCGCACTGTGCGCGGGCAGGGTACGGTATGTGTCCAAGGATGGGCGTGCTTGTGCCGGCGAACCACCACGGCAGCCGGTAACTTTGTACGCCCATCTGCTGAGGCCGTGTTATCCGGAGGAGCTACAGGATGGCTTCAGCCACGGTGTTGGTCCGGTCCGGGGTTTTGGGGTTTTTCAGGAAGGACCGGGTGCTCCCGATGGATGGGTTGAACAGCACCTTCGCGTGCATGAGGAGAAGGGGCCGCAACGGAAACGAAGCGGCCCCGCTTCGTGAAGCGAGGGGCCGTGGTACGGCCACGCCTTGGCATGAACGGCGGGCCTGGCGGGCTTCCGTACCTCTTCCAACGTCCTGCCCCACCTGCTGGAATGGGTGCAAGGGATAGGCTTACCTTGTATCCGTGGAATGAATTGGAAGACTGCCACTTTGGTCGGGACAGGGGGCCGCTTGGTACTCCTGATGGCTTGGCTGCTGACCTTTTCCGTCGTGCAGGCGGCAGGCATTCCGCCGATAGGCGACCGTGCCATCCATGGGTCGGGCGGACGATACAGCGCCTCGAACGCGGCACATGGTTTTTCCATCGTGTTCGGCCCGCAGGGTTTTGCCATATCAGGAACCACGCCGGTGCATTGGAAATGGGGGCTCGAACTTCAAGGCATCGGGCGGGGAGGGATGCAGCTCCGGCCTGCCCGGGCTGTGGAGGAGCGCGTGAAAGGGAACCGCCTCGAGGTGGACCACGGGTCCTTTGAGATGCAATATGCCAATGGGGCCGATGGGATGCGCCATGACATCATTGTCCGCCAACGGCCCGGAGGGGAAGGTCGCTTGACCGCACGGCTGGGCATCGCCGGGGGTCTCCTCCCGTTGGAGGCCGGCCCGGACCGGGTCGTCTTCCATGTGTTCGACCCGGAACAGGCAAGGCTGCTTCCGGTGCTGGACTATAGCGGCCTGCACGTTTGGGATGCCGCCGGTGCCACGCTCGCATCCCGGATGTCCGTGCTGGGTGGGGTGCTGCTGCTGGAAGTGGATGATCGCAACGCCGTTTATCCCATCACCATCGACCCGCTTTCCTCGAGCCCCGATGCGGTGATCAGCGGCATGGCGGCAGGTGATGACTTCGGTTTCAGCGTGGCTACCGCCGGTGATGTGAACGGCGACGGGTACAGTGACCTGCTCGTAGGCACCCCCGGCAAGAACGGCCGCAGGGGAGAGGCCGCGCTGTACTATGGATCCGCCACGGGCATCTCGGCCACGCCTGCATGGACCGGTTCAGGTGGGGCTGCCAACGATGAATTCGGCTACAGCGTTTCCTCGGCGGGCGATGTGAACGGGGACGGGTATAGCGATGTGGTCATAGGGGCGCCGGGCGAGGCAGGTTGCGGGGCCATCCGAGTGTACCACGGCGGCCCGGGAGGCTTGGGCGCCTCACCAACGGTCCGGTATGGCGATAGCCAGGCGGGCTCCCGCTTCGGCCATAGCGTGGCCTTGGCAGGCGATGTGAATGGGGACGGATTCAGCGATGTTGTGGCAGGCGCACCTTACTACGATAAACCGCCCTCCGGCACCGATCATGGAAAGACCTATCTCTATCACGGGTCGGCCGCCGGGATTTCCTTTTTCGCCACGTGGTCCTACACGGGGTCAATCGCCGCCGGCCGGCTCGGTTCCTCGGTGTGCGGAGCGGGCGACCTGGACGGGGATGGATACAGCGATGTGGCCGTGGGTGCCCCCTTTGACAGGATCACCACCCCTCCACAGACCAGGGGGAAGGTGTACTTGTTCAGGGGTGGCCCTGGCAGCTTGCCTGCCGCTGCCACCACGGTGCTGCAAGGTTCTGGAAGTAACGCTGAATTCGGGACCTCCGTGGCGGGCGCGGGTGACGTCAACGGGGATGGATACGCCGACCTGATCGTGGGCTCCCCGGGGATGACCACCGGGGCCGGAAGGGTGGATCTGTACCTCGGCACCTCTGCGGGCAGCCTGGTAACCACGGCTTCGGCGAGCTACCGTAGCGGTGCCTCAGGGGAGCGGCTTGGGGAGCAGGTGGCCGGCGGTGGTGACCTGAACGGGGACGACTATGCCGATGTGGTGGTGGGCGCTGCGGCGTACTCCTCGGGAAGGGGGCGCGTGATGGTGTTCTTCGGCAGCACGGCCGGCATCAACCTGAATAGCTCCCCGCCGTGGAGCAAGACCGGGGCAACGGGTGAAGGATTGGGCAAGGCCCTGGGTACGGCGGGCGACCTGAACGGGGATGGCATCAGCGACCTGGCCGTGCGGGCGCCCGGTGCCGGCACGGCGGGTGAAGTGCGCATTTTCCATGGCGGGACAAACCTGCCCGGGGCAAGCCCTGCGTGGAGCGTGTTGGGCGGAACCACCTACGCCAACATGGGCCAATGCGTGGCCCAGGCGGGTGATGTGAACGGGGACGGTTACGGCGATGTGCTGGTGAGCATGGATGGCGTGAACCAACGCGGCCGGGTGATGCTCTTCCTGGGGTCTGCCACGGGGTTGTCCCCAACGGCGGCGTGGACCAAGGACGGGGAATATGACCAGGACAACTTCGGCAATTCGGTGGCCTCGGCGGGTGACGTGAATGGAGATGGATACAGCGACGTATTGATCGGGGCACCCAGCTACCCGAACTACGCATGGAGGGGCAAGGCATACTTGTACCTGGGAGGGCCTGGCGGCTTGTCGGCCACGCCGGCTTGGACCGGCACGGGTGAAAAACTGAATGACCGCTTCGGCTGGAGCGTATGCAGCGCCGGGGATGTCAACGGAGATGGGTACAGCGATGTGGCCATTGGTGCCTATATGTTCAGATCGGGGCCCGATGAAGTGGGCAAGGTGTACGTATACCATGGCTCGGCCAGCGGGCTTGGCGGAACGGCTGACTGGACCGCGACGGGTTCCCCGCTTTCCTTCTTTGGTGCCAGCGTGTCCACGGCAGGGGACGTGAACGGGGACGGTTATGACGACTTGATCATCGGGGCACATTTCTGGGACGTGGATGATGGCTCGGGCAACACCTCGTACAACCAAGGGGCCGCCTTCGTGCACCATGGCTCGGCCAGCGGCCTTTCGGCGCTGCCGAACTGGTCGGTCATCGGCGCGGTGGCCGGCGATGAATTGGGCGGCAGCGTGTCGCTGGCCGGTGATGTGAACGGGGACGGCTACAGCGATGTGGTGATCGGGGCGATGCGGGCGGATGCCCCATCCGTCAACGAAGTGGGACGTGCCTATGTGTACCATGGACAGCCGACCGTGGGCCTGGGGGCTGCACCGGCCACCGTCATCGAAGGCACCTTGGTCAACGACCGTTTGGGAACATCCGTATGTTCCGCAGGTGACATGAACGGGGACGGATTCAGCGATGTATTGATCGGTGTTACGGGCGCCGATTTCCTTTTTATGGACCAAGGGAAGGCGCAAGTCCATTTCGGCGGCCCCTCAGGGGTGTCGGCCACGGCGGATGTGAGCCTTTGGGGGCCGAATGCGACCGGCGCGGCCATGGGCAATTCGGTGGCCGTGGCGGGCGACGTGAACGGTGACGGACTGAGCGACGTGTTGGTGGGGGCGTACCACTATTCGCCCACCGCGACCAACGAAGGCGGGGCCTACCTGTTCATGGGCAGCCCGGGAATGAGCCGGCCCACCTTCCAGTACCGCAGCAACCTGAGCACCCAGGTACGTACCAGCAACGGCACTTTCGAGACCACGGATTGCAATTGGGGCATCGGCCAATGGGCGCACAGCTCCATGGGGCGGGGCAAGTTGAAGTTGGCCTGGCAATACCGGGGCCATGGACCGGGCGTGCCATCGGGCGTGCTGTTCCCCAACAACAGCGAGGTTGAACCGGGTACCGTTGCCGGGGAGGGAAGTGCTTGGACGGACAGCGGCCTCAACGGGGTGCTGATCAAGGAGGCCGTGAGCGGGCCTACCGGCAGCAGCCATCCCAATTGGCGGGTACGGGTGCGCCACCATCCGGCAACCGCCATGGACGGGCGGCCTTTCGGGCGCTGGTTCGTCCAAGGCATCCATGATCTGCAGGTGCCCAGCCTGAAGACCAACCTGGTGGTGTGCGGCCCCTTGCCGGTGACCTTGCTGGGAAACTCGGTGGCTTGCCAGGATGGGCAAGCGGTGTTGGAATGGGCCACGGCTTCGGAGCAGGACTGTGAGAGGTTCGTAGTGATGCGGTCCGAGGATGGCATGGCTTGGCAGCCCATAGTGGTGGTGCCGGGCAGCGGCAGCACTTCACACGTGGTTCATTATGAAGCCCGTGACCCGAGGCCGCTCCCGGACCGGATCGCGTACTACCGGTTGGACCAGTACGACCTCGATGGGAGCAAGACCTCGTTCCCGGTCATGGTACTGATGCCGTGCGGAACGGGAGCCAAACTGAATGCATGGCCCAACCCGGCGTGCTGCGGCCTTTTCATTTCCGTCGATGCGCCGGTGGAGGAAAATTCCCTTTCCGCGGAGCTCATCGATGTCATGGGGCGTAAGGTGGCACGTCTGGACGCGATGCGGGTCGGCGGGTCGGTCTTCCGGGTCGAAGGACTGGAACCGCTTCCCGCAGGCGCCTATTTGGTGACGCTCAACTCCTCCAAGCGCGGCCTGATCGGGCAAGTGCGGATGGTGAAGGATTGAGCCCGATCCGCCTTCACCAAGGCTTCGGCGGGATGAGGAAAGTGAAAAGGTTGGTTGCAGATGATGGCTTGAGGCCATAGGGCGCAGGGCAGAGGAAGCAGAACGCAGTCCTAGTCCATGGTTCGTGGTTCGCAGGCCGTAGAATGCGTCGTGTGCGGGTTGATAACTGGGCTCATCCGCCTTCGCCAAGGCTTCGGCGGGATGAGGAAGGAAAAAGCTGGCCGTAGATGACGGTGTTGGGGCGGAATTGCGCGGGACGCAGTTCGTAGGCCGTAGGCTATCATCGCGTGCGGCCTGACAACTGGTTCCAATTCTGAAATGTGATCCGCCTTCGCCAAGGCTTCGGCGGGATGAGGAAGGAAAAAAGCCGGTCGTAGATGACGGTGTTGGGGCGGAATGGCGCGGGACGTAGTTCGTAGGCTGGCATCGCGGGCGGCCTGACAACTGGACCTCATCCGTCTTCGCCAAGGCCCCGGCGGGGCGAGGAAGCTGAAACCGGTGGTCGCAGACAGGGCGGGAAACTTGGAACCCTGGTGTCCGGGGAATTGCTGCGACCCTTTCAGGGTCGGAACCCAGGTAGCCCCAGATCAATAGGCTGTGACCCCTCTGGGGTCATGGAATACCCAAGTGCCACGATGCTACTGACTCCGGGGATGGAATAGCCTATTGCCGGAAAGGAGCATTCAGCACGCCCCCGAAGGGCGTCGCAGCCAAAATGAAATGCCTTCAACGGGAAAGGCAGCCCCACGGATGGCGACACGCATGCAGGCCGGACAATCCAGGGATTGAACATTGGCCATGGACCTTTCCCGGACACCAGTGAAACTTGGAACAGGATCCGCCTTCGCCAAGGCTACGGCGGGACAAGGAAGCTGAAGGCGGTGGTTGCAGACAGGGCGGGAAACAGGAAACAGGAAACTTGAAACTTGAC
>JAGFIV010000128.1 GCA_024103275.1 Flavobacteriales bacterium
GCTCCCATGGCTTGACGGGCGGTGTGTACAAGGTCCGGGAACGTATTCACCGCGCCATGGCTGATGCGCGATTACTAGCGATTCCACCTTCATGGAGTCGGGTTGCAGACTCCAATCCGAACTGGGACCGGCTTTCTGGGATTGGCTCCCCCTCGCGGGTTGGCTACCCTCTGTACCGGCCATTGTAGCACGTGTGTCGCCCTGGGCATAAAGGCCATGATGATTTGACGTCATCCCCACCTTCCTCGCGGCTTACGCCGGCAGTCTCCTTAGAGTCCCCACCATCACGTGCTGGCAACTAAGGACAAGGGTTGCGCTCGTTGCGGGACTTAACCCAACACCTCACGGCACGAGCTGACGACAACCATGCAGCACCTTGTTTCGCGTCCCGAAGGAACCACCGGTTTCCCGGTGTGGCGCTCACATTCTAGCCTAGGTAAGGTTCCTCGCGTATCATCGAATTAAACCACATGCTCCACCGCTTGTGCGGACCCCCGTCAATTCCTTTGAGTTTCATTCTTGCGAACGTACTCCCCAGGTGGATCACTTAACGCTTTCGCTAGGTGACTGGCCGTATATCGCCAATCACGAGTGATCATCGTTTACGGCGTGGACTACCAGGGTATCTAATCCTGTTTGATCCCCACGCTTTCGTGCCTCAGCGTCAGTTTCGCCCTCGTGAGCTGTCTTCACTATCGGTGTTCTGTGCCATATCTAAGCATTTCACCGCTACACGGCACATTCCGCCCACGTCGAGCGTACTCAAGAACAGCAGTATCAATGGCAATTCCGTGGTTAAGCCACGGGATTTCACCACTGACTTGCTATCCCGCCTACGCACCCTTTAAACCCAATGAATCCGGATAACGCTTGCACCCTTCGTATTACCGCGGCTGCTGGCACGAAGTTAGCCGGTGCTTATTCCTCCGGTACCGTCAACCCTCCACGCGTGGAGGGGTTTCTTCCCGGATAAAAGCAGTTTACAACGCGTAGCGCCTTCTTCCTGCACGCGGCATGGCTGCGTCAGAGTTGCCTCCATTGCGCAATATTCCTCACTGCTGCCTCCCGTAGGAGTCTGGTCCGTGTCTCAGTACCAGTGTGGGGGATAACCCTCTCAGGCCCCCTACCGATCGTCGCCTTGGTGGGCCGTTACCCCACCAACCAGCTAATCGGGCGCATGGCCATCCTTTACCGCCGGAGCTTTCAAAGCAAGGTGATGCCACCCCGCTTGTTATGGGATATTAGTCCGGATTTCTCCGGGTTATCTCCCAGTAAAGGGCAGGTTCCATACGTGTTACTCACCCGTGCGCCGGTCGCCGCCAATGTATTGCTACATCGCGCTGCCCCTCGACTTGCATGTGTTAAGCCTGCCGCTAGCGTTCATCCTGAGCCAGGATCAAACTCTCCATTGTAAGTGTGTTTGATCTGGCCCCCTTTGTTGTTTGAAGTGCCTCCCATGTGAACCTTACTGGACACAGGGACACCTCTCTTTCTCAGAATGGACAATAAGTCAAAGAACGAATCAAACACCGGGACGCGCCCGGGTTGAATGGTCTGGTCTTCGCCTTCCGTTCGACGAGCGTCGTCCGAAAGGGGCTGCAAATGTAAGCCCTTCTTTCAATCCGCCAAGCAACGTTGAAAACTTTTTCAACCACCCGCCGGACCGGACTCACCACATCCCCCTTACGGGGCGCCCAAAGAACGTTTTTTGGAAAAGCGGCTGCAAAGGTAGGATTATTTCCCACACCACCAACCACCGCCCGAAAAAAAATTTGAGCCAGGTGCTAAGGAGTGCTCGTGGCCAAGGGCAACACCTTGCCGTTGAACAGGATATGGCCTTCCAGCACGAACCGGGCCAGCCAACCGCCCACCGCCTCCGGCCCCACCGGTGCCGTGTAGCCCGGGAAGGCCGCACGCAACATGGCCGTGTCCACCGCGCCCAGGCAGACGCAATTGCACCGCACGTCCCGTTCCTTGAGCTCCTCGGCCAGGCATTCGGAGAGGTTGGCCAAGGCGGCCTTGCTGGCGCTGTAGGCGGTCAGCCCCGGGAATTTGACGCTGCCCTGGAAGCCGCCCATGCTCCCGATGTTGACCACATGGCCCGGTGGATCGCCCTGCAGCAGCGGGGCCAGGGCCTGCGCAAGCAGGAGCGGCACCGTGGCATTGAGCAGGAACAGCCGTTGTGCATCCCCGGCCGTCCACCCCCCCAGCGGGTGCTTGATGAACAGCCCGGCCACATTCACCAGCCCGTGCAGCCTGCGTCCCGCGGCCGCCCGCAGCACATGGTCCACGGCATCCGGGCCCGCCAGGTCCAACGCCAACGGGGTGATTCGTCCGTGTGCACCGGAACATTCGGCGGCGAGTTCCCCCAGCAGGTTGCCCTTGCGTGCCACGGCGACCACCTCGCAGCCATGGTCCATCGCCAATGCCTTGGCCGTGGCCCGGCCCACGCCGGTGCTTGCGCCGGTTACCACCACCACCCTGCCCTGTTTCGTCCCTTGTGCCATTTGGAAATGTTGAAGCCCCGTACCTGCCTGTGGGCCGACCAAGGTAACGGCAGCCGCCACGCGCCTGGATCTATTGTCTGTTGCGCCGTGGCCGGCCTTGCCTGAGCTCCTGCCCCTGCTCCCGCACGGCGGGCACCATCAGGTTGCCCAGCTGCGCCATTTGCCGCTGGACCCAGGCGGCACGTCGCCGCACGTACGGGGAAGGGGCACAGGCATTGTATCGCCGTGGGGCCGGCAGCACCGCCGCGATGGTGGCGGCCTGGGCGGGCCCCAGCTTTGCGGCACCCCGCTTGTAGCACCGTTGCGCCACGGCCTCCACGCCGAAGCAGCCTGTGGCGGTCTCGGCCACGTTGAGGTAGACCTCCAGGATGCGCTCCTTGGGCCACAAGGCTTCAATCAGTATGGTAAACCCCGCCTCAAGCCCCTTGCGCAGGAAATTGCGGCCGGGCCACAGGAACACGTTCTTGGCCGTTTGCTGACTGATGGTGCTGGCGCCGCGCTTGCGCTTGCTGCGCTCGTTGTGGTGGATGGCCTTGCGCATGGCCTCCAGGTCGAACCCGTGGTGGCTGAAGAACAGCTGGTCCTCGGCGGCGATCACGGCCATGGGCATGGCCCGGGCGATGCCCCGCAACGGCTTCCAGGTGCGTTGGACCCCGCCTTGGGCGTGCTTTTGGTCCACCATGGCCCACGTGACGGGGGGCGGGACGAAGCGCAGCAGCAGGACCCACAGGATGCATACGAGCATGGCCCAGCCGCAACAAGCGCCCAATACACGGAAGAAAGCCTTGACCGATCGCATGGCCGCGCAAAGCAAGCATGCGGCGGCCGAAGGGTCAATTGCGCTTGCCGGCGCGGAAGTGGAACAGCAACATGGCCACGCCCACGCAGAAGATCACCGGGCCGAGATAGACCCAAGACGATTCCAAGCCTGTGTATTTCTTCAACAGGTAGCCCAGGCCCAGGCCCACGGCAACGGCGATGAACTGCATGCCGCGCAGGAGCTGCCTGTACGGGTCGGGGGTGGCGCCGGCGCCGGGGTCCATGCCGCGTTGGATCATGGCCATGCGTTCGCGGTGGCGCGAGGACATGACGATGTAGACGATGGCGACGGCGGAGCTGAAGGTGAATACGATGGCGACGATTGCTTCGGGATCCATGGCGTTTCTTGTTTGTGGTCGTTACCCGGCTTCGGGACGGGTTTCAGCGCATAGGTCGCTTCCCGGCCATCGCCGGTTACAACCATCTGTGGAGGCCTGTGCCCACCGGCGTGAAAACCGGGGAAGGAGGATGGAAACGCCCCCAATATTGTAACGGGAAGCCACACCATCCGCGTCCCATGGGCCGGTCGATGGAACACCAGGAACTGATCCAACGCATTCTGGGCGGTGACAGCCGTGCCTTCGGCCAGTTGGTGGAACACTACCGGCACATGGTGTTCACGGTGTGCATGCGGGTGCTGCGCGACCGCGAGGATGCCGAGGAGGCGGCACAGGACGCCTTCGTGAAGGCATTCCAAAACCTGCAGCGTTTCGCCGGGCAATCCAAGTTCTCCACCTGGCTGTACACCATTGCCTACCGCTGCGCGGTGACCCGCGGGCGGCGGCGCAAGCCCGCGACACAGCCGCTGGACGAGGTCAATGCCGAGCACCAGTCCGGTGCGGGAATGGCGGGAAACCCGCAGGAGGAACTGCAGCACCACTTGTCCAGGGCATTGGGGCGCCTGTCGCCGGAGGACGCGAGCATCCTGAGCCTGTACCACCTGGAGGAACAAAGCGTGGAGGAGATCGTCACCATAACCGGCCTGGGCGCGTCCAACGTGAAAGTGCGGCTGATGCGGGCGCGCCGGAAGCTGGAAACAGTGCTGCGCGCGGAGCTGGGCGACGAGGCGGAGGCCTTACTTTTGAAGGATGGCTGAGATGAATGAAAAGGAACTTGACCGGATCTTCCGGACGGCGGGCCATGAGCCTGCGCCCGAAGGGCTGCGCGAAGCGGTGATGGAGCGCATCCTGGCACAGCCGGCGCTGCCGGAAGCGGCACCCTTGTTCAGCCCCCGGCACTGGTTATTGGCCGTAGCCCTCCTGGTGGCTACCCTCGCCGCCCTGGCAGCCTTGGCAGGCGGCACCTCCCCTGCCCCGGCCAACGGGGCATGGGGGCAGGTGGGCACCACGGTGACAAAGGCCGCAGCATTGCTGGCGGGGCAGATGTCGTGGCTGGCCCCGGCCATGGGTGCGGGCTTGCTGTTCGCCTTGGCGGACCGTTGGATGCCGGGGCACCGGCCCGCAGGTGCGGCCTGAACCCCGGTCAAACGAATTTCCTCACCTCCGCCAGCACGGCATCATAATCCGGCTCGGTGCCCACCTCGGGCACCACCTGCACGTAGCGCAGGACACCCTCCCCATCGATGACGAACACCACGCGGGCCAGCAGGCCGGCCAGCGGCCCGTTCGCCATCCGCACGCCGAGCTTGTCCATGTCGCGGAACCGGAAATCGGAGGCCGCCTTGACATGGGTGATGCCCTCGGCCCCGCAAAAGCGCTTCAAGGCAAAGGGCAGGTCGGCTGAAATGACCAGCCCCGTGGCACCCATGCCGGCCAGGCGCTGGTTGAAGGTGCGCGTTTCCGTGGCGCACACGCCGGTGTCCACGCTGGGCACGCTGAAGAGCACCACGGCCTGCCCCTTGTGGCTTGCCAGGTCCCCCTCCGACAGGTCCGCCGCCACGTACCGCACATTCGGCAGGCGTTGGCCCACCACGGGCATGTTGCCCTGCAATTCCACTTCGTTGCCTTTCAGTTTCACGTTCATGCTTGCCTTGTTGATGGTCAATTCCTTTCAGGATTGCCCGGCCTTGCGCGGCCGCACATTCCCCGGGGCCGGCCACGGCCTCACTGTTCCTCCATGATGGCGGGGATCACCCCTTCGTACACGGCGCGTGCCTCCTCGATGGTGCCGAAGGACTCGTCATCCACGCGCAACTTGCCCTTGGTGACGTGGCCCAGGAGGATGAACGGCACCTTGCTCAAGCGCATCAGGTCCAGGAAACCGTCCTCCTGTTCCTCGGTGATGGAGACCACCACGCGGCCCTGTCCTTCACCGAACAGGAAGGCATCGGGGCGGATCTCCCCATCGGTGACGATATCGAAGCCCAGTCCGTTGGGCAGTCCCATTTCCACCAGGGTGGTCCACAGCCCCCCATCGCTCACGTCGTGCGCCGCGGTGATGAGCCCGCGCTTGATCAAGTGGCCCACCACCACGTGTACCAGGTGTTCCTCCTGCAGGTTGAAATAGGGCGGCGGCGAATGCTGCACGTTGTGGTGCCGCACCAGGTATTCGCTACAGGCGATATCGTCGGTGACCTTGCCGATGAGGAAGATGAGCTGCCCCTTGGCGGGGAAGGCCAGCGTCATGCGCTTGTGGACGTCATCCAGCACGCCGACCATGCCGATGGTGGGCGTGGGGAACACGGCCACCTCATGCCCGTCGATCACGGACTGGTTGTAGAAGCTGACGTTGCCGCCGGTGACGGGCGTCTTGAACTCGATGCAGGCCTCGGACATGCCCTTGATGGCCTGGGCGAACTGCCAGTACACCTCGGGGTCATACGGGTTGCCGAAATTCAGGCAGTTGGTGACCCCTGCGGGCTGGCCGCCGCTGCACACGATGTTCCGGGCGGCCTCGCTCACGGCGATCATGGTGCCCACATGGGGATCGGCATTGACATAGCGGGCATTGCAGTCCACGGTAACGGCCAGTGCCTTGTTGGCACCGGTCTCGCGCAGCAGCACCAGGCCCGCGTCGCTGGGGGCATTGGTGCCCAGGTTGAGCGTCCGCACCATGGTGTCATACTGCTCATACACCCACCGCTTGCTGGCGATGTTGGGGCTGCCCAACAATTCCATGGCCACTTGTTCCATGTCCTGGGGTACGGGCACCATGTCGGTCCTGAATTTCCTGTTTTCCTTGAAGCGGGCGGGTTCCTTTTGTTCCCGCTTGTACACGGGCGCCCCGCCGCCCAGGACCAGGCTTTCCGCGGGCACCTGGGCCACCAGCTCCCCGTGCCAGAAGTAGCGCAGGTTGCCCCCACCGGTCACGTCGCCGATGTGTTCGCAGTGCAGGTCCCACTTGTCGAAGATGGCCTTCACCTCGGCCTCGCGGCCTTTCTTCACCACCACGAGCATGCGCTCCTGGCTTTCGCTGAGCAGGATCTCCCACGGCTGCATGTCGCTTTGGCGCAGCGGCACGCGGTCCAGGTGGATGTCCATGCCATGTTCGCCCTTTGCGCTCATCTCGCTGGTGCTGCAAGTGATGCCGGCGGCACCCATGTCCTGCATGCCGATGATGGCGTCGGTCTGCGCCAGCTCCAGGGAGGCTTCCAGCAGGAGCTTTTCCATGAAGGGGTCGCCCACCTGCACGGCGGGCAGGTCGTCCACGCTGCTGCCGGTGATGTCCTTGCTGGCGAAGCTGGCACCGTGGATGCCGTCCTTGCCGGTGGCGCTGCCCACGATGTACACGGGGTTGCCCTTTCCATGGCTGGTGGCGCTGATCACCTTGTCGGTTCGCACCACGCCCACGCTCATGGCGTTCACCAGCGGGTTGGTGGTGTAGCAGGGATCGAAGTACACTTCCCCGCCAAGCACGGGCACGCCGAAGGCGTTTCCGTAATCGCCGATGCCCTTCACCACGCCGCGCATGTGCCAACGGCTGCTGGCGGTGGTGGCGATATCGCCGAAGCGGAGCGAGTTGAGCTGGGCGATGGGCCTGGCACCCATGGTGAAGATGTCGCGGTTGATGCCGCCCACGCCGGTGGCCGCCCCTTGGTAGGGCTCGATGGCGCTGGGGTGGTTGTGGCTCTCGATCTTGAAGGCGCAGGCCCAGCCGTCGCCGATGTCGATCAGGCCGGCATTCTCCTGGCCCGCCTCGGCCAGGATGCGCGGACCTTTGCGCGGCAGGGTCTTCAGCAGGGCGATGGAGTTCTTGTAGGAGCAGTGCTCGCTCCACATGCCGCTGTAGATGCACACCTCGGTGAAGTTGGGGGTGCGGCCGAGGATCTCCGTGATGCGCTCGAATTCCTCCGGAAGGAGGCCGAGCTTCCTGGCGGTTTCCACGGTGGCTTCCTCCACGTTGGGATTGGCCGGGGCTGCTGGGGTTTTTGTTGCCATGATTCGGGTGCAAAGAAACGGCGTATTGCGGGAAAGACAGGCACGGCAGTTGGTGCAGCAGCCTCTCTCCTGGCCGTGCAACCGCCTTTACGCGCAAGCTCCCGGTGCGGATGCTCCACCGGGAGCGGCATCACCGGATGATTTCAAATACGCCCATGGATCATTGTGGGAGAAGACGTCCAGGTTGTGGAAGCGCTTCCCGATGGTGCAGTTCTCCCTACTGAAGGACTGGCCACAGCCCCGCACAAGCATCCATGCTCGTTCGTTCGTGCCGCCCGGCCCGCCTTCATTGCACCACCACCCTTTCATGGCACACGCCCTCCCGGTTGCTGATGCGCACCAGGTACGTACCCCTGCCGAAGCACGAGAGGTCGATCTCCTCACGCTCCTGCCCCCTGGCCAAGGGCCGCTGGAAAAGCAGCCTGCCCACGGCATCATACACCGAGTAGAAGCTGTCCACCGTGAGCGGGTCGGGAAATTCCACCGTGAAGTGGCCTGTGGTGGGGTTGGGGCGGATGGTGGTGGGCCGCACGCTTTGCCGGGAATCCGCTATGTCCGTTACAATGGCGCAGAGGTCGAGGGTTGCCATGGGATCGAACACCGTATCCCGGAAGGTGACCGGATAGGCTGTGGCGCCGCTGGATGCCGGGGTAAGGGTGAAGGCGCTGTCCACCGGAAAGAGGTCCAACACCTGTACCGGGTAGCTCCGGTCGCCGCAAGGGAAATGCCCGAGCGCGTCCGTCTTCATCAAGGCAGGGCCATTCAACTCCCCGCCGATCACGCCCATGGTCATCATATAGCCTCCATCCTCCCGCCCGATCATGTCGATCGCGTCATAATGGTAGGCGGGCGTATTGGTCGTCCGGGTCCATAGGGTGTCACCATTGTCGTCGGTTTTCAGCAGCACCGGCTTGCCGCCCGCCCGGGCCATCAACACGTAGCCGTTATCGAACGCAGGCACCGTGTGCTGGCCTTGGCTCGCGTACCAAAGGTCAGTGCCGTCATAACCTTTGCACCACTGCACGGCACCTATGCCATTCAGCTTCATCAGGAAAAGCTTAGGATCATAACCGGGTGGCACAATTTGCGCAGCGGTGCTGTCCGTATAGCCGGTAATCACGAAGGAGGAGTCGGACTCCACCACGGCATCATGCACCACGCCCCTGGGGCGGAGGTAGCTTTTGCACCACAGCAGGTTTCCGTTGGCGTCCAGCCGGGCCACCACAGCACCGGCCGTGTCCATGTTCAGGCCCGCCAACAAATCGCCGCCTGGAAGCTCCTTCACGAATTGGAAACTGCCTTTATGGCCATATGCAAGCGCCCAGGCTGGCTCCAGATCCGGTGTACTGGCCAGAAGGTAAAATCCATTCCTAATCGGGCCCCAGGTTACGACGCTTCCGTTCTCCGTGAGGAGTATATCACTGGGAAACCAAGTACAAGCTTCGTTTAGCTCAAATCGGCGGGCTTGCTGCATTTCACCATTGGCATCCATCTTGCCAATAACGGGCTGGATGTAATCATATGCCGCACCTTGATTTGGTGTACAGATACCATTTTCATAGCCCCCGATATAGGCTATCTGGCCTCCGGAATGTGCGGCAATAGCCAGGGGCCAGTATAGAAAATGAGAGCTATTGCTCCATTTCCAGTAGGTTGATATCATCTCGCCCGTACTGTCCAACTTTGTCAAGGCCGGTCCCCGCCCCATGGTAACCAAGGTCTTTCCACCCTCCAGTTCCACCACCTTGACGGAGCCATCGGCATTGGTGTAGGCCTTCCCGAAAGGATTTTGTGCCTGGGCGCATGGCAGGCTAGCCCAGCATGCCAATGCCACCGATAACAGTAGATTTTTCATGGCTCAGCGTTTGATTATCAGCTTGGTCCGTACCGTGTGGCCCGCCGTGGCCCGTACACTGTAAGCGCCGGGTGCTATGTTTTTCAGGCCCAATCGGTGCAGTCCCTCGGACAGGCCGTCCACGTGCAACACTTGCCGCCCGGCCACATCTACAAGGGAGAGGTTCACGGGCGGCCCGTCAGAAAGCAGTATGTTCAGTTCATCGGTGGCCGGGTTGGGGAACATTCCGAAGTCCCAGCTATGCGGATCCACGATGGTGTCCGATCCAATAACTGGCACCATCCTATGTACCGGCAAAGCATGGATCACAAAGGCGTAGTCGCTGCGCAGGGTATCGAGGTTGTCGTTCGCAGGCCACGAATAAATTCCGTTGAAGGGCAGGGAGGAGAGGTCCAAGGAGACCGTTCCGCTTTGCGTGGTGTCATTTTGGTCCGCCGGTAGTGCGGTCATGTTCATCCGCGTGGGGTACCAGGTTACCTGGTAATCCAGTCCGGGCAAAAAACCGTCCAAGGCAATGGGTTGTGGTCCAGGGGAGGCGCAGCCCAAGTAATTCTGCTTCTGATTTAAAATATAGTAATGGTTCTCCCAGTAGGCGTTCAGATTGTGTACCCAGCCGATGGCCATGGTCTGGTCGGCGTTCAGCAGGTAATAGCATTCGAGCTTGCCGTTGTCGTCATACACCTTTCGGGCTTCGTGGTCCTGATCAAAGAAGCCGCCCGGACCCAGTGCCACCGTGTTCAGGAACTCCGACAGGGGTTTGAAATGGTGATAAAGCGTCCTGTTCTGAACGAGAATTTTCGGCGGTGGAAAATCGGTGCCGAAGACCAACGCATTCGTAGCGCCTAATGCGGCTGACCTTGGGTATTGATCGTAATAGGGATTGTTGTTATCCAATGGTGGCCTATTCTTCTCAATATCCCTTAGCCACCAGAACACCCGTTCCTTGTGCCATGTGCTCATGGTGGCGAAGTTGCCGAAGAAGGTACCGGCCCAGAGTTCGTTGTGGAAGGATACATCGTAGTTGTCGAAGATCATGGCGCAGTCGTAGCCGGGATGATTACCGTCGTAGTCCTTGATCTGGTAGTAATTGGATTCGCCCTGGTGGAAGGGTTTCTCATAGGCCGCCCCGCCGGTGGTTCCCGTAAAATGGTTGCGAAAGGCTTGTGCCTCATTGAATGAATTGGCGATCTCCCCTTCGCCCCAGTACATCCCCCTGTGCGCATCGATCAGGTCCACTGCCGGGTTCAGGAAGGGCGCATAATAGTTGCTGCCGCCGGCCATGTCCGGGTCGGAGCGGGCATAGCTCATCAGGAAGAGTTTCTTGCCATGGCCCAGGGGTGAGTTCACCGGGTCGTTCGGGTCCACATTGCCCCTTACGAACTGTGCAATGTCCGTGACCCATTGGCTGATCGTGGCGGGCAAGGCCGTGTCGGCGGGCCATACGTGTGCATTCTCGGGGCATACAGTGCTCTTTCCGTTCGCGTCCGGCGAGAGGTCGCGCCAATAATATGTGAGCATCTGGTCGATCTCGTTGAAGGGCTCGATGATGGGGATGTGTACCGACCAGCCCCAGCGGCTCATGACGTATTTGTATTTGCGCTTCCAGTAATAGAAGGCACTGCCCGGATCGTTTGCCGTGGCCGTATCCCCGTTGGAGTAGAAATAGCGCTTCATGTCATAAAGGCCGGTGGCGGTGTCGCGGGGTTCCACGAAAGCGGAGAGGTATGGGTCGTTGCGCCACCCCCAATTCTCAAAGCTTATGATCGGAGGATAAGGCACCACGCAAAGCTGGATGTAGATCCCGTTTTGCCGGGCGAGGTCCAGCACCTGGTCAAAGACCTGGCAATTGGCTTGCACATTGCCAAGCACGGTAGGTGTGCATGCCGTGGGCACGGATGAGCATTGGACCATTTCCATGAAGCGGTCGTACACGCCCAGGTTCACGTTTTCCGGCGCAAAGGTCCTGCTCATTTGAAACAGGCGCACAAAATTCCCTCCCACGCCGGACAAGGCTGCAAAGGCCTGGGACAACATTTCGTAGTTGTACCGTACCAGGCGGTAGCTGTTGGGGTCGGCCCATGAGTTGTCCTGCCCCACGCCGCACCCGGGTACGTCCTGCCCATAGCCGGTGGTTTCCATGTTGGTGCCGAGCCCGAAATAGGGCGTGCCATCCTCGAACTGCAAGGTGCGCCGGTTCGCCTCGTTCACGCGCAGGGGGCCGTGATTGTCCGGCAGCGGAGGGCCGCAATGAAAGGCGTACCCCGTGTACAAGGATTCCACCAGCGCATCGCCATTCGGCAAATGGGTGTTCGGAGCTTTCAGGGCGATCTTGAAATGCCAAGGACCTTCTTGGTCCGGTGCCAACCTGAACCGTATGTGGTAGGGATCAAGTGGATGGTCGGGGTTCCCGATGGGGTGGGCATCGGGCCCGGCCCCCTCCCATCGCGACTCCCGCATGAAGAATCCCCATTTCAGGGTCTGCGTTCCATCGGGACGGGTGAGGGTCAGCACCAGTTGCAGGGAATCATCCGCGTAGGGGTTCAGGTCGTGCGCGGGGTCCACGTTGCCGGGCGTGGCCACGTAGGTATTGTTGGTGTCCCCGTAGTAATGCACGAAAAAGCTGTCGATGGCCGCGCGGTAGCCCTCCGGCAGGCGCAGGCCGATCTCCAGCTTCTCCCATTTGGGCACGCGCAGCACATTGCCGATTACGGCGGTGGCCGGGTCGGGCGCCACGAGCACCACGTCGCCATCGGGCCCCAGGCCGGGGTCGATGTGTGCATGGAAGGTGCCGTTGCCGCTGAAGGCGCCTGCGTGGAAGCCCGGTGCCAGCCGGATGCTGGTGCCGGAAACGAATTCGGCATCCGCGGTGCCGGTGATCGCCATCGGCTCGTGCACATCACCCGGAGAGAGGATCTTCTGCGTCACCGCCACCTGATGCACGCCATCGGCCCAGGTCTCGTCCTGCACCACATGGTCGGGAAAAGCGGTCTGGCCCATTACCGGGGAAGACAGCAGCACGGCCGCCGCCGCTGCCTGAAGGTGGGGTGAAAGCGTGGCCATGGTCAATGCAATTGGGCCTCCAGGGCGTTCAGCCGCTGCTCCAGCTCCCGTTGCTTTTCCTCCAGTTCCAAGATATAGAGCGCCTGCTCCTCCACCACTTGCACCAATTTGCGCTGCATAGCGCCGAGTTCCACGCCTTGTTTGGCCTCCAACTCACTGGCGGCGGGGATGCCCGGCAGGTGGTGGTTGGCCTTGAGGAAGGCGCGCAGCTCGCCCAGGGGCATCAGCCGGTAATCCTCGCTGAACACGTAGTCCGGCCATGCGCCCAGCTTCACCAGCACATCGCGCGTGGCGATGCCGTCCTCCACGAAGAGGCGGTAGT
>JAGFIV010000016.1 GCA_024103275.1 Flavobacteriales bacterium
GGATGTCGATCAGGGCCACCGGGACCTTCGCCAAGTGCTCCTCATCGGTGCCCGTCATGCCCATGTAGCCGCTCTCCGCCTGCAGCACCACATCATAGGCGGGCCGTGCGGGGTCTTCGGCATAGCCGCGGATGTGGCCGTGGATGAGGCCCGCATTCAGCTTCCGCAAGCGCTCATGACCCAGGCCCAGTTTCTCCGCATCCTTGTCCATGTGGTTGCTGATCAATACATCGGCCTGGGCCACCAGCGCGTCGAATTCCGAGCGGTCCGCGGCTTGTGAAAGGTCCAGGAAGCGGTGTTCCTTGCCGTGGTTCACGCTGCTGAAGTATGCGCTCACGGGGCTGGAAGGGTCCTCGGCAGGCAGCTTCCACTTCCGGGTCACGTCGCCGCCGCTGCGCGGGTTCTCGATCTTCACCACGCGGGCACCCAGCTCGGCGAAGAACAGGCCCACGGCGGGGCCGGCCAGTACGCCGGCAGTCTCAATCACCAACAGGTCGTTCAACATGTCGCGAAAATACCGCCGTCCGCAGGCAGCACCGAACAAACGATTGTTCCCTCGTGTTGGTCCTTGAGCCGGTTTCCATTATCCTCGCGAGGTGATCATGAAGTTCCGCCCAAGCCGTGGCGCTTGCCGGGGCGGGACCGGTCCGGCATTGACAGCATGAGCAAGAAGAGAAGCACATCCAAAAAAGTGGAGGTCCGGCCCTTGTCGCTGGGCTCGTTCGGTGAATTGCAGACCGCGATGGCGGCGGCCTATCCGCACTGGAACGGCGGCCTGTGGAAGAAGGAGACCATCGCCCGGTTGATCGACCTGTTCCCCGAGGGGCAGTTGGCCGTGCACGTGAACGGTGTGCTGGCGGGTTGCGCGCTGTCCATCATCGTGGACATCGACAAGCTGGGGATCGATCACACGTATGCCATGGCCACGGGCAACTATTCGTTCAATACGCACGAGCCGGGCGGAAACGTGCTTTATGGTATCGAGGTGTTCATCGACCCGCAATATCGCGGCATGCGGCTGGGGCGGCGGTTGTATGAGGCGCGGAAAGAGTTGTGCGAGCAGCTGAACCTGCGCTCGGTGATGTTCGGGGGGCGCATCCCCGGCTACCGTGAGCATGCGGAACGCTTTACGCCCAAGGAATACATCGCGGCGGTGCGCAAGAAGCGCATCCACGACCCGGTGCTGTCCTTCCAGCTTTCCAACGATTTCCACGTGGTGCGCCTGCTGAAGAACTACCTGCCCAACGACGAGGACTCGATGGAGTACGCCACGTTGATGGAGTGGGACAACATCTACCACGACGCACAGTCCATGGACACGAGCTGGAGCCGCAACGTGCGGCTGGGCGTGGTGCAATGGCAGATGCGCAGCTACACGGACATTGACGGGCTGTTCGAGCATTTGGATTATTTCCTGCAAGTGGTCAGCGGCTACCACAGCGACTTCGCGGTGTTCCCCGAGCTGTTCAACGCCCCGCTGATGTCCATGTACAACGACCGTAGCGAGGCCGAGGCTATCCGGGCGCTGGCCGAGCACACGGTGCCCATCCGCGAATTCATGGTGCAATGCGCGATGAAGTACAACGTGAACATCGTCAGCGGCAGCATGCCCCTGATCGAGGACGGCCAACTGTACAACATGGGCTTCCTCTGCCGGCGTGACGGTACTTGGGAACGCTATGAGAAGGTGCACATCACCCCGAACGAGCGGCAGGCCTGGGGCATCCAAGGCGGCAAGCAGGTACGCGTGTTCGACACCGACTGCGGCAGGGTAGGCGTGGTGATCTGCTACGACTGTGAATTCCCGGAAATGGTGCGGCTGCTGGCACTGCAAGGCATGCAGATCCTCTTCGTGCCGTTCCACACGGACACGCAGACGGCGTACATGCGCGTACGCAGCTGCGCCATGGCGCGGGCCATCGAGAACGAGTGTTTCGTGGCCGTAGCCGGCAGCGTGGGCAACTTGCCCAAGGTGCAGAACATGGACATCCAGTACGCCCAAAGCGCGGTCTTCACCCCCTGCGACCATGCCTTTCCCACATCCGGGGTGAAAGGGGAGGCCACGGCCAACACGGAGATGGTGCTGGTGGTGGACGTGGACCTGAGCCTGCTGAAGGACCTGCACCACCGGGGTAGCGTGCAGAACCTGAAGGACAGGAGGGAGGATGTGTACAGCCTGCGGTTGGGCGCCGGAGAGACCAAGTCGGTGGTTGCTCCCGTGAACGGTTGATCGGATAGGTATCAAGAAGAAGCCCCGGTACGCCACGTGCCGGGGCTTCTGCATACGGATTGCTCGTCTAATGGGTGATAACGAACCGCCCGGCCTGCCGGCCGTCCACCACGGCCAGGTACAGCGCGCTGCCCGGCGGATCAAAGGGGATGGTGCCGGTGCCGCCTGCCACGCTCCGTGCCTGCCGGTGCAGCACCAGGCGCCCTTGGGCATCGAACACCCGCAGTTCGTGCGGCCCATCGGGCAGGCCCAGCAGGGCCAAGCCCTGGGTAGGAGACCAATGGGCCTGCAAGGCGGTGCCGGACCCGGTAAGCTCCTGCCAACCCAAGGTGCTGCACTCGTGGGTGAAATCCGTGCTCAGGTAGCGCACCAGCCCGCGGCCAAGAAATCCAGGTCCGGTACTCATGTACAGCGAGTCGTGGTAAAAAGCAAACGACCGGACTCCCACCAAGTCATCATCAGCCCCGCCCAAGGTGCAGAAATCAGTGCCATCCCAACTGGCGATGCCGGGGGTGGGCAGGTGGTTGACGTACTTCATTTCCCCGGCGATGAGCAGGCGGCCCTCGTATACCCCCAGCATATGGACCACCGGAGTATAGAAGTCGGAGTAGTTGTAAACCTGCAGGCCACCGGCCTCCACGCTGAGCCCGTACCACTGCTGCCCATCCCAGCGGATCACCCCCTGGCCCAGGGTGGTGCTGCTGAAGTGGATGGCCCCGCCCATGTACAGGTTGTCCTTGTATACCGCCAGGTCGCCGGCGCTGTCAAAGCCGCCACTGACACAACCGTCGCAAACGGGTATCCAGGCGCTGCCGTCGTACTGCATCATGTCCCGGAACGAGGGGGACAGGGTGGTGAAATTGCCGCTCACCACCAGCCTGCCCTGGAAGCGGGTAATGTCGCTCATGTAGGGCGGGCCGTACTGCATCAGGGGCCAATCGGGCAGGGGCTCCCAGTGGCCGCCCACGCGCTTGGCCGCCCCCTCGCAAAATTGGCCATCGGCGTAGCGGAACACCCCCATCGCATAGAGCTCCCCGTCCACGACCCTCAGCTTGCGCACGGGGCCCGGCCCCAGGTCGCCATAAGGATGCCAGGCCCCATTCGCATAGGCGGCTATGCGCACAAGAGTATCCTCGTGCATCCACTCAAATCCTCCCCCCACGATCAGCGTGTCCCGGTACACCACCGCCGTGCGCACCACATTGCCGAACAGCCCCAAAGTGTCCCACTTCAAGCCGTCGTACCGGAACAGGGGCTTATATTGATGCAGGCTGTCCCAACGCAGGTAGCTCTCCCCGCCCACCAGCAGCCAATCATGCACGGTATCGTTGTAACAAATATAGGCTGCCCATTGATCCAAGGGTTGCCCCGCATCCGCCCAGTACTGGGCGGATGCGGGGCCGGGCCATAGCATGGCGCCCACCAGGGCGAAGGGCAAGGTTCTAAGTTTCCGGTTCCGCATGGCTCAGCGGTTGATGGTGAACCGGGCGGCCTGCCGGCCGTCCACCACGGCCAGGTACAGCGCGCTGCCCGGCGGGTTAAAGGGGATTGTTTGGCTGCGGCCCGCCACGCTTTGTACCTGCCTGTGCAGCACCAGGCGCCCTTGGGCATCGAACACCCGCAGTTCGTGCGGCCCATCGGACAGGCCCAGCAGGGCCAAGCCCTGGGTAGGAGACCAATGGGCCTGCAGGGTGGTGCCGGGCCCGGTAAGTTCCTCCCAGCCCAAGGTGCTGCACTCGTGGGTGAAATCCGTGCTCAGGTAGCGCACCAGCCCGCGACCAGGAAAATTGGAGCCCACGGACATGTACAGCGAATCATGGTAAAACGTGAACGATGAAGCCGCGACAGGGGGATTGTCGCCACCGCCCAAAGTGCAGAAATCAGTGCCGTCCCAACTGGCGATGCCGGGGGTGGGCAGGTGGTTGACGAACCTCATCCCGCCTATTATGAACAGGCGATCTTGGTATACCTCCAATTTT
>JAGFIV010000056.1 GCA_024103275.1 Flavobacteriales bacterium
CTGAATCCGCCTTCCTGCTCGAAGGTGCGCACCTGGCTGTCCACTTGTTTGTCCAGCAGGTGGATGGTGATCTTGCAGAGGGTTTGGCCCACGTTGGCGCTGATCTCGGCATAGGCCCGGTCCTTCACCGTGGTGGGCGTGCGCGCCGTGCGCGGGCCTTCCGGTGCGGCCATGCGGGCTTCCTTCTCCCGTTCCCACACGGCCTTGATCCACTGGGCCACTTCATCGGCATTCCTGCAGCGCGCGTTGCTCAGCTCCTTGCGGCGCGGGTCCATGGGCTCCCACAGCGGCAACTTGCGTTGCTCCAGGAACGACTCGTAGTCCTGGCGCAGTTCATCCACACTGGCCCGCGCCACGCTGGTCAGGTTCAGTTCCAGCTTCTTCGTGGTCGCACTGATCTTGCTGCCCTCCGCGATGTTGCGCGCACCGCTTCGCGCGGCCTGCTCCATTTGGTCCGCAGTGCGGCTGCCTGCGGGGATGTAGCGGTCCACAAACCGCACGGTCACACCATAGAGCAGCTTGGCCACTTTGTAGCTCACCAGGTTTTCGTAACCGCCGCTGGGCTGCAGGAGGGAGGGGCGCTTGGGAGCGGGCTTCTCCATGTTCTAAATGTAGTTGGGATTGCTCAAAATGGACATGAATGGATACCCTCCGGGTAGTTCATTCATGTCCATTGGAGTTCATTGCATTCTGCCGATCCCTCTTCAACTCCTCCTGTTCGCCAGCAGCACCGGGGCCTGGCCGTCGAAGGGGTTGTCCATGCGGCCGATGCTGCGCGCGGCCATGCCGCTGGCGCGCATCACGGTGCGGTCGCCGAAGCGCCGGCGCACCTTGTCCATGGCCTGGTAGAGGTTCATGGCCTCCTGGGTGTCGGTGAAGGCGTCCATCTGGTGGCCGCCGCCCACCAGGTGGCTGAAGCGGATGCCGACAAGGCGGATGCGCTGGCGGCGGTCGTGGAGCACGCGGAAGAGCTCGTGGACGGCGGGCAGCAGCAGGTGGTCGCACGCGGTGTAGGGGATGCGCTGCTGGCGCGTGTGCGTGTTGAAGTCGGCGTAGCGCAGTTTCACGGCCACGCAGCCGGTGAGCTTGCGGCCCTTGCGCAGCTGGAAGGCGAGGTTCTCGGTCATGGCGGTGATCAGGCCCTTCAGCTTCACCACGTCGATGGTGTCGCGCTCGAAGGTGCGCTCGGTGCTGATGCTCTTGCGCTCGTGCCAGGGCACCACGGGGCTGGGGTCGATGCCGTTGGCCTTGCGCCACAGCACGGGGCCGTGCTCGCCCAGCAGCCGCTGCATCAGTTCCACGGGCAGTTCCTGCAGGGTGTGGATGCGCGCCACGCCCATGCTGCGCAGCAGGTGGGCTGTTTTTTCGCCCACGCCGGGGATGGCCTCGATGGCCATGGGCGCCAGGAAGGGCTTCTCGGTGCCGCGCTCCACCTGGCGCTGGCCGTTGGGCTTGGCGGTGTTGGTGGCCACTTTGCTCACCGTCTTGTTGATGCTGAGCCCGAAGCTGTTGGGCAGGCCGGTCTCCTTGGCGATGCGTGCGCGCAGCTCCGTGGCCAGCTTCAGCGCGCCGAAGAAGCGCTCGGTGCCGGTGAGGTCGGCGTAGAACTCGTCCATACTGCTTTTCTCGAAGAGCGGCACCTGCCCGCGGATGATCTCGGTGACCTCGTCGCTGCGGCGCATGTACTCGCCGCTGTTGCCGCGGATGATGATGGCCTCCGGGCATAGCTGCTTGGCGGTGCGCATGGGCATGGCGCTGCGCACGCCGAAGGCCCGCGCCTCGTAGCTGCAGCTGGCCACCACGCCCCGGTCGCTGTCGCTGCCAATGAGCACCGGCTTGCCGATGAGGGCCTTGTCGTGCGTGCGCTCCACGCTCACGAAGAAGCTGTCGAGGTCCAGGTGGAGGATGGTGCGGTCGTCGCTCATGTTCCGGTCGGGGTTGACGGATTACCTGTCAATCGCGCCGCTATAAGGTAAGGGTGGGAAGGTGTTTATTGAGCGGGTTGCCCGGTGCAAGAGGACCTTCCCATCTTTCGCCTCCCCGCACCCTGTGGCCTTCATCCTTTCGCACCCCGATCATGCCCGGGTCGCATCAGGGCCATTTCCACATGGCGCCGCACCGGGGTTGGCAACCCGCCACCTGCGCTCGCCGCTACTGCACCACCACTTTGCCCACTGCGCGGGCCGTTACGCTTTGCACCTTCACGAAGTAGGTGCCCGCCGCCAGGCCGTCCGTGCGGAAGGGATAAGCCTGCAACTGCTCTTGCGATCCGAGGAACCAGGTCTTGAGCGTGTTGCCGGCAAGATCGTGCAAGGTGGCGACGCACGGTCCCATGTCGCCGTCCAGGCTTAGGAAGAAATGGCCATGTGCCGGGTTGGGGCTGATGTCCAGCTTGTATCCGGTCATGGGCACGGGTTGGGCGATGCCGACCGCCATGGGCGCATTACCCTTGCTGACCAGGTAGGCGCTCACCGGGTAGAACGGGTTGTAGCCGTCGTTGCAGTCCGGGCAGGTTGCGCCGCTTACGCAGTCGGGATTGTTGGGGTGGCACAGGTCCACGTAGCTCTCTTGGAAGCGGTACACGAACTGCATGGGTCCGCCGGTGAACAAGGGGTCGAGGTCGTAGGAAAACGGTGCGGCGATGCTGCCGGGACACCAGCCGGCACGTGCGTACTGCCAGGTGCCGGCCTGCGGGGAGCAGCCGTCGGGGTTCGGGTTGCAGATGGTCCACAGGTCCTGTTCGAAAGGCTGCCCGTCCACGTATACATGGTGGACGGCATGGTAGAACTCCGCCGCGTTGCCCGTGTTGTTGCTGCCCCAGCCATGGCCGCTGGTCACCAACCGCAGGGTGGCGGTCTCCGCCAGCCAGGAGGGCTCCAGGCTTACGGTATCCACCGGTTGCAGATTGGCCGGATCGCCGAAGTTGTAGTTGCCGCGCCACACCTCCTGCACCGTGCTGTAGAGGTGCTCCGGCTGGCCGGCCTCGTATTGGAAATCGAGATCCAGCTTCCATCCGCCGGTGCCCCAGGTGTCGATGTACATGCGCACATCGATGTTGCCTTGCAGCAGCGAGGCGAAGTCGGTCACGTCCAGCCAATGGTCGCAGGCCCGCCCGTAAGGCGTGATGTAGCGGATGATCTCCACCCAGCGGCCATCGGGTGCCTTCACCTCCACCGAGGCCAGACGGTCCCAGTCGTCGCAGCCACCGGGCACGCTGGGGCATGTGACGATCAGGTGTGCCATGATCGTGTTGTAGGCCCCCACCGACTGTGGCAGTGCATAGCTGCCCGTGTACCACTGCGAGCCGATGGTACCCATGTCGATCACTGCGCCGTCGAAGGTGCGTTCGGTCCGGCCCGCTATCGTGTTGGTCACCTCCACCAGCACCGTTTCCGTGGTGCTGTTGCCGTTGTTGGCCCATGCCGTTACCTCCACCGTGTGCGGGCCATAGCCCGAAGGCGTCCACCACGCCAGCCAGCTGCCGCCCTCGAACGCGGTGGGCAGGTCCTGGCCATCCACATGGAAGGCTATGGAGGTGATGCTGTTGAAGCCCGGTTGATCGATGCTGGCCGAGGCGTACAGTGGATAAGCGTGCAGCGCCGGCATCTGCACCGGGTAGGCAGCGGTGAGCTTAGGGGCCACCACGGGGTAGTAGGTGGAAAGGTCGAGCACCTCGAAACTGGTGGTGGCGCTGTTGGGGTACCAGTCGCCATCACCGGCCTGCACGGCGCGCACGACCACCGTACCGGCCGTGCCGTCCACCGTAAGCAGGGCACCCGCCACACTGGCCGGGCCGGAAACGACCTCGTAGGTGAGCGGCAGGCCCGAGGAGGCGGTACCGCTGAGCAGGATCGGGCCCGAGGTGGTGGTCTGCATGGGGATCGCACCGATGGTGACCACCTGGTTGGACTGCCCGGTGGCGCCACAGCCCGGCCCGCTGTATTCGAACACGTCCACCTCCGCCACCATGAGATGCGGCGTGCCTTGGTAGTTGTTGTGCACCACCAAGCGCAGGTATTGGGCATCCACCGCGCCGAAGTAGGCGTAAGTACGCTGTGAGCCTGCATTGGGGTCGGCGTAGGTGAACGTTCCCGCGGATTGCGGTTGGCCCCAGTCCATGCCATCCATGCTCAGGTACAGGTCATAGTCCTTGGCTTTGCCCGCGGCGGTGCCGGCGCGCGAAAGCAGCGAAATGCCGTTCACCGCGTGCACCGCGCCCAGGTCCAGTTGGACCTCATGCGGGAAGGGCACGGTCTGGGCCTGCCATTCGGTGTGCCAGAAGGTGAGGGAGTCGCCATCGATGCAATCCGTGGCGTTGCCGTTGTCAGGCCCTTCGCCGGTGAGCTCCTCGCTGTCCACGTACAGGATGCTCCAATCGGCATGGCTGATGGCCACCGTGTCGCACTGGGCCAGGGAAGCGGATGCGGCCAACAGGCAGGCGGTTCCGAGAAACAGGCGTTCCATGGCGGCAAAATAGCACCGGGGACGTTCCTGCCCGGTACAGGAAACGGCGCACCTGGGAATCTTGGCGACGGGGCTCAGCCCATCATCTTCTCATGATAGTATCCGCCGCTGTCCAGGAAGGTCTGCAAGATGAGCATGGTCTTCATGCGTTCATCAAGATGGGGCTGGTCGTGCAGCTTGGCCAGCAGGCTGTGGTGCAGCAGCACCACGTTGCTCCCCAGCTCGTTCAGCCGGTGCTGCAATTCCGCGGGATCCTTCAGCAACTGGTCCTCGTCATGCTCCACCTGGTTCAGCAGATGGTGTACCTGCCGGTAGGCGCGGCTTCCTTCCGAGGAAGCCGTATGCGGGGACGACAAAAGACCTTGGCTTTTCAGGTGCTCAGCCATGATGCCCGCCTTGTAGGCCTTGTATTGGTCATGCGGGTATGTGCGCTTGATCTGATGCCGCAGGTCGGAAAGCGAGAAGGCCCTGCCTTCAGGGATCAGCGAAAGCGCGGCCGCCTCCGGGGCGGGCAAGGCAGCGGGGTCTGCCGCGCGATGCAGGAAAAGCCGCTCCACAATGTGATGTTCCCCATGCCCGAGATGGACGCGATTGTGGTCAAAACTGATCGCACCCGTATAGACCAAGTGTTCCAGCGCGTAATAGAGCATCGCCTCGGCGGACGAAAGCAACGGATGGTGCAGGTAGTGGTAAACGTGAGGGCCTATAATGCCCATGGTGAAAGGTGCTTTTGCATGAAACAGATGGCCCGGGCTTTTGTGCGCTTAAGTACCTTTGAACCATGGCCAAGAAGACCACCCCGACCAGCAAAGCCGGAAAGAGCACGAGTTGGGCGCTCGCCCCCGCCCCCGAAAGCAAGGACCACGTCAAGATCAACGAGCAGTACGAGCTCTTCATCGGCGG
>JAGFIV010000062.1 GCA_024103275.1 Flavobacteriales bacterium
CCGCCAGCGTTCCTGCTCGATGATGTCGAAGATGGCGGCATCGCGTACCAACGTGGATTCCAAGGCTTGTTCAGGGTGCATCTGCATTCGGATAGGGGCCCAAAAGTAGGATGCGGGGACGGGAGCAGGCGGGACGGCCCCAGGGCTATCGCGTCTTCATTCATCAACGGTCATGACCTCGGCAAAGGGGTAGGAACAGCAGGCCCAGCGTGCGTCCCTTGCTCCCCGGACCGCCGCTCGCTTTGGTCCGCCCCCTCGCCCTGGGCCCGCCGTTCGGCGGGCACGAGGGGGACGGGATCGCCGCACGCTGGGCCTGCTGTTCCGGCACATTCCCAGTACTGGCGGGAGAAATTAGACGCGATAGCCCTGCAGCCTTCCCTTGCAGCGCCCTACCTTCGCCGCATGGCGCGCAGCGTATTGATCACGGGAGGGGCCGGCTTCATCGGGTCGGCCATGGTGGCCCAACTATCGGCCCAAGGCTACGAGGTCCACGTGCTCGATGACCTGTCGTTCGGGCGCCGGGAACTGGCCGCGGTACCGGATGACCGGTTCATCCACATGGATATCCGCGACCGTTCGGCGGTCCTGGAGGCCCTGGCGCGGCTCCGGCCGCAATGGGTGCTGCACCTGGCAGCGCTCCATTTCATCCCCTATTGCAACGCGCACCCGACGGAGGCGGCGGAGGTCAACATCATGGGCACCGTGAATGTGCTGGATGCCTGCGAGGCCGCCAACGGTGTGCGGCATGTGTTCGTGGCCAGCACGGCGGCCGTTTACCCGATCAAGGATGATGCCATCGCCGAGACCGTGGGGCCGGGTCCCATGGATATCTACGGCATCACCAAGTTGGCAACGGAACGGATCGCGGGTGAATTCCACCACCGCACCAAGATCCCCGTGGTGGTCGGGCGTTTCTTCAACGCGTTCGGCCCCAACGAGACCAACCCCCACCTGATCCCCGAGATCCAGCGGCAGGTATTGGCGGGCCAGCGGACCCTGAAGCTCGGCAACCTGGACCCCAAACGGGATTTCATCCATACCGCGGACATGAGCCAGGCGGTGATCGCCCTGCTGGAAGCCGGTCTGGGCGGCTTTGAGGTGTTCAACATCGGTCGGGGCATCGAATACAGCGTGCGCGAGGTGGTGGAAGCCTTTGCCCGGCAGCTGGGCGAGCCATTGTCCATCAAGGTGGACCCGGCCCGGGTGCGCAACGTGGAGCGCATGCACCTGTTGGCCGATGTTTCCAAGCTGAGGAAGGCCACGGGTTGGGAACCCCGATGGGGGCTGGATGAAGGCGTGGCCACCCTGTTGCAAGAGGTTCCCCTGCCGTAGGACGGCCTTGAATACCGGAGGTGCGATGTCCCAGACCCGGCAACGCAGGCTGCATGTGGCCATTTGCACGGACGGGCTGTTTCCCCTTTCCACCGGGGGCATGCAACGCCACTCGCGCCTGTTGGCGGAACATCTGGCCCGAAGGGGCGGGATCGACCTGACCGTGATCCACCCCCACCCTGTCGGGCAGTTCAACGGATCCTTGAATATCCACGAGGAAGCCATCCCCCCCATCGATGCCGGGCGCTTGTACCTGCGCGAACTTTGGCGAACGAGCCGGCATACCGCCGCGATCCTGCATCGGCTTCAACCCGACCTGATCCTCAGCCAAGGGTTCAGCGTCTGGGCCGATCACCGTCAGTTCCGGGAGCGGCTGATCTTCCATCCGCACGGCCTGGAGATGTTCCAGGGATTGACGCGCAAGGAAAAGGCCATGGGGCTCCCCTACCGCTGGCTGGTCCGGCATTTGGCAAGCCATGCGCGGGTCACCATTTCCCTGGGCGGCAAGCTCACGGGCATCCTGCGGTCACTGGGGGCCTTGCATGTGGAGGTGTTGCCAAATGCCGTTGAGGTCCCGGCCGACGTTCATCGGGCCTTCCCGGGTGACGGCAACGTGCGTTTCCTTTTCGTGGGCCGCTTCGCTTTCAACAAAGGGATCGACCTGCTGATGCAGGCGGCGCGCCGGCTTGCCGATGAAGGAGCCCCCGCATCCTTTGAGCTGGTGGGCGGCGGACCCTTGCTGGACCATTACCGTACGGCCGGGTTGCCGCCCCGGGTGGAACTCCTGGGCCGGGTGGATGACGACCGGCTCTTTGCGTTGTATGCCGACCGCGACTGCTTGGTGCTGCCCACCCGTTTCGAAGGAATGCCCACAGTGGTGTTGGAGGCCATGGCCCGGGGATGCCCCGTGATCGTGAGCGATGTGGGGGCCACCGCCGACCTGGTCCGCGATGGGCGTTCGGGCTACCTGCTGCCGCCCGGTGATGCCGATGCGCTGTACCGTGGACTGCGGCGGTTCATCGGCCTGCGGCACGGCGAACGCCAGGCCATGGGCCTCGCCGGAAGGGCTTTGGCCGAAAGCCGGTTTTCATGGCCCCGCGTGGCGGAGGAATATGTCGGTTTGTTCAGGCGGCTCGCCGGGGTGCAGGACGCGGAAACGGCAGGCCCGGCAGCGGGGCCTTGAACGGGTCGCCACGGATGTTGGCCCGCATCGTGGCCCGGGGCACGCTCAACGTGCGCCCAGGGCGGCGCCATAGATCTTCGCCAAGGCGGCATTGCGCACGTGCAGGGTGAACTTCCCGCGCACGATGGCCTGGCTGGCCTCGCCCATCCGGCGGCGCAGGTCCGCATCGTCCATCAATTGGGTGATGCGCATGGCCAGCTCCTCCGTGATGTCGTCGCCGGAACGGCCGCCCATCCGCAACACCCACCCATTCCGCCCGTCCACGACCACCTCGGGCAAGGCTCCCGTATCGGAGGCGATCACCGGCAGACCGGTCCCCATGGCCTCCAACACCGTGTTGTTGAACGGATCCAAATAGGTGGCCCCCACGAACAGGTCCGCCAATTGCATCCGGCCCACCACATCCCGGTGCGGCAAATCCCTGTGCCAGGTGATCCGGGGGTCCCCTGCCACGGTCCGCTCCACCCAGGCTTGCACGTCGGGCAGCGGGCATAGGCCCCAATCCACCTCCAACCGGCTGATGATCTCCAGGCGGGCATCACGCCTTTCCAGGGCAAGGAAGGCCTTCAGCAATTCGACCCCGCCCTTGCGGTAAAAGCCATTGCCGGCAAAAAGGATGGTGAAGGGCCGTCCGTCGTGGCTCTTTGCCGGGTGCTGCTCCACGGCACGGTAGACCACCTGCATCTTGGCCGGGTCCACCCCGTTGGCCACCAGCCCATCGCGGTTCAACTCCATGGCCTTTTGGCTGGTGAAGATGATGCCCTTGCAATGGTCGTCCGCCAGGCGGCGCAACGCCCATTTATACAGCCTGCTTGCCGGGTCCATGTGCTGGTACCGCGGCAAGTAGCTCTCCACCTCCACCACCCACGGGTGCCGGTTGCCCACGATGCCGTTGTAAGTGTGGTAGAGGTCGGGCCGCGGGAAAGGCAGGAAAAACTTGGTGTTGGCCAGGAACTCCCAGTTGATCCCCGCCACATGCCACGGCATGTCCGGCGATCGCACATAACGATAGCCTTCGGGCGGGTGACTGAAGCAGTAGTGTTGCCAGTGGCGGGTCTTATGGCTGATCCCTACGCTCACCATCACCCCGTCGGTGTGTCCCGTTCCACGGGCTGGAAGATCTCCTCGTGTTCCCTGAACCAATCGACGAAGGCCCGCAGGCCGGCCCCCAGGCTGGTGGACGGTTCGTAGCCCAGTTGCTTGCGCGCCTTTTCCACGTCCGCATAGGTGTGGGGCACATCTCCCGGCTGGTCCGGCAGGACCTCCACGACCGCCTGCTGTCCGCATTCCCTTTCGATGGCGGCGATCAGGTCTTTCAACACGATAGGCTCCGAATGGCCCAGGTTGAAGATCTCGAAGCTCCCCTGGCCGGGCTTGCGCACCATGGGCCTGTCCATGGCGCGGCGCACGCCGTCCACGATGTCAGCCACATAGGTATAATCCCGTGAGGTCAGGCCCGCACCGAACTGCTGGATGGGTTCGGCCCGGCCGATCTTCCGGAAGAAGGCATGAATGGCCAGGTCGGGCCTTTGGCGCGGCCCGAACACGGTGAAAAACCGCAGCACCGTGGCATCCAGGCCGTGCAACCGGGCGTACACCCGCGTGAATTCCTCCGCCGCAAGCTTGGTGGCGGCATACGGGCTCACGGGTTCCAGCCGTTCCATGTCCTCCCGCCAAGGCACCGCGGGCTCCTTCCCGTACACGCTGCTGCTGCTCGCCAGCACGAAGTGCGCCGCCTGGCGCGCCCGAGCCTGCTCCAGCAGGTGCAAGGTGCCGGTGACGTTCACCCGGTGGTATTCGCGGGCCATGGCCATGCTGGGCCGCACCCCCACCAGCGCCGCCAGGTGCACCACCACGGCCTTCCGGGGGTCCACCCCGTAGAAGGCCGTGTCAAGCGTCGCATCGTCCAGGATGTCCCCCTCGACCAGGCGCAACCGCGGGTCGTCCCGGTGCCGGGCCAGGTTTGACTCCTTGATCGCCCGGGGATAACCGGGATGGAAATTGTCGATCACCACCACCTGCCAATCGCCCTCATCCAGCAATCGATCCACCAAATGGCTGCCGATGAACCCCGCCCCCCCCGTGATGATGGCATACTTCGGCATAACTCCGCGATGATTGGCGAAACTAAACGAAAAAACCGGTGGCGGGGAAGGAGGAACAGCGGGCTTACATTCGCCCGCCATGCTTCCGGGCGAGCCGATCCTGATCTTGAACCACTTCTTTCCCCCCATCCCGGACATCGGCGGGCGGCGCTGGGCCAAGTTCGCCAAGGAGTTGGCGCGGCGGGGCCATCCGGTGCATGTGATCCGCAGGGAACAATGGCCGGGGGAAGGTGATTCCCTGTGGACGGCGGACGTGGCCGTGCCCGGCGTGGTGCAGCACCCCGTGCCCGCGCGCATCCCCCCGTACATGGCCGGGAGGCCGTTGGCTTCCATCACGGAAAAAATCCTGTACCGGGCTTGGCTGCTCCGTCTCAGGCTGTGTACGAAAGGCAATTATTACGATGCCGCCTGCCGCTCACGGAAAGGCATCCTGGCCGAGGCATCCCGGCTCATCCGCCAACACGGCATCCGGCACGTGGTGGCCTCGGGCGCCCCGTTCCACTTGCTGGGCCATGCCGTGGAGCTGAAGGCACGCTTTCCCGGGACCCATCTGGTGGTGGACTTCCGGGACGAATGGACCTGGGCCGGCCATTACGGCTATCAATTGCTTTCGGGCAAAAGGCAACGCGTGGAGGATGCGATGGAGGCCCGGGTGGTCCATGAAGCGGACCGCGTGATCTCACCCAGCCAGGAGATCCTCGACCATCTCCGGCAGGCCCACGGGGCCGAGGAAACGAAGATGTACCGGGTCCCCCACACGGTGGACCCCGACGACCTGCGCGGCATCACCGACAGCCCCCCGGCCGGGCGGTTCCGGATGATCTACGCCGGAAGCCTCTATGGCTGGCAGGAGATGGAGGAATACTTCCGGGCCTTGATGGATGCCTTCGACCGCCTGCGCGAAACCAGTCCGTCCCACTTCGCCAACTGCTTTTTCGACCTCTACATCACCGGGCCTGGTGCCGACCACGTGGCGCAGGAAGTGCGCCGGCGGCAATTGGACGGCCACATCCGGTTCCACGCCCCGCTGCCGCCGCGGGAGATCCTGCGGCAGATCGCCGGTTCCCATCTGGTGGTCAATTTCTTCCCACGGAACAAGAAGGACATCTTGGGCACCAAATTCCACGAGGTATTCCTGCTGCGGCGGCCGATCCTGCACGTGGGTGTGCCGGGCCTGGTCAGCCGCACGCTCATCGGGCGCCGCCTGGGCGATTCGGTGCGCGTGGGGGAGCTCGCCGCCGAACTGCCGCGCATCATCCGGGGTGAGCGCAAGATCGCGATCGACCCGGGCGCGGACCACGGTGAGTTTCTCCTGGGCCCGGTCACCGACCGGCTGGTACGTGAGGTATTGACCTGATCCCCCGCCATGCCATGCGCCCCGGCGAACCCATCCTCCTGGTCTGCCACGGCTTCCCGCCCGTGCGCGGCATCGGCGGGCGGCGCTGGGTGAAATTCGCCAAGGAGCTGGCACGCCGCGGCCACCCCGTGCATGTGATCCGCAATGCGGCGACCCCGGCCACCTTGACCTCATTGTGGGCCGGGGATGCCCGCCACCCGCTGATCATCCATCATCCCTTGCCGCAACGCTACCCTTCGGTGATGACGAAGCGGCCCTTGAGGGGTACCTTCGAAAAGCTGGCCTACCACGCCTGGCTACGGCTCCTTCCCCTGTTCATCCGGGGCAATTTCCATGACACGGCGGCCTTCTGGCGACGGCAGCTGGTGGCGGAGGGCGATCGGCTGATCCGGGCGCATGGCATCCGCCAGGTCATCGTCACCGGGGCGCCCTTCCACCTGATGGCCTTCGCCACCGCGTGGAAGACACGGCTCCCGCACATCCGCCTGGTGACGGACTTCCGCGATGAGTGGACCTGGGGCGGCCACTACGGCTTCACCTCCCTTTCGCAACGGCGGCAACAGGAGGAAAAGGACCTGGAGGCCCTGGTCATACGGAACTCCGACGTGGTCATCACCCCCCACCAGGCCATCGTTGAACACCTGGGGGCCCGGTACGGCAACGAACTGAAGCGGGTGGTGCGGATACCGCACGCGGTGGACCCGGATGACCTTCCTGCGCCATCGCCGCCCCCGGCGGACGGGAAGTTCCGGATGATCTACGCCGGCAGCCTGTACCGTTCGGACGAGGCCGACCGCTACTTCCGCAGCCTGCTCGATGCCTTTGAAGCCACGCGGGCCAAGCATCCCGACCGGTTCGCCCGGGTGCAACTGGACCTGTACATCACCAGCCAAGGGGTGGCCGACCTGCGCAAGCGCGTGGAGGAACGCGGACTATCGGGCCACATCCATTTCCACGCTCCCTTGCCGCCCAAGGAGATCCTTCGCCGGATCGGCCAGGCCGACCTGGTGCCGCTTTTCCTTTCTTCCGACAAGAAGGACGCGGTGGTCACCAAGCTCCATGAGCTGTTCCTCCTGCGCCGTCCCGTGCTGCACATCGGGGAGCCCGGGGCCGTGGGCCGCATGATCGCCGGGCACGGTTTGGGTGCCTCGCTGCGCCTGGATGAACTGGCCGTGGAGCTGCCCAAGATCCTTGGCGGGGAGCGCGTGATCGCGGTGGACCTGGCCGCTGACCATGGCGCGTTCCTGCTGGGCCCGGTCACCGACCGGCTGGTGCGCGAGGCATTGCAGGCGGACCGGCCGGCCTGAAGCCCTTCACCACACGGCGTTCAGGAAGAAAGCCGGCCCAGCACCCGGCGGTACCCGGCATCGTGGGCGGCCTTGGTGAAGTGTGTCATGGCATACTCCCGCAGCCGCCTCCTCTCCCCGGCGGACGGGCGTTCCAGCGGGGGCAGGTCATGGCTGTCCACCATCACCGTGCCCAACGCCTGCCGGTGGACGAGTCCGGAAAAATCGCCGATGTGCGCACTGATGATCACCGGCAGTCCGCAGGCCAGGTATTCGGCGAACTTGGTGGGCGATGCCACCCGGTTGGTCACGGTATCCTCGCGGACCAGCAGCGCATGGTCGCAGGCGTTCAGCACGCCGTGTACCTCGGCAGGCTTCACCCACATGCGCAGCGCCCGCCCCAGCCAGTTGGCCACCAACGCCTCGATGGCCGGGTCGGGCGGGCTGAGGAAAAGCACCTTCACCCGCGGCTGCATGGCGAGGATGGCGCTCACGGAGCGTTCCAGCAGCGAGAAGGATTGCCAGCCTGCCGCCGAACCGGCGTACGCCAGCACCACATCGTCCGGCGCGAAGCCCAAGGACTGCCGGGTCTCCGCGGGGTCCCCGGGATCCGACAGGTGCGAGGCCGCCAGCGCACAGGGCACCACCACGTGATCGGCCCGGTCGTAGCCAAAGCGCCCGCGCCAATGGTCCACCAGGGCATGGCTCACGGCCAGGCGCATGTCGCTGCGCTGCACGGCCTCGCGCTCCACCTGCGCCATCATGGCCACCAGGGCGTCGTCGTCGATGAGCCGGTATTCCTCCCATTCGGCGGCGTAGGCGCCGCGGGCATCGAAGCACACCTGTTTCACCAGGCCCCTGTCGCGGGCCCGCAGGGCCAGCACCGTGGCCAAGGCCCCCCGGGCCATGATGCCCGTGGGGCGCGATCGCCGGCACATCAGGTTTACCCATGCCGCGTTGGCCCGCCAATGCTTGAGGCGCGGCACCATGGGCAGCACGATGGCATCGGGGCTGTGGGCCCGGATCTTGCGCCGGTTGGCGCGGAAGCCGCGCACGCTGATCAAGGCGAGGAGACGTACCCGCGCACCGCCCAAGGTGTTCAGGTGGGCCACCACATCGGTCACCTGGCTCCAGTACACGCCGGAGGGCTGGTCGTTATAGGTGAGGTAGAAGATCACGGCCGGGCAATGATGTCCAGGATGCGTTCGGTGGCATGGCCGTCCCACAAGGGCGGCACTTCGCCCCGGGAGGCCCGCCCCTCCTCGATGTCGGCAATGGCCGCTTGGAGCTTTTCCAGGTCGAAATCGATCAGGCGGTTGGACCCCAAGGAGATGGTGACGGGGCGCTCGGTGTTGGGCCGCAAGGTGAGGCAAGGCACCTGGCGGAAGGTGGTCTCTTCCTGGATGCCCCCGCTGTCGGTGATGACGAAGGCACAGGTGGCGATCAGCTTCTGGAAGTTGAAGTAGTCCATCGGCGCGGTCATCCGCAGCTGTTCCAGTCCCCGCAGGCGGTGCATCAGGCCGCTGGCCTCCAGCTTGGCCGTGGTGCGCGGATGCACGGGAAAGACCACGGCCCTGTGGCGGGACACGAAGGCGATGAGGTCCACCAGTTTGGCCAGCTCGGCGGGGTGGTCCACCGTGGCCGGCCGGTGGATGGTCATCAGCACGTGGCCGCCGCCGGGCAGGCCCAGCTCCCGCAACACCGGGGCGGCCTGCACCTGGGCATCGTAGGCCACCAGGGTGTCGATCATGGTGTTGCCCACGAAGTGCAGGCCGGCCGGGTCGCATCCTTCGGCCCGGAGATGGTCCATCCCGCTCTGCTCGGTAACGAAGAACAGGTCGGTGATGCGGTCGGTGAGGATGCGGTTGATCTCCTCGGGCATGCCCTTGTCGCCGCTGCGCAGCCCGGCCTCCAGGTGTGCGAGGGCGATGCCCATCTTGTTGGCGGTGAGGGCGCCGGCCAAGGTGCTGTTCACGTCGCCGGGCACCATCATCAGGTCGGGCCGCCAATGGCCGGCCACCTCTTCCAGGCCGATCATGATATGGCCCATCTGGCTGGCCGGCGGGGCCTGCGGGGTGTCCAGGAAGCGGTCGGGGCGCAGGCCGAACTGGTCGAAGAACACCGTGCTCATCCGGTCATCGTAGTGCTGGCCGGTATGCACCAGCAAGACTTCCAGCCCGTGCTTGGCGGCCAGTGACTTGAAGCGGGTCACCTTGATGAAATTGGGCCGCGTGCCCACCACCACCATCAGCTTCTTCATGCCTTTTCCTCTATCGCACCGGACCGGGCGGAGCCGCGCGAATGTAGAAGCTTTCGACCCTTGGGGCCCGCAACCGGTGTCGGGGCCATGATGGCAGCCCGTTGTTCACGTGGGCATCGAAGGCCACAGCCACCTGGACGAGCTTCAGCACCCTCGTCGGCGACCGGTTTTTCCAGTTCCCAGTTTCCCGTTGCCCTCACCTGGGTTCGTGGTTCGTAGGACGTAGGAGAAGCTCACTGCGCCCGCGGCACCGCGTGGTTTCAAGTTTCCAGTTTCAAGTTTCAGGTTTCAAGGACGTCCCGGAAATTGCTGCGTGCCCCCGCAGCGGTCTCGCGCAGCGGACCCTGCGGCGGGAAGAGCGACCCCTCACCGGGGCAGCATCGCCGCGATAAGCACGAACACCAGGGGCACCGGATATTGCAGCATGTGCGAAAGGCCAAGGGCTACTTCCTCCAGCCCCGGCACCCAGGCCGCCAACCCGTGCAGCACGAGCGATAGCACGGCGAAGCCCGCAAAGCCAAGGGCGATCCACCGGGCCTGCCGCCAGTGGCCGAAGAGGATGCGCGCCAGCACGATGCACAAGCCGCAGATCACCGCCATGGACAGGAAGGCCAGGCCCCATTTCAGGGTGAGCAGCGCGGACAGGCCCCAATCGCCGATCCAGCGGCGCACCATGCTGTGCGCATAGGAGAACGGTGTGGCGCGCGCCACGTGGTCGATCTGGTAGTTCAGGTTGATGAAGGTGAACTCGCGCCACGACCCGAAAAGGATGCCCGCCAGCAACACCAGGGCCACCTCCACGCGGCGGTCCCATCGGATCCCCTTCCGGCTCATGGTGCGGGCACGGGCGGTTTGCGCCGGGCGAAGCGCCTCACCCAGATGTACCACAGCAGGAACACCCAGCCGTAGACGATCACATAGAAGGTATAGTCGTGGTTGAAGTTGAGCCATTCGTAGTTGATGCTCACCACGATGCACAGGGCGGCCACGCGGACGGCATTCACCAGATGGATGCTCAGCAGCCCCAACGTCCCGAACCACAGCTTGTGCCGCCACGGCCCGCCGTAGGCGATCAGGAAGATGAGGAACACCGCGAACAGGCCCACGCCGTTGCACGGGTCGCCGATCCACAGCAAATGGCCGCCCTCCACGCCGATGGTGCGGATGTTCTCTGCATTTGCAGGTTCCGGGATCAGCGCGTAGCCCAGCAAGGTGAGGATCGTTCCCGATACGGAGATCAACGAAGCGATCACCGCCCGGTCCAAGCCGCCCCAGGGGTGCAGCACCAAGGCGTACAGCAGGTACCACGCCAGATACAAGGACGCGGCGATGAACAGGAAACGCAACAGGGGATCACGGACCGCCTTGGCCAGCGGCACGCCCGGCACCATCAGTGCTCTTCTTTACCTGCCTTGCGCAGGTCCCACGCCTTCTTTCCGCCCAGCAGGGCACCGGCACCGATCAGCAACGAAAGCCCGCCATCGATGGGAATGCACGGCGGTGGCCAGCAAGGCGGCCCTCCACCTGGGCCGGGCTGGGCCATCAGCACCCCGGCGAACGGGGCCACCAGCAAGGCGGCTGTCAACAGGAACCGGAACGAACGCTTCATAAGATCGATCTGTCGAGTGGAAAATGAGCGAGGCCAAATGTAGGCCATTTTGCATTTCCCGGCATGTACAGTTTCAAACAGCAATAAAATGGGCGCGGGCAGGGGTTTCGCAGCCCTTGGGCCCGCCGGATGAAACCCGGGGGCAGCCGCCATGGCGCGGGCCTTGGCCAGCTATTTGGGGATGCTTTTTCCAGGCGCGCGGGTGCGTCCGCCGGAAGGCCATGGTCGCCCATGGGCCTGGGTCCGCCACCTGAAGCACGGCCCCGGCACCGGCTTTTTCCCCGGGAATATTGGCCTTGGCCACGCTGCCATCCCGGCCGGATGCCAGACGCTATATTTGCCACCCTTCAGAAAACCGCGCACCCGCCGCACCGGCCCGGTGCGGCGGGCCTTGAGCGAACATGGCAGCGGCCCCGACCCCCAAGGGAGGCATCATCGAGGTGAACGACCTGCGCAACGTGGCGCGGATCGTTTCCAAGAATTGGTACCTGGTGGTCATCGCCCTGGTGCTCTCGGCCGTGCTGTCCTTCCTGTATTCCTACAAGATCCCCGAGGTGTACGGCGCCAGCACCCAGATCCTGCTGAAGGACCGCACCGCCTACGATTACCAAAGCCAGATGTACCGCGGCCTGGGCTACTTCTCCGGCTACGGCGACATCGTCAACCAGAAGCGCGTGCTCACCAGCTACGACCTGATCAACAACACGCTGGACAAGCTCGACTTCCAGGTCTCCTATTTCATCATCGGCCGGTTCAAGACCACGCAGATCTACATGAACCTGCCCTTCCGGGTGGACATCCAGGTGCTGAACCCCAGGCTCTACGAACGGCCGTTCGACCTGCACATCATCGACCCCAAGACCTTCAGCATCAGCTACGACCCGGGCCAAGGCGTGGTCACCAAGACCTTCGCCTTCAACACGGACAATGCGGACGCCGACTTCACCCTGCGCGTGGTGCCCAATGTGGACCTCAAGCCCTCCACCATCGGCAAGTACACCGCCAGCGACTACCGTTTCGTGCCCCACTCGCGCAGCCGCCAAGTGGCCAAGTACGCCCGCAGCCTGAGCGTGGAGAACCTGGACTTCACCTCCATCCTCAAGATCTCCGTGGAGGACGAGATCCCCGAGCGCGCCAAGATGTTCCTGGACACCCTGAGCCAGCAATACATCAACTACAGCCTGCAAGGCGACTTCGACATCAACGAGAACACGCTGAAATACATCGACAAGCAACTCGGCGAGGTCACGGGCATCCTGGGCCAGTACGAGGACGACCTGCAGGCCTTCCTACGCAGCAAGGACATCCTCGACCTGAACAGGGAGAGCAGCATGTATTTCAACCAGCTGGTGGACCTCGATGCCCAGAAAAGGCAGCACGAGCTGATGATCGAGAGCGTGGACAACCTGCGGAACTACGTGGTGAACATCGGCGATGCCGAGCTGCTGCCGCCCTCGTTCTACATCCTCAACGACGACGACTTCCTCAAGCGCACGCTGGGCCAGCTGTACAGCATGCAGATGGACATCAACCGGTACAGCTACGCCCTGGAACCGGACAACCCCACGGTGGTGGAGCTCAAGCAGACCATCCAGCTCACCCGGTCGAACCTGTTGATCTACCTGAAGAACACGCGGAAGGCCATCGAGGAGAAGATCGCCGACTTGGACCGGCAGAGCGCCAGCTACATGGACCTGATCCGGGCCGTGCCGGCCAACCAGCGCGACGTGGAGGCCTTCCAGCGCAAGGTGGCCGTGAACGAAAAACTGTACCAGTTCCTGCTGGAGAAGCGCGCCAGCACCATCATCGCCCGGGCCGGCATCGTGCCGCAGACCAAGGTGATCGAGACCGCGCGCAGCACCGGGGTGGTGCGGCCCAACAAGGCCAAGATCCTCTACACCTTCCTGGTGGGCGGTGGCGTGGCCTCGCTGCTCCTGGTCTTCGTCCGCGTATTGTTCTATGACCGCGTGGACAATGCGGACCAGCTGCGCAGCATCACCCAAGTGCCGGTGTTCGGCGAAGTGATCGCCAGCGAGAAGGCCGAGGAAAACTACGTGGTGGTGGACAGCGACCCCAAGGCCGGCATCACCGAAAGCTTCCGCACCATCCGCACCAACCTGGAGTACCTGCCCCCCGTGGAGGCCGGGCGCGTGGTGCTGGTGACCAGCTACCGGCCCAACGAGGGCAAGACCTTCTGCTCGGTGAACCTGGCCGTCATCCTGGCCAAGGCCGGCAAGCGCGTGCTGCTGCTGGAACTGGACCTGCACAAACCCAAGGTGGGCAAGGGCCTGGGAATGAAGGCCAAGACCGGCCTCAGCGCCATCCTGGTGGGCAAGGCCACCTTCGAGGAGTGCATCCTGCCCACCCGCTTCGAGAACTTCCACGTCATCCTGGCGGGTGCCACCCCGCCCAATGCCTCGGAGCTGATCCTGAGCAAGAAGCTGACGGAACTATTCGATTACGGCCGGCAACACTACGATTACGTCTTCATCGATACCCCGCCGGTGGGCCTGATCACCGATGCCCTGCTGATGATGAAGCATGCGGACGCCACCTTGTTCGTGATCAACACCCGGTTTGCCAACCGCGACCACGTGCGCAATGCCATGGACGTGCATGCGGCCAACACCGTCGGCAACTTCGGCTTCATCCTCAACGGCGTGCGGATGAAGAAGAGCAAGTACTACTACAACACCAACTACGGCTACGGCTACCGCTACGCATACGGCTACGGAGGCTACGGCTACGGCTACGGCTATGGGCGGCGCCACAAGGACCGCAAGGGGAAGGAGGAAGAAGGCAATGATGGGGACGGACAGGCATCGTGAGGAAGGAACCCCGGGCGGCAGCGGCCCCGGCACGCAGGACGGCCCCGGCGGCTGGGACGTGGTGATCGCGCCGGCAACCCCGTGGTGGCGGCTCCACCTGGGCGAGATCTGGCGCTACCGCGACCTGCTGAAGGAACTGGTGGCGCGCGACCTCACCGCCATCTACAAGCAGACCATCCTGGGCCCCATCTGGGTGGTGATCCAGCCGTTGATCACCTCGCTGATGTTCGCCCTGGTCTTCGGCATCCTGGCCCGCATGAGCGAGCCCGGCATCCCCGGACTGCTCTTTTACATGTCCGCCGTGGTGCCTTGGGCCTATTTCTCCGGTGTGATCTCCAAGACCAGTGCCACCCTGATCGCCAATGCCCCATTGATGACCAAGGTGTACTTCCCCCGGTTGATCCCGCCCTTGTCCACCATGTTCTCCACGGGCTTCACCTTCCTGGTGCAGTTGGCCTTCTTCTTCATCGCCGCGCTGGTGTACCGGTTAAGCGGCAGCTACGCCTGGGCCCCGGGAGGGGCATTGCTCATGCTCCCCGTGCTGGTGGTGCTGCAAATGATGCTGGCCTTGGGCACCGGCCTGCTGGTGGCCGCGCTCACCACCAAGTACAAGGACCTCAACTTCCTGGTCCAATACGTGGTGCAGATGCTCATGTACATGAGCCCGGTGATCTTCCCCCTCAGCCGGGTGGAGAAAGGCAGCACCCTGTACTACATCGTCGCCGCCAACCCCATGACGCCCGTGCTCGAAGGCTTCCGCGGCGCCCTGCTCGGCACCTCCGTGGACTGGTCCACCCTGCTCTACTCCCTCCTGTTCTCCGCATGCGCCCTGCTGCTGGGCCTGGCCTCCTTCCAACGCGCCCAACGCAGCTACGCCGACGTGGTCTAACGTCATTGCGGGCCCGCCCCGGGCGAAGCAATCCTTAATTCCACCCCCCAACACACCTCACAAGAGCCCCGCATGCAGGTCCTTCCAACCTGGATTCATGGACTCGATGAGCTTGATCTTGGCTTTCCTGCTGCCGGCCTTGATCTGCTTCTCCCGGGCAATGGCCGCCACGATCCGGTCGAAGTGCTCGTAGTAGACCAGCAGGAACACATTGTACCGCGCAGTGAAGGAACCGGGATGCTTGCGCGCACGGTGCTCCAGCACCCGGCGGACCAGGTTTGAGGTGACACCGGTATACAGTACGCCGTTCGCCCGGTTGGCCAGGATGTATACGCTGCCGCCGCGCCGCATGGTGTGAATGTAGCCGGTTGTCCCGGAATAGCATTTGTCGGCTCGCGTACCCCCACCGTCATCGCGGGTCCGCTTCGGGCTACACCGTCCTTGCGAGCCCGCCTCGGGCCACACCGTCATTGCGAGCCCGCCTCGGGCCACCCCGTCATTGCGAGCCCGCCTCGGGCGACACCGGCGTTGCGACCCCGCCTCGGGCCCCCCCGGCACTGCGACCCCGACTCGCGCCAAGCCGGCCTCGGGACGCCGCCTCGGGCCACGCCGTCGTTGCGCGCCCGCCTCGGGCGACGCCGTCTTTGCGTGCCCGCCTCGGGCCACCCCGTCATTGCGAGCCCGCCTCGGGCCACACCGTCATTGCGAGCCCGCCTCGGGCCACACCGTCATTGCGAGCCCGCCTCGGGCCACACCGGCATTGCGAGCCCGCC
>JAGFIV010000107.1 GCA_024103275.1 Flavobacteriales bacterium
CAGTTCGTAGTTCTCAGTTCTCAGTTCGCAGTTCGTAGTTCTCAGTTCTCAGTTCGCAGTTCGTAGTTCTCAGTTCGTAGTTCGCAGTTCGTAGTTCGCAGTTCGGAGTTCGCAGTTCGCAGTTCGGAGTTCGCAGGGGTGCGCCGTGGCCCGGGCATTAAAGGCCATGGGTTGCCTGCGCCAGGCAACAGCTGGTTGCCCCATTGGCGAATTGCTCTTTGGCAAATTGGCGCATTGGCGCATTGGCAACTTCCCCTCCCTCACTTCCCCACGATGAACACGCACGGTCGTTTGCCCAGCGTCGGCCTGGCCTTGCGCCATTCGCCCACCGTGCGGGTGATCACGCTGGCATCGGGCTGTTCCAGGTTGACGGCAAGGCACAAGCGGGTGGGCGGTGCGAGGACCTCCAGCAGGTCGGTCAACAGGGCATCGTTGCGGTAGGGTGTTTCGATGAAGAGTTGTGCCCCTTCGCGTTGCGCGGCCTGTTCCAGCTTTTTGATCTGCTGGCGGCGCCGGGCCGTCTCCCGTGGCAGGTAGCCGTGGAAGCAGAACTGCTGCCCGTTCATTCCCGAGGCCGCCAATGCGAGGAACAGCGAGGAAGGGCCCGTGAGCGGCAGCACCGCCACGCCGCGCCGATGGGCCCGCGCCACCAGCCGCGCCCCCGGGTCGGCGATGGCCGGCATGCCCGCCTCGCTGATGATGGCCGCGTCCCGCGTGCCCAGCAACAGGGCGTACCGGTCCAGCTCGGCGGGCGTGGTGTCCGTGTCCAAGCGGAGCAGCTCAATGGCGTCCAGGTCGATGTCGGCCGCCATCCGGCGCAGCATCCGGCGGGCCGTGCGTTCATGCTCGCAGAAGAACAGCTTCACCTGACGCGCCACAGCGATATTGGCCGGGGGCAGCAGCTCGGGACCTCCTGCATCGCCCAGCCATACAGGCAGCAGGTACAGCACGCCTTCAGCGGTCCGCGGCAAGTTCATCGAGCAGGTTGTTGACGGCATCCTCCAGCAGCCGGTACACCTCGTTGAAGCCTTCCGCGCCGCCGAACCATGGGTCCGGCACATCGCGGCCGCGCGCAACGGCCGACCATTCCAGCATCAGGTGCGCCTTGGCGGCAAGCCGCCCCGAAGGGGCCAGGCGGAGCATGTCGGCCAGGTTGTTGCCGTCCATGGCCAGCAGCAGGTCGAAGCGCTCGTAGTCGGCACGGACGAACCGGCGGGCGCGCAGGTCGCTGATGTCAAGGCCATGGCGGCGCATCTCCGCCTGCGCGCGCGGGTCGGGCGCCTCGCCCACGTGGTAGCCGCCGGTGCCGGCGGAATCGGTGGTGATGGGCAAACCGCGCTGACGTGCCTTTTCGCGCAGCAGGCCCTCGGCCATGGGCGAACGGCAGATGTTGCCCAGGCACACCAGGAGGATCTTTTGGGGGGAAGCCATGGTGCAAAGAACGCGAAGAGGGAGAGGGGAAGGCGGAATGTGAAACATGAAAGCTGAAAGTTGAAAGTTGAAACACGGGCGTCGCAGCTGCACGGGAAGGCTTCCGCACGAGAAAGCGTCCCCCGATGAGGACACGGATGCAGGCCGGTGAACGCGCTGCTCGCGGATGACGGCGTTGCGGCCGCATGCTCATTGCAGCGCACCTGAAGCCACAACAACGAAGGGCCGACCGCGTCCCACGCCCGGTCCCCGCCGTCCTGCGGCCAACCGCCCCTCCGTTATCTTCGCCACCGATGCGGGCGCTCACCATCCTGGAGTCGAAAGCCTTCGAGCTGACGGTGTGCCGCCTGTGCCATCAGTTGATCGAGGACCATGGCCACCTCGGGGGCACGGCGCTGATCGGCCTGCAGCCCCGCGGCGTGCTGCTTGCCCGGCGGTTGCGCAAGGAACTGGTGCGGATCACAGGGGAAAAGGACATCCTGTACGGCGAGCTCGACATCACCTTCCACCGCGATGATTTCAGGCACCGCGCCGTGCCGGCCATCCCCGCGGCCACCGACCTCGACTTCAGCGTGGAGGGCCGCCGCGTGGTGCTGATCGACGACGTGCTGTTCACCGGCCGCAGCATCCGCGCCGGGCTCGATGCGCTGCTCGCCTTCGGCCGGCCCCGCTCGGTGGAGCTCATGGTGCTCATCGACCGCCGCTTCAGCCGCGAACTGCCCATCCAGCCCGATTTCGTGGGGCGCCATGTGGACAGCATCGACGGCCAGCATGTCACCGTGGAATGGAAGGAAACCGACGGCCAGGACCGCGTCCTGCTGAACCCCGTGGCCCGATGAGCGACGCACTGGGCACCAAACACCTGTTGGGCATCGACGACCTGACGGCCGACGACATCGACCTGGTCTTCCGCACCGCCGACGGCTTCAAGGAAGTGCTGGCCCGCCCCATCAAGAAGGTGCCTTCGCTGCGTGACATCACCGTGGCCAACCTGTTCTTCGAGAACAGCACGCGCACACGCATCAGCTTCGAGCTGGCCGAGAAACGGCTCAGCGCCGACGTGGTCAACTTCAGCAGCAGCACCAGCAGCACCAAGAAGGGGGAGACGCTGATCGACACGGTGAACAACATCCTCTCCATGAAGGTGGACATGGTGGTGATGCGCCATGCCGACCCCGGTGCCGGGGTGTTCCTCAGCCGCCATGTCGATGCCTGCATCATCAACGCCGGCGACGGCACCCACGAGCATCCCACCCAGGCGCTGCTGGACGCTTACAGCATCCGCGAAAAGCTGGGCCGCGTGGAAGGGGTGAAGGTGGCCATCGTGGGCGACATCCTGCACTCGCGCGTGGCCCTGAGCAACGTGCTGTGCCTGCGCAAGCTCGGCGCCCAGGTGATGCTCTGCGGCCCCACCACCCTGATGCCGCACCACGCCAAGGACCTGGGGGTGCGCATCGCGCACGACCTGGACGAGGCCCTGCGCTGGTGCGACGTGGCCAACATGCTGCGCATCCAGCTGGAGCGCCAGGGCGGCGACGGCATCGCCAACTTCCCCTCGCTGCGGGAGTATGCCATGCTCTTCGGGTTGGACCGCCGCCGCTACGAGGCCATCGGTAAAGACATTGTCATCATGCACCCCGGCCCCATCAACCGCGGGGTGGAGATCACCAGCGACGTGGCCGACTCCGCCTCCAGCATCATCCTGCACCAGGTGGAGAACGGGGTGGCCGTGCGCATGGCCGTGCTGTTCCTGCTGGCCGGCGGCATGGACCGGCAGCCCCGCCCCTGAACCTGTTTTTCCACCATGGGGAAGGGAATAATTCTTGACCGGGCCAGATTGACGTTGCGGCCGCTGATTATCTTTGACCAAATGGCTCGCTAACAGCAAGGCACATGAATTTCACCATCACGAACAAGGACAGGTACACCTTGGTGGTCGCCAACGTGGATAAACTGGACACCACCTGTGCTCCCGAGCTGAAGAGCGAATTGGTATACCTGAACAAGACCAACGTCCGGAACATCATCATCGACCTGGCCAAGACGCGCTATTGCGACAGCTCGGGCCTGAGCGCCCTGCTGGTGGCCAACCGCCTCTGCAAGGGGGTGAACGGCCATCTGGTGATCTGCTCCTTGCAGGAACCCGTGCAAAAGCTCATCCAGATCAGCCAGCTCGAAAGCGTGCTCTCAATCACGCCCACCCCGGACGAGGCGGTGGACCTGCTGTACATGGAGGAGATCGAAAAGGACGTGAAAAAGGAAGACTGAACATGAAGAAAGTGCTACTCATCGCTGCCGTGGCAGCATCCGCCTTGAACGCCATCGCGCAGTGTACGCCGAACCAGACCTATGCCGACAGTGTCTTCGGGGCTTGGCCGGACACGGTGGCCAATTTCAGCCCAGGCACCGTGGGTGTGCTCTATTCCGATACCCTGAACCTGCTGGTGCCCACCAATGCGGGGCTCATCAACCCGAATTTTGAGGGGTTCATGATCGACTCCGTGGCCTTGGTGGGCGTGACCGGGTTGCCGCCGGGCATTTCCGTACAATGCACCTCGCATACCGGGGCCCCGTGTACCTTCATCACCGGCCAGGTGGGCTGCGGCCTCATCGAGGGCACCCCCACGGCGGCCGGAACCTTTCCCTTGGTGATCCAAGTGAACGCGTATGTGGCGCTGTTCGGGATCCCCCAGGCCATTCCCTATGAGTTCCCGGGCTATTCCATCACCATCTCCGATAACACCACCGGCGTTGCCGACCTGGCACCGGCCAAGCTCATCGGCGTGAAGAACGTTCCCAACCCGTTTGCCGAGCGCACCGTGATCGAGTTCGGCCTGTCCAAGGCCGCACCGGTGAAGGTAAAGGTGTACAACCTGGTGGGCGCGGAGATGTGGCAACGCTCCGTGCAAGGCAAGGCCGGGGTGAACAGGGTGCCGTTCGAGACGGCCAACCTGGAGAACGGCATCTATATCTATCACGTGGAATCGGCCGGCTCGAAGTTCACCGGCCGCATGGTGGTCAACCGTTGATGACCGCCCCGGTTGCACATCGAAGCCCCCGTGCAACGGGGGCTTTTGATTTATCCGCGGCATGCGCTTCGAAGTGACCACCTTGGGCACGGGGGCTGCCCTGCCCGCGCGGGGCCGCTTTCCATCGGCGCAGTTGCTCAACGTGCGGGAACGCCTCTTCCTGATCGATTGCGGCGAAGGGACACAGGAACGCCTGCGCATGGCCGGGGTGAACATGAACCGGATCGCCAGGGTGTTGATCACGCACATGCACGGCGATCATTTCCTGGGGCTGATGGGCGTGATCAGCAGCATGCACCTGCTGGGGCGCACCGCCCCGCTGCATGTCCATGGACCGGCCGACCTGCGCGAGGTGATCGAACTGCAGCTCCGCGTGTCCAAGACCTTCCTGCGCTTCCCCCTGCACATCCACGCCGTGGAACACCGCAGCGGGGCACCGGTCTTCGGGGATGAGGTGGTGACGGTGACCGGGCTGGCGCTGCGCCACCGCGTGGAATCCACCGGGTTTTTGTTCCGCGAGGCCCCGCAGCCCCGGCATTTGATCAAGGAGAAGGTGGGCCTGATCCCCCATTATGCGCGCAGTGCCGTGAAGGAAGGACAGGACCTGGTGCTTCCGGACGGGACCGTGGTGCCCAATGCGGAATTGACGGCACCGGCCGATCCCCAACGTGCCTATGCCTATTGTTCCGATACCGCCTACGCACCGGAGCTGGTCCCTTTCCTGAAGGGCGTGGACCTGCTTTATCACGAGGCCACCTTCCTGGAGGAACTGGCGGCGCGCGCCAAGGAGACCATGCACAGCACCGCCCGCCAGGCGGCCACCATGGCCCGCGATGCGGAGGCGGGCCAATTGCTGCTCGGGCACTTCAGCTCGCGCTACAAGGATCCCGAGGTGCTGCGCGAAGAAGCCGTGCAGGTCTTTCCCCATACCATGCTGGCCCAGGAGGGATGCACGTTCCAGGTGGGCCGCAGCGCGGTGCATGCCTGACCATGGGGATGGCAGGTTCGATCAGGGCTGCCCGGCCGGTGCCCCGTCCACCGCTTCGCGAACAAAGACGCCTCACGGGCCATTGTATGACCGGACCTGCGCCAAGGCAGGAATGAACGGCATGGAAGTGGAAGTGCGGATGAACACGGGCGAGGGTGGCGTTTTGCTCAGCCCTTGGCTTTGTTGGGATGCAAGGAATGGTCGCGGCCGCCACTTGATACGGATCAGGGGCAATCTGCCTCGGATGGTTGATGATTGCATGCTGGATCAGGCTACCTTCCACGCCGTCATGAGAAGCGGTATCAAGCGGCATCCGCAGGGGAACCATGTCGATCTGGATCGGTGATATCGGCGGCAGCAGCTCCAGATGGGGTGTGCTCGGCCGTGGCCCGGGCGAAATCCTCCCAGGGCCCTTCCCGGGCTTCAACCCGTTGACCGGCGACCCCGGCCCGCTGCAGGCCCGCTTGCGCGGGGCCTGGCAGGTCACGGGCGGGGAAGGCCCGGCGGAGGTGTTCGCCTACGGGGCCGGTTGCGGGTCGCAGGTGCGTGCCGCGCGCATGCGGCAGGTGTTGGCCGAGGTTTGGCCGGAAGCCCGCATCGATGTGCAAACGGACCTGCTCGGAGCTGCGCGCTCGGTGTATGGGAGCAAGCCGGGCCTGGTGCTGATCCTGGGCACGGGCATGAATGCCGGGCACTACGACGGCGGCTTCATGCACACGCCCATGCCGTCACTGGGCTATATCCTGGGTGATGAAGGCAGCGGGGCCGACATCGGCAAGCACCTGCTTCGCGATGCCCTGTACGGGCTGGTGCCGACGCGCATCAGCGGGGCGTTGTTTCCACAGGGCATGGACCTGGGTGCGGTGCTGTCCGAGGTCTACCGGTCCACGGCCGCGCAAGCCTACGTGGCGTCATTCACCGCAGCGCTGGCAGGGCACCGGCACGAACACTATGTACATGATCTGGTGGCCTCGCGCTTCTTTGCCTTGGCCCGCCTGCTGGAACGCTTCTTTGCCGAAGATGAGCGGCGGGAGGTGAAGGCGGTGGGCGCGGTGGCGCATGGCTTCCGCGACCTGTTGCAGATGGCGCTGGGGCGCGAGGGCATGCTCCTTACGGCCGTGGAGCGCGATCCCCTGCCGGGCCTGCTGGCATTCCACCGGCCATAGCAGGCACGTGGACCGTGTCACCCAGCACCAGCCCGTGCAGGGTGGTGAAGGACCGTTGGTTGACCGGGGTGCCGATGGCCGACAGGACCAGTTGCTTCTCAACGGCCGTCAGGTGCCAACTGAGGCTGACGGTCGTTTCCTCCTTCATCCACAGTTGCAGGTCCAGTACGTCCATCGGTACCGGCATCCAGGCTTCGGCGGTCTTCAGCGCCAGGTCCAGGTCCTGGTCCTGGATGTTGATGAAGTTGTCGTACACGCTGCCCACGGGCTCGATCAATCGGCTGAGCAACGAGCTGTTCACCGGCTTCACGGGAAGTTCCTTCCGCGTGTCGCGGAATTGCAGCACCACCACGCGGCCCACATGCTCCTTCAGCCAGTCGCGGTAGGTGCGCAGGAACGCCAACGTGGTGCGGTAGCCGTAGTTGTCGCGCCCGCCGGCATCCATCACGCACATCTTGGGTTCGCTGGGCAGGGTGACCACCGGGGTGATGTAGGGGAAGGTGGCGCTCATGCGCAGGGCGCTCGAAAGTTTCAGGTTGCCGGGGTCCTGTCCGCGGAACAACCGTTGGAACTCGACGCTTTCCGGATAGGGGTGGGACTCCACGTTGCCGCCGGGGGCGATGTCGGTGAGGAAGGCGATGGGAAGCGAGGCGATCAGCAGGCGGCGGCCGTCGTTGAGGATGGTGGGGCTCACCACGAGCATGGGTGTTTGGGCGCTGCGTTCATATTCCGCCATGTCGTTCATGCGGATGTTGAGCAGCCCGCCGGTGAGCTTGGTCAGGCCCAGCTCGAAGGCAAAGGCCCGGTCCAGCGTATAGCTGCGGCCGCCATCGCGCACTTTGCGGTACCGGATGAACATGTCGTTGGTGACCAGGTTGAAGGCGATGGGGTTGAGGATGTCCGAGGCCATTTGGTCCACGTGCCGGGGGTCGTCCGGCCGCTCCGGCCCGCCCAGCTTGTCCTCCAGCGCCAATTGCCGGTAGTAGGTGGCACCGATCAGCCCGCCGCTGCTGCCTGCGATCAGCACCGATCGGTCCATCAGGCTGCCGCCCAGGATGCTGTCCGCCACCTGCAGGCAACGGAAGGTCCAGAGCATGGCGCGCGAACCGCCGCCGCTGGCGTTGATGATCACCAAGGGGGGCTTCTCACCGGCATGCGGCAGCTGCCGGTTCTTGGCCAGCCATTGCCCCAAGGTGGCCAGGTGGGCCTGTGCATCGCGCCGCGCGGCGGCCGTGTCAGTGGCCATCGCCCGGATGGCCCCGATCGTATAGTCCGCCCTAGGGGCCTGGTAATCCAGGCCATAGGCCTGCGTATCGTACAGGAAGCGTTGCGTTTTCAGGCTGAGCAGGTTGAGCGCCACCACGGCGGCGATGAGCAGGGTGACCAACCAGCCCTTCACCCAGCTGCTCAGGGCGCTATACAGCATCAGCACCATGGTGAACAGCAGGAAGATGCTGGCACCCGCCGGGATGGCGAAGAACGGCGTGGTGCTGAACGCGCCCAGCGCCAGGAAGGTGATCACCACCACCAGCTCGAAGATGTTGGCGTTGATGTGGTTCTGCCAAAGCACGCCACGCAACAGCTCAGGGTCGTAGTGCCGTATGCTGCGCGCCAGCTTCAGCTGCAACGGCCAGGTCAGGTAGGTTTCCACCCGCCATTTGTGCGCCCGCTGTTCGCGCCGCAGCCAGCGGCTGGCCTTGCGCTGCTGGTGGCGCACCGGCGGCACCATGGGGATGATGTCCTCCATCACCGGCTCCGGCCGGAAGGCATCGGCATCCTTGGCCAACACCTTGTGCACGTCGATGTTGGTGCGCGTGAAGTAGATCAGCGCCATCAGCAGGAAGGTGGCCATGCCCAGCAGGAAGGCCGCCAAGTGCAGGACGATGTCCCAGGCGGGGACAAGCTCCTTGGCATATTGCAGGCGGGCCGAACACCACAGGTAGGTGAGGACGAACAACGTGGGGAGGATGCCGTTGTTGATGTTGAACTTCAGGAAAGGCCGCGCCAACGTGGCCACGAAAGGGAAACGGTGGGCGTGCAACGTGTAGGTGAACAGGTTGAACCCGGTGATGAAGCCGCCCAGCGAGAAACCCAGCAACAGGAACGACCAGAAGTTGGCCGTGCCGAAATACTCCGGGTACAGGAAGAGGTAGGGGATGCCGTATTTCATCCCCACGGACTGGGTGATGTAGCCGAACAGCAGGAGCCAGCACAGCAGCATCACGTGGTTCTTCTTCAGGTGAAGCACCACCAGCTGAAAGGGGAAGAAATAGAGCACACGCTCCACGAACTTGCGCAGGTCCGACCTGTGTATCATGGCTTCCGCAGCGGCATGCACCGCTTGGCGGCAAGATACAAGGACGGCGCGGTGGTTGTTCGCCGTGGCCGTTGCGGCCTACAACTTGGCCAGCGTGGCCCCGAGCACTTCCTGCTCCATCGCCTCCGCACGGGCCTTCAGCGCGTCGGCCTCCTCCATCACCGTTTGTTGGAAGGCCGCATCCTCGAAGCCCTTGAAGTTGGTGCGCACGTTGAGGTAGGCGGCCAGCGCGCCCGTGCGCGCGCACATCACCCCCACGCCGGCGTCGCTTACGCTGCCCGGCATCCCGATCTGTGCCATCGCCTGTGCCACTTCCATGCTGGCCACGCACACGCGCAGCGTTTCCAACGGCACCAGGATGGCCCCCTTGGTGGCTTCGTGCAGCGCCGCCTTGCGCGCCGCCTTCTCTTGCTCGCCGTGCTTGGGCATCTGCAGCGCCTGCATGATGCGGCCATAGGCGCGCGTGTCCTCATCCACCAGTTGCAACAGGCGGGTGCGGAAGCGTTCCGCCTTCACGGCCCATGCGCTGAATTCCTCCCAACGCTCATCCCACCCGCGCTTGTTCGCGCTCAGGTTGGCCACCATCTGGCCCAGCGCGGCGCCCATGGCCCCCACGATGGCCGCCACCGATCCGCCGCCGGGGGTGGGCGTTTCCCGGCTCGTCTCCTCCGTGAACCGCGCCAGCGTCATGTCCGCCAACACCGTCCCCGAAGGGTCCTTCAGCCGGTATTCGATGATCTTCTTGCCCGGGTCGAACGGGGCAAGGTCGTCCAGCCCCAGCGACTTCACCGCGATGCGCACCTTCTCCTCCTCCGGAATGCCCAGGCTGCGCCGTTGCCGCCGCAGGTGGAAGTCCGCCGCATCCAGCAGCGCCTGCAAGGGGATCAGGCCCACCAGCTCGCTGCCGGTGACGCGCATCCCGCGGGCCGCCGCGCTGTTGCAAGCCTCGTCGAAGGCCACGTGCACCGGCGTCACGTCGATGTCGTTCAGGTTCAGCGACACCTGCGCGATGCCGTATTCCTCGATGTACCAGCCGATGCCCTTCACTGCTTTCAGCTTGCCCGGGATGTGGACCGGGTTCCCGTGCTCATCCTTGACCACCTTGCCGGTGAGCGTGCCGCCCTCGCGCTTGGTGCGTCCGCTCTCGCGCAGGTCGAAGGCCACGGCGTTGGCGCGCCGCGTGCTCGTGGTGTTCAGGTTGATGTTGTATGCGATCAGGACCTTGCGCGCGCCCACGGCGGTGGCTCCGCTGCGGCGCACGCCGTCACTCCACGCGGAAGGCCCGAAATCGGGCTTCCATCCGGGATCGGCGAGCTTCTGTTCCAATCCTTCATACTCGCCCGCCCGGTTGTTGGCCAGGTTGCGCCGCTTCGGCTCGCGTGCGGCGGCCTCGTACGCATACACCGGAATGCCGAGCTCGCGCCCGATGCGCTCGCCGAGCTGGTGCGCATAGGGCACCAGTTCCTCCAGGGTGATGCCGCTGATGGGCACCAGGGGGCACACGTCAGTGGCGCCGAAGCGCGGATGCTCACCGTGGTGGGTGGCCATGTCGATCAGTTCCTGGGCCTTCTTCACCAGGCGGAAGGCCGCCTCGCACACCGGCCCGGGCTCGCCCACGAAGGTGATCACCGTGCGGTTGGTGGCCTTGCCGGGGTCCACGTCCAGCAGGCGTACGCCTTCCACGGTCTCCACCACGGCGGCGATGGCATCGATCTTGGCGCGGTCGCGCCCTTCACTGATATTGGGGACACACTCAATAATGGGCATCATGCATGTTCTTGGCGCGGCGAAGGTAGCTGCCGTGAACGGCGCACGGTGCGGGCCCCGGACAGGCTGGTGGCAAGCGATGCCGGGGCAATGCCCGCCCTTCCGCTCAATGCGGCAGCAGCATGCTGGCCACGTTGTTGAGCAGATGCAGGAGCACGCTCATCCAAATGGAGCCGGTGTTGGCCCGCGCATAGCCCAGGAACACCCCCAGCGGCAGCACATACAGCAGCAGGATGTACCAGTCGTATTGTTGGTGCACCAAGGTGAACACCCCGGCCACGATGGCCACGGACACGTGCTTGTCCAGCACGTGGCGCAAGGCGCCGTACAACAGTCCGCGCAACAGGAACTCTTCGAACAGGGCGGGCATCAGCCCCAGGCCCAGCACCAGCAGCGGGTAGTTGGTGACCGAGGAGAGCACGTTCCTCATGAATTCGCTCTCCATATCCGGCAGCAGCAAGCCGATGCCTTCCAAGGCCGCGAACAGGACCAGGAAGGCGGCCGTCCAGCGGAACACCGAGCGCAGCGAAGGCAGGCCCAGGCCCAGGAAGAAGCCGGCCCTTCCCCTTTTCCATCGGAAGACCAGCCACAACAGCAGGGCCAGCGCCACCCCGTCGGACACCACGCCCACGGTGGAAAGGACATCGCCATTGCCCGCCAGTTCCACCCATCGCTCGCGGAAGGCGGGCGTGTCCAGCAGGTCGAGGCTGAAACCTTGTTTGGCCAAGGCCGGGCTGAGCGCAAGGATGCGCCAGATCAAGGCCGATAGCTGCACGAACATGAAGACCATGAACACCAGCGCGAAATAGAGCAGCCCCCGCGCCATCTCCAGGCCGGGGGGCATGAAGTGCGCGTGTTCAGGCTGCGGCTTCCCCGGCCCGGATGGTCCTTCCATCGATGATCACGGTGTCGATATGGTCCTGCCCGAAGGCATACGGAAGATAGGCGAGGGAGGGCACCGCCTTGGTGATGATGAAACTGGCCCGCTTGCCCACGGCAAGGCTGCCCACCTCGGCGGCCAGGCCCATGGCGGCGGCGCCATTCAGGGTGGCGGCGTTGATGGCCTCCCCGGGCAGGAGCCGCAGCTTGATGCAGCCCAGGGCCACCACCAGGTTCATGTTGCCGCTGGGGGTGGTGCCCGGGTTGTAGTCACTGGCCAGTGCCAAGGGCAGCCCGGCGTTGATCAGTTGGCGCGCCGGGCCGTAAGGGATCCCCAGGAAGAAGGAGCACGAGGGCAGCAAGGTGGGGATCACGCCGCTGCCGCGCAACGCATCGAAATCCGCGGGTTCCATTACCTCCAGGTGGTCCACGCTCAGGGCCCTGTGCTTCACCGCCGCCGCGATCCCGCCGATGCTGGTGAACTGGTTCACATGCACCTTGCCCGGCAGGCCATGCTTGGCGCCGGCCTCCAGGATCCGCTCCATTTCGGCCACGGTGAAGTAGTTGGTCTCACAGAAGCAGTCCACATGGTCGGCCAGGCCCTCCGCGGCGACCTGCGGGATCAGCTCATGCACGATCAGGTCCACGTAGCGGCCGCGGTTTTCCTTGTACTCGGGCGGCAGCGCATGCGCGGCCAGCAAGGTGGCGCGGATCCGCAGGGGCAGGGCCTCCTTCAGGCGCTGCACCACGCGCAGCATCTTCAGCTCGCTCTCGGCGCTCAGCCCATAGCCGCTTTTGATCTCCAGGGCCACCGTGCCTTGCCGCATCAATTCCTCCACACGCGCCTTGGCCTGCACGTACAGGTCGTCCTCGTCCATGGCGCGCAGCTTGGCCGCGCTGTTCAGGATGCCGCCGCCCTTGGCCGCGATCTCGGCATAGCCCAGGCCCTTGATGCGGTCCACGAACTCGCCCTCGCGCGGGGCCGCGAACACCGTGTGCGTATGCGCATCGCACCATCCCGGCAGCACGTAGCGGTCCGTGGCATCGATCACTTCCAGCCCGTTCCAGTCGGCCACGCCCGGCCAATCGGCATCGGTGCCCATCGCGGTGATGATGCCGTCCTCGGCCATCAGCCATCCATGCTCCAGCTGCGGCAATTCCGCCAAGGCCGCACCCGCAAGCCGCTCCGTGCCCGCCGGATGGGTGCCCACCAATGCCTTCGCCCCTTTGATCAACAAGCGTTCAGCCTCCATCGTCCGCGAAGTACGGCATGGGAAGCGGATATGTGCCCATGAGCCGGTTGGTCAATTTGCCAAATGGGGAAATTGCCAATTTGCCAAGTGATGAAATTGCCAATTTGACAAACGAGGAAATCACCAAATCACGGTTAGCCCCTTGCCCATTGGCAAATTGCCAATTCCCCCATATCCTCCCATCGCTTCCGCATCACCGGCCTTCCTTCGGCGGTGCCTTGTAGGGCTTGCCCCTGTCGCTGCCCCGCACGTCGATGTCGCGCTCGAAGCGCCAGTGGTCCTTGTCCCAGGAGAAGCTGTCATAGGAGAGGTCAGGGGCCATGAAGGCGGGCTGGTCGGCGAACTCGGGGTTGGTGGGAGACAGGTGGTCCATCACGATGGCCTTGCGTGCGGCATCCCATCGCAGCAGCATGCTGGCCTGTGCGGCAAAGGCATAGATCTCGCGGTACGGGCGCTGCCGGCCGCCGGGGAACAGCGGTGCGCCGAACCGCGGCATGGATGCCTCCAGGTTGAGCACTTCGATCACTTTGCGCGTTTCCACCGTGCTGTATCCTTTCCAGCCCAGCAAGGTGTAGTACATGCGGCCCCCGCGCTTCACGGGGATCACGTCGTAGTACAGCGCACCATACCAATTCCCGGGGCTGAGCTGGGCGGTGGCGGGCCGCGTGATCTTCGCGGTCATGTCACGCAGCTCGTACAGCGCCTGTCCGTTGCGCCTGCGCACCAGCAGGAAGCCGTCGTAGAGGAAGGACCCGTCGGCGTAAGGTACGTTCCAGGTGAACAGGCGGAAAGCGCCGTCGGGCGCATCCACGCGGCTGATGGGCACGCCGGGGAAGGTGGCCGTGAAGGCAGAATCCGATTGCAGGATGGCGCCCAGCAGCTGTTTCACCCGTGTGCTGGCGCTGTCGCGTGCGGCATCGCCCGCGGCCGTGCCGATGGAATGCAATTCCTTTTCCAGTTCCGCATAGCCCCGTGTGCTGTCCGGAGCTTGCGCGGCCAGGAGCATGGGCCACAAGGCCAGCAGGGGGAGGGCAAGGCGATTCACGGCAAGCTCAACGTGGTTGGAGGGACGAAAGTACCTGCGCCGGAACATCCGTGGGGGCGCGGCCCGGCACAATACCGCCCGTTGTGTTGACAAGTGGCATGCCAATTGGACCAGGCGGCCTTGGCGTGCCGGTAGTTTTGACGCTCATCGATGAGAAGAACCGTGCTCCTGTCCCTGTCCCTTGTGCTTGGCCTGATTTCCATGGGCGGCGGCCCGCCGGTGACCACCCAGGGTCCGCATGCCAAGGCCACCCCGCCTTTCCTGGACCGCCCGACGCCATGGGCGGATTCCGTCTTCGCCACGCTCGACCTCGACCAGCGCATCGCCCAGCTGATGATGGTGGCCGCGTACAGCAACAAGGATGAAAAGCATTACGCGGAGATCGAGGAGCTGATCCGCCGCTACAACCTGGGCGGATTGATCTTCTTCCAGGGAGGCCCCCTGCGCCAGGCGGCGCTCACCAACCGCTACCAGGCCGCCGCCCGCACCCCGCTGCTGATCGGCATGGACCTGGAATGGGGCCTGGCCATGCGCTTGGACAGCACGGTGAGGTACCCTTTCCAGATGACGCTGGGGGCGGCCGCCGATGACGAGGGGCCGGAGCGGATGGGTGCCGAGATCGCCCGCCAGATGAGGCGGCTGGGCGTGCAGGTGAGCTTCAGCCCCGATGTGGACGTGAACGTGAACGCCGCCAATCCCGTGATCAACCACCGCAGCTTCGGCGAAGATCCCGAACTGGTGGCCCGCAAGGGCATCGCCTACATGAAGGGCCTGCAGCAAGGCGGCATCATCGCCACGGCCAAGCATTTCCCCGGCCACGGGGATACCAACAAGGACAGCCACAAGACGCTGCCCCTGGTGGACGCCTCCCGCGAACGGCTCGATTCGGTGGAACTCTTGCCCTTCCGGCGCCTGATCGATGCGGGCGTGTCCGCCATCATGGTGGCCCACCTGGAGGTGCCCGCGCTGGACAGCACCCCGGCCCGGCCCAGCACGATGAGCCCGGCTATCGTCACCACGCTGCTACAGGAAAAAATGGGCTTCCGTGGCCTGGTCTTCACCGATGCGCTCAACATGAAGGGCATCGCCGATGCCGCCAAGCCCGGCGAGATTGAACTGAAAGCCCTCATGGCGGGCAACGATGTGCTGCTGTTCCCGCAGGACCCGGTGAAGGCCATGGTGCACATCCGGCAGGCCGTGGACAGCGGGCTGGTGACCCGCGAGCGCATCGATGAGAGCTGCCTGAAGATCCTGCGCGCCAAGGAATGGGCCGGCCTGGACCACCTGCGGCCCGTACGGACCGAAGGATTGCACGAGGGCCTCAATGCACCGCAGGCCACCACGTTGCGGCGCGAGCTCTATGGCCATTCGCTGACCGTGGCGCGGAACAACGGCGTGCTGCCCATCCAGGGCCTGGATACCCTGCGGATCGCCTCGCTGGTGATCGGTGACCAGGTACACAACGGGTTCCAACAAGCCCTGGGGAGGTACGCGCCCATGGCCGAGTTCCGCTGCGATAAGGTGCTGAACCCCGCCCAGGCGCAAGCCTTGCTGGACAGCCTCAAGCAGTTCAACCTGGTGATCGCCTCGGTGCACAACACCAGTTTCCGGGTCGACAAGGAGTTCGGGGTGCCGCAGATCACCCTTGATTTCCTGCGCCGGCTGGCCGACCAGCAGCGCATGGTCTTCGTGCTCTTCGCCAACCCCTACCGTCTTGCCCTGGCCTATGGCGCCCAGCGATGGGATGCCGTGGTGGTGGCCTATGAGGAGAATGCGGACACCCGGGACCTGGCCGCCCAACTGCTCTTCGGTGCGCTGCCCGCCACCGCCCGCCTGCCGGTCACCGCATCGGCCTATTTCAAGGCCGGCCAAGGGGAACAGCTGCCCGCCATCGGCAGGCTGCGCTACGGACCCCCGGAGGAAGAGGCCATGGACAGGGCGCGGCTGCAGCGCATCGATACCCTGGTGCGCGAAGGCCTGAAGGCCGAAGCGTTCCCCGGATGCCAGGTGCTGGTGGCCCGCAATGGCATGGTGGTGTGGGACAAGGCGTACGGCTCACCCACCTATGCGGGCGACCGGCCCGTGGTACCGGATGACATCTACGACCTGGCCAGCATCACCAAAGTGGCGGCCACCACCTTGGCGTTGATGAAGCTGGTGGACGAAGGCCGGTTGGACGTGGAGCAGACCCTCGGGCATTACCTGCCGGAACTGGAGGGCCAGCACCCGCGGCACGCATCGCTGAAGATCAGCGAGATCCTGGCGCACCAGGCCGGGTTCAAGCCCTTCGTGCCCTTCTACCTCCGGCTGAGCGCGAAAAAACAGTTGAAGCCGGGGGTGATGGCACCGGTGCCGGACGAAGGGCACGACATGCGTGTGGCCGAGGGCTTTTACATCCACCACAGCTATCGCGATTCCCTGGTGCAGTGGGTGCTGGACGCCCCTTTGGGCGAGCGCGGGAAGTACGTGTACAGCGACATGGGCATGTACCTGCTGATGAGGGTGGTGGAACGGGTATCGGGCCAGCCCTTCGAGGAATTCCTCAAGCGGAATTTCTATGCGCCGCTGGGGTTGTCCACCATGGGCTTCAACCCGCTGGACCGCTTTCCCATCGAACGGATCATGCCCACTGAGAATGATACGCTTTTCCGCCGTGAGCTGGTACGCGGCACGGTGCACGACCCCGGGGCGGCCATGATGGGCGGCGTGGCGGGCCACGCCGGACTGTTTTCCGATGCCAACGACCTGGCCATCCTCATGCAGATGCTCCTCAACGGAGGCACCTACGGCGGACACCGCTACCTCACGGAAAAGACCATCGCCCGGTTCACCGCCTGCCGGTATTGCACCGGCGACCCAAGGAAGGATAACCGGCGCGGCCTGGGGTGGGACCGCCCGCAGGCGCCCGGCACGCCCGGCCCGGCCAGCGACAGCGCCAGCTCGGCCAGCTTCGGCCATACCGGGTTCACCGGCACCATGGTGTGGGCCGACCCGGCCAACGGCACCATCTATGTCTTCCTCAGCAACCGCGTCTATCCGGATGCCGACAACAAGCGGCTTCAGCGGATGAACATCCGCACCGACATCCAAACGGTGGTGGAGAAGGCGGCCACGGTGCCGCAGGAGACCGTGGTGCCGGGCGGGATGCGCAACTAACCGCACCCGGGGAACGGGAAAAGGGGCTGCCCGTTTGCGGGATCGGTGAAAATCCCGACATTTGCGACCCCTTAACGAAAAGGGGAACCAAAAAACAACGCGACATGCCGACCCGCATCCGCCTTCAGAGGAAAGGCAAGAAAGGCAGGCCCTACTACCATGTGGTGGTGGCCGATCAGCGCGCACCGCGCGACGGAAAGTACATCGAACGCATCGGGGCCTACGACCCCAACCGGAACCCGGCCCTGGTGGAAGTGGACCGCGACAAGGCCCTTGCATGGCTGCAAAAGGGGGCACAGCCCAGCGACACCGCCCGCGCCATTCTCAGCTACACCGGCGTGCTGTACAAGAACCACCTGCAAGGCGGGGTGGCCAAGGGGGCCTTTGACCAAGCTGAGGCCGATCGCCGCTTTGAGGTCTGGCTGAATGAGAAGAAGGGCAAGGTGGAGGCCAAGCGCAGCCGCCTGGCCGAAGAGGCGGGCAAGGCTTACCAGGAGCGCGTGGCCGTGGAGACCAAGAAGTCCCACGACCGTGCCGATGCCCTGACGGCCAAGCTGGCCGCCGAAAGTGCCGCCGCCGCCACAGCCGAGGCCGCTGCCCCGGAAGCCGGCGAAAGCGCTGCCGAAGGAGAGGCTCCCGCCACCGGGGGAGAGGCCCCGGCACAGGAGTGATCCACATCGGAAGACGATCCATGAAAGGCCCGTCCCTTGCAGGACGGGCCTTTCTCATGGGCCGCAACCGTCCTGGACGGGTATGCGCCATGCAACACGTTCAACCCGTCGCGTGGCCCCGATTTCCGCCCCCGTGGATCGCACCGGTTACCGGCGGTCTGCCAGGGATGGGCCTGTGGAACAAACCGGGAGCATGCGGCCTGGCGGATACAGCATGAAGGCCCCCGTTTACTGCACGCATGTGCCCCCCGGCAAGGAAGGCAAGCAGGGCAAGGGAACTGGGAAGTGGCGTATACCATGAGGGCGGACAAAACCTTCTTCACTTCCTTTACGGTCCTTATGCGATCGCGCACCAAAGCTTGGCCTGATCTACGTGCCTTTTTCCGTACTGCTTTACCGAAGAGGTGGCTCCATAGCTTGGGCTGCGCAACCACCT
>JAGFIV010000129.1 GCA_024103275.1 Flavobacteriales bacterium
ACTACGAACTGCGAACTACGAACTGAGAACTACGAACTGCGAACTGAGAACTGAGAACTACGAAATGCGAACTGAGAACTGAGAACTACGAACTGCGAACTGGGAACTGCGAACTGAGACATGCGAACTGCGAACTGAGAAATGAGAAATGCGAACACCGAACTGAGACCAAGGCCCGACGCCACACCCAACAACCATTGCGCAGCGGGCACTGCAAAGGAAGACGTGACGACAAGAGCCGACGAGCGAAGTGCTCGAAGTGACAACACCGCACTGCGAAGCAGGAACTTCCGCCGACGGACCTACGACAGGGAGCCCGGAACAGCGAACTCAGAACAGAGAACTACCGACTGCGAACTCAGCACTGAGAACTCCGAACTGCGAACTGCGAACTGCGAACTGAGAACTGCGAACTGCGAACTGAGAACTGAGAACTGAGAACTGAGAACTACGAACTGCGCCCTGCGCCCCACTCACCATCCCTCCCGCAGCGGACCCTGCGACGGAAGAAATTTGCCAAAGGGCCAAGGAGCCAAGTCGTCAATGAGGCAATTCGCAAAGGGAAAAGGTGCGGTCATGGGATTGCCCGGAGGGCAAGTGGTTGCCGGGCCGTATACGGTGCCGCACCGTTCCTGAAATGCTGCCGACCTTTGCGGCGCAATTGCAGCTTCCATGGATGAAGGATATGTGAAGACCGGCATGGAGGGCGGGATCGCCACCGTGACGTTCCACCACCCCAAGGGCAACAGCCTTCCCGCGGCGGTCCTTTCCGCCTTGGCGGAGCAGGTGCGGCAGGCCGGCGCAAGCCCCGACGTGCGCGTGATCGTGCTGCGCAGCGACGGCGACAAGGCGTTTTGCGCGGGGGCGAGCTTCGACGAGCTGGTGGCCATCGACAGCGAGCCGGCCGGGTTGGCCTTCTTCAGCGGCTTTGCCCATGTGATCAACGCCATCCGCACCGCGCCGTGCCTGGTGCTGGGGCGCGTGCACTCAAAGGCCGTGGGCGGCGGCGTGGGCCTGGCGGCGGCGGTGGACGTGTGCTACGCGCACCGGGGTGCCTCGGCGCGGCTGAGCGAGCTGGCCATCGGCATCGGTCCCTTCGTGGTGGGGCCCGCCGTGGAACGCAAGGTGGGCACGGGCATCTTCGGCCTGATGAGCGCCACCCCCGCCGCATGGCGCAGCGCGGAATGGTGCGAGGACAAAGGCCTTTACGCGGCCACCTTCGCCACCGTGGAGGAACTGGATGCCGCCGTGGCCGCCCACGCCAAGGAGTTGGCCGGATACAGCCGCGAGGCCATGGCCGAGCTCAAGCGCATCACCTGGCGCGGCACCGCGGACTGGGATGCCCTGCTGATGGAGCGTGCCGCCATCAGCGGCCGCCTGGTCCTCTCGGATTTCACGCGGAACGCCATCGCGGAATTCAAGCGCAAGGCGGCGGAAAGGAAGGGCTGAACGGTGGCGGAACAGGAGGGGCGGGAACGGCCATCGTTCACCGCCGCCCCAACCTCCCCTGCCCCGTTTGCGTACAACCCGCGCCCGTACCTCCAAGGCGGGCACCGACCCCTTGGGACGCCATTTCCATACCACCTCGCGCAAGGTCGTGCTGCTGCTCTACGGGGCCGCCCTGCTCGTGGGCCTGGCCATCATCATCAACCTGCACCGCGGGGAGAAGGAGGCCTTGCGCGAACAGGCCATGGCCCGCCTGGCCGGTGTGACGGGCACACTATCGGCCCAGCTGGACGGCGGCCGCGTGGCCCGCTTGCTGGAGACCTACGATTCGCGGGGCATGCTGATCAAGAACACCCAGGATGCCTGGTACTACGTGATGCACGGCGCCTTGGTGAAGAGCGCGGAGGCGGCGGGCCTGGAGGCCCCGTTGCTGGTGGTGGCCTACGATGCCGGGAAGCAGGAGCTGCAGATCGTGGCGACCAGCGCGGGGCGCCCGGCGTTGCGCGAGCCCTATGCCGGTGCCGGGGCGGCCCAGGCACGCCGGTTCCTGCAGGACGGGGACGCGCGGCCCCTGCGCACGCAGGCCGACGGGGAGCTGGTGGCCCTGGACGTGGTGCGCACCAACACGGGCCGCCCGGTGGCCGCACTGCTGGCACGCGCCCCCACGGCCGCCTTGGATGCCGCCGCACGGGGCAAGCTGTTCCGCGACATCGTGGCCGCGCTGGTGTTCTTCGCCTTGATCGGCGTGGTGTTCTTCCGCCGGGTGGCCCGCCTGGTGCAACGCGAGGAGCGCGAGCGCACGGACCTGCAGGTGCGCCACGACGGCATCACCGACAGCATCGCCTACGCAGGCAAGATCCAAACGGCGCTGATACCGCCGCCGGAAAGGCTGCGCGAGCAGTTCGACGACTTCTTCGTGCTGAACCGGCCGCGCGACCTGGTGAGCGGCGACTTCCACTGGTACCACCGCATCAGCGGGCACGAATGCCTGGTGGCGGCGGCCGACTGCACGGGCCACGGACTGCCCGGCGCCATGATGGCCGCCATCGCCTGTTCGCTGCTCAACGACCTGGCCCGGGAGATGGACCTGCGCGATCCCGCCGAGGTGCTCAGCGAGCTGAACCGCCGCATGATCCGCGCCCTGCACCAGGAAGGACGGCGCACCGGCGCGGGCGACGGCATGGACATCGCCCTGTGCCGCATCGACCGCCGGAAGCACGAGCTCCGCTTCGCCGGCGCATTCCGCCCCCTGTACTGGATCCACGGCGGCAAGCTCACCGTGATCAACGGCGACCGCCTGCCCGTGGGCGGCAGCCACCATGGCTACGACCGCACCTACACCCCACACCGGGTGGACCTGGTGCCGGGCGACCGCATCTACCTGTTCAGCGACGGCTACGTGGACCAGTTCGGCGGGCCCGACAACCGCAAGTTCATGCCCGCCCGGCTGAACGACCTGCTGCTGGCCCACCACCACCGGCCCATGGCGCAGCAGGCCACCGCCCTGGAGCGCGCCTTCCTGGAATGGAAAGGACCCAATCCGCAAATCGACGATGTGTGCGTGATGGGGATCGCGGTGTAGGGGAATTGCCAAGGAGCCAAAGGGCCAAAGGGCCGAGGAGCCAAAGGGCCAATGCGCCAAGGGGCCAAAGGGCCAATGCGCCAATTAAGCTATGGTTGGACGGTTGGGTCTGCGAAGCGTTCAATTGGCGAAATCTTGAATTGGCAATTTTCAATTCGCCAATGGGGCAACCGGCTTTTGCTTGGTGCAGGCAACCCATCGCCTTTAATGCCCGGGCCACGGCACCCCCCTGCGAACTGCGAACTGCGAACTGAGAACTGAGAACTAGGAACTAGGAACTAGGAACTACGAACTACGCCCTGCGCCCTGCGCCCTACGCCCTGCGCCCTGCGCCCTACGCCCTACGCCCTGCGCCCCACTCCCTATCCCTCGCGCAGCGCATCCTACGGCCGAAGAAAATTCATACGCGCCCCTGCAGACGGGTTGACCAGCTATTGGTTGCCTGCGGTTCATAACTTTTTATTCCTTGTTTCTTTTTGAGAACTTTTATTCTTTAGCGGTCGCACTTGCTCCACCCAACGCTCCCGGATGCAGGTGACGACCCGACCCCAACCCCTGCAAACCTTGCCTACTTCCGTCGTTTCATCCCAGCAACCCACGCGACCTCACCGCAGCACAGCGGCCGGGGCCGCATCAACTGCGCCAACATGTCGCGACCATTGACCCAAACCCGAACGCTAACCCAAACACCAAGCCCAATGTCCCGAAGCATACCCCTTCCCTCAACCGGCAGTTGGCAAACGTGGTGGCAAAAGGCCATCCTGCTGCTGCTCCTGATCGCCTTCGGCGCGTGGCTGATGCCGGCCAAGGCACAGACCGGCAACGTCTGCGGAACACCCATCGTGGTCACCTCCCTGCCCTATTCCGATGCCGGCAATACCTCCTCTTACGGTGACGATTACAGCGCGAGCGACGTACCTCCCGTGGCCCCGGGTGCGGTTACCAATGGCACCGGTTCCACTTCTTATATCGACGGCGATGATGTGGTCTATGCCTACACGCCGAGCGTGGACCAGGGGATCACCATCTCCACCACCAACGACGACGACTGGATCGGTCTTTGGGCCTTTACGGGTTGCCCCTTCAGCAGCACCGTGGGCTACCACACCGCCACTTCCGGGGCCACGCGTTCCATCCCCGGCCTGACGCTGACCGGCGGCACCACCTACTACTTCGTGATCTCGACCTGGCCGAACCCGCAAAGCACGGCCTATACCATCAGCATCACCTTGGATTGGATCTCCGCCTTTCCATGCACAGGCACCCCCACGGTGGGCACCTTGCCCACCACGGTTCCAGTCTGCTCCGGAAGCACCACCACGCTGGTGCCCGATGGAGCCGAACTTGAACTGGACCTGACCTATCTGTGGGAGGAGTCCGCCGACGGCACCACTTGGTCAGCGGCCACGGGCACCAACAACGAGGCCACCTATACCACGCCGCCGTTCAGCGTACCCACGTACTACCGGCAGGTGGTCACCTGCGACAACAGCAGCGAGAGCGACACCACGAACGTGGCCCAGACCGTCCAATTGACCACCCCGCCGTACTACGCGTATGACGGCACCAGCTACCTGCAAAGCTTCGAGAGCTGGGTGGACGGTTGCCAGACCTCCGATATGCCCAGCATCAACTGGGCGAACACCCCTGCCACGGGGGACAACAGCTGGCGCCGCAACGACCAGGGGGCCAGCGCGGGCTGGACCACCCCCAACGCGGGCATGTACTCCCCGGCCTCCACCAACGGCAGCTACTCCGCCCGTTTCCACAGCGTAGGCGCCCCCTCCGGCAGCCAAGGCGCATTGGATTTCTACGTGGACCTGACCAACAACAGCGGCAACGCCAAGTTGAGCTTTGACTACATCAACCCGACCACGGGAACCGACCAGCTGCGGGTACACCTCTCCGTGGACGGCGGGGCCACCTTCACCCCGCTGGCCGCAGCCTTGGGGCAAGCGAGCTCCTGGACCACCGTGGAGTATGGCATCCCCTCCACCTCGGCCACCGCGGTGATCCGCTTCCGGGCCACCGGCGCCATCGGCTCCACGGACATCGGCCTGGACAACGTACACTTGTTCGAACCCTGCGCGGGCACACCCGCCACGGCCACCGCCACCGCCAACCCGGCCACCATTTGTGCCGGGGGCACCTCGGTGATCACCGCCACGGGCGTGGGCGGCGAGGGCGGCATCACCCTGCAGTGGGAGCAGTCCAACGACGGTGTCAGCGGGTGGACGCCCATCACAGGGGCCAACAGCGCCACGTACACCACCCCGGCGCTTACCGTGCCGCGCTACTTCCGCGTGGTGGTGGGCTGCACCTACAGCGGCCTCTCCAGCACCTCCAATGCGGCCGGCGTGCAGATCCAACTGCCCACCTATGCCGTGTATAACAACGTATCCTTTGCCGAGGGCTTCGAGGCCTGGAGCAATTCCTGCGACTCGGCCGACGTGCCCGGCATCAGTTGGCGCAACATCCCCTTCACCGGCAACCCCAGCTGGCGCCGCAACGACCAAGGCGGGGCCGCCGCATGGACCACACCCACCAGCGGGGTCTACACCCCGACCTTCAGCCAAGGTGCCTACTCCGCCCGCTTCCACTCCAATAATGCCCCCTCCGCCTCCACCGGCGACCTGGACCTGTTCATCGACATGAGCGCAGCCACCGGCATCACGCGCCTGACCATGGACGTGGCCAACACCAGCGGCACCGACAAGCTGCAGGTGTTCCTGTCCACCGACGGCGGCCTGAGCTTCAGCCAGGTGGGTGACGACATCCTTTTCCAGGCCACCCCGACCTGGAACACCCACACGGTGGATTTCAGCAGCAATTCGGCCACCACGGTGATCCGCCTGCGCGCCACCAGCGATTTCGGCACCACCGACATCGGGGTGGACAACCTGCAACTGGCCCCGGCACCCAGCTGCATCGAGGCGAGCGACCTGGCAGCCACCAGCACGGGTTCCTTCAGTTGGACGGCCAGCCCCTCGGCCCCCTCGCAGGGCTATGAGTGGGAGGTGCGCAGCAGCGGTGCCCCCGGCAGCGGGCCCACCGGCCTGGACGACAGCGGCACCACCGCCGCCGGCGTGACCAATGCCAGTGCCAGCGGGCTGACCCCGTATGATACCTACACCGTATATGTGCGCGCCAGCTGCGGCGGCGGCGACTATAGTGCGTGGACAGAGGGCGTCACCTTCACGTATGGCATGTCCCAGATCGGCACTGGCACTACCACGAACACCAATTTCCCGATCTATTCCTGCACGGCATACAACTACACCCAGCAGATCTACCCGGCCGCGAGCTATACCGCGGGCCAGTACATCACCAAGATCGCGTTCAAGTATGTCTCCAGCGGCACCACCATCGCCAACTGGAGCAACTGGACGGTATACCTGGGCAACACCGGGCAGTCCGATTTCGCCACCACCACCAGCTGGGTACCTCTGAACGAACTGCAGCAGGTGTTCAGCGGCACCGTGACCCCGGTGGCCGGCCAGTGGATGGAGATCAACCTGAGCCCGGGCTTCCTGTGGGACGGCACCAGCAACATCGTGGTGGCCGTGGACGAGAACTCGCCCGGCACCAGTTGCACGGCCACCTGGTCATCATTCACCTCCGTGGCCAACAGTGGCATATACCGCCGGATCACCACCGACATCGACCCTGCCAACCCCGGTACGGCCACGGGCCGCAGCGGCACCTTGGCACAGATCCAGATCTTCTCCGGCGACATGCCCAATTGCATGCCGCCCACCGGGCTGACGGTGAGCAACGTCACGGCTACCGGGGCGGACTTCGCCTGGACGGCCAGCGTCACCACGCCCGATGCGTACGCCTGGGAAGTGCGCGATGGAAGCACGGTGATCGACAACGGCTCCACCACGGGCACCGCCGCCAACACCTCCCTGCTCGCGCCCAACACGACATATGGCTTGTACGTGGCTTCCGTGTGCGGAGGCGATTCCAGTGCGTGGGCGGGGCCGTACGGCTTCACCACCCCATGCGTTTCCGCAAACGTGCCCTACACGGAGAACTTCAACGGGGTGACCACGCCGGCATTGCCCGCGTGCATGAGCCTACAGACCATCAGCGGCAATGCTTGGAGGACCGCACCAGCACCCGTGGGCATGACCGGCAACACGGCCAATGTGAGCTACACCCCCAGTGGCAGCCCCGATATGAACAGCTGGCTCTTCACCCAAGGGCTGAACCTGACCGGAGGCACCAGCTACCGGTTGACCTACAAGTACTTCAACAATAGCACAACCTGGGCCGAAAGGATGTCGGTGTCCTATGGCGCCGGGAATTCGGCCGCCAACATGACGACACAGTTGGCCGACCATTCCGCCATCCAGACCACCACGGTACAGACCAATACCGTGGAATTCACGCCGGCCACCACCGGTATCTTCTTCATCGGGTTCAAGTGCTACTCCATCGCCGACCAGAACCAGTTGTATCTTGATGACATCCAGGTGATCGAAACGCCGAGCTGTGAGGCACCCACGCACCTGGCAGCCAGCAACATCACCGCCAACAGTGCCGACCTGAGCTGGTGGATGAGCAGCAGCAACCCGGCCAACGGCTACGAATGGGAAGTGCGCAGCAGCGGCGTCGGGGGCGACCCCTCGCCCGATGCCAGCGGCAGCACGGCTGCGGGCAACGATACCACCGCCACCGCCAGCGGCTTGGCACCGAGCACCACCTATGCCTTATACGTGCGCAGCAACTGTGGCGGCAACTATGGTCCGTGGGCGGGCCCGTACAGCTTCACCACCTCCTGCCTTGCCACCAACGTGCCCTACTCAGAGGACTTCAACGGGGTGACCGCCCCGGCATTGCCCGTATGTATGTCCAACCAAACGATCACCGGCCCCGCATGGCAGACCTACGCCTTCCCACCGACGGGCATGACCGGAAACTCGGCCCGGTGCTACGACTATGTCACGGTTGACTCCTGGCTGTACACTGCGGGGCTCAACCTGACCGGCGGGCAATCGTACCGGCTGTCTTTCAAGTATTCGAACCAGTACGACTTTTATGTGGATGCATTGAAGGTGGCTTACGGCACCTCGCCCTTGGCCAGTGCCATGACCACCACGATCGTCGACCACCCCGCCATTGATGACGGAGCGGTGCATGAAGATGTGATCGAATTCGTCCCGGCCACCACGGGCATCTACTACATCGGGTTCCAGAAGTATTCCAACAGCGGAACCGATGACGCGTACATGTACTTGGACGACATCCAGGTGATCGAAACGCCGAGCTGTGAGGCGCCGACGCACTTGGCAGCCGCCAACATCACCACCACGGGTGCCGACCTGAGCTGGTGGATGAGCAGCAGCAACCCGGCCAGCGGGTACGAATGGGAGGTGCGCAGCAGCGGCGTCGGGGGCGATCCCTCGCCCGATGCCAGCGGCAGCACGGCCACGGCCACCGATACCACCGCCAGCGCCAGCGGCCTTTTGCCCAGTACGACCTACACGCTGTACGTGCGGGCCAATTGCGGCGGTGACTACAGCGCTTGGGCAGCCTCGGGCACCTTCCAAACCCTCTGCGATGCGTTCACGATGCCATTCCAGGAGGGCTTCAATTCCCTGTCCACTACAAAGGCTTGCTGGACCGTGCTGAATGTGAACGGTGATGCGGACAGCTGGGACATGAACTATGCCACCAACCCCTACGAAGGAGACCAGTGCGCCATGATGTACACCGATTTCAACGCCGGTGCCAACGATGACTGGTTGATCTCGCCGGGCCTTGTGCTGACCGGCAACGAACGGCTGCTGTACCATTACCGGGTGCAATCCGCCAGTGAACCGAACGACATGGAGGTGCTTCTCTCCACCACCGGGACGGCCCCGGCAGATTTCACCAACACGTTGGTGGCATTGGCCAACTACAGCAACACCACCTATGCCGAGCAAATGGTCGACTTGTCGGCCTACACGGGAACGGTGTATATCGCATGGCATGTGCCACCGGGCGGACTGGACGGATGGCGCCTGTACATCGACAATGTGATCGTCGAAGCCATCCCAAGCTGCTTGCCGCCCACCGGCTTGGCGGCCGCCAACATCACCACCACCAGCGCCGACCTGAGCTGGACCGCAAGCACGAGCAACCCGGCCAATGGCTACCAGTGGGAGGTGCGCACCAGCGGTGCACCGGGCAGCGGGGCCACCGGCCTGACCGATAGCGGCACCACGGCGGCGGGCATCACCACCGCCAGTTCCACCCTGCTCACCGCGAACACATCGTACAGCCTGTATGTGCGTTCGGATTGTGATGCGGACGGCTTCAGCGAATGGGCAGGGCCGATGGACTTCTTCACCGGGTACTGCATCCCGGTGGGAACCAATTCCGCGTATTACATCAACGACTTCACCACCACGGGCGGAAGCACCAACATCGCCAACAGCGGCTCGGGCTTCTCCCCGGGAGGATACGGCGACTTTACGGCCCAGACGGCCACCCAGGCCCAAGGCTCGGCGATCTCATTCACCGCCAACATCACCGGTGGAACCGCCGGTTTCCGGATCTGGGTGGACTGGAACCAGAACCTGGTGTTCGACCCGACCGAAGTGGCCTACGCCAGCACGGGGTACGCCTCCTCCCATACGGGTTCGTTCACCGTGCCGCCAACGGCCCTGCCCGGCACCACCCGTATGCGGATCGTCAGCCATTGGCTCAGCTCGACCGGCGATATCGACCCGTGCTCCACCACGCATGGTTATGGTGAATTCGAGGACTACAGCCTCGACGTGTTGATCCCATCCTGCTTGGTGCCGACGGGTGTTAACGTGAGCCTCACCGCGCCCACGGTTGCTGAACTGGGCTGGACCGACAATGGCGCGGCGAGCTACGACTATGAGTTGCGCACCAGCGGCGCGGCCGGCAGCGGAGCCACCGGTTTGGTGGCCAGTGGCAGCGCGTCCTCGGGCACTCCGGCCATTGTGCTTTCGCCGCTGTTGCCGAACACCACCTACACGGCCTATGTTCGCAGCGATTGCGGGGGCACCCAGAGTGAGTGGGCCTCCGTGGTATTCTCCACACCGCTGACCACCCCGGCACCGTGGCTTGAATCCTTTGCCACCACCAGCACCCCGGCCGGGTGGGCGGTCACCGGCTGGACCCTGGGTTCCGCCCGGGGCGTGACGGGCAACCCGGCGTACAACATTTACAAGAACATTTGGAACGCTGGTTCGAGCGGCACCTCCTTCAGCACCATCGCGGTGGGCCCGGTAAGTGCGGCCGATGTCCTGAGCTTCGATCACAAGGCATCGAACTATGCCCCCCCGTACAACCCGCCGGCTTCGGGTTCCGGGAATTTCGTGGTGGCCATTTCCACCGACTTCGGCGCCACGTACACCACCTTGGAGACCGTGACCAATGATGGCGTGGCCGGATGGCGTACGAAGACCTATCCATTGACCGCATACGCGGGCGAATACGTGAAGGTGCGGATCACCGGCAACTGGACCAGTGGCGATTGGGATTACGGGTTCGACAACTTCAAGATCGAAGTTCCGCCCACCTGCCTGCCGCCCACCGGCCTGGCGGTGAGCAACATCTCCCCCACCGGGGCCGACCTGGGCTGGACGGCCAGCACCAGCAACCCGGCCAACGGCTACAAGTGGGAAGTGCGCCAAGGGGCTACGGTGGTTGCCAGCGGTACCACGGCGGCGGGTGTAACCACGGCCAGCGCGAGCGGCTTGACGGCCAACACCAACTACGGCTTGTATGTGCGCAGCGATTGCGGCGGAGGGGACCTCAGCCCATGGGCAGGCCCTGTGAGCTTCTACACCGGCTACTGCCAAGTGACCTCCACCAGCACCAGTTACGGCATCAGCAACTTCACCACCACCGGCGGCTATACCAACATCGCCAATCCCAGCGGGCCCGGTTCGTACTCGGACTACACCGCACAGTCGGTGAGTGCCAGCGCAGGAGGTTCGGTGGGCTTCTCCATCACCTCGGCGAGCGGTACCGCCGGCATGGGTATTTGGATCGACTGGAACAACAACCTGGTGTTTGATCCCAGCGAGCAGGTGTACAATGCTGGCACGTACGTGTCGACCGGCACGGGTACCATTACGGTACCCGCAGGCCAGGCCAATGGCAACTACCGCATGCGCGTGGTGGCCAATTGGTCGGCCACGAATCCCACGCCGTGCGATAACTTGGGTGCGGCGGCCTACGGTGAGGCTGAAGACTACACGTTCGCTGTAATTGCGGCCCCCACCTGCCTGCCGCCCACCGGCCTGGCGGCCAGCAACATCACCGCCAACAGCGCCGACCTGAGCTGGACGGCCAGCCCCAGCAACCCGGCCGATGGCTATGTGTGGGAGGTGCGCCAAGGGGTGACCGTTATCGACAACGGCACCACCGCGGCCGGTGTAACCACGGCCAACGCGAGCGGCTTAACGGCCAACACGACCTACGGTCTGTATGTGCGCAGCGATTGCGGCGGAGGGAACCTCAGCCCATGGGCAGGCCCTGTGAGCTTCTACACCGGCTACTGCCAAGTGACCTCCACCAGCACCACCTACGGCATCAGCAATTTCACCACCACCGGCGGCTATACCAACATTGCCAACACCAGCGGGCCCGGTTCATACTCGGACTACACCGCCCAGTCGGTGAGTGCCAGCGCAGGAGGTTCGGTGGGCTTCTCCATCACCTCGGCGAACAGTACCGCGGGCATGCGTATTTGGATCGACTGGAACAACAACCTGGTGTTTGATCCCAGCGAGCAGGTGTACAATGCTGGCGGATACGTGTCGATCGGCACGGGTACCATCACGGTACCCGCAGGCCAGGCCATTGGCAACTACCGCATGCGCGTGGTGGCGAACTGGCTGTCGAGCAGCCCCACTCCGTGCGGCGACCTGGGATACCAAGGCTATGGCGAGGCTGAGGACTACACCTTCACGGTGGCACCAGCACCCACCTGCTTGTCCCCGACCAACCTGGGCGTAGGAACCGTGGGTACCACCACGGCCACGTTTACCTGGACGGCCAGCACGAGCAACCCGGCCAATGGCTATGCGTGGGAGGTGCGCCAAGGGGTGACGGTAGTGGCCAGCGGCACCACGGCTGGCACCACGGCCAGCGCGAGCGGCCTGGCAAGCAGCACCGCTTATAGCCTGTATGTGCGCGCCAACTGCGGCGGCGGCGACCTGAGCTTCTGGGCCGGACCGCTGAACTTCAGCACCGGCGCGGCCTGCGGGGATCCGTTCTACGATACGGGCGGCGCCTCGGCCAACTACGGCACCAACGAGAACTGGGTGAAGACCTACTGCGCCACCGATGCGGGCGGGCAGGTGCGGGTGCTGTTCAACAGCTTCTACACCGAGGCGAACTGGGACAAGCTCTTCGTGTTCAACGGGCCGGACACCAATGCGCCGAAATTCGCGAGCAGCAACGGTGCCGGGTCGGGCAACACGAGCTATGGCACCGGCGGCTGGTGGGGCAACCTGAACAGCAACCTGCCCGGTCCGTTCACCAGCAGCAACCCCAGCGGCTGCCTCACCTTCGCCTTTGTGAGTGACGGCAGTGGCCAGTACGCGGGCTGGGAGGCGATCACGCAGTGCCTGGAGACCAACCGTAACTGCTCCAACGCCTTCGAGGTGCTGTGCGGCGGCAACTATCCGGGCAACACGGCGGGCCTCGCCCACAGCATGCCGGGCGATGCCTGCGCCTTCAACGGCCCGGCCAGCACCGGCGGGCAGAACTGGTGGCGGTATGAGGGCACGGGCAACAATGCGGTGACCTTCAGCACGTGCAGCGATGCGGGCTTCGACACGCGGATCTCGGTGTTCAGCGGCACGGCCTGCGGCAGCCTGGACTGCGTGGCCATGAACGATGACTACCCGGGTTGCGCCAACGGCGGCAGCTCGGTGACGATCAACACCACCGCGGGCACCATGTATTGGATCGTGGTGCACGGGCCCGGCAACGCCGGTGGCAGCTACACGCTCTCGGTGAGCTGTGGCGCGCCCTGCACCCCGCCGGCGAACGACAACTGCAACAGCGCGCAAGCCTTGGCGAACAACCTGGCCGACGGCAGCAACAGCCCGGCCACCTACACCAATGCCTGCGCCACCGGCGACGCCCCCACCACCTGCTCCGGCGCCATGCCCGTGCAGGGCGTGTGGTTCACCTTCAACAGCGGCAACTATGGCCATGCCCTGCTCACGCTGGTGGACAACGGAGATGATGCCCAGTACTCGGCGGGTTCACTGGACTACGCCCTCTACTCCGGCAGCTGTGCCGGCATGGGTGCCACCGCAAGCGTGGCGTGCGTGGCC
>JAGFIV010000127.1 GCA_024103275.1 Flavobacteriales bacterium
GCCACCGGCGCGCCGTGGGCAAGCGGGCCACAGCGAAGCACCCGGCCCCGCGGCGGGCGGCCCGTGCGCGGCGGGCGGGGACACGCCCAACAATGGACCCCGCCGATTGTTGCATATGCAAGGCCCGGCTTCCAGGCTGCCCTTGTAACCTCGGCCTACCTTTGTGTATCCAATCGCTTGAATGGCTACAGTCCACATTACACGCAGGGAGCGCTTCAGCGCGGCGCACCGCCTGGGGCGCCCGGAATGGAGCGCGGAGAAGAACCTGGAGACCTTCGGCAAATGCTCGAACCCGAACTGGCACGGCCACAACTACGAGCTGTGGGTGACGGTGAAGGGGGAGACGGACAAGAAGACGGGCTTTGTGATCAATCTGTCAGCCTTGAGCCGCGTGATGCATGAGCACGTGATCGACCTTGTGGACCACAAGAACCTGGACCTGGACGTGCCGTTCATGAACGGGCTGATCAGCACCACGGAAAACCTGGCCGTGGCCATCTGGCGGCAGCTGGAAAAACCGGTGGCGGCCATCGGCGGGAAGCTGCTGCGGGTGAAGATCCAGGAAACCGAGAACAACAGTGTCGAATACTTCGGCGAATAACAGATGAAGGACAACTTGAAATCACCCGGCGTGCACAGCCGGCTGGCATCGGAGGAGGTGGACATACAGGCACCCATGGACGGGTACCAACGGATCGACAAATTCGACCCCGAGGCGGTGAAGCGCTTGAGCGCGCACTACACGCAGGTGCTGAAGGAGATCGGGGAGGACCCCACGCGGGAGGGCCTGCTGAAAACGCCCGAACGGGTGGCCAAGAGCATGCAGTTCCTGACGCACGGCTACGAGGTGGACCCGGCAGGCATACTGAAGAGCGCCATGTTCTCCGAGGAATACAGCCAGATGGTGCTGGTGAAGGACATCGAGGTGTACAGCCTGTGCGAGCACCACATGCTGCCCTTCTTCGGAAAGGCCCACGTGGCGTACATACCGGACGGACATATTGTCGGGCTGAGCAAGATCCCGCGGGTGGTGGATGCCTTTGCACGGCGTTTGCAGGTGCAGGAGCGCTTGACGAATGAGATCCGCGATTGCATCCAGGAAACTTTGAAACCTTTGGGAGTGGCCGTGGTGATCGAAGCATCGCATCTTTGCATGCAGATGCGCGGCATCCAAAAGCAGAACAGCGTGACGACCACCTCCGCCTTCACCGGTATCTTCCTCAAGGACCACCGTACACGGGAAGAGTTCATCAAGCTGATCGCCTCCAAATTGCATTGACAACCCCAAGAGAACCCCGACGACGAACATGTTCCGCAGTTCCCTTTCCAACCTGACCGAAGGACAGCCCCTCCAGCAGACGGCCCTGGTGGCCAATCCCGATGATGTCCGTGCCTTCCTGGCCAAGGTGTTCACCTACATGGCCATGGCGCTGGTGATCAGCGGCGGCATCGCCTACTGGTTCGGGCACGACATGAGCCTGATCGGCCGGCTGTACAACTTCCAGACCGGGGGCATGTCCATCCTGGGCTGGGTGGTGATGCTGGCGCCGCTGGGCCTGGTGCTGCTGATGGGCACCATGATCAACCGCCTGAGCGCCTCGACGCTGCTGACGGTGTTCGTGGCGTATTCGGCGCTGACGGGCGCCAGCTTGTCATTCATCTTCCTGGCCTACACGGCGAGTTCCATCGCGTCGGTGTTCTTCGTCACGGCGGCGGTGTTCGGCCTGATGGCGGTGGCCGGCTACACCACCAAGACCGACCTGACCAAGCTGGGGAGCATCCTGTTCATCGGTTTGATCGGCATTGTGATCGCCGGGCTGGTGAACATGTTCCTCAAGAGCAATGCCATGGGCTACGTCATCAGCATCCTCAGCGTGGTCATCTTCACCGGGCTGACGGCCTACGACATGCAGCGGCTGAAGCACCTGGGCGGTACCGTGGTGAACGGCACGGAGATGGCCCGGAAGATGGCCTTGATGGGCGCCCTGAGCCTGTACCTGGATTTCCTGAACCTGTTCCTGGCGCTGCTCCGCCTGTTCGGCAGCCGCCGGAATTGAGCGGGAGACCTTCACCGGAGGTGCTGCTTCACGGCCCTTCCCCATCGGGGCGGCCACTTGGTTTCATCGGCTGCATCCGGCCTTCCACGTGTTTCGCGCGCGCCGAAAACATCCATCGGGTACGTCGAATCCCACGTTTCCCGGGTTCACGGCCCGGCAACCGCCGCGCTGCTATTTTCACGGCCCAATTCCCGCGACCATGAACGCTTACGTCTTCCCCGGCCAAGGCAGCCAATTTCCCGGTATGGGAAAGGACCTCTACGAGAGCGACGCGAATGCCCGCGTGTTCTTCGAGCATGCCAACAACATCCTCGGGTTCAACATCACGGACATCATGTTTGGCGGCAGTGAGGAGGACCTGAGGCAGACCAAGGTGACGCAGCCGGCCATTTTCCTGCACAGCGTGATCAAGGCCAAGACCATGGGTGATGCCTTCCGGCCGGACATGGTGGCGGGGCACTCCTTGGGCGAATTCAGCGCGCTGGTGGCGGCGGGGGCGATGGAGTTCAGTGATGGGCTGAAGCTGGTGGCCGCCCGCGCCAATGCCATGCAGAAGGCATGCGAGTCCCGGCCGGGGACCATGGCCGCCATCCTGGGCATGGAGGATGAAAAGGTGGAGGAGGTATGCGCCTCCATTGACGGGGTGGTGGTGGCCGCCAACTACAACTGCCCGGGCCAGCTGGTGATCAGCGGCACGGTGGATGCGGTGAACGCGGCCTGCGGGGCGCTGAAGGCCGCCGGTGCCAAGCGCGCCCTGCTGCTGCCCGTGGGCGGCGCCTTCCACAGCCCGCTGATGGAACCGGCCCGCGCCGAGCTGGAGGATGCCATTGCCTACACCCCCATCCACGACCCGCGCTGCCCCATCTACCAGAACGTGGATGCGGTGGGCCGCAAGGACCCCGCCCGCATCAAGGCCAACCTGATCGCGCAACTGACCGCCCCCGTGCGCTGGACGCAGACCATGCGCAACATGCTGGCCGACGGTGCCACGAACATCGTGGAGTGCGGCCCCGGCAACGTGCTGCAAGGGCTGTTCAAGAAAGTGGACCGGGCAGTGGCGACGAGCGCGGCGTAGGCGCTTTGGAAGGGTGTCCTTGGATTCGGCCTGCACGAGCCCGCCAAGCCTACAACCCCCAGTTCAGCAGCTTCCCGCTTTCCACCAGCTTATGCAGGTACGGCTCGGTGCGGGTGGCTTCCATGGCTTCGATGTGCTTCATGCTGTGGCAGTCGCTGCCCACCAGCTCGTACCACCCCTTGTCGATGATGCGTTCCGCGGCCTTGCGGGTGGCCGGCCCGTAGGCGCCGCCCAAGGCGATGATGTTCAGTTGGAAAAGCACATTGCGGTCCTTGAGCTGTTCCATGGTGGCCATGTTGGCGTGCCAAAACTGGTATCGCTCAGGGTGGGCCAGCACCGGGGTGTAGCCCTGCGTCTGCATTTCGAACACCATGTTCATCAGCACCGCCGGTTCGCCGATGAAGGGCAGCTCGAAGAGCACCATGTCGGCGCCGAAGGTGAGCACCTTTTGGGCGGCCACCTTTTCCTGCAACGCATGGTCCAGGTAGTATTCGGCCGCCGCATCCAGCTCCATGGGCAGCTTGGCCTCCTGCACGGCCCGCCGCAGCTTCCCCAGGCCGCCCAGGATCACCTCGGGCGGGTTCTTGAAACCATCGGCCATGCTGTGCGGGGTGGTGATCACCTTGCGGTAGCCCAGGTCATACATGGCATGCAGCAGCTCCAGGCTGGCCTCCACGGTGGGCGCCCCGTCGTCGATGCCCGGGATGAAGTGCGAGTGCACGTCGCACTTCAGCACGCCGTAATCCAAGGGGGGTGCCGCTGCTTTCTTCTTGCCGAACAGGTTGCTGAAAAGGCCCATCAACGCTCACCGTACTGGGCTGCGTAGTATTCGCGGTAGGCACCGGAGGTGACGTCCTGCAGCCACTGGTCGTTCGCAAGGTACCAATCCACGGTCTGTTCCAGGCCGCGCTCAAAGGTGATGGAAGGTTTCCAGCCCAGCTCGCGTTCGATCTTGCCGGCATCGATGGCATAGCGCAGGTCGTGCCCGGCGCGGTCGGTGACGTAGGTGATCAGCTTGGCGCTTTCGCCTTGGGCACGCCCCAGCTTGCGGTCCATGATGGAGCAGAGCAGGTGGATCAGGTCGATGTTCTTCCACTCGTTGTGCCCGCCGATGTTGTAAGTCTCGCCGTCCACGCCCTGGTGGAAGATGCGGTCGATGGCGGCGGCATGGTCCTCCACCCACAGCCAGTCGCGCACGTTCTCGCCCTTGCCATACACCGGCAGGGGCTTGCCGTGGCGGATGTTGTTGATCATAAGCGGGATCAACTTCTCCGGGAACTGGTGGCTGCCGTAGTTGTTGCTGCAGTTGCTCACCACGTAGGGCAGCTGGTAGGTGTTGCCGTAGGCACGCACGAAGTGGTCGCTCGCCGCCTTGCTGGCGCTGTAGGGGCTTTGCGGGTCGTAGGGGGTGGTCTCCAGGAAGAAGCCGCCATCGTGCAGGGAGCCGTACACCTCATCGGTGCTCACGTGGTAGAAGCGCTTGCCCTTCAGGTCCCCCTTCCACGACTCCCGGGCGGCGTTCAGCAGGTTGACGGTGCCGGTGACGTTGGTCTCCACGAAGGCCAGCGGGTCGCTGATGCTGCGGTCCACGTGGCTTTCGGCCGCCAGGTGGATCACCCCGTCGGGCTTGTGTTCCGCGAAGATCTTGCCGATGGCGCCCGCATCGCGGATGTCCGCCTTCACGAACCGGTAGTTGGGTTCATGTTCCACGTCGGACAGGTTCTTCAGGTTGCCGGCGTAGGTGAGCGCATCGAGGTTGATGATGCGGTAATGCGGGTATTTCCGGGTGAAACGCCGCACCACGTGGCTGCCGATGAACCCGGCGCCCCCGGTGATGAGGATGGTCTTGTGCTCCATGTGCTGGGCTTGTCGGTCTTCCTTGGGCTGTTCCCGTTTCCCCTTCAGGTTGAACGGATAGATCCGTTGGCCGGCCCTTTCATCCGGATCCTCCCGCGGGATGGGGGACTCCAACGGCATGTCGGTGTCAAAGGCTCCAGTAGGCCAGCCCGTTGATCCTCTTGCGGTAGGTGCCCTTCAGGTCCACCAGCAGGCCCTCGGGTTTCAGGTGCTCCTTGAACCAGGCCTCGTTGCGGTCGGCATAATCGCGGTGGTTCACCGCCACGATGATGGCATCGTACGGACCGTTGATGTCCTGGGCAAGCGCGTAGCCGTATTCGTGTTCCACCTCATGGCTGTCCGCATGCGGGTCGGTGACGTCCACGTGCACGCTGTAGCTGCGCAGTTCGCGCACGATGTCGGCCACCTTGCTGTTGCGGATGTCGGTGACGTTCTCCTTGAAGGTGGCGCCCATGATGAGCACGCGGGCCTTGGCGGGGTTGGTGCCGGCGGAAATGATCTTCTTCACCGTTTGCTTGGCCACGTATCCGCCCATGCTGTCGTTCACGAAACGGCCGGCATCGATGATCTGCGGATGGTAGCCCTTCTCCATGGCCTTGTGCACCAGGTAGTACGGATCCACGCCGATGCAGTGGCCGCCCACCAGTCCGGGCTGGAACTTCAGGAAGTTCCACTTGGTGCCCGCCGCCTCCAGCACGTCGTAGGTGTTGATGCCCATCCGGTTGAAGATGATGGACAGCTCGTTGGTCAGGGCGATGTTCACGTCGCGCTGGGTGTTCTCGATCACCTTGGCGGCCTCGGCCACCTTGATGCTGCTGGCGCGGTGCACCCCGGCCTTCACCACCAGCTCATACACCTTGGCCACGGTCTCGGCCGTTTCAGGGTCGCAGCCGCTGGTGATCTTCACCACGCTTTCCAGGGTGTGGTTCTTGTCGCCGGGGTTGATCCGCTCCGGGCTGTATCCCACCTTGAAATCCGTCATGTACTTCAGCCCGCTCATCTCCTCCAGCACGGGCACGCAATCCTCTTCCGTGCAGCCCGGGTAAACGGTGCTCTCGAACACCACATGGTCGCCTTTCTTCAGGACGATGCCCACGGTGCGGGATGCGCTCAGCAGGGGGCGCAGGTCGGGGATGTTCTGCTCATCGATGGGCGTGGGCACGGCTACGATGAAGAACTCAACGTCCTTCAGGTCCTCCGTGTCGGCGGTAAAGAGGATGTCGGCACCCTCGAAATCGGAGGCCTCCAGTTCATTGCTGGGGTCTTCGCTGCGGCGCATCATCTCCACCCGCTTGCGGTTGATGTCGAAGCCCACCACCTTGATCTTCCGTGCGAAGGCCAAGGCGATGGGGAGACCCACGTAACCCAGCCCGATCACGGCCAGCTTGGCTTCTTTTTTCACCAGGCGCTCATAAAGGTCGCTCATCCCTCTTTTGGTAAATGCGTTCAATGATGTCCACCACCTTCAGCCCCTCCAAGGCATTGGTGGTCATGGATTTATTGTTCTTCAGGGTATCCACCACGTTCTCGATGATGTAGTGGTGGTTGCTGGCGCTTCCCTTGTACGCCCCGTAGTCGTTGGCCGGGTTGGTGGGGGGCAGCTCGGGCATGGTGTAGTCCTTCACGTGGCACACTTCCACCTGGTCCATGTATTGCCCGCCGACCTTCACGCTGCCCTTGCTGCCGATGATGGTGAGGCTGCTCTCCAGGTTCTTGTCCCACACGCTGGTGGAGTAGTTCAGGCAGCCCATGCCGCCCCTGAGGAAACGGAAATTCACCAGGCCGCTGTCCTCGAAATCGGTCAGGTCCTTGTGGTTGAAATCGGCGAAGCGCCCCTGGATGTCCGTGATGTCGCCGAACAGCCAGTACATGATGTCCACGAAGTGGCTGAACTGGGTGAAGAGCGTGCCGCCGTCCAGCCCCGCCGTCCCTTTCCAGCCGCCTTTCTTGTAGTACCGCTCGTCGCGGTTCCAGTAGCAGTTCACCTGCACCAGGAAGATGTCGCCCAGGCGCTTGCGCTCCACCATTTCCTTGATCCACTGGCTGGGCGGGCTGTAGCGGTTCTGCATCACGCCGAACACCTGCCGGTTCTTTTGCAGCGCCATGGAGAGCAGGTCCTCGCAATCGGCCTTGGAAAGGCCCATGGGCTTTTCGCACACCACGTGCTTGCCGTGCTCCAGGGCGGCCATGCTCAGGGGGATGTGCAGGCCATTGGGCGTGCAGATGTTCACGACATCCACCCCGGGCACGGCCTTCAGCATGGCCTGGATATCGTTGAAGAACGGTACGTCGTAGGCATCCAGGCCCAGTTCCCCCTTGGGTTTCACGTCGCACAGGGCCACCAGTTCGCAGTCCGCGTTGCGGGAGATCATTTCCGCGTGGCGCTTGCCGATGTGGCCGCAGCCCACCACGGCGAACTTGATCTTTTGCTGTCCGTCCATGGTCATTTGATCCGGGTCACGGCCCCGTTTTGCAACCGGTAACGCTGCCCGCTTTCGGGACATTCCGCCTCACCGGCTTCGTTGAACTTCAACTTGTGGCCGTATTCACTCATCCAACCGGCCTGCCGGGCCGGGTTGCCCACCACCAACGCGTAGGGCGGCACCGTTTTCGTTACCACCGCCCCGGCGCCGATGAAAGCGAATTCGCCGATGTCGTGCCCGCAAACGATGGTGGCATTGGCCCCGATGCTGGCACCGCGCCCCACTCGGGTCTTGGCGTACTGGTCGCGGCGGTTCACCGCGCTGCGCGGGTTGGTCACGTTGGTGAACACCATGCTGGGCCCCAGGAAGACATCGTCGCCGCATTCCACGCCGGTGTAAATGCTCACGTTGTTCTGCACCTTCACGTTGTCGCCCAGCACCACGCCGGGGCTTACCACCACGTTCTGCCCGATGTTGCACCCCTTGCCGATGGTGCAGCCCGGCATCACGTGGCTGAAGTGCCAGATGCGGGTGCCCTCGCCGATGGAGCAGCCTTCATCGATGACGGCGGTGGGGTGGGCGGTGTACGACATGGAAATGGGGGCGCGAAGGTACCAAGCGGCGCCGTATCTCCATGAAGTCGGGGAACGGCGGCCACCACGACCACCAAGCCGCGCTGCGGCGTGCCCCTGGACCAAATTTCCTTGCCGGTGGACGCTCCTGCCCGACACGCCCATGCCAACTTCCTGGGGAGGAAGCCCGGGCCTGCCATCTCCACCACTCCGCATGACACGGCGACCAGGGTCTCAAGCCCCTGATAACCAGGGATACATGCGTGCCAGTGGTGTGCCCAACCGGGTGCCCCGGCCATTCGGTGTGCCATGGACCGCTACGGCCCGGAACTGTCAGAGGAACGGGCCGTGGGCATCCTTCGGCGCCAGTTCCAACCGGCGCAGCCTTTCCACCAGCGGCTCGAAGCTGGCCGGCCTGGGGCGGTCCACGCTCCAGTGCACGTGCTTCAGCCATTCCTTGGCACGGGCCTCGGCGAATCCGGCGTTCCGCATCACCAATTCCACCAGGTGCGGGCCGCGCTTCATGCCTTCCGCTTCCTGGTGCAGCACGGCCAATGCCCGGTCGATCAACGCGCTGTGCCCGTGCAGGACCTGTTCCCGCGCCACGATCACGAAGCCGGGCCATGGGGCCCGCAACTCGTCCACGCGCCGCATGATGCCGCTATCCACGTAGCTGGCGGTAACATAGGTTTCCCAGAGGAAGATCACCGGTGGCCCGGCCTGCATCCGTTCGGCCGCGCCGCGCATGTTGTGCACCACCACGAGGTCCTTTTCGCCGGGCCGCCAGCCCAGGTGCCCGGCATGGATCATGGCCATGATGTGGCTGCCGCTGCCCAAACGGCTGATGGCGTAGGGCACGCCTTTCAGCTCACCGGGTGCATGCAGGCGCGATGCGGCGGGCACGTGCACGCCCCAAGGCAGGGCGCTGTCCACGAAGGTGCCGACGATCCTGTGCGCTCCCCCGTTGAGGATGTCGCGCACGGCGCCCTCCGAGACCAGCACCGCCATGTCGAGCTTGTCGTCCTTCAGCATTTGGCACATGCGCCCCGTGCCTTCATGCACAGTGTGCCATTGCACGTCGATGCCCGCCTCGGCAAAGCGGCCCTTCGCCATGGCCAAGTGCCAGGGCAGGTTGTAGGGTTCGGGGACACCGGCTATGCGCAGGGGGAGATTCATGGGATGCAATGCTTTCCACCGATTACGCCGATTACACCGATGTGGAGAATGATCTTCTCCCGTGAACAACGGCCACGACTTAGTGGCGTCAGCCATTTACAAAACGGCGCTGTTGCAGGCTGGGCGCTCCGAAATTGAGCAGGAGGCCTCGTTCCTTATTGCCGGCCTTCAGGTAATTGATGAGCTGTGATTCCTCCGGGCCGCCCATGGCTTTCTGCGCCTTGAGTTCAACCATCACGTCCCCGAAGCAGATGAAGTCCACCCGGAATTTCCCTTTCAACGGACGGCCTTTGTACCGGATGGACAATTCCACCTCACGTTGATATGGAATGTTGCGCAATTCGAGTTCCACGGCCAACGCCTCCTGGTACACGCTTTCCAGGAATCCAGGGCCAAGTTCGGTGTGTACGGCCATGGCCGCACCAATAACCTCAAAGGTTTCAGGATCGTTCGGGTGTTCAAGCATGAGTCCAATGTAGGGACTCCGATGCTTTCCACCGATTGCGCCGATGGGGGGCTTTCCACCGATTGCACCGATCATTAACGGCCAACGGTTCCACGGATCTCAATCTGTGGAATCGGCGAAATCGGTGGAAAAAAGTCTCGGCGGAATCACTTCCGTACGTACCCCTCGAAGGTGTTGTGCTCCTTCTCCCTCAGTTCCTCCGGCGACAAGCCCTTGAAGTAGGCGTACGTGATCTTCAGGCCCTCGGCGCGGGAGACCTTCGGCTGCCACTTGAGCAGCTTCTTGGCCAAGGTGATGTCCGGCCGGCGCTGCATGGGGTCGTCCTGCGGCAGCGGCTTGTACACCAGTTTCTGCTTGGTGCCCGTCAGCTTTACGATCTCCTGCGCGAACTCCTTGATGGTGATCTCCGCCGGGTTGCCGATGTTCACGGGCCCGGCATAATCGCTCAGCAGCAGGCGGTAAATGCCCTCCACCAGGTCGTCCACGTAGCAGAAGCTGCGCGTTTGGTTCCCCTTGCCGAAGATGGTGAGGTCCTCGCCACGCAGTGCCTGGCCGATGAAGGCGGGCAGCACGCGGCCGTCGTTCAGGCGCATGCGCGGGCCGTAGGTGTTGAAGATGCGCACGATGCGCGTTTCCAGCCCATGGTAGGTATGGTACGCCATGGTCAGCGCTTCCTGGAACCGTTTGGCCTCGTCGTACACGCCGCGGGGGCCCACGGTGTTCACGTGGCCCCAGTAGTCCTCGGCCTGCGGGTGTACCTGCGGGTCGCCGTACACCTCGCTGGTGCTGGCCACCAGGATGCGCGCTTTCTTCGCCATGGCCAGGCCCAGCAGGTTGTGCGTGCCCAAGGAGCTCACCTTCAGCGTTTGGATGGGGATCTTCAGGTAGTCGATGGGGCTGGCCGGGCTGGCGAAGTGCAGGATGTACTTCAATTCGCCGGGCACGTGCACGAACCTGGTGACATCGTGGTGGTAGAACTCGAAATCGCCGCGCTTGAACAGGTGTTCGATGTTCTTCAGGCGTCCCGTGATCAGGTTGTCCATGCCGATCACGTGGAAGCCTTCCTTGAGGAAGCGGTCGCAGAGGTGCGAGCCCAGGAATCCCGCGGCACCGGTGATGAGCACGCGCTCCTTCCCGGCGGGTTTCGCCTTGGTGCGGGCCGTGCCCTTCCTTGCAGGGGTGCTCCCGGTCATTCAGGCCTTGGCTTTTACGGGTGCGTTCACCGCCTGGCGGCCGATGCTCACGTAGTGGAAACCGAGGTCCTTCATTTCCTCCAGGTCGTACAGGTTGCGGCCGTCGAAGATGGTCTTTTCCTTCAGGAGCTTCTCCACGCGCGCCAGGTCAGGGTTGCGGAAAAGCTGCCATTCGGTGGCGATGATCAAGGCATCGGCGCCCTGCAATGCGCCATATTCATCCTGCGTATAATTGATCTTGTCACCGATGCGGGCCCGTACGTTGTCCATGGCTTCCGGATCGAAGGCGGTGATGGTGGCCCCGGCTTCCACCAAGGCATCGATCATGTCCAGTGAAGGGGCTTCGCGGATGTCGTCCGTGTCGGGCTTGAAGGCCAACCCCCACAGGGCGAAATGTTTGCCCCGCAGGTCCTGGCCATAGTAGGTCTTCACCTTGTCGATGAGGACGGTTTTCTGGCGCTCGTTCACGCGCATCACGCTGTCGATGATCTGGAACGTGTACCCGGCTTCCTGGCCGCTCTTGGCCAAAGCCTGCACATCCTTGGGGAAGCACGATCCGCCGTAGCCGATGCCGGGGAAGAGGAAGCGCTTGCCGATGCGGCTGTCGCTGCCGATGCCGATGCGCACCTTGTCCACGTCCGCGCCCACGGCGTCGCAGAAGTTCGCGATCTCGTTCATGAAGGTGATCTTCATGGCCAGGAATGCGTTGGCGGCGTATTTGGTCAGCTCGGCGCTGCGCTCATCCATGAAGATGATGGGGTTGCCCTGCCTTACGAAGGGCTTGTACAGGTCCTCCATCAGCTTGCGGGCGCGGGCGCTGCTGGTGCCCACCACCACACGGTCAGGCTTCAGGAAGTCGTCGACCGCGAAGCCCTCGCGCAGGAATTCGGGGTTGCTCACCACGTCGAACGGCTCCCGCGCATGCTTGGCCACGGCGGCACGCACTTTCTCGGCGGTGCCCACGGGCACGGTGCTCTTGTCCACGATCACCTTGTACTCCGCAAGGATCTTGCCCAGCTCGTCGGCCACGCCCAGCACGTACTTCAGGTCGGCACTGCCGTTCTCGCCCGGCGGGGTGGGCAGCGCCAGGAAGATGATCTGCGCCCGGTCCACCGCCTCCTTGAGGTTGGTGGTGAAATGCAGCCGCCCTTGCCGGATGTTGCGCTCGAATAGCACCTCCAGGTGCGGCTCGTAGATGGGCACGTGGCCAGCCTTGAGCTTGGCCACCTTTTCCTCGTCGATGTCGACGCACACCACGTTGTTGCCGGTCTCGGCAAAGCAGGTGCCCGTCACCAGGCCAACGTAACCGGTTCCTATTACTGCAATGTTCATGTCTCGTTGATGGGGGCCCGCCCATGCCGGGGGCCGTGCTTATGGGTCAGTTATGGAAGAAGCTCTTCACGGTGGCCGTGATGTGCCCCAGTTGCTCGTCGTCCAGTTCGGTGCTCATCGGCAGCGATAGCACTTCCCCGGACAGCTGTTCGGTAACCGGCAGCGATCCCTCGGGGCAGCGTGGGCCCTTGTACGCATCCTGCAAGTGGCAGGGTACAGGGTAGTACACCATGGCGGGCACACCGTGGCCTTCCAGGTGCTTCTTCAAGGCATCGCGCTTGCCGCCCGCCACCCGCAGGGTGTACTGGTGGAACACGTGCGTGCTCTGTTGCCACCGCGCCGGGATGGCAAGCCCCCTGATGTCCTTGAACGCCTCGTCGTACACTGCCGCGGCGGCGTTGCGGGCACGGGCGTATTCGTCCAGGTGCGGCAGCTTGGCGCGCAGCACCGCGGCCTGCAGCGAGTCCAGGCGGCTGTTCACGCCCACCACCTCGTGGTAGTACCGCTGGCGGCTGCCGTGGTTGCACACCCGGCGGATCTTCATCGCCAGGTCGTCGTCGTTGGTGAACAGCGCGCCGCCGTCGCCATAGCAGCCCAGGTTCTTGCTGGGGAAGAAGCTGGTGACGCCGATGTCGCCCATGGTGCCGCTCTTGCGCCTGCCGTTGGGCCCGCTGTGGTCCGAGCCGATGCTCTGGCAGGCGTCCTCCACCACGTGCAGGCCGTATTCCCGGGCGATGGCGAGCATGGCGTCCATGTCGGCGTTCTGCCCGAAGAGGTGCACCGGCACGATGGCCTTGGTCCTGGGGGTCACCTTGCGGGCCACGTCGGCCGGGTCCAGGTTGAAGGTGCCCGGCAGCACGTCGGCAAACACCGGTACCAGGCCCAGCAGCGCCAGCACCTCCACGGTGGCCACGAAGGTGAAGGAGGCCGTGATCACCTCGTCGCCCGGCTTCAGGCCCAAGGCCATCATCGCCACCTGCAGCGCGTCGGTACCGTTGCCGCAGCCGATCACGTGCTTCACCTTCAGGTAGGCCGCCAGTTCCTGTTCAAAGGCCTTCACCTGCGGGCCGTTGATGAAGGCCGCCGACTGGATCACCTCGGCCAGGGCCGCGTCCACCTCGGGCTTGATCTTCTCGTACTGGCCGACCAGGTCGACCATCTGGATGGGTTTCATGCAGGTTGTTGGCAAAGCAAGGGGCGAAGGTAAGGAGCGGTGCATACGGGAGATGCGCCACCTGGAGAACTGGGGCCGCAGCTCTTCCCATGCTCTTAGGCCAATGTCGCGATGCCGGTGCCGGCCTGATCACGTCATGGTAACTTCACCAAGCGTGGGCACACCACCCCATCAGCCGTGGACAAGCGCAGTTGGTATGTGCCGGGTGCCAACGGGGAGGCATCGAACTCCCAGGATTGAGGGCCGGGGTGCACCGTCCGCCGCATGGGCGCCAGAGCCAGTTGCCCTGCTCCATTGAAGACCTCCAATTGCGCCGTGCCTGAGGTGTGGGCGGCATATTGCAACCGGACCAGGTCGCGGCCGGGGTTGGGGAACACGGCGAAAGGGAAGGCGGGCGGCCCCTCGGAGATGGCGCTCGGGTCCGGCCCCAGCTTCACCACCCAAATGTCCTTTCCGCCATGGTTGCCGGTGGCGTGGCCATCGTTGGAGTTGGAATCACCGGCCACGAGGAAGCCGCCATCCTCCGTTTGCCGGATCTTCCGGAGAAAATCACTCCCGCTCCCTCCCAGGGGCAGGTCCCATTGCAGGTTGCCCAAACTGTCCAGCTTCACCACCCAGCCATCACCTCCGCCCAGGCTGTAGGAAACATCCCCATTGGTGGAGTTGGTGAAACCGGCAAGGGCAAAACCGCCGTCGGTGGTAAGCACCACCGAATTGAACTGGTCATTTCCGGTGCCGCCGAGCGTACGTTGCCATTCCACGTTACCGCCGGCATCCAGCTTCACCACCCAACCATCCGCGCCGCCGTGGTTGCCGCTCACGTCGCCGTCGTTGGATTCGGTGAATCCGGCGACCAAACAACCGCCATCATTGGTTGCAGCAACTGCTTGTATCCAATCGGTGCTGCCTCCCCCCAAAGCTCTTTGCCATTCCACATTGCCCGAGCTATCCACTTTGACTATCCATCCGTCGCTAAAACCACCATGATAACCGCTTACATCGCCATCGTTGGAACTCGTATATCCGGCCAACACGAATCCGGAATCACTCGTGCGGTCAAAATCCTGCGGAACATCAAAACTTGACCCGCCATAAGACTTCTGCCATGCCACATTTCCTACATGATCCAGCTTTGCGAGCCAGAAGTCATCTGTGCCATGGGATGCTGTCACGTCCCCTCCATCACCCGCAACCACACCCAATAGGTTAAATCCGACGCCCTCGTCGGCACTGATGCCCCGTCCGAAATCCGACATCATACTTCCATACTTCCTTTGATGCACAAGCTCACCGTCCAATGACAATGAGAGGACCCAAATGTCCGTATTCCCCATCACTGGTCCTTCTGCATCTCCATCCGTGGATGCGCTATAGCCCACCACTTCAATTCCATCCTCGCTTCCACATTCCACAGCATATCCACCCTCGTTTGCCCCACCACCATACACCCCGCGCCATTGAACATCTCCGTTACTACTCAACCCCAAGACCAAGATATCCGACATGCCATGGTTGCCGAAAGAATCACCATCTTGGGACATCGTACTACCAACAACGATTGACCTTCCATCGGACAGGCTACATATTGACGTACTGTAATCATCGAGAGTCCCGCCTGCCGCAACCTGCCACAATACGCCCGGGGCAGTTTGCGCGTAAGTGCTTGAAGCTATCGTGATCACAACAGATAAGGAAAGGAACCAAGGCATGATTATTCGCTATCACTCTTTTTGAGGAACCCGGCCAGGTTTTCAATGGCAGAAGTCGACATGCCCGCCGCTACGAGGCGGGCATGTCGACAGCCACGACAATCATTCCACACTAAAACTCTTTGTCGTTGACGACCCATCGCCATACTGGAAGAGGGCGTGGTAGATGCCGTTTGGCCATGCGTTCCCCATTTCCACCACATGTTTGTTGCGTCCTGCTTGGTCGAAGTTAACCGTTTTGGTATAATACTCCTTGCCCATGTTGTTCACGATGGTGATGGTGACTTGGGAAGGGACCAGCAAGTCGATGTCAACGGCGAATTCCTGGCCCTTGACAGGGACAGGGTAGATATTGACATTGATGAAGTCGACGAAATCCGCATTGATCGCCCGGGGCTGCTCAAAATCCTCGAAGTGCCGCATGATCTGGCCATTGTTCAGAACGGCGACAAACTCATACAGGCCCGGAAGCAGTTCGGTCTTGTCCACCTGCACGAGCTTGGGGTCTTTGCCATCCGGAATGGATACGCCGAACACCTTGCCCAAAGTGCCGTCATCGTACCACTGGTTCACGAGCAAGGTGGCATAGGTTACGTTATGAAAGGGAGTGCCCCCATCCGGATTGCCGCCACCTCCGTTGCCCACATTCCCGATGCAATCCAGCACGGAATTCATCCAATTGAACAAATTCCCGTCAGCGGGGACCGGCAGTCCGGTGCATGACGCAAAGGGATTATCGGAGTCCATGACCTCCCCCCCGATCCCTTCGGTGCTGGGCATGGCCGGGCACCAGAGGGGAGACAAGTTGTGCAGGGCCAGATCTTGTTGTACGGCCGCGCCTGCATTGTAATAGTCCATTAGAGCATCACAAACGCCCCCGCCGCAGCCGGAACACGCCAGTTCGCGGGTCGCACTGATCACCCGATATGCCCCACGATCCTTGCGGATACCAATGACAGGAGTATGAGGAGGAATGTCGTATCCAAGCCAACTCTTCGCCCCCTCAGGTGCGCCCCCAGCCCCGGAAGGTAAATTTTGATCCAGCTTTATTACCTCCACTTGGCCATGGTTCCCCAGGTAATAATTCCAATCGGAACCCGACAATCCAAAATCTCCAGGAAAGTGCTGTTCCTTCCACTGCGCCCATTCTGTCGCATAGTTCACATAGAAGTAATAGTATCCATACGGACTTGTTGCACTATTCAACACAATTTCCGTGGTGGCTTGGGTGTTGTTTTGCCAAGCTTCGAGGGTCCAGGCCCAAGTGGGAGCTTGGCAGGTGTTTGCACATGCCAATTCCACGTCATCGGGATCAACCGGTAGTGCACGGTGATCAAATATGACATCGCCACCGGCGTTCTTGGCAAACAGGTGATAATACACCCGTTCACCCGGTTTCAGTTCCCCGACCCGGGCAGGGTCAACCCTTTTGTAGAGTTCGTTGGTGATCGTGAACGACTGGACGACCCTGTCCGACACCCTGCCATTCACCATGCCATAGACATGGATGTCGACATCGAGGGATGCCACTCCGGCATCACGGCACTTTTGTACATCCCGGATGAAGTAGCCGTTGCACATGTACGGGTCATCCACAAGGACCGTGCGGTAGCCCTCCTGCGCCTGAAGGCTTCCGATCGACAGCAGTCCGACGAATAGTAATGCGCTTTTCATTGTGTTTGGGTTTTTGAGGTTGCCCGAAAGCAAGGATGGGATATGCTGCGGTCCTACCCTCATTTCACAAGCGTTGATGAACTCCAGATGAACGAGGCTTGTCTTTTGTGAGTGATATATGCACCAGAACCTGCCATGCATGCGCTTGTAGCAATAATTCGACAAGTTGACTCATGGCAAAAGACATTCTTTGTTTTCAGCGCCACTCTTTTTCGTCAATGCGACTGAAGGCACAAGGTGGTTCTTTATGGTACGGAATACCCCCCCCCCCCGCGCGAACCGGGGATACAGATGCACCGAGCGGCGAGCAATGGCCCATCGGGGAGGAGGCCGGTGAGGCCAGGAACTTGGCCGATCAGCTTGCGGTCAAATTGGAAGTGCCCTGTTCTGAGGGAACAGACTACTTACAGTGCAAGGAGATCGTATCCCTTCATGCCGACGGGAGCTATACGGAAATCCGGTGTCTCCGAGGAAGAAGCCGGGTGGTGAGCCGGAATTTGAACAGGGTGTTGGCTTTGGTCCCACCTCGAATATTCTTTCGATGTCATCGCTCCCATGCGATCAATCTATGGCATGTGGAGCGCCTGATCCGAAAGGATGGATTTCTTGCATGCTTGCACGGGGATATCATGGTGCCTGTAAGCGTGCGTCAATGGAGCAAGTTGCGTGAAGCACTTCGCAAGTTCTGACCTCCACCCCTCGAGCACTTCTACCTTTGGCCTCTCATGCAACGCATCCTCGGTACGCTTGCCATGGCCCTGTACATCGGGACCGGCGTCGCTACAGCCCAAAGCGGCATCCAGGACACCTCCATCACCATCGTGCCGCTCACCATCAGCTACGCGTACCAATTGCCCGGCGGCGACCTGGCCCAGCGATTCGGGGCCAACAGCAACCTGGGCTTCAGCGCCTCCGTGAAGTTCAAGAGCAACTACGCGCTGGGCATGGAAGGTTCCTATGTCTTCGGCAACAAGATCATGGACCGCAGCGTGCTGAAGGAAATGATGACCAGCAACGGCGTGGTGGTGAACCAGGACGGCGAACCGGCGGGCATCCTGCTCTTCGAGCGCGGATACACCGTCTCGGTGTTCGCCGGCAAGGTGATCCCCGTGGCGGGCCCCAACCCCAACAGCGGGATCCTGCTCAAGCTCGGTGCCGGATGGATGTGGCACAAGCTGTTGATCCAGCACCAGAATGACGTGTTGCCGGCACTGGAAGGCGATTACCTGAAGGGCTATGATGGGCTGGCCGCGGGGCCCATGGGCACCTTCTTTGCCGGCTACCAGCACTTGGGCAACAACCGCTTCATCAATTTCATGGTCGGCTTCGAGGTGAACGTGGCCTTCACACGGTCCTTGCGGCCGTGGGATTTCGCCAGGGGCAAGGCGGATGATGAACGCCGGGTGGACGGCCTGAACGGGCTCCGCTTCGGATGGACCTTCCCCATCTACAAGCGTCGCGACAACCGGGTATTTTACCGCTGATGCCTTTGCTGTACGACCTGGGCACGCGGGCCTACCATGCGGCGTTGTGCGTGGCCGGGCCGTGGAACCCCAAGGCCAAGGCATGGGTGCAGTTACGGAAGGGGCAATGGAAGCGCATGGAGGAGGCTGCGCCCCGGCTGCAGGGCTGCCTGTGGATGCATTGCGCCAGTGTGGGCGAGTTCGAGCAGGGGAGGCCCGTGCTGGAGGCGATCAAGCAGCAACGGCCGGAGTTGCCGGTGCTGCTCACCTTCTTCAGCCCGAGCGGTTATGAGGCCGCCAAGGCATTCCCCCTGGCCACCCACGTGGACCTGCTGCCCCCGGACGGCCGGCGGAATGCGGAACGCATGCAACGATTGGTGAAGCCGCGCGCGGCCGTATTCGTGAAGTACGAGTTCTGGTACCACCATTTGCGGGCGTTGGGTGAAAGGCAGGTGCCCACCTTCCTGGTCTCGGCGCTTTTCCGCAAGGACCAGCCTTTCTTCCGCTGGTACGGCGGTGCATGGCGGCGCATGCTGCGCACCTTCACGATGATCTTCACCCAGGACGAGGCCTCGCGCAGGCTGGTGGCCCCCTTGGTGCAAGGCCGGGCGGTGGTGGGCGGCGACACGCGCTTCGACCGTGTGGCGGCCATAAGGGCCGAAGGGAAGGAACTGCCCTTGGCCCGGGCGTGGGCGGGCCATAGCCCGGTGCTGGTGTGCGGCAGCACTTGGCCGCCGGACGAACAGCTGCTTGCCCAGGCGCTGCATGCCATGGGCACGGCCGCCCCCAAATGCCTGTTGGTACCGCACGAGCTGCATGAGGCGCAATTGCAACGCGCGGAGCAGCTCTTCCCCAAACCCTTGGTGCGCTGGGGCGAACTGGAGAACGGGGATGCCGCCAATCTGGCGGCCACCCTGGGAAAGGAGCGGCAGGGCACCCTGCTCGTGGACCGCATGGGGTTGTTGGCCCGGCTCTATGGCCATGGCCGCGTGGCCTATGTGGGCGGCGGCTTCACGGACGGCATCCACAGCCTGCTGGAGGCTGCCGCCTGGGGCATCCCTGTGATCTTCGGGCCGAAGCACCGGAAATTCCCCGAGGCGCGAGGCCTGATCGATGCCGGGGCGGGGCGCGAGGTGCGCGATGCCGACGAGCTGCTGCTCGCCTTGGAGCATTGGTTCAGCGACCCCGAAGCCCTGCACCGCGCCTCAACGGCAGCTTCCGCCTACGTGCAGCAGCGCACGGGATCGGCCAAGGCCGTGGCGGAGGCGGTGCTGGCCGCTATTTAGCTTGGACTGGTGTGGATATCGATGGATGCAGCAAACGCCCATAGGGGTCCGTTGAAACCCGTCGGCCTTTGCTCGAAGCCTTCTTCCCTAGGGACGCGCCCACTGGAATACTTGGTTTCGAGGTTCCTGCGGAGGAATTCCAATCGGATCCGAGTAAACTGTTCATTCCGCGAACCGGATCACGGCGGCTTCAAGTTCCGGTGAGATCCTGAATCCCACTTCCTTCATTCGGGCAATGATCGGAACTACACTCGGGATATGGCCAAGGGTCTTGGCCTTTACAATGACACCAAGGGTGCCGGTATATCAGATTCCCAAATGGCCCGCCAGCTTCCGGGCTTTCAGGTCATCCACGATGAGCGTGCTGCCTGCGACCTCCATGGCCAAGGCAAGAGCGGTTGCCTCACCCCGGTCAACCTGCAACTCAAGCAATCTGACCCTACCACTGTCCCTGACAGACCTGGTCGTGAACCAATCGGGCAGATCGGCGCCGTATTCCTCCGCAACCTCAGGAGTAATGGAGATGGTACTGTAAACCAGCTTCAATAAGCCAAGTTGATCGATGTTCGCGAGCGTGATCAAGCAGCTCGTATCCGCAATGATCACTTCAGGCATTGGCTACGTCCCTTGACAGGTCATCCACATCCTGGTTGAAGATGGAGACATTGTACTTGCCAAGGAGCTCAGCAAAGGTTCGTTTGGACAACCCGGCCAAGTCCGCTGCTTGTCCAAGCGACAACTTGCCTTCTTCGTAAAGTTTGGACGCGAGGGTCATGACCAGATCATGTTCATCCATGCCCAATCCGTCCGGAAGATGCAATGTCAGCGTATTCATCAATCCTTTCGGCAGCCGCTATCCATGGCCGCACTTGGTAAAGTTAACCTCGGATAAAGAACTTTCAGGTAACCTTCCATTGTCCCTCACCCCAGCTTCGGGTTCCCCTTGTGCCTCGCTTCATCCCGCTCCGTGCGTTTGGCCATCTTCCTCCGCCAGGCTGCTTCGAGGTCCGTGCCTGTTTGGTTGGCGAGGCAAAGAAGCACGAAGAGCACATCGGAAAGTTCCTCGCCCAAATCCATGGCCTTGTCGCTTTCCTTCTCGCTTTGCTCGCCATAGCGGCGCGCCATGATGCGGCCCACCTCGCCCACTTCCTCGGCAAGGATGGCCATGTTGGTGAGCTCACTGAAGTAACGCACGCCCACCTGCCGGATCCATTGGTCCACCTCGTGTTGCAGTGCTTTCACGGCCTCGCTGCTGTTGCTCATTCCTTCAGTTTGCTGTCGATGATGATGGTCACCGGTCCGTCGTTGATCAACTCCACCTGCATGTCCGCGCCGAACTCGCCGCTGCGCACATGGCCGTGCACCATGCCGCTCAGCAGTTGCTTGGCCCGCAGGTACAGGGGGGTGGCCTCCTCCGGCCTTGCCGCGCGGATGTAGCTGGGGCGGTTGCCCTTGCGCGTGCTGGCCTGCAAGGTGAACTGGCTCACCAGCAGCACCTCGCCCCGCACATCGTTCACGTCCAGGTTCATCAGGCCTTCGGGGTCGGAAAAGATGCGCAGGCGGGCCACCTTGCCGCAGAGCCATTCCAGGTCCTCCTCCGTGTCGCCCACCTCCACGCCCAGCAGCACCAGCAGGCCGGTGCCGATGCGCGCATGCTCGGCACCGCCGATGTGGACGGCCGCCTCCGATACCCGTTGCACCACGGCGCGCATCAGTAACTGTCCTGTTTCAGGATGGCCGCCTTACGCGCAGGGATCTCCTGCAGATCGCGGCCGGTGATGGCGTCCAGCCACGCGCCGTACATGGGGTTGGGCAGCAGGATGAAATGGCCCTCCAACGTGTCGCGCAGGGCATCGGTGAGGGGCTTGCCCTGGCCCTCGCCGCGGTTTTTCAGGCCCTGGTCGAAGTCGGTGAGCTGGTCGCCCACCTGCAGGATGATGTGGTGCGTTTGATTCACCCGGTCGCGGCGCAGGGTCTTGTCACTGGTGCCGGCCATCAGCAGCACATGGGCCGTATCCGCCATGGGGAAGCCCGTTTCCGCGAGGTTGCGCAGCGTGGGTCCCAGCTCGTCCGTTTCGCGGTTGGAGATGTAGTACACGGCGCACCCGCGTTGCTTGGCGTAGTTGAGGAATTCCACCGCGCCGGGCAGCGCCTTGGCCGTGCCCTTGGCCGTCCATTCCTTCCAGGTGGCCGGCGTATAGGTGCGGCCCAGGGTGGCGTTCGTCACTTGGTAGGGGCTGTTGTCCAGCACGGTCTCGTCGATGTCCACCACCACGGCGGGAGGCTTGGGCCACGGCTTGGCCAGGGCGGCATCCAGGCGCAGGCGGGCCAGTTCGTAGCCTTGTTGGTACAGGCGGTGCACTTCGGCGGAGAAGTGCTGGTAGATCACGGCGTCCACGTTCTGCTGGGCCAGCTGGGCCTGTACGTTGGGGGTGGTGGGGGACTGCGCCACAGGCGCGGAGGTGCGGCAGGCGGCCACGGACAAGGCTATAAGGGCAAGGAAGGAAAGGGGCGGTGCGTTCCGGGGCATGAGGAGAGCGATGTGCCGGACAAATTAACGCACGTCCGCGCTGGGTCCGATAATGGTCGGAGATCGCGGTTGGCGCGGCCCGGTGCGGGCGGGAGGGCTAAAGGCCCGGTACAGGCACCATCAAGGTCTCGCACAGCGGTCCGATACGTTTCGGACCTTGCGTGCAGAAGAGGCTTGTAACCTCAGACCCCCTTAGGGAGATTGCTGCGGGAGCAGGGAAGAAATACGCCAAACCCCGTATTGATTTTCCCCAACGCGGTACGTTTCATTGCAGCGCCGGACCACATGGAAGCCGGAAGCCACGGAAACCACGGTGCGGATTGAGCATAACAATCCTTCAAACCAATGTGGACAACATGAAGAAAGCATTACTCACAGCGGCATTTTTTGCAACCACGGTTTTTGTTCATGCACAGGCGCCGGCCATTGAATGGCAACAATGCCTGGGAACAAGTGAGGAAGACGGCGTATCCGGCACGGCCAGGATATTGCCGACGGCAGACGGAGGGTTCATCATGCTCGCGAACACATTTGACCCCTCCTTGCCGGACTGGCATGTGGGGTATGGGGGAACCGATGGGAACGGCAACCCCATTTACCCGTACACCGACTATTTGTTGGTGAAGATGGGTGCTTCCGGCAACGTGCAATGGCAGCGGTGCTACGGCGGATCCAATGATGAAGTGGCGAATGACCTGCTGATCACTTCGGATGGGGGCTACCTTCTGGTTGGTTCCTCGGGTTCGAATAACGATGGGGACGTGACCGGCCACCACGGCCAGGCCTTCAAGAGGGACTATTGGATCGTGAAGACAAATGCTTCGGGCGACATTCAGTGGCAAAAGTCGTACGGAAGCGATGCCGGGCATGAATATGCCTATTCCGCACAGGAAACAACGGACGGGGGCTACGTGGTGGCCGGAACCACCGATCACGACCACCAGGATGTCGGCGGCTTTATAGGCAGTACCGACTATTGGGTGATCAAGCTTGACAATTCAGGGAACCTGACTTGGCAAAAGTGCCTTGGGGGAAGCGACGGCGATTATGCTTCGTCCATTGTTCAGGCCGACGATGGAGGCTATGTCGTGGTGGGCAGCTCACGTTCCCATGACGTGCACGTTACCGGCCACCATGGAAATTGGGGGGACATTACGGGAGGAACGTCCGATCTGTGGGCGGTAAAGCTGAACGCCACGGGAACGGGCATTGAATGGCAACGATCACTGGGAGGGGTTGCGGATGAACATGCGGCCTGCATCCGTAAAACCGCCGATGGGGGGTTCATCATTGCCGGGGATGCACTATCCAGCGGTGGTGATGTTTCGGGGATCCATTCGACGTCCTCTTCCGATGCCTGGGTGGTGAAACTGTCCGCCGCAGGGGAGATCGAATGGCAGAAATGCTTGGGCGGCACCTTCACCGAACAGTCCTTTTCCTTGGAGGTCACCTCCGATGGCGGGTACGTCATTGCCGGTGCGACCATGTCCAACGACGGGGACGTGACCGGGAACAACAGCCAGCAATACGATTGGGGCGGGTACGGTTTTGATGGCTGGATCGTCCGGCTGAACGCGACCGGCGATGTGCAATGGCAGAAATGCCTTGGTGGCAACACCGGGGAGCAAATGCATTACGTCGCCCAAACGGACGACGGTTTCGTGGCCGTGGGTCGGACGGATTCCAATGACGGCGATGTGTACGGAAACCACGGTAGCTGGGATTATTGGGTGGTGAAGCTGGGCCCCGAGACCACCGGAATTGCAGCACTCGATCAGGAGGTTTCCGTGGAAGTGTACCCCAACCCGGCGAAGGGATCGGTCACGATCAGCAATGTCCCGAGGGGTGCCACCGTGGCCATTTCGGATCTTGCGGGCAAGACGGTGTACCGGTCCGTGATCCGGGATGAACAAGCCACCATCAACACCGCCGATCTTGTGGCCGGCGTGTACATGGTCCGGATCGAGAAGAACGGCGCGGTTGCCAGCCGGAAGCTGCTGATCGGCGAGTGAGGTGGCCGTCCGTCCGCACAGGGTCCGATAATGGTCGGAGATCGCGGTTGGCGCGACCCGGTGCGGGCGGGGTAGCGTCTCCACGGTCCTGCCGCATTACGAAGAAACCCCGCCAACATGCGATGACATGATGGCGGGGTGCTTTGACCCGGAAGATGCGGTAGGATTTCTACTACGGCCCGAATTCGCTGCGGCAGCAAGTGTTTCACTGGCTTTCCTTTCGCCAGGATGGCATAAGCTATTCCTCCTCAACGAAAGCCATGCAGCCATTGCGCTTTCAACCCTCGCAACGAACCCTACTGCATAATCCGGGTTTGAGGGTTCAGGTCAAGCAAACGCGGACCAAGGACTCAGCAACTGAGAGACTTGGCTGCAGCGTGGTACTGGCAGCTATCGTCTGCGTTGCATGTGCCCTTGTCCAGCCACACGTGCACACACGTGCCCGGTGCCATGGGCAACCAGGGACCTTGGGCCTGTCTATTTCACACAACAATTGGCTCGGGCGGGTTTGGAATGATCGGAAAAATTGTTTCATTTTGAGGAACAACCCAAAACCCATGAACATGAGACTCCTACCCCCCCCCCCCCCCCCCCCCCCCCCCCCCCTCCCCCCTCTGCGCCCCCCCCTTCCCCTCCCCCCCCCCCCCCCTGGCGGGCACCCCTAGCCCCCCACCCCTCCTGGCGCTTAGAACACAACGGAAACAGAACACCACACCAGCCAGACACCTACTGTCTTTGGGCGGCTCCGTTTTCTTCCACAATACTTTCTGGTTGGGCGCCCAATGTAGAACCACCTCCGTCTGTGGTGTGAAGAACAGAGGACGTCCCCCATCCTCACAAAGACTCAACGCGGGTTATCGCACACTCGAGCC
>JAGFIV010000003.1 GCA_024103275.1 Flavobacteriales bacterium
AAGGGAGGTAAGGGAGGTAAGGGAGGTAAGGGAGGTATAGGGAGGTGATGGGGGTGATGGCGGCAAGGGCGGTAAAGCCTCCTTCCCGGGCTTTGCCGCCGTGCGGTCCGTGTACGGTCCGGAAGGATGGCTGCGGCTGCACTGCCAAGCCTGCACACATTGCTCCATTCATGTCGATCTTCGCCCACCGTGGGCGAGCAGCACAACCACATCGCGTTGAAGAAGCCGAACTTCCCGGTGGGGGCGGCCCTGTCGCGCTTCTTGGCGAAGCATGGGCGCAGCACACGGCTGCCGGTGGCCTATGAGGACCTGCTGCGCTTCGACGGGCTTGCCGCCCAGGCATCACCGGACGGCCGCGAGACGCTATGGACCACGGTGCTGCTGAGGCCGGCCGAGCAGGAGGACCTGCACGAGCGGCTGGTGGAGCTGTACCGCATCCTCACCAGCGACGGCAAGCCCTTGCCCTACCTGCGGGTGGCGAGCATCGATTTCTGCAGCTACGGCAACAGCCAGCCGTTCCGCATCCGCATCCTGAACCAGCTCAACGACAACTACGACCACTACTACATCAAGAAGGCCGATGCCAGCCGCGTGTACGGGCTGGAGCTGGAGCACCTGCTGAGCCCCAACCGCATCAACTACCTGGTGGATGGGGGCACCTTGGTGGAGGAGCACATCATCGGCATCCCCGGCGACGACTTCGTGCAGGAGCCCCGCAAGTACGGCGGCAACTTCAACCCGGTGCGGCTTTGCAAGGAATTCGTGAAGTTCAACGAGCGCTGCTTCGTGCGCCTGCTGGGCGACATGCGGGCGTACAACTTCATCGTGGACGTGATGCAGGACTTCGACCAGGTGCAGTACCGCCTGCGCAGCATCGACTTCGACCAGCAGAGCTTCGAGGGGCGGCACCGCATCTACATGCCGCAATTCTACAAGGAGAACCTGCCTTTCGTGCAGCTGGCGCGCAGGCACATCAGCCCGGAGACCGCCGCGCAGTATGCCGAGGAGGAGCGCTCCCTGCTGCGCAAGCGCTACCTGCTGGCCGCGGACCGGGTGGAGGAACTCTTGGAAGCCATGCACGGCCAGGACATCAGCCTGCCGGAGCATGTGGCGATGCTGCGCGAGGAGCTGGCGGACCTGCATGGCGTGGGCGGGTTTCGGGCGTGCCACAACATGGCGCAAGTGCTGCGCATGCAACTGAAGGTGATGCTGGAGCTGTGATCCGCCGGCCGCGCGGCAAGCGGTTGAACTTGGCCAAGACCTGTTCCGCCCCTGTGATGGATCATCGGCATCCCAGCGGACCACGGGGTGTCACGCGGCCGGCGTCCCATGCTGCCGAGACCTGCCCACGGGCCAAGCACCGTTGCCATGGTTGCTCCCGCCCGGGCACCAGCCTGCGCACACAACGGCCCACCGGGGCCATGTGGCAGCCCCGATCCTTCGACGCCATTTCCGGACGGGGACCAAGCTATCGATCGGAGTTGATGGTTTTAAGACCAGGCATCCAACACGGCAAAGGCGCCCCTGTTTATCAACAAACCGGAATTTTCAAGCAGGGGTTCAGGAGCCGCTCTCCATTCTTTTTTTTCCGTAACCATCAAGTGATATAGGAATCAATATCCCCGGTTCCAGTGATGCATGTACGCGGAATTCATTTGCCTAATTGGTCATTCGGATGCAAATTGCACGGCACACTAAATGGAAACATGGCACACTGGGGATATCCGCCCCTTACGGTTCGTGATGTTGCTATGCATGGCATGGGCAGCCAATGTCACGGGCAGGGCGCAGACCATTACACCCAGCGTACCACAGGGCTGCTATCCCAACGGCAACCAGATCACGTTCACGCTTTCAGGTGTTTCCGCCCCCTGCACGGCGACATGGAACATTGAGCCGATCGGCGGGGGAAGCCCCAACAGCTACCAGGCCTGCCCGGCTTTCGTGACCACCTTGGGCATAGGCTGCTACAATGTGAGTGTCACCTACGGGGGCAATGTCATCCCGTACGACCAGAACCCGTTCTGCGTCCATCCGCGGCCGCAGCCTTCGTTCACCGCTTCCCTGTCCACCGTGTGCCCTGGTGCCTGCGTGGACTTTGAGGACACCAGCGACCCCGGCAGCGCGGGAGCCAGCATCGCCACCTGGCAGTGGAACACGGGGATCCCCGGCTGCACGCCCGGCAACACGGGCAGCTTCACCTGCTGCATGCCCGGCACCAGCGGGGGCTCCACCTTCATCCCCACACTTGAAGTGACGGCCGACAATGGCTGCCCGAGCATCGGACTTTTCCAGTTGCCGATCAGCGTCGAAAACGACCCGCCGACGGCCTCCTTCTCAGGGGTTTTGCTGGATTGCGGCCCCAGCCTGGACATCCCGTACAACGGCAGTGGCTCCTACACGTCTGCCGCCACCCAGCCCTTGGCGTACAGTTGGACGATAGACCCGAACCAGGCCATTTCCGCGCCCGATGCGGCCAACATGGAGGTCACCTTCCCGGGCACGGGTGTGTTTGACCTGTGCCTGGCGGTGGAGAATGCATACGGATGCAAGGATACCCTCTGCCAGGAGGTGGTCATCTTCGATCAACCGGACGTGGTGTTGGACTACCCGCCCACGACCTGCGCCGGCTCCATCCCGCTCTCGGCAGCGGGGACCCAACCGGCATCACCATCCTTGGTGGAATGGGACATGGAATGCGACGGCACGGTGGACTTTACCGGCCTGAGCTGGAATGCCGCACTGACCGACGTGGGCCCGCATGACATCTGTGTGCACATCGCTTATCCCTCGTGTTCCACGGACGAGCAGATCACCGTGGAGGTGCTGCCCGGGATCGAGGCCGGATTCACCCCGGGCGACACGGCGGCCTGCTCCTATCCGTTCCATCTGGACTTCAGCAACACCTCCACGGGCACCGACCTGTCCCACAATTGGACCGTCACCGGCCCGCAGACGGGATCGGCCTCCACACAGGATTTCAGCTTCGACTTCAACAGCCCGGGAACCTACACGGTAACCTTGGCGATCTCCAATCCATACGGTTGCTCGGACACGCACACAACAACGGTCACGGTGGCGCCGCCGGTCATCGACCCTTTCCACGTTATTCCGGCCAGCGCCTGCGCCGGTGACCCGATCACGGCCGCTTTCGACGTGAACATCTTGCCGGGGCAGACCATCGTGAACTACCATTGGGACTTCGGCGACGGCAATACCATGGACCTGCCTGACGATACGCCGCCGACCTGGACGTATGGCCCGGGATCGAACCCGTTGCCACCGAACATCTACACGGTCACGCTTACGCTCACCACGGCCAGCGGATGCACGGCCACATCCACGGCGGAGGTGGCCATCGTGCCCATTCTGGACCCCGCTTTCGGGCCCACGCCGCAGGTCGGTTGCATAGGACAGACCGTGACCTTCTGCGCGGACGACGACACCGGCACCAGCTACAGATGGGACCTGGGCAACGGCTGTTACATACTGACCGAGGATCCCTGTGTGAACTACATCTACCGTGACGTCGACTTCTCCCAGGGGCCGGTCGTGTGCTTCAACGTGACGCTCACCATCTACAACCTGAATTGCGATACCAGCCTGGTCATCCCGCAAGCCGTGTGCATCTGGGGTCCGATGGCCGGGTTCACGCTCCAGCAGGAATGCAGCACACCCTTCCAGGTCGATTTCACCAGCACCTCCTATGCCGCCGATTCCCTGTGGTGGAACTTCGGCGACGGCACGTTCCTGGGCGGGGATGCCAATGACCCGGCCATACAGGCCCCGACGCATGTTTACGGCGCTGAGGGGGCCTATACCGCATGCCTCACCGCCGTGGCGGATACCAGCGTTTGCCCGCACAGCGCCTGCATGCCCATCATCATCGACGAGCCGGGGGCGAGCCTTTCCATGGCGCCCACCGAAGGATGTTCGCCGCTGTGCGTGACGTTCAGCCCGGACAACGAGCCGTTCATCGCCGAGTGGACCGTCTCGTTCGGGAACGGCGACACCCTGCATGTGGCAGAAGACGAGACCCACGGCTGCTACTTCGACTATTACACGGATTACGCCACCTTCTCCGACACGGTCTGCTACGCGGACATGGGCACCT
>JAGFIV010000075.1 GCA_024103275.1 Flavobacteriales bacterium
GGACAACGGCGCCCTGAAGGCCTACCTGCCCGACAACAGCATCTACCCCAATTTCATCCTCAACAACCCCGACCCCTTCCCCATCCAGGACGGGGCCTGGTACCGCGTGCGCTGCAGCGTCCAAAGCAACACCAACGGCCAGGTGACCGTGGGCGTGAAGGGCCTGTCCACCGAGGGAAATCCCTACACCACCTGGCAACAGGAAATCCCGTTCGGCACGGAACGCCGCGACCTGGAGATGTATTTCCAAAGCGACCTCACCGACCAGGCCCGCATCCGCTTCCAAAACCAGTGGACCGACCCGATGTATTACCTGGACAACGTGGAGGTCACCCGTGTGAACGTGCAACCCTTGGACCCGCATGAGAAGAATAAACTCCTCATCAACGACCAGCTGCAGGCAGCAAACTTTGACCTGCCGGCCGGTTGCTGGAGCGATGTGCTTGGGAACCCCCTGACCAGCCCTGTCTCGATCCCCGCCTTCGGTTCGATCGTCATTTACCGCCTCCCTGACGAGGATTGCGACAACATTTCCACGGGCCTTGAAACCCCTGGCGGCCCGGAGACCCCGCCAGCGCTGTACCCCAATCCCGCGGAGCGCGGTGGTGAACTGCGCTTCGCCCCCCGGGGCCAGGCACGGCTCACCCTGGTGGATATGCGCGGCACCACTGCCTTGCAGATGGACCTGGCCAATGGAGCCTCCAGCATCCTTCTGCCTTCGTCCATCGCCCCCGGCCCTTATGTGGTCCGCATCCAGAGCGATCATGGCCGGGATGTGCAACGCCTGATCATACGGTAAGGAACGGTCCGGTGCCGGAGGATGGGCCCGCCATCCGGCCGCTGCGGCCGGTGGCGGGCCTTTCGCTTCCACCTTGTTGATCCCGGGCTTTCCCGCATGATCGTCCCCGGGACCGTTGGAGGTTCACCGCTTTGGGATGATCCGCGCCGGGTTGCCAATGGCAATATGTCCCGAAGGCACATCGCGCAGGACCACGGCCGCGGCACCGATGGCCACGTCATCACCGATGGTGATGGGGCCGATGATCACCGCATTGGCCCCGATATCAACGCGGTCGCCGATGATCGGAGGACGTGTATAGCCTCCGTCCTTGGCGCGCTTGTTCCCGATGGTCGTGCTGTTTCGCACCGTACAGCCCGATCCGAAAATCGTACCGTCATTGATCACAAGCGCCTGGCCATGGTCGATCCTGAACCCGGGGCCGATCCGGGTCTTCCAGGGCAGTTCAATGCAAAGCAGCCATTCCACCAGGATGCGGTACAGGATGAACAACGGGAGGAACAGGATGAAGGTGACCGTGGTCCGGCGCAGCGCGTGCATCAGCCGGAAAAAGATCATCACCAGGCGGCCCTTCGGGTTGCCCTTGTTCGCCCGCCAATCCTGGAAGATGTTGCAGCGTGCGGCCATCGGATCGCTTATGTGCCGGGCAAATGTGCCATCTTCCGGTTATACCACAACTTGAAAAGGACCGGGCCCCGCATGCATGCACGGACCGCCCGGGCCATCCATTTTTCCACCCTGGTGAACCCCAGGACTTCCGCCATTCTATCACTTTCCTCCATGACCTGGCGCCAGGGGATCGTCATGCTGGCGCCGCCCAAGGTAAAGTGGGCAAGCACTTCAGGGACATACAGGAATTGGCCCGGGTCCTCCCGCCAAGCCTGCAAGGTCCATAAATGATCGCCGCCCACCTTGAACGACGGGTCGAAGGGATGGTCCTTGTAATAGCGGCGGCGGACGAAAAAACTTGGATGGTTCAACACCATTTCCCAGTATTTCAGCAGGAAGCCCGACCGTCTGGCCCGCTTCACCTTGGTTCCACCCGCGGGGAAATGCATGAGGATGTCGCCATGGACGATGTTGATACCGGGCTGGCCCCCGACCGCGGCCATGGCCCGGTCCACGGCCCCTTCCGGATAGGCATCATCCGCATTGATCAGGCCGATCCACTCGCCGCGGCACAGCCCGATCCCTTTGTTCATCGCATCGTAGATCCCTTTGTCCTTGCCGCTTGTCCAATAGTCGATGCGGTCCTCGAAGCGGCGGATGATGTCCACGGTGCCATCGGTGCTGCCCCCGTCCACGATCACATATTCCATGTCGGGCCGTGCCTGTGCCAACACGCTGCGGATGGTGCGCTCCAAGCCTTCGGCACCATTGTACACCACGGTGACGATGCTCACCAGCGGCGCGGTGCCGTCCGCCATGCCCAGCACCCGCTTACCGCCCTCCATCACCTGAACCCTGCAATGCAGGCAATTCGTCCGTTGCGTCCGCTTGCGACTTCATCACCACGGGCGCCATCAGGATGAAGACGATGACGAAGCCGGAGTAGATGCCATATCCCACGATATCGATCTGCCAGGCGAACATCATGTAGATGAACACGGCATACAACGGCGCAAGTGCCGTGTTGCCCATGTACTCATGGCGGTAGTACTTGTACCCCATCCAATACACGCCGTACATCAAGACGATCCCCACGATCCCCTGGTCGATCAGGAACTCCAGGAAGGCACTGTGCATGTGCAGGTTGTAGGACCCGCGCTCGCCCCACAATTTGGCCACCCAATCCAGTAGCCGTAACCGATATTGCCCGTTGTACCCATTGCCGAAGAGGAATCCCCGACGGTCGTCCAGGAGCCAATCCAGCGCCGATTCCCAGATATACGTGCGCCCATTGAAGGTGATGACATCCCGCTTGTCCACACGCTCCAGAACGGCTTTGAAGACGGGCAAGGAAAGGATCTCATAAATGAGCAGGCCGAACGTCATCATGATGGGCATGGTGAACAGGGACACGGTGAACAGACCGCGCAGCACCTTCATGGCCCGGGTGACGAAAAGCACGGTGAACACCAGAAAGATCATGAACGACAGGCGGCTGTTGATGCTAAGCATGATGGCCAACGCCACCATATAGATGGCACCGAGTGCGAGCCACCGCAAGGGGTTTTCCTTGAAATTGCGGAACTCGAACAGCAGCATCAGGTTCAACATGGAGAGGATGTGGGCCGTGTCGTAGATCCCCATGGCAAACGGGGGGCTGGCCCGGCCGGGAAAGAAATGGAGCTTGTTGTGCATGCCCGCCGCCATGCCGGCCAGGTTGAACAGGAGATAGCCCAACAGGCCCGCCAGCACGAGCCTGGTCAGGCTGAAGCCCTTGATCGCCTGGTTGTATGCCTGCACCACGACCGCGCTGAGGAAGGGGGCGAAAAACAGGACGGCCAGAATGGTGCTGTTCAGCGGCCGTATCACGGGGCTTTTGTAATACAAACCCAAGGGAAGGGAGGCCGCGATGGAGGCCAACGCCGCGATCACCCACAGGAACTTCCGGTTCACCCGGATGGGCGGCGCCTGGCCATACGACCAGTTGAGCACATGGATGAACAGGATCAGCAGGAAGGGCAAGGCACAGGTGAACATGCCCTCCGCGAAGCCCTTGGTCAACCAAGTATAGGCACCATACCCATACCACGGGAAGGACAGGATGAAAATGGTGTTTATTAATTTCCGCTTGCTGATCACGGGAAACAGGGATCGGACCGCGAAGTAAGGCAATCGCCTACCGAAGACCCAGGTGGCGCTGCATCTTGGAGAAGAAGGGGGTAATGGCCTCATCCACGGCCTCCGGAAGAAGACCCTTCACAAGGCCCTTGAACCGTTCGAACTGGCTGGGCAGGATGTACTTTTCAAAGTAGGCCATGTCCCGGCGGTTGTCCACCACCATGTGCGGCGGATGGGCGATGGGGAAGGCCATATCCAACCGGTCGTCCTTATTGCGACGGTCCTTTTCGCTAACCGTATGGGTTCCCTCCGCCCCGAAGCCGATGTTGCGGATCAAGTTGGTATTGGGGATGCAGGTAACGCCCCGCTCGAGGATCCGCGCCAGGTCCATCTGGTAATCCCACGAACGGATGGCCCCGGTGTACTGCCCCTCGAACAATTTATACACCTCGGTCATTTCCGATTTGCCGAGGAAGAACCCGTCCAACCACCGCTGGTCGCGGCATTGGGGCCAGACCGCCATTTGCACATCGTATTTCCGCCAGACGCGGCGCCAGCCCGCCCAACCCCAATAGGCCCCGTATCCGTGGGCGGAAAAGTAGTAGGAGTCCCTTCCTGCCGACGGCCATTCGGTCATCAGGTTGTTTCCCATGATGCACCAGACACGGTCATCATCCCGATAACGCTCCAACAATTCCTGGCAATACCAGAAAAAGCTCAGGCTCGGGTATGTGTCATCCTCCAGGATGATGCCCTCCTCCTCCTTTGAAAAGAACCAATCCATCGCCTCGGACTCACCCATCATCACGCCCCTGTTCACCTCGCTGAAGCGCGTATGGAGTTCACAGTCCCAATCGACCATGGATGCCAGCGCACGCACTTGTTCGCAACGTTCCCGCTCGGCATCGGTGCGCGGCCCGTCACATGCAAAATACAGGCGTGGCGGTTTGGCCTGCCGGATCATTTCCAACACTTGCCGTGCCGGGCCCACGCGGTTGAAGGCGATGAACAGCACGGGCGTGGACAATGGCACCGTCGGAGTGAACGCTTCCATGGGATCAAAAGATGTTTACCCGGTTATCCACCCGGTATGTCTCGTAGTCCTTGAACATGGACACGATGTGCCGGGCGACATCCGCAGGTTCCGCAAATTCATCCAGGAACCGGTACATGAACAGCTGCATCCGGTCGTCATACCTGACGGAAATGTCCTGGACCATGTTGCCGTAGCGGTCGTAGGGCAGGACTTCCACGCAACCGGCGGCATGTGAGGTGGGCAGGATCATGTTGCTGCCATGGACGCCTACCACCACTTGGCTTTTGGCATAGGCCATGCACCAGGTCTTTTCCGTGCCTTCGTCCATGTGCAAGGTACGCAGGTCCTCGATACCCATCCCGATCCCGCCTTGTTTGCCCAGGCCGACCACGGTGAAGCGGACATCCGGATATCTCCTCCGGATCCTCCGGATGGTGCGGGCGATCAACCGGTCCTGCAGCCATGCTCCCGTTATCGGGACCAGGCCCAATTTCCGCTGGACCCGGTGGATGAACTTCGCAAACGCGGACGGATACCAAAGCCGGTCGCGACGCGTAACGAAGGTGACGGACCTTGGGGCGTTGCCATAGTCCGCCAGATTGAACGGCTTGACGCGGGTGAACCGCTCAATGTCGATCTTGGTGAACTCGGGATGGCTATACCCGCGGGCCAAATAGATCTCGTCATACCGGTCCCATTGTTCCTGCACGAACTGGTCAATCCCATTGTTCCACCCCCAGGCTTCCTTGAGCTTGATGTCGAACACCCACGATTCGGCCACCCCATCGGGCACCAGCCATTCAAACATCCTGGGCACCATCACCACCACGCCGATGTCCGGATGGTGGTCCAGGTAGTGCTGCGCATTGAATAGTTTCAACAGCACATGCCCGTACAGGTGGTCGATGGTGTTGAGGATGATGATCCGTTTGCACGTGCGGAACACTTTCCGTTGCACGTTGTAGCGTGAGGTCTTGGGCACCTGGTAATCGGGGTAGGCAGGCCAATCCTCCACCCATCCCTCCTCGGGGAGATAGGGGTGCTTGTCCGAGAGGCGCCAGGCCAGCGGCATATCGATGGTGAAACCCGCCGGCAGGTCGCGCACGAAGGCCAATCCGCAATGCCCGCACCTGTATTCCGCTGCGGTCTGCTTGCCCAGCACCATGGTACGGACGCCTTCCGGGCCATGGGTGCCGCACTCCGGGCAACCAAAGTCGTTGTACAACTCCGGCTTCAGCGGTATGAAATGGCGATCTTGGAGCATCGTTCAGTTTACGTTCCGGACCTTCCAAAAGGTACCGATCCCCAGCATCATCCAGCCGAAATTCGGACGGGCCTCCTTGAAGAACAGGTCCACCAGGAAGATGCTGACGAAGAAAGACCCGATCATGGCCCAGATGGCACCAATGGAATGATAGACGGGGATCAGCATATAGTTCATCGAAATGTTCAGCACGGCCCCGACCACCGCGGTTACCAACGAGTACTTGAACAGGCTTTCGTTGGTGATGAAGCTGCTTTTGGCCACACCCATGTTGGTGAAGAAAAGGCGGATGGCGAACAGCGCCAGCAAATGGCCGGCGGCACGGAATTCCTCGCCATAGATGAACACCATGGCCGGCTCAGCCACCAGGTATAGCGGTACGGACACCACCAGGAACAGGATGAACATCAGGCGATATTGGTTCACCAGCCGGTCCACATACAGCTTCCGGTCCTCCCTGCGTGCGCGGGTAACCGCCGGAGCCAGCGAAGCCACCACTATGCCCGGTACAAAGCCCAGCGATTCGATCATCTTCAACGCCAACGTGTACTGCCCCACTTCCGCGTCCGCCCGTGCCTCGCCCATGGTTTTGCGCAGGATGTCGCCGATCATCACCTGGTCCACCTTGGCTTGCACGTACAAGGCCAGTCCGAAGATCACCAATGGCCATGATTGCCCCAGCAGGTACAGTGCCGTGCGCTTGTCATACCGCCAATCCCGCCACGCGAGGCCGATGCCGCGGTATGCCAGCAGGAATCCAGCCACCCCGATGGCCATTTCCACCACGTAGGCACTGGCAAACCACACCAAGGGCGCACCGGCCACCACAAGGCCAAGGCGGAACAAGGAGGCCAGCGTGACCGTCACCATGTTCACCAAGGCGGCTGTGCGCCCCTTCACTTGGGAGTAGAGATATTGCTCCACCACGGCGAAGGGCTTCAGGAATTCCGCGCAGGCGATCAGCAGGACCATCGTCAATTTGGTCGTGTCCAGGCCTTTTGCCAAGGCGAGGATCATCACGGTGGCGAAAAGGATCACCGCACCGCCCAGCTTGATCACGAGTGCCGTGCCCATCAGCTGGTCCCTGCGGCCCGGCCGACGCACCAGGTCCCTGATCAGGATATCGTCCAGCCCCATGGAGGTGAGCGCGAAAAAGATGCCCACCAACGCACTGGCGTAACTGAGCTCCCCAAAGAGCTCCGGCCCCAGGTAACGCGTGACGAAGATGCCGGTGACCAGCACGGCGCCCAGGCGCACCACCCGATCCACAAACAACCACGAGGTATTCCTGAGATATTTCCGGAAGCCTGCCGGGCGACCTGGTGGCTTGCCGGGATCTCCGCTACTTTGACCCATAGACGTAGCCGTAGCCATCCTCCGCCTTCACCCCGTTCAGGAGCAGGTCGATGCGCTTGATCTTGTCCGCCCGGTACAGCTCATTGATCGGGCGCAGCATGGCCCTCCGCGTAAACCCTTGCCTGACGACATACAGCGCCAAGTCCAAGTGATGCATCAAAACCTTGAATTCACTGACCACGCCCATTGGTGAAGCATCCACCACGATCTGGTCATAGCGGCTACGCAATTGGTTGAACAATTCACCGACCAACGGGCTTTCGAACAGTTCCAAGGGGTTGGGCGGGATGGGTCCGGAGGTGATCACGTCCAGGCCGGGAATATCCGTTTTACGGATCAGCCGGTCCACGCCGGACTCGCCGATCAAATAGGTGCTCAGTCCCACCCCTTGTTCGATATTGAACCGCTCATGCACCTTGGGTTTGCGGAGGTCGGCATCGATGAGCAGCGTGCGCTTGTTCCCCAAGGCCATTACCGTGGCCAGGTTGACGGCACAAAAGGTCTTTCCCTCACCGCTGGTGCTGCTGGTGATGCCCACCACCTGGCGGGCCAGGTTGGGATTGAGGTATTGCAGGTTGATGCGGATGGTGCGGAAGCTTTCAGCCAGGGCGGAACGGCCTTCATCCGGACTGATCCGCACCTGCTTCGCCACGGGGACCGTGCTCAGGACCGTGATGGGGCTTAAGCGCTTGAGTTCATCAAGGTCCATGATCCGGTCGTTGAACAGGTCCCGCAAAACGATGAAACCGAGCGGCAGCAACAGGCCCAGGGCCAGTGCAAAGCCGAAGGTCTTGCTTTTCTTCGGCGAGATGGGCCCGCCGGGCACGACCCGGGCCCCGTCCACGATGTATTTGTCCACCTGGTCGGAATTCACCGCGATCTGCGCCTCGTAGCGCTTCTCCATCAAGTAGGTATTGATGCTTGCCGTGATGTCGTACTTGCGTGTGGCGATGTTCACCTGGCGGCTGCTCTGGGGAAGCTGGTTCAACTGGTATTCCAGTTGCCTGATCCGCTCGGACAATTGGTCCACCTCGATCTGGGCCCCCCGGCGGGCATCCTGTGCGCTCTGGATGATCTGGTTACGTTCGGTTTGCACTTTCCGCGCCAGCGCTATGGTGGGGGCCGACTGCTGCCGCTCGACGAGCCTCTTCTGCGCCAGTTCGTTCACATCCTTATTATATTCATCGATCAGGTTGTTCAGCACCTGCGCACCCACGTTCACCGCCGAAATGGTCACCGGTGTGCCCCCATCATCGGTCCCCATCTGGGTGATCAACGAGCTCAAATAATCCAACTTGGAACGCGAGCGTGCCTGTTCGTCCTTCAGCCGCGAGAGGTCGTTGAAAAGGGCCGCGCCGCGTTCACCGGCGCTCCCGACCAGGCTGCCTGCCGAAGCCTGCACGTCCTGCAGGTTTCCCTCGGCGGCCTCCAGGTTCCCGGTGGATTGGCTCAATTGGTCATCAATGAACGCGATGGTCTTGTTTCCTTTCTCGTTGTGCTTGTCCTGTTCGCTCTTGATGTACGTGTGCATCAAGGTGTTGATGAAATCACGCTCCTTGCGCGTGTCCTGCCCCGTGGTGGAAATGGTGATGATGTTGCTTTCGTCGCTTTGCGGGGTCACCACGGTCTTGGCCCGGTAGTATGCCGCAATGTCCTGGTTGCTTGCCGGTACGAAGAAGTATTGGGAATCCTCATCTATGACGTAGTCCGGGAAAAACTCGATGGAGAAATTCAGGTGCGGGCTCCGGAACGGTTCCCCGATTCTCACGGTCTGGTCAATGTCGAGCTTGGTCACAAAATCATCCACCGGTTTCTGCAGGCCGGCGTTGAACATGTGGATGTATTTGCCCTCCGCCAGCACCCGGTATGTACCCTCCTTGAAATCCGGCCTGATCTCGACCTTGATGCCGGAAACCTGCAGCCCGGTGTCCAACCGGACGATGAAGGGCTTGTACTCGTAAATCTCCGTTTCAAGAAAATTCTTCTTCCTGAGGTAGGTCACGCCGAAATCCAACTGCTGGATGGTGTTCAGCATGTTGGTGAACGAGGTCAGCAGGCTGATCTCGTCCTCCAGGCCGGCATTGCTGCGGAGGTAGGATGCGCCCCGGATAAAGTCTTCCCGCCCCCCCCCCGAAGTTGTTCCGCTTGGTGTCGCTCATCAGCATCACCCCGTCAACCTGGAAGGTCTTGGGCGTGGTTTTCATGTGCCAAACCGCCCACGCCCCCGCCAGGAACAGCGTGATGCCGAA
>JAGFIV010000085.1 GCA_024103275.1 Flavobacteriales bacterium
CCTCGCCGTTGACGGTGCCGTCCCATCCTTCACCGATGGCGGAGCTGCTGAAGATCTCGGCCCCCCAGCGGTCGAACACCCGGAATTCATAGAAGCGGGGATCGGCATCGCGGAGCACGGGAACCAAGGCGTCATTGATGCCGTCGCCGTCGGGGGTGAAGGCATTGGGCACGTACACGGTGAGCTCCCCGTTGACCAGGGCGTTGCGGGTGATGGTGTCGGTGCAACCGTAGGCATTGGTCACGATCAATTCCACGGGATACACGCCCGGGGCATCACCCGGGAAGGTGACCGTGGCATTGGCGGTCTGTGCGTCCGGGGGGTCGCCGTGGGGGAAGGTCCACGACCAGGACACCACGTCCATGGAGGAGCTGTCCCGGAAGGTGACCACGGGGTCGGAGATCTCCGCGGGCAGCGGCTGGAGGCCGAAAAAGGCCACCGGGTTGGGGAGGACGTGGATGATGTTGTACAGCGTGGTGTCCCCCTCGCAACCGACGGTTGAGGTCACATGCAGGGACACATTGTAGGTGCCCGGTTGCGCATAGGTGTGGTCGGCCATGCAGTCGCCGCCGGCCTGCCCATCGCCGAAATCCCAGGCACACGCGCCGATCATGCCGGGGTCGGTGGTGTTGCTGAACCGGACGCGCAAGGGCGCGCATCCCTCTTCAGGGTCTATGCTGAAGGTGACCACGGGCGGTTCGTAGGCGGTCACTGCGGCGCTGTCGGTGAAGGTGGCGCTGCACCCGGCCTGGTTGGTCATGGTGAGCGAGACGGCGTAGGTTCCCGGCTGCGTGTAGGTGGTGGTGGGGCTTGTTTCGGAGGAGGTGCTTCCGTTGCCGAGGTCCCAGGAGGCGGCCATCCCGTCCTCGTCGGGGGTGTTGTTCTCGAACCGCACGTTCAGCGGGATGCACCCGGTTGCGGGATCGGCGGTAAAGGCCGGGGCCGGGGTGGGGAGGATCTGGATGAATTGGGGGGAGGTCACCTCGCCGGAGCAACCGAACTCGCTGGTGGCGACAAGCATCACGTTGTAGGTGCCGGGGTTGTTGTACATATGCGTGGCAGGACTTCCGCTGCCGATGCCGCCATCACCGAAGGACCAGGCATACGTGTAATTGCCCGGCGGCTGGGTAGTGCTGGAGAAGGTGACGGGTAATCCGACGCATCCGAAGGTGGTATCGGCCACGAAGGAGGCCACGGGCTTGGGGTGTACGGTCACCAGGTCATCGAAGAGGCTGTCGGATGTGCAGCCTTCGGCGGAGGTGACCGTGAGGCGTACATCGTATGTGCCGGGCTGGTTGTAGGTATGGTTGAAGGAGTTGCCGGCATGGGTGCTCCCGTCGCCGAGGTCCCACAGCACGCTGCCGCTTAGGGCGGGATCTGTTTGGTTGCTGAAATGCACGACCAGGGGCGCGCATCCGGAAACAGGTGTAGCACCGATCAACGGTTGTGGATACTCCGTGGTGATCTCTTTTTGCGCCATGGCGCAGGAACCATCCGGGCGGATCACGCGCAGCGTGTACACGCCTCCCCCCAACCCCAGCGCGGAGGCGTCCAGGACCGGGCCGGTCTGGCCCACGATGGCCACGCCGTCCAAGTACCATTGGTACAAATTGGGTGGTGCGTTGTACGGTGCACCGTTGAGGAGCAGGTCGTTCGTGCATGGATGCCCGGTGCTGGACACGGCGAGTTCCGCCGTCACCAAGCCCATGTTGTCAACGAAGAAATACGGCCAGGACGTGTTGTAGGAGATGTAGTCGCTGGGGATGGGGCATGCCGGCCCGAAGAGGATGGCCGCCGCATCAAAGGGTGCCTCAAACGTGAAATCGAGCTCCTGCCACGCATTCGCCGGGTTGTATGTGATGCGGCCCAGTTCCACCCAGCCCAGGTCGGTAGGGCATCGGTCCGCAGGCAGGGGAGTGCCGAAGATGGGGTCATACTCCACATACGGCGAGGAGGGGCAAGTGTCAATGCCGTAGATCGCCATGTCGATGGGCCCGAAGTCCACGGGCATGTTCAGCCCGACGTTGACGGCTGGTGCGGTGGAAGTGCGTGCGGCCGCCATAGTGAAGGAAAGTTGGTAGGTCTGCCCGGTGATCAGCGGGTTGGCCAGGCATTGGACAAGGAACTCGTAATAGTAATTGTTGCCTGACCAATCGATGCTGGCGCCGAACCCCGCCAGCCCCCCTCCGTCGGGAAGGGGTTGCGGGATGGCGGCGGGCAGATAGTCGCACCCATAATAATCCGAGGAGGAGGACACCATGTAATTGGTCCAATTGTCGGCGCAATCAACATCCACGATCGGCCAGTTCGGATCATCACCGGGGCAGCAGGTATGGTCCTCAAAGGAGCCGTTGGTGATCAAGTTGCCGGAAGGCGGTAACAGGTCGCAGGGGCAGGCCAGCGAATCGTTGAGGTCGATCAGCCCGTTGCCGTCGTCATCCACGCCATTGTCACAAATCTCCTGTGCGGCCAGCAGCAGGGGCAGGCACAGGAGCGCCACCAAGGTGCCCCAGCGGAGGCTCAAAGGCTTCTCGGCGTGGACTATGGCAACGGTGCCGGACATTGGAGATCAGTGGGTGACCATGATCCGGGCATGGTACTGGTTTCCCCCCCGCATCCACATTTCCACGGCATAAACCCCAGGCGCCAGTTCGTGGGTCGGGACGTAGAGGTCCATGCGGCCATGGGCTTGTACAACCTTCACGATGCGCCCGTCGCTGTCCACCAACCGGACAAGTTCCATCGGGACCGGCGACGAAATGTTGAATGAGCCATCGGCCGGTGAAGGATAGAGGAGCGGCCTGTGTTCCGCTGCGCGCGCCTCATCGATCCCCACGGTAATGCTGATGGCTTGGCAGGAGGTGCCTTCGCCGCAGGAACCGGTGGCGGTGACGCAAACGATGTACGTTCCGCTGGACGCATACGTATGCGTCGGCGAGGTCTCGGTGCTGGTGGTGCCGTCCCCGAAATCCCAGAAGTAGCCGCTGGCGCCGGTGGTGGTGTTGGCGAATCCCCAAGAGAACCCGCCGGTCCCCAGCGGATAGGGGTTGAATTGGGGCCGCACCGCACAGCAGGGGTCGTAGGTGTCCACCGCTACCGGTTGGGTTCCCAGGGGCCAGGGATAGGTGGTGAACGCGGAGTTGGTCAGGCTTGTGAACGGTTGGACGATGGCCGAAAATTCATCGTGCCAGACCAAGGTCGAATCCAGCGGGTCGCAGGCGGCATTCCCCTCCGTGTCGGTTTGGATCAGCAGGGCCTTCCACTCCTGGAAGCTGGCCCCATAACTGCTGGTGCTGCCCAAGATGGCGAGGGAGCCGTCATCCTGGGCGACCATGTTCACCGAATAGTCATTGCCCGGTGCGCCGAAGACCTTGGACCTTACCAGGTTGCCGTCCGAGTCCAACTTGCCCCAGGCCATTTCATAACCGCCCGGCAGGGTGGTCACCCATTGGGGGTGGATCAGCCATTGGACCCCGTCATCGTGGTCGGCGATCAGCGTGACCGTTTCCACGCCCTTTTCCAGCACCCTTGTCCAAACATGGTCGCCTCCCGGGGTCAGCTTGGTGATCCAGGCATTGATCGAAGCCGGCAGGTAGCCCAGGCTCCGGCCTCCGATGTACAGGCTGCCATCCGTGGCTTCGGTCACGTTGTAGCCTTCATCCACACCGTTGCCGCTGCTGATGCTGCGTGCCCACAACTCATTGCCCAGGGCATCGGTGCGCACCAGGTAGGCCGAGGGCGAATAGCCGGTACCCAGCGCATCCCCGTATCCGATCAGGGCAAACCCGCCATCGGCCAGTTCCGTGGCATCGTAGGCCCAGTCCCAGCCCGAGGTCCCGAACGCCTTTGCCCATTGAACCTCGCCCGTCGCGCTGAACTTCGTGAGCAACATGTCGTAGTCGTTCCCAAAGGCACCGGCACGGCCGCCGGAGATGAACCCGTCGCTGGTGGCCTTCAACGTATGGAAGGCATTGGACCCGCCCTCTACGTCGACCCGGGTGCTGTTGATCAAGGTGCCGTCGAAAGCGATGTGGAGGATGATCCCGTCGCGGCTGTTGGTCCCGCCACCCAAGGCGAACCCTGCCACCAGGATACCATTCTCATTGGTGGCAATGCACTGGCTGTACAAGCCCATGGCCACGAAGTAGGGATAGGTCCGGGTCCATGCATGGGTGCCGTCCGGCCCCACGCATGTGATCTGGATGTTCTTGTCGGCCGACTCGGTGGCGAAGAAGAGTCGTCCTTGCGTATCCATCGTTCCACCGTACATCTTTACGGCATTCGGCACGGTGTAGACACGTTCAAATGGGGCTTGCCCGAACACGTTGAGGCCCGTCAGGATCAAGGAGAGGAGCAGGATTTGGCGCATGTGCGTCGCTGGTTTCAACAAAGTAAACCAATGTGCATGCAGCCTTCCCCAACGGTCGGCCCAAAACCAACCATTCGTCCCCCGAAAAACCGAAAGCGCCGCCGAAGGTGTCCGGCGGCGCTTTCAGGTAAGGCTTGTGTGATCAATGGATCACCACGGCACGCAGGTGGTGCAGGGTGCCGTTCCGTAGCTGCACCCTTACGGCATAGCTTCCGGCAGGCAAGTCATCCACGGTGATCTCCAAGCGCAACCGGCCTTGGGCGGCAACATCTTTCACGATGCGTCCGGCATGGTCAAGTACTTGGATGTGCTCCATGGGCTTCACGCCCTCCAGCACAATGCTGCGGTCGGCCGGGGATGGGTACAGCGCGGGTCGCCCGTTCGCGCCTTGGAGTTCATCAATCCCGGCGATCGCCACTTCAATCGACTGGCAGGTGGTGGCCTCCCCGCAAGTTCCGCTCACCGTAAGGCACACCATGTACGTGCCGCCGGTTGCATAAGCATGGGTGGGCGACTGTTCCGTACTGGTGGTGCCGTCGCCGAAATCCCAGGAATAGATGGCACCACCCGTGGTGGTGTTCATAAATCCCCATGCCCCTCCGTCACTCCCAATGGAGTACGGGGTGAAATCGGGTCGCACCAGGCAGCAGGGGTCGTCCGTGGTCACCGCTACCGGGAGTGTTCCCAGGGGCCAAGGGTATTCGGTGAACCCCGAGTTGGTGATGCTGGAGATGGGGACCACGTGTGGGGTGAAGGCTTGCCACGTCAGCGTGGAATCCATTTCGTCGCATACCGCATTGAACTCGCTGTCGGTCTGGATCAGGAATACCTGCCAATCCAGGGCATCGGCACCATAACTGTTCGTTATGCCCAGGATGGCCAGGCTGTTATCCTGCTTCCTGAACATTTGGATCGCGTAGTCGATCCTGGGCGCACCGTATTGCTTGTAGTAAACCAGGTTGCCATCCGCATCGAATTTGCCCCAACCGATCTGGTAATCTCCTTGGCTTCCGGCCGCCCATTGGGGGTGGACCAACCATGTGACGCCCCCATCGTGATCGGGGATCAAGGTCACGCTCTCCGTTCCGTATACGGCCGCCCGGGTCCAGATGTGGTTTCCGTTGGGCGAGAGCTTGGTGATCCAGGCGTTGGTTTCGCTTACGGTGAAACCCAAGGAACGCCCGCCGATGTACAGGTTACCGTCCAGGTCTTCCACCACGTTGTAGCCCTCCTCGGAATGGAAGTCCGAATAGAGGATGCGCGCCCAGAGTTCGTTGCCCATGGCATCGGTGCGGACCAGGTAGGCGGAGGGGCGGCCGGTCGTATTTGGCAGCGTATCCCGGTAGCCGATGACGGCGAAACCGCCGTCGGCGAGTTCCGTGGCGTCGTAGGCCCAGTCCCATAGGGGGCGTCCATAGGAGCGCGACCATTGGATCTCGCCCAAGGTGTTGAATTTGGTGAGGGTCATGTCGTAGTCGTTCCCATAGGCCCCTGCGCGCCCCCCTGCGATGAACCCGTCGCTGGTGGCCTTCAAGGTGTGGAAGGCATTGGAGCCGCCGCCCACGTCCACCCGGGTGCTGGACAGCAGGGTGCCGTCTAGGTCGATGCGCAGCACGACCCCATCCCTGCTGGCCGTGCCATTGCCCAACGCGAAGCCGACCACCACAATGCCGTCCGGCCCCGCGGCAACGCAGGTGCTGTATAGGCCCATATCGACGAAATACGGGTAGACGTTTGTCCACTCATGGGTGCCGTCCGGTGCAATACGGGTCACTTGGATGTTGTTGTCAGCGGTTTCATTGGCCAGCACATAGTGCCCCTCCAGGTCGATGGTGGCGCCCGAGAATTCCAGCGCCCCGGGTATGCGGTAGATCCGTTCAAAGGCATCCTGGGCGTTCAGGAGCACGGCGAGGCATACCAAGGCACAAGTGAGGAGAGCTTTTTTCATGGTCGAGGTTTGAATGGTGGCTAAAGTAGCGGTTCCTCCCCTGTGCCCCTGGCCGGTTCATCCCTAAATCAACGGGCCGTCAACGCAGGCGGGGGTGGGCGTTTCGTTCGCCAGGGGCTGTCGGGCGGCAGGGGGGCGGTGTTCTTCCGGGGAGTGGCCAGACCCTTACACTTGCTCCCGGGCCGTGAGGAACTTGGCCACCTGCTCCCTGTAGTTGCGGCCGCTGACCAGGTGCCTGTCGTTGCGCAGGAGAAAGGTGAATTCATTGTTGCCGCTGTACCGGTAGCTCTTCACCTGTGCCATGTTCACGATGTAGCTGCGGTGGATGCGGAGGAACTCGGCGGGGTCCAGTTCGCTTTCCAGCATGTTCATGGTCATGCGGAGCGAGTGCCTGCCCTGCATGGCCTGCAGCACCACGTAGTTGCCTTCGGCCTTCACATAGAGGATGTCCTTTGCCGCGATGCGGTATTCGCGCCCTTTATCCTTGATCAGGAATACCTGCGCACTGTCCTTCCGTTCCTTCAGGTGGGTTTGCACCAGGTCCAACATCCGGCCGGCGAGGACCTTTTGTTCCCGCATCTCGATGAATTCCTTGGCCCGTTCCAAGGATTCGTAAAACCGGTCGTCGTCGAAGGGCTTGAGCAGGTAGTCCACGGCCCGGACATCGAATGCCTTCAACGCATATTGGTCGAATGCCGTGCTGAAGATCACGAAGGGGGCCGTCTTGTTGGACGGCAGGCGCTTGAGGAGTTCGAACCCGTTTACCAAGGGCATTTGGATGTCAAGATAGAGGAGGTCCACGGTTTCCTTCCGGCAGATTTCCAAGGCCTCCAGTCCATTGCGGCATTCGGCCAGGATGCGGATGTCCGGGTCTTCACCCAACAGTCGCACGATGTGGGCCCTTGCCGTGGGCTCATCATCCACCACGATGGTCCGGACGTTCCTCATCGGTCCCCGGGGTCTTCAATGACAAAAGGAAGGCTGACGGTGGCATGGAACCCCTGCCCTGGCCCGGAGACGGCGCGCAGTTGGCCAAGGTTGCCGTACATGAGGGACAGTCGCTCCCGGATGTTGCGCAGGCCGATTCCCCCCAGGGTGAGGGCGGAGGCCACGTCGCTGCACCCTTTTCCATTGTCACTTACGCGCAAGTGGAGCATTGCCCCCTCGTGCCTGGCTGCGATGTTGATCCGCATCTCGTCGGCCGTGGTGTCCAAGCCGTGTTTGATGGAGTTCTCCACCAACGGTTGCAGGATCATGCCCGGCACCATGGCATCGCCGCATTCCGGCGGAATGTCGTAGAACACTTGCAGCCGGTCCTTGAACCGGATGGTCTCGATATCGAGGTAATTGCCGATGTGTTCGATCTCATGGTACAAGGGTACGGTGGCCCGGCGTTCCTCGGCCAAGGTCGTCCGCAGTAATTGGCCCAGGCGTGCCAGGACCTTCCGGGAGCCTTTGCGGTCCTCGTCCATCAGGGCGCTTACCGTGTTCAGCGTGTTGAACAGGAAGTGGGGCTGGAGTTGCTTTTTCAGTGCATGGAGGCGGGTGGTCTGCAGCTCGTTCTGCAAGCGAAGCACTTGGTTGCGTTCTTCCTGCATTTGCCGGTGGGTCTGCATGTACAAAAGGAAGAGCAGCAACACCCAATATTCCAGCAAGCGCTGCACAACCCCTGCGGGCAGCACCAGCAGGATGCCGTGCAAGGTCCGCTGGTCGATCGTCATCTCGCCTGCGACGTTCAGCAGTCCCATATACACCGCGGTGGTGAACAGTTCGTGGCACGTGCAGATCAGTATGCCCAAGCCCAAGTGTGCCAGGATAGCCCGGGAAACGGGGTGGCTTTTCAGGGACCATTTGATGGACCAGCGGTTCACCAACGGGAGCAGCAATGTCCACGTAAAGAAATTCAGGAAAGGGCCCGGAGCCTGGCGCCACCAGTCAAAATTGCCCGGGATCGTCCCGAGCTGGGTGCGCCCGATGAAAGAGGTGAAGACGAACACCACGGACAAGATCCCTGCGGCCACGAACAGCGCACGCATGGGGATCGGCGCCCACATCAAATAAGTCCTTAGCCAGTCCCTGAACTTGTCTTTCATGGTGGGCGCTGCCCCTTGCGCTGGACCAAGGATGACACCTCCCGTCAACGATCCTTCCGCAAATGGGTCGAAGGGCCAAGGTAATTCACCCGGCCCCGAATGCGCTCCGGGATTGCGCTTTTGCGCCGGTTTGGGTTCCACCGCCGGAGTTTCCATATTCCCTGGGCACGAAATTCCGGCAATGGGCATGCACTGTCGGACACATACGCAACCAAAGTACCGGCTGGCCGCCGTACGCGGCCTTTGCCGGTGGCGAGCCGTGGAAAAGGGGATGAACGGGGCCCGGTGCGGCCTACTTCTGCAGCACCACGGTGGTGAAGGCGATTGGAAGCAGCTCATCCACCGTACGCTTCCCGCTTCTGACCTCCTTTCCGGCCGACTGGCCCACAATAGCCCCTTAACGCCGATGCCAGCGTGGTCGGCCCGGAAACCTTGGTTGCACGGGTTTGAACAAGCATGTCGGCCATCGCTGAGGGAAAGAGGTCGTTGTTCGCGTGGCCTTCGGTTTCCGACGGCAATTGGCGCTTCATGCCGTTCATCACGCTCCTGGCCATCGGACACATTCGGCTTTCGCAAGGGGCCTGGGCCTTGGATCTTTGATGCATGCCCATGGACCGCGCCATCGATCCCCGGCCCACCCGCCGAAAGCGCCTCCTCACCCTCGGTATTGGCGGTGTTGCAGTGCTTTTGGCAGGAGGGGTTTGGGCGGGGTCGCTCTCCACCAAACGGACCCGTGTGGAAGCGGCCAAACTCACCATTTCACCGGTGGAGAAGGGCCAATTCAAGGAATTCATCCCCGTGACCGGAACCGTTCAGCCCATCCAGACCGTCTTCCTGGATGCACTTCAGGGCGGCACGGTGAAGAAGCGCTTCGTGGAGGACGGCCACATGGTGCAGGCCGGTCAGCCCATCATCGAACTGGATGACCCCGTTCTGCGCATGGACGCCATCAACCGCGAAGCGCAGTTGCTGGACCAGCAGAACAACCTGCGCAACACGCGCCTGGCCATGGACCAGCAGACCACGCGCCTGCAGGACGAACTGCTCAACCTGGACAAGGAGCTGAAGCGGTTGGAACGCGACGGCCGGATCGATGAACAATTGGTGCGGGACTCCTTGCTGGCCCGGAACACCTTCCTCAACAACGCGGAGAACCTGGCGTACATGCGGGAGAAGCGCAAGCTGCTGGCCTCGAACGTGCGGCGCGATTCGCTCTTCCGCCTCAGCCAGCTCGGTTCCATCACCAACAATCTGTCCTTGATCGACCAGAACCTCGCCTTCCTCCGGGAGAACCTTCAGGACCTGGTGGTCAAGGCGCCGATCGACGGCCAGCTGAGCGGGCTGAACGCCGAACTGGGCCAGACCAAGCAACGCGGGGAGCGCATCGCGCAGATCGATGTGCTGGACGGCTTCAAGGTGCGTGCCCGCATTCCGGAGCACTACGTGAACCGGATCTCCATCGGCCTGCGGGGCGGTTTCACCCACGGCGGCCGCGAAGTGGCGATCGAGGTGTTCAAGATCTATCCTGAAGTGAGCAATGGTGAGTTCGACGTGGACCTACGCTTCGTGGCCGATGTGCCGGAGGTGCGCCGGGGCCAGACCTTCCAAGTGCGCCTGCAGCTCGGTGAGCCCCAAGAAGCCGTGATGCTGGCGCGCGGGCCCTTCTTCCAGGATACGGGCGGCCTGTGGGTGTACGTGGTGGATGCGGGCGGGACCGCCACCCGGCGAAACGTGAAGCTGGGCCGCCAGAACCCGGACATGTACGAGGTGCTGGAGGGCCTGGAACCCGGTGAACGCGTGATCACCAGCCGCTATAGTGCCTTCAACGATGCCGATGAGCTCGTGATCGAATGAACCCTTCCCACCCGCGCACGCCACGTGTTATGCACTGTGTATCGCGGGTGCGGTCAACAAACGACACGCAACACTCAATCTCCCCTCTCACATGAGCCTCCTGAGAACCCAGCAACTATCCAAGGTTTACCGCACCGACACCGTGGAGACCACCGCCCTCAACGCCGTGGACATCGAAGTGGCTCCTGGTGAATTCGTGGCCATCATGGGGCCCAGCGGTTGCGGGAAGTCCACCCTGCTGAACATCCTGGGCCTGCTGGATGCCCCGAGCAGCGGCCAGTACCTGGTGAACGGAGAGGATGTGAGCGGCTACAGCGAACGCAAGCGCGCCGAACTGCGCAAGAACACCATCGGTTTCGTGTTCCAGAGCTTCAACCTGATCGATGAACTGACCGTGGCCGAGAACATCGAGCTGCCGCTGATCTACACGTCCATGGGCAAAGGCGAACGCATTCAACGTGTGCAAGAGGCCATGAAACGCATGAACATCGCGCATCGGGCCAAGCACTTCCCGCAACAGCTCAGCGGCGGCCAGCAGCAGCGTGTGGCCATCGCACGGGCTGTTGTGAACAGTCCGGACCTCATCCTGGCGGACGAGCCCACCGGCAACCTGGACAGCACCATGGGCGAGGAGGTGATGGGCCTGCTTTCCGACCTCAACAAGGCCGGGACCACCATCATCATCGTGACCCACAGCCTGCGCGACGCGGGCTACGCACGCCGCACCATCAACCTGCTCGACGGAAAGGTGATCGCTGCCGGGGTTGCCGCCGGTGAACGACTTTAACCGATGGTGCCATGTGGAAGAACTACCTCCTCATCGCCTGGCGCAGCCTGAAGCGCGACAAGCTCTTCGCGGCGCTGAACATCCTGGGCCTGGCCATCGGGATCACGGCCTGCATGCTCATCTACATCTACGTGCAGGACGAGCTGAGCTTCGATGCCCACCACCGCAAGGCCGACCGCATCTACCGCATCCAGGCCCACTACCAGTTCGGCGACACCAAGGACGACTTCGGCATCACGCCCTTCCCGATCATGGAGGCCCTGCTGAAGGAGTATCCGGACATCGAGGCGGGTGTATCGCTCTTCCAACTGGGTCAGACCACGCTGGAGTACAACGGCCACAAGTACGTTGCGCAGGACGGCTACAACGCCGACACCAGCACCTTCCGCACCTTCGACTTCACCTTCACGCACGGCGGACCCGATGCGCTCGACGAGCCGGACAACATCGTGATCATGCAGGACATGGCCACGCGCATGTTCGGCGCGGAGGACCCCATCGGCAAGCTCGTCACCCGCAATGGTCGCACGCTGAAGGTGGCCGGTGTGATCGATGGCAAAGCGGAGAACACGCACATCCCCATGGGCGTCTTCATGAGCCGGCTGGGCCTACCGCCGCAGGCCAAAGCGCAGCTCGACCAGTCGTGGGGCAACAACAGCTGCTTCAACTACCTGGTGCTGGCGCCGGGTGTGGATGAGCACGCCTTCCAAGGCAAGATGGACGCCTTCGTCACCAAGTACATCATCCCGCAATGGGGCGGCGACCAGTTCCAGGGCAGCATCCGCTTCAACTTGGAGCCGCTGCGCGCGGTGCACTTCAACAACGACCTTATCTACGACACGCAGAAGAAGGGCAACAAGGCCTATGTGACGCTCTTCGCCCTGGTGGCCGTGCTGGTGCTGGCCATCGCCTGCATCAACTACATCAACATGAGCACGGCCGATGCCACGCGCCGCGCGAAGGAGGTGGCCCTGCGCAAGGTGAGCGGGGCACAGCGCGGGCAGCTCGTGGCGCAGTTCATCGGCGGCAGCGTGATGATCGCGGTGATCGGCATCGGGGTGGCGCTGGCCCTGCTGTGGCTGGCGCTGCCCGCGTTCAACAGCCTCACCGGCAAGGAGATCGGCATGGACCATCTGTTGCACGGAAGCTTCCTGGTGGTGGTGCTGGTCATCATCCTCGCCATCGGCGTGGTGGCCGGCAGCTATCCGGCTTTCTTCCTCTCCCGCTTCCCGCCCCAATTGCTGCTGAAGGAAGGGGTGGCCAGCGGTGCGGGGAAGCAGCGAGTGCGGAAGGTGCTCATGGGCGCGCAGTTCGCCATCGCGCTCTTCATGGTGGTGGGTACGCTCGCGGTGTTCGCACAACTGCACTGGTTGCGCACCACGGACATGGGCTTTCGGCAGGAGAACCTGTTGAGCATCACCATGCCGCTGCCGCCCGGTCCGGATACGCTGGCGTGGGACAAGCTGCGGACCGTGAAGGATGAGCTGATGCGGCAGAGCTTCGTCACCGGCGCGGCCTTCACGCAGAACCTGCCCGGCCAGGGCAGTGGCCGCTGGGTGCTGAAGGTGAACACGCCCGAGGGGCGCATCGACAAGCCCATGCCCACCATGAGCACCGATGCGGACTTCCCGGCATTGCTCGGCGTGGAACTGGCGGCGGGGCGCTACTTCGACCCCGCCATTCCCAGCGACCGTGTGAACGCCGTGATGGTGAACGAGAGCGCGGTGAAGGCCTTCGGATGGAAGGATGCGTTGAGCGAGAAGATCCTCATCCCCGGCGATGCCCAGGCCAGTCCGCCGCAACCCGACCAGGAGCTCACCGTGATCGGTGTGCTCAAGGACTTCCACTACACCAGCTTGCACACGCCCATCGAGCCCCTGGTGATGTTCCAGAGCAGCCAGCGTTATGGTGCGCAGAACCTGGTATTGCGGCTGGAACCCGGTGATTTCGCCACCCAGTTGGCCGCATTGCAGGGCGAATGGAAGAAGCTCTTCCCCAACGCGGAATGGGACGCCACCTTCCTTACGGACAGTATCGCGCAACTGTACCAGGCCGAGGACAAGCTCTACCGCGTGTTCACCGCCTTCGCCGTGCTCACCATCGTGCTCACGGTGATGGGACTCTACGGGCTGGCGTTCTTCACCACCAAGCAACGCACGCGCGAGATCGGCATCCGCCGCGTGATGGGTGCCCCGCTGTTCGACATCGTGCGGCGGCTCAACAAGGAATTCGTGATGCTGCTGGGCCTGGCGCTGCTGCTGGCCTTCCCGCTGGCCTGGTACGCCATCGGCCGTTGGTTGGAGACCTTCGCCTACCACACCAACATCTCGCCCCTGCTCTACGCCGCGGCCCTGCTCATCACACTGCTCGTTACCGTGTTCACGGTATCCGTGCAGGCGTACCGGGCGGCGGTGGCCGATCCGGTGAAGGCGTTGCGATACGAGTGAAGCCATGCTGAAGAACCTCCTCCTCACCGGCTTCCGCAACCTCTGGAAGCAGAAGCTCTACACCCTCATCAACCTACTGGGCCTGGCCACGGGCATCGCCTGCTTCGTGCTCATCGGCCTCTACGTGCGGTACCAGCGCAGCTTCGACCGCTTCGTGCCGCATACCGAACGCGTGTACCGCGTGGTGGGCGAGATCGAGATGGAGGGCCAGGGCGAGCACAGCAGCAGCATGGTCTTCGGCCTCGGCCCCACGCTGTACCATGACCATCCCGAACTGATCGAGCGCTACTGCCGCTGGTTCGACTTCCAGGATCCGCAGCACACCCTGAAGGTGGGCGACAGCCTCAGCACCGACCGCATGTTCACCGAGAGCGGCCTCTACCTGGTGGACAGTACGGTGTTCGACCTCTTCGACTATCCGTTGATCCAGGGTGATCCAAAGACCGCGCTGGCCAAGCCGGGCAGCATCGTGCTCTCGCAGGAGCTGGCGAAGAAGTACTTCGGCGATGCCGACCCCATGGGCCAGTTGATGAAGTGGGACAACGCCATGGACGTGCAGGTCACGGGCATCCTGGGCGAGATCCCGCGCAACTCGCACATCCGGTTCGAGGGGCTGGTGAGCATTGGCACCATCCTGCAATTCTGGAAGAACATCGAACGCAACAACTGGGTGTGGAACCCCTGTTGGACCTACGTGCGGCTGAAGGAAGGCGTCACAAAGGCCGAGGTGGACCGCATCTTCCCGGACTTCATCCACAAATACTACCCCGACTTCCTCAAGGACCAGATCGGGCACGAGTTGCAGCCGCTCGCCGACATCCACCTCACCAGCAAGCTCGATTTCGAGATGCGGCAGAACGGCGACAAGGGCAGCGTGAACATCCTCTGGGCCATCGGCTTCTTCATCCTGGTGCTGGCCGCGGTGAACTTCATGAACCTGGCCACGGCGCGCAGTGCATACCGGGCGCGCGAGGTGGGTGTGCGCAAGGCGGCAGGCGCGGCGCGCGGTCAGCTGATCGCGCAGTTCCTGTTGGAAAGCGTGCTGATGAGCCTGCTCGCGGCAGTGATCGCGCTGCTGCTGATCAAGTTGCTGATGCCCGCCTTCAACACGCTGGCGGGAGAAACGATCCCGTTGCCCGCGCTGCTGGTGCCCGGCGTGCTCGCCATCGCCGCGATTGTCGGCCTGCTCAGCGGGATCTATCCGGCATTCTTCCTCTCCTCCTTCCAGCCCGCCACGGTGCTGAAGGGCAACAGCGGCGGTACATCGCGCGGCCAGGCACTGCGGAAGGCCCTGGTGGTGGTGCAGTTCGCCATCGCGCTGGTGCTCATCATCGGCACCGTGTTCGTGAAGAAACAGCACGACCACCTGCGCAGCGTGGAACTCGGCTTCAACAAGGAACAAGTGATCCTGATCCCCGTGCGTGCGCCCATGGCCAATGTGTACTTGGCGGTCTATCCCGAACTGAAGAAGATCAGCGGCGTGAAGGCCGTGAGCTGGAGCAACGACATCCTCGGCAAGAAACACAACACCCACGAGTTCAATTGGGGCGACATGGAACAGGGCAAGTGGACCTACCTGCCCGCGCTGTACGTGAACCCCGATTTCCAGGAGGCCATGGACATCCAGCTCACCGCCGGGCGCTGGTTCAGCCGCGACTTCCCCGGCGATGACTCCTTGAGCGTGGTGATCAATGAGACCTTCGCGAAGCAGTTGCATCCCGATGATCCCGCCAAGGCCATCGGTGAACGGATGGACACCCCGCACGGGGAAGAGCGCGTGATCGGCGTGGCCCGGGACTTCGCGTTCGACCCGCTCTTCAAGGCGGTGCAACCCTTCGTGTTCGACATGTGCGGGCAACACGACATCACGCAATGGCTGCGCTACATCTACATCCGCACCGACGCCGGCGATCCCACGCCCGTGATCGAGGCCGCGCGCAAGGAGTGGAATGCGCGCACCACCAACTTCCCGTTCGAGTACCAATTCCTCGACGACCAACTGGATTCACAGTACGAAGCACAGGGGCGCCTGGCGAAGCTCGTGGGCCTCTTCTCCCTGCTCGCGGTGTTCATCGCCTGCCTGGGCCTGTTCGCGCTTGCCTCCTGGACCGCCGAGAAGCGTACCCGTGAGATCGGCATCCGCAAGGTGATGGGCGCGGATACGCTGCGGATCACCTGGGTGGTCACCCGCGATTTCCTGTTGCTGGTGCTCGTGGGCGCCGTGGTGGCCATGCCGCTCGCCTGGTTCGGTGTGGGCCGCTGGCTGGAGAACTTCGCCTTCCGCACCACCATCGAGCCGCTGGTCTTCCTCGGCGCAGGACTGATGGTGCTGTTGATCGCCACCTTCACCGTGAGCTTCCGCGCGATCCGGGCGGCGCAGACGGACCCGGTGAGGGCGTTGAGGCATGAGTGATGAAGGCCACATGCAAGCAGACGTCGTAGGAATTCGTAGATCTGAACCGTAGATCCGCGAGGATTAGAACCCCTGGAACCACTGGACGTTCAATGGTGCGAACCCGGTAGTTCCCAGTCCGAATTATCAGGCCCGGCAGGCCAATCGCCGATGAAGGTGACATGGTCTGGAATTGCCTATAGGGACAGAGTTCGAGGACATGCTTGGAAGCCAATATCCTCAGCCTCGTCCCGGAAAACGGGGTACGTCCCTGAATTGATTCCGTGCAGGGGAAACACATCGGAAGATTCGAGCCATGGATCAACGGATCACCGTGATATGTCCTTTACCGATCCGTTGGTCTTTGGTTGCACGGTCAGTAGCCACGTAGTGCATGACATAAACACCGGGCGCGACGTGATCGGCATCCCACGGCAGGCCATCACCGGAGTGGAACACTTCCCGGCCCCAACGGTCGAACACGGAATAGGCGAAGGATGTGGTCCATTGATCGAAGGTTGGGATGAACCGGTCATTGATGCCATCGCCGTTGGGGCTGAATGCATTCGGAAGGAAGATCGGGTGGTCGCAGATGTCCTGAACGGTCACGGATGTGCTGGCGGAACAGAACCCGGTGGCGTGAACAGTGACATCGAAACTCCCCGGATGACTGATGGTCAAGGCCATGCCCGAGCTTCCATCGTTCCATAGCGCAGTTGCAGTTGGTGGGATGTTCTCCACGTGCAAGGTCATGATCCCTTCCATGCAGAAGTCATGGGTCGTATCGCCGACGATCGTGGGCACCAAGGTGGGAAGTGGATCCACGCGGATGCTGTCTTCCACCGTGCATCCCGCCAGGATCGCGTGAACGATATAGGTTCCGCCCCCGGCCACTGTGATGGCGGGGCCGACTTCCCCTGTGGACCATGCGTAATCAACGCCAGGTTGCGGGTCCGGCACGGCGAGTTGGACCGGTCCGCATGTCGTGATATCCGGCCCGAGCTGGGGCCGGGGAACATGCTGAACGTTCACATCATCGATGTAGTAATAGCTGTACCAGGTCAACGGATAGTTCGTAGGTACTTGCAGGAAAGCCGTGCCCGGCCCATTGTTGAAGTTGCCGATCGTGATGTGTGTGTAGGCCGAATCCGCGATGAAACAACCGCCGATGCGCATCCATCCGTTCTTGTTGTCCAACCACGACACACCGCCATGCCGAACTTGAGGCACCGCTTCAATGGCCTGCTCGTCCGGGCGGTATGGTGCATAGGTGGAGAACAGCAGCCCGATGTCGTTCACAGCATACTTCGAGACATCGGCAAGGCTGACGAAGAACTCCACTGCATAGGTTTCGCCGGGCACGAGCGGTGAGGCCAGCGCCCGTGTCACGTACTCACGGTCCAGATCGCCCGGCACTTCGGCCTCGGTGGTGGCATAAAAGGTATAGAACCCGGCATAGCCGCTTCCACTATGGGCCGGCTCGTGGCCGAACTGGTTGCCAGGCACGCTCAGGCTGAAGGGCACGCCCAGGCAAGCATTCAGGTAATCACTGGTACCATCAGTGGGACGTGACCAGCCCGTGGCCCGGTCGATCTGGCTCACGTAGTCGGGGCACTGCGTGTAGCTCTCGAAGTCGCCGTTGGGCACCAACTGTTGTGCACGGCCATGGATGGCGGCCAACATCGCCCAGATCAAATACCATGAAGAGCGCAGGAGCATGGTGGGTCGCTTGCGGTTAAGACCATGATCGGGCAGCGATCGTTGCCTGGCCGGGATAAGATCAGGGGAACGGTGACATTGCAGCGATGAACGGTCCTATGTACGGGGGCTCTTGGGTCGGAACATCATGCTGGGCACCCTGTGCCAGGCAGACCGGTGCCGCGTAATATGAGATCCGGAGTATCGCCTGGCGCACATGGAACTTGCTGCTGTACGGAATGGGCCTGGTGGACTAACTACCCTTTTCATACGCCCTCGTATCCACGCCCAGTTCCTTCAGGCATTTGATCGAGTTCGCGCGCACCCCGGCCGGCGGGTCCATGCCCAGGCTTTTCTTGAAGCTCTTGATCGCCTCCGCCTTCTGCCCGGCTTTCAAATAGCCCTCGCCCAGGCTGTCATGCACATTGGGGTCATCGGGGTGCAGCTTGGCATTCATTTCGAAGACCTTTACCGCTTCCGCAGTTTTACCCTGATTCAACAAGCGGTAGCCATAGGTGTTCAGTTGCGGATTGCTGGCACCGTCCAGCATAGTGGCACGCAAGGCCTTCGCTTCGGCCAGCTTGCCCTGTTCCTCCAGCATCTTCACCTTCAAGGCTTGGTTCTCCAGGTTCGGGCCGCGGGCAATGGACATGTCCACCCAGCGCATGGCCTTTTCCGGCGCGATCCCTTCCTGGTCGCAGTACAGGGCGGCCTCGTACCAGGCCTCCCAGCCGAAGGCGGTGAGCCCGTGTAGTTGATCGTCCAAGCCCGCGAGCACCACACCGTGTACATCCACACTCAGGTGGATGGGCACCTCCAGGTCTGCCCAGCGAAGGGACAAGGTCGCGGAGCTCGCGGTGACGTCGTTGAAGGTGTAGGTGAGCTGTTCGCTTGACGGTGCGGCGTGGGGTGTCACCTGCACGCGCAGTTGGTCCATGCCCTCCGTATAGAAAAACGAACCCCACGCGGTGTGGTCCTTGCTGAAGATCACGGTCCAAGCTCCCTTGGAAGGGATCATGTGGAAGCCATAGCTCCCGGCCGGCAGGTCATGTCCCTCCACCTGGATGGCGCTGGTGGTGGTGAAGGTGGTGTTCTCGTTCGCACCCGCCCGCCACACCTGATCGTAGGGCACCAGGTTTCCCCAGATGACACGTCCGTTCACGCTCGGCCTGGAATAGTTCACGGTGATGTCCGTGATGCCGATCCGCTGCGTTACCGTGGCCGCTTGGCTTTCGCGGGGCAGGTTGAGCAAGGTGAACTGGGCCTGGACCTCCAGCAGCGGCAGGCACAACAGGGCAGCCAGGAGGAAGGGGGGGCTTTCATCGGACAGACATTGTTGGTGCCCTGAAATTAGGGCCGCATCCCGCGTCCACGTGGGCGATCCTGACCAATGGTTGGATGGATGTTGCGCGGTTCAGCCCAGCTTCCGGTCGCGCAGCCGCTGCGCGATCTGTTCCTTGTAGGATCGGCCGCTCACGATCTGTTGGCCGTTGCTCATGGTAAAGGTGAACTCGTTGTTGCCGGTGTACCGGACGTCGGAAACCTGCTCCTGATTGATCACAAATCGGCGATGGATTCGTAAGAACCGTTCCGGGTCCAGTTCGTCCTGCACGTTGGTCATCGTCACCCGGTGCAGGATGTGCCGGTCCATGGTCTGCAGCCTGACGTAGTTGCCCTCGGCGCGCAGGAAGATCAGGTCGTTGGCGTGGATCTGGTGTTCCCGGCCCTTGTCGCGTACCACGAAGATCTCGGTATATGTGCTCGTGGTGTTCATGTGGTTGCGCACCAGGTCCATCAGCCGGCCCGTGAGCCGTGAACTGCTCTGCATTTCAATGGAACGCTTGGCCTTTTCCACCGCATTGCGGAAGCGGTCATCATCGAAGGGTTTCAGCAGGAAATCCACAGCGTCCACATCAAAGGCCTTCAGTGCGTATCGGTCGTATGCCGTGACGAACACCACGAATGGCATCCGGTCAACCGGTATGCCGGCCACCACCTCGAAACCGGTCTTCTCCGGGATCTGGACGTCGAGGAACAGAAGGTCGGGCCGGTGCTTGCGCACCACGTCCAGTGCCTCCTGGCCGTTCCCGCACTCGGCCACCACGTTGAATTCCTTGTCCTTGGCCAGAAGCCGGACGATGCGCGAGCGTGCTGCGGGCTCATCGTCAACCACGATGGTGCGAATGGTCTTCATGTTGGTAGTTCGGTTGGTTCGAATGGAATGGAGAGCCTGACCTGGAACCCCTTTCCTGCCGGGGAGGAAAGGTTGAAGCTGGAGGCAACCCCGTAGATCAGGTTCAATCGATCACGCACATTGCCGAGCCCGATCCCTCCTTTTGCCATGGCCGATACGGTGTCGGGACATCCCTGGCCATTGTCGTCCACCACCAAGTGGAGGGATCCGTTCATCCGCTCGGCGGAAATGGTGATCTTCATGCTTCTAGCCGACCCGGCCAGGCCATGTTTGATGGCGTTCTCCACCAACGGTTGCAGCACCATGTTGGGCACCAGGGCGTCCAGGCAATCAGCCGGTACCCGGTAGGTTACCTTCAGGCGGTCCTTGAACCGCTCCGATTCGATGCCCAGGTAGTTCTCGATATGTTCGATCTCGTCCGCCAACGGTACTTTGTCCCGCCGGTCGCGGTCCAAGGTGACGCGTAGTACCTGCCCCAATTGACTGAGCACCCTGCGTGCGCCATCGGCATCTTCTTCCAGGATGGCGCTGACCGTGTTGAGGGTGTTGAACAGGAAATGCGGATGGAGCTGCTTGCGCAACGCATCCAGTTGGGTCATGTCCAACTGGTGTTTCATCTTCAGCAGCTGGGTTTGCTTTTCCCGCATCTGCCGGGCATTGTCCACGGCAATGAAGATCACCAACAGGATCCAATACTCCATGAAGCGTTGCAAGATCCCGGGCGCCAGGGCATGGACCACGTAGGTGCGGATGTTCGGCTCCCATTTCAGGTCGCCTGTGGAGGTGAGGATGGCATAATAAATGGCGCTGGTGACCACTTCATGCACGGTGCCCAGCAACAGGCCCGAAAGGCTGTGTGCCAGCAGCGGCTTCCAGGTGGGCCGTACATTGAACGGCCATCGGCGCGCCAAGCTGTACACCACCGGGCACAGCAACGCCCAGAACAGGAAGTTCAAATACGGCACCGGCGCCTCCACCCACCACTTGAACGGGGACATCCCTTTGAGGTCCGCGTACACATAATGGTGCATGTATGCCTGCAACAGGAAGAGCGTCGCCATCAACATGGCGATCCCCCAGATCACCCGGAGGCGGATCGGTGTGCGGACCAGGAAGGGCATCGTGCCTCTAATATCCGGCTTGGATCGCGGTTCCGGTCAGTGCGGTTTCCATGGGATCGGACCCTCGTGCCGGAAGCGGCCACGGTACGATTGGTGCCGAAGGCCGCGCCAATGCTGGCATTCCGGGCATCTCCGCCAAGGTGTGCCGGAACATTCCGGGAGACCGGCCATGTGACGGACGGGCAAAAAACTTGATGAATGGGACTCCTTCCCACAGGCTTGCCCGGGCGCCATTCACCACCGCCATTGACAAGGCGTCCGTGATCCGCCCATCTGGTATTGGGGGAAGGCCTGGCCAAGCAGCGGCCTACTTCTGCAGCACCACGGTGGTGAAGGCGAAGGGATGCCGCTCGTCCGCCTTGTGCTTCTCGCTCCACACCTCCTTCCAGGCCTTGCCGATGTCGGGGAAGAACACGTCGCCCGCGGGTTTGGCGTGGACCGTGGTCAAATAGACGCGGTCCACCAGGCCCGCCGCGAAAGCCTCGGCATACAGCTGTCCGCCGCCGATCAGGAAAACCTCATTGGCACCGGTCGCGCGGGCGGCCTCCAAGGCTTCTTCCAGGGAATGGACGACGGTGGCGCCCGGGGCATCGTAGTGCTTGTGCGAGGTCACCACGATGTTGATGCGGTCCCGCAAGGGGCGGAATTGCGGGGGGATGCTTTCGTAGCTCTTGCGGCCGCTGATCACCGGGTGGTTCAGCGTGGTACGCTGGAAGAATTTCATGTCGTCGGGCAGGTTCCAGGGCAGCCCCCCTTCCTTGCCGATGACGCCGTTTTCGGCCACGGCTGCGATGGCACTGATGATCATACCGATACGGATGCTTTGATGTGCGGATGTGGGTCGTAATCGAGGAGCTCTAAGTCCTCATAGCGGAATGCAAAGATGTCCTTCACCGCAGGATTGATCTTCAACGTGGGCAGGGCACGCGGCTCACGGCTGAGTTGGAGTGCGGCCTGCTCGATGTGGTTCTGGTACAGGTGCACGTCGCCGAAGGTGTGGACGAACTCGCCCGGCTGCAGGCCGCACACCTGGGCCATCATCAGGGTGAGCAGCGCGTAGCTGGCGATGTTGAACGGTACGCCCAGGAAGGTGTCCGCGCTGCGCTGGTACAGCTGGCAGGAAAGCTTGCCGTCCGCCACGTAGAACTGGAACAGGCAATGACAGGGGGGGAGGGCCATGCGGTCCACGTCGGCGGGGTTCCAAGCGGTGACGATCAGGCGGCGGCTGTCCGGTTTGGTGCGGATCATCTCCACCACGTTGGCGATCTGGTCGATGTGCCCGCCGCCCGGCGTGGGCCAGTTGCGCCACTGATAGCCGTACACCGGTCCCAGGTCGCCGTTGGCATCGGCCCACTCGTCCCAGATGCGCACGCCGTTTTCCTTCAGGTACTTGATGTTGGTGTCGCCTTGCAGGAACCACAGCAGCTCGTGCGCGATGCTCTTGAAATGCAGCTTTTTGGTGGTGAGCAGCGGGAAGCCGTCGGCCAGGTTGAAGCGCATCTGGTAGCCGAAGCAGCTAATGGTGCCGGTGCCCGTGCGGTCCCCCTTGCGGGTGCCGTTCTTCAGGATGTGCCGAAGCAGGTCGTGGTACTGTTGCATGCGCCGCGAAAGTACTTCCATTCCACCGCGAACGTGCCAGTGGCAAGGACGGGGCGGGGAGCCGGCCGTCCATGCCTTCACCATTTCGCGTTAAGGACTGGTCCATGGATGCGCAGCTATTTTTTTTCGCGGGACGAGCCGAAGAGGCGGTTGCGCGGACTAACCAACGGAGCCGCCCCTTCGGTGAAGTAGTGCGGAAAAAGAGCAAGTGGATCGGGCCAAGCCTTATTGCGGGATGGTATTATGGGTGGCCATGGAACACGTTCGCCGGAAGGCCCCGGGAAGGGGCTTGCCGGCGAACAGTCGGTGGAAAGGGGGTTAGCCTACGGTGATGGTGATGCCGTTCACGGTTACCGTGAAGCTGCCGTCGCACTCCCCGTTGCCGTAGTCCACATGGCGCGTGGGCAGGCCTTCGGGAGTGATGTCCACCCGGCCGCTCACCGGTTGCCAGCAACCGACCTTGATGTGGAGCGGTTGGGTGATGGTGGCGGAGTATGCCAGCCCGTGGCGGTTGATGCCGCTTCCCGTGCCGGTGATCAGGTATTCGTCATCCCAAGGGGTGGGCGTGTTGGCCCCGGCCACCCAGGTGCGTGTGCGCTCGGAGGAATGCGTGGCCGTCCACGAGTTGTCGGGCGCGGTCACGCTGCCGTCCACGCTGATGGAGAACTTGATGTGGCCGTCGCTCCCCGGCCCCAGGTTCGTCACCGTTTTGCTGCCCTCCAGCTTGTGGTCATCGAGGTAATAATCCTGCGGGGTGATGGTGATCACCGTGCCGGTTGCGCGGTAGGGCCCGGTGAAGGAGACCAGGATGCTCCCGCGCCGCTCGTGGCCGTCCGTGCCGGTGCAGTTCTCGGGGCCGAAGTCGATGAGCATGGTGTGCGGCATGGCAACGGTGTCGATCGTTATGGTGGCGTTGCAGCCGTCCATGTAGTCACGGAGGCCATTGTCGTCCGCGGCCTGGTCCGATTGGCGCAGGACGTCATCAAACATGGATTCCGCGAGGCTGTGGTCCAACGCGGAAGTGAAGCTCTGGCCGGTCGTGGAAGGGCCTTGGGTTTCATCCTTTTTGCAGGCGGCCAGCGTCAGGGCGGCCATGCCGAATGTGATGATGAGTTGCCGGTTCATTGTGGTTGTGTTTGGTGCTTGTAGGACACGTGCGCCGCGCCAAGGTTTGATCGGGCCATGGCGCCCGACGTGCTGAAGGACGAATGGGCATCACCTATCTCCGCGCCGCCTAGGGGTGGTGTAGGGCATCTGTGCACGCGCCCGTTCCTTCAATCCGGTGTAGGAGCTGATCAGCCGTTCCGTCATCCGCCGGTAATAGGGCTTTTCGTCCAACGCGTGGGCGATGAGCGAGGCGATCATCGCGGCGTACATCAGCTGGAGGATGGCACTGTGGCGGTCGGTCATCTCCAGGATGATGATGGCGCTGGTGAAGGGCGAGCGGGTGATGCCGGTAAGGAAGGCGCACATGCCCCCCAGCACCAGGATGTTCAGTTGGCCGCGGTCCACGCCGAACCAGCTTCCGAACAGGCCGCCGATGGCGGCACCGGATGACAGCGCCGGACCGAAAAGCATGCCTGCGGCACCACCGGCGCTGGACATGATGGAACCCAGGAGACGGCCGGCCGCGTCCTTCCACGAGGGTGAGGGGTCCGGGCCGAAGAGGTAGCGGTCCATCAGGGCCTCGCCGCTTCCCATGGACATGGGGCCGAAGGCATGTACCACCCAGGCGAAGGCCAGGGCGCACAGCAGCACGAACAGCCCCTGGGCCACCTTGTTGCGCAGTGCGCGGCGCAGCTTGTCCAGCAACAGGGCGGCCCTTCCGCTGAGCACGCCCATGGCCCCGGCCACCGCGCTGATGACCAGCAGGGTATACATGAAGGAAGGGCCCACGCGCTCCAGCTTGGGATAGCCCAGCAGCAGGTAGGGGCCCAGCAGCCATTGGGCGGTCATGCCGCTGATGATCACCGAGCTGAGCACCGCGGTGCGGAACTTGCCGATGTGGGTGCGGGTGAGCTCCTCCATGGCGAAGACGATGCCGCCCAGCGGGGTGTTGAAGGCGGCGCTCAGCCCGGCGGCCCCGCCGGTCACCAGCATCACGCGACGGCTCACCTTGGGCCAGAAGGGCGGCAGCAGCTTATGGACGACGCGGTAGATGCTGCCCGCGATCTGCAGGATGGGCCCCTCGCGGCCGATGGCCCCGCCACCCAGGGCCATGCCCAGCGTGGCGCCGATGCGCACGAAGATGATGCGCACGTTCAGGAACCGCCACGAGCCGTCGTTCTTCTCCGCGTCATCGGCCACCTCGGTCGCGGCGATCACCTGGGCCACGCCGCTGCCGCCCGCCATGGGGGCATAGCGCGCCACAAACCACCAGCTGAACAGGAAGGCCAGCGGGGCGGTGAGGAAGATCCAGGAAGGATGCGCGGCGATGAAGGCCGCGTTCTGGTGCTCCACCCATACGAAGAGCTTGGTGAAGCCCACGGCCACCAGGGCCGTGGCCACCGCAGCCACCTGGTAGGGCAAGGCCAGCATCCACAGGTCCTTGATCTGGTTGCCCACATTGGAACCCCGAAGCTTGCGGAACAGGGCGCGCACCATGGCCTGGGCCCTGGGGAAAGGCCCGGGATCCCCCTGCTGCTCCTGGTGTTGCTTCACGCGGCAAGGATAGTCTGCCACGGCCTGCCGTCCACCGGCCCGGGGCCGCGTTCTTCAACAACGGTGTGGGAATCGCACCCCCATGCTTAAGAGACCGGCCCCATCCCGGTTCCATCCTGACCTCCTGCACATGCGGCCGGGAATAAAGCATGGACAGATCGTCCTTCCCTAAGCTTCGCGAAAGGAATCCAAGGCACGACCGTCCCGCACCCTGATCCCCCGATCATCTGATCATCTGATCATCCGGTTCGATCTCACATCAAGATCCCCGCGATGGTGGCGCTCATGTAGCTGGCCAAGGTGCCGCACAGCAGGGCTTTCAGGCCCAAGCGGGCCAGATCGCTGCGGCGCTCGGGCGCCAGTTCGCCGATGCCGCCGATCTGCATGCCCACGCTGCTGAAGTTGGCGAACCCGCAAATGGCGATGGATACGATCATCAGGCCCTTCTCGCTCACGATGGGCACCTGGTGCGAGGTGAGGTTCATGAAGGCCACGAATTCGTTGATGGTGAGCTTCTGGCCCAGCAGGGTGGCCACGTTCGCCACATCCTCGTTGGGCACGCCCATGGCCCATGCCATGGGATAGAAGATCTTGCCGAAGATCCAATCCAGGGAGAGGTTGAGGTCGGGGCTGAACAGGTGGCCGATGCGTACCAGGCCATAATCGACCAGGGCGATCAGGGCGATGAACCCGATGAGCATGGCGATCACGTTCATGGCGATGCGCCATCCGTCGCCGGCACCGTGGCTGATGGCATCCACCGCGTTGATGTAGGGGCTCTTGACCTCGAGCTTCACCTTGCCCATGGTCTGGCTCTCCTCGGTCTCGGGCCACACGATCTTGCTGATCACCAACGCGCCGGGCGCGGCCATCAGGCTGGCGGCGATCAGCTTCGGCGCCAGGTCCATGCCCGCCTGCGCGCCCATGGCCACGTACACCACCAGGATGCTGCCGGCGATGCAGGCCAGGCTTCCGCTCATGCTGGCCAGCAGCTCGCTGCGCGTCATCCCTGCCAGGTAGGGGCGGATCATCACCTGGGCCTCCACCTGGCCCACGAAGGCGCTGGCCACGTTGCTCAGGGCCTCGGCCCCGCTCACGCGCATCACCCAGTTCATCGCCTTGGCGATCACGGACACGATGTGCTGCATGATGCCCACGTGGTAGAGGATGGCCACGATGATGCACACCAGGATGATGGTGGCCGTGATGTTGAAGGCGAAGACGAAGCCGCCCATGGTGTAATTGGCCACGGTGCCGTCCACCTGCTGCACGCCGATGCCGCCGAAGACGAACTCGGCCCCTTTGCGCGCGAAGCCCTCGATCTTCTGCATGCCGTGGCCGATGCCTTGGAAGAAGCGGGTCACCGGCGGGATCTTCAGCACCAGCACGGCGATCAGCAGTTGCAGGCCGAGCCCGCTGAGCACCGTTCGGAAGTTGATGCGCTTGCGGTTGTTGCTCGCGAGGAAGGCGATGCCCAGGATCAGGGCGATGCCGAGCAGGCCTTGGAATCGTTCCATGTGCGGGTAAGGGGCGGTCAATGTATGCGCTTTGCCGGAAACGGACCTCCTCGCATCGGCGAAGGATCCATGTCCTTCATCCGGCATGCGGGCGTGATCCGCTGCGCGCCCGCCGGCCACGGGCGCATCAATTGCCGGGTACTTCGGCGGGCTTCCCCTCGCCGGGCTGCGCCAAGGGCGCCAGGACGTTGCGGCGCACCCAGCGCGGCAACAGGATGGCGCCGATGAGGATATAGGGGTAATAGCTGAGCAGCCGCCACAGCAGGGCGATGGCCGGTGCCAGTCCGGGCGCCACGTACATGCCCAGGAAATCGTTGAAGATGAACTCGGCGAGGCCGCTGCCGCCGGGCGTGGGGCTCAGTAGCACGATGATGCCCATGACCACCTGTTTGCCGTACACCACCAGGTCGCTGAAATCGATGCCGTGGGGGAAGGCATGCAGGATGCAGTTGACGATGGAATAGCGGGCGGTCCAGCTGGCGAACGTGGTGGCCAGCGCGGGCCACCAATAGCTCCAGCCCTGATGCTTCAGGCCCTTGGCGGCCACGATCAACTGGTCGCCGGTGGTGACCGCCGAGCGGCGCCAGCGCCGCAGCAGGGGGGCGGAAAACAGCCCCACCAGCGCCCGCTTGACGAAGACGGGGTTGACGAACAGGGCATAGGCCACGAACAGCTTGTAGGCCAGGATGATGAAGTAGACCGTCCAAAAGGCCATGAAGATGCTCTTTCCCAGGAAGGTCCCGGTGAATTCGGTGCCTTCGAAGAGGGCGCTGTGGCCCACGAGGAAATAGACCAACGGGGCCATGACGGCCAGGAAGATGCCGTCCAGGAACGAGGTGAAGGTGATTACGGTGATGCTGGTCCCCGTGTCGATGCCCTCGCGGCTGAGGAACCAGATGGCGAAGAAGAACCCGCCGCCGATCATGCCGGGTGCCAGTGCGCTGGCGAACTCCCAGAGCATGATCACCACGAAGGCGCGCATCCAAGTGAGCTTGCGGCCGGTGAGGTGGCGGATGCGGACCATGTACATCCAGTCGCGCATGACCAGGCTCAACAGGGCGAGCAGCAGCCAGAAGGAGGTGGACCAGGTCCATTGGATGCGCTCCAGCGTACCCACGTCGGCGGTGCGCCAGATGAGCAGGGCGGTGATGCCCAGGCCGATCACCACGGGCATGAGCATCTTGCCCAAGGTGAAATTCTTCAGGATGTGCTGTTCATCCTTCACCAAGGGCTTCGGGCTGTGCATGGTCCTGCATCGGGACGGCCGGTGGCCGCCACGGGTGCAAGGTACGCCGTCAATTGGTGCCCTCGCGCCGCTTCAGCTCGTCCCGTAGCTTGCTCGCGCCCTCGTAGTCCTCGGCCTCCAGGGCCTCCTTGAGCATTTGCCGCAGTTCCTCCGGGCTGGCGGTGCGGATGTTCTTCTTCTCCGGTTGGGCCTCGGGCACGTGTGCGGGCTGGTCGCCCTCTTCCCCGGCCTCGTCCATCCGCAGGCCCGCGGCGGCCAGGATGAACTCATAGGTATAGATCGGGCAGTTGAACCGCAGCGCCAAGGCGATGGCATCGCTGCTGCGGGCATCCACCTCGGCGCGCTTGCCCTCCTGTTCGAGCACCAGCTTGGCGTGGAAGATCCCCTCCACCAGGTCGTTGATCACCACCTCGGTGAGGGTGATGCCGAACTGGTCGCAGAAGTTCTTGAACAGGTCGTGCGTCAGGGGCCTGGCGGGCCTGATGTTCTCCACTTGGATGGCGATGGCCTGCGCCTCGGTGCCGCCGATGATGATGGGCAGGCGCCGGTCACCCTGCAGTTCCGCCAAGATCAGCGCGTAGGCCCCGGCATGGGTATGGCTGTATGTGATGCGCAGGAGCTTCAGCTCGACCTTTTCCATCTGTCTGTTCGGCGGTGATGTGAAGATAAGCGGAGTGTCCCGATGCAAACGAATCCCGCGCCCCGCTGGTTGCGCCTCAACGCTCGGCGTTGAGCTTTTTGGCGGCCTCGATCAGCTTGGGCAGCACCTCTTGTGCATCGCCCACGATGCCGTAGTCGGCGGCCTTGAAGAAGGGGGCCTCGGGATCGTTGTTGATCACGGCGATCACCTTGCTGCCGTTCACGCCCGCCAAGTGCTGGATGGCCCCGCTGATGCCGATGGCGATGTACAGGTTGGGCCGGATGGCCAGCCCGGTCTGCCCCACGTGCTCGTGGTGGGGCCGCCAGCCCATGTCGGCCACGGGGCGGCTGCAGGCGGTGGCCCCGTGGAGCTGCCGCGCCAGCTCTTCCAGGGGGCCCCAGTTCTCGGGCCCTTTCATGCCGCGGCCGCCGCTCACCACCACTTCCGCTTCCGGCAGGGGGATGCCTTCGCCGGCCTTGCGCACCTCCTTCACGATGACCTTCGCGGCACCGGCATCGCCGGTGTATTCCTCCACCTGTGCGCCGGGGCTGGCCGCTTCCACCGGGATGCTGTTCGGCATCACGCTCACCACCTTCACCGGGGTCTTCAGCTCGACATAGGCCAGGGCCTTTCCGCTGAACACGTTGCGGCGGATCAGCCCTTGTCCGTCGGGCAGGGTGGAGGCCCCCGGCACCTCGCCGGCCTTCAGGCGGGCCGCCACCCGCGGTGCCACGGCCTTGCCGGTATCGTCATGGCTGAAAATGACCCATTGGGCTCCTTCCTTGGTCGCCACGTCGGACACCAGGCGTGCGAGCTGCTGGCTGTCGGCATCGCCGATCTTGCGGGCCACGATCACTTTGTTGGCGTCCAGGCCGGCCAGCCGGTCCTGCGGCGCATCGCCGAAGGTGACCAGCGTGACCTTGCCGCCGGCCGTGGCCGCGATCTTGCGTCCGTATGTCAATGTCTCCAGTGCATTTTTCGCGATCTTCTCACCGCGTGTATCAGCAAATACGACTACGCTCATGGCAGGGATTTCTCTTGTTGGGGATGAGTTGTCAGTTGTCGGTTGTCCGGGTGCAATGTTCACGACATGAGGTTCAGAGGCTCACCGCTTTGGTGGCGCGGGGCCGCCTCGGCTTCGTCGTCCGCTGAAACCCGTGCAGGGGTGGGCTGGTTTTCAAACGTCCCCGTTATCCAACACCTCATCTCCGACAAGTGTTTTTTCAGTTTTCGGTTTCCGGTCGGCTTAAAGCGGTTCCAGGCGTTAAGGCCTCTCCGCACCTGCGGCACCGCCCCGTTTCATGGTTCAGCTTTCAACCTTCCTGTTTTCAGCTTTCCACTTTCAGCTTTCAAATCACCTTCGCCTCGGTGTGCAGCAGTTCGATCAGTTGCCCGGCCTGGTCCGCCGGGATCATCTTCACCGCCTGCTTGGGGGGCGGCAGCTCGAATTTCACCGTGGTGCTCCAGGCCTCCGATGCCACGGGAGGGACCACCTGCAAGGGCTTGGTGCGGGCGGCCATGATGCCGCGCATGTTGGGGATGCGCTGCTCGGCCATGCCTTTGGCGCAGCTGACCACCAGGGGCAGCGGGCATTCCACCACTTCCACGTCGCCGCGCACCTCGCGCTCGGCCGTGGCCTTGCCGGCGGCCACGTCCAGCTTGTTGGCCAGCGAAATGAAGGGCAGGTCCAGCAGTTCAGCCACCATGGGCCCCACTTGGCTGCCGTTGTGGTCGATGGTCTCCTTGCCGGCCAGCACCAGGTCGAAGCCCTTGTCCTTGGCGTAGGCGGCCACCTGCAAGGCCACGTCGTGCCCGTCCTTGGGCTCCGTGTCGATGCGCACGGCATCATCCGCACCAATGGCCAGGGCCTTGCGGATCGTGGGCTCGGTGACGGCACCGCCCACCGTGATGGTGGTCACGGAGCCCCCTTGGGCCTCCTTCAGCTCCAGCCCGCGCACCAGCGCGTACCACTCGTCGTACGGGTTTACGATGAACTGGACGCCATTGGTGTCAAAGGCGGTGCCCTCACCGGTGAAGGCGATGCGCGCCGTGGTGTCCGGCACATGCGAAATGAGCACAAGGATCTTCATGGATAATGCGTGGAATGAGGTTGCAAACTTAACCACCGCCATCGGCATGCGGCCAACTTTCGGGGGGCGGATCACGTAGGAAAGCGGCACAACGTCAACGCCATGAAGAACTTTTCCGCCATCCGCGACCTGGCTGTCCTGCTGCCACTGGCCGCCCTGCTGCTGGCCGGTTGTTCCAAGCAGGAGGAGGTGGAGGAGCTCGTGCCCGAGGTATCCTTCTCCTTCGACTACCCGGCCTTGCCGCTTTCCATGGACTCGGCCGTGGTGGCGGGACCGGGATTGGAGCTGGAACTCGACAGCAACGCCTTGGGCCAGGCCGTCGCGGCCAACCACTACGTGCCGTCCCAGCTCACCAAGCTGGCATTGACCAAGATGCGACTCCATTTCGCCATGCCGGCCAACAGTTTTTACAACCCGGTGAAGTCCGTGAAGGTTTTCATGCAGGCCAACGAGACCTCGGCGGTGCAGGTGGCCAAGCTCAATCCCGTGCCCGACGGCGCGCAGACCCTGCTGTTGGACCTGAACGATGTGGACGTGCTGCAACTGGTGCGGAGCAACCAGGCCCGTTTGATCCTGCGCGTGGGATTCGACGGCCCCATGCCGGAAACCACCGGCCATGTGATGGCCTTGGGCGCGCGGGCCACGGTGCGTTTGTGATGTGGCCGGCCCGTTGAGGGCCTCCGGTAAGGGCCGCTGTGCATCGGCACGTCGATCACAGGGCTACCTTTGCGGCCTACCACAATTACCGATCCATGCGCACCGTACAATTCCGTGAGGCCCTGAATGAGGCGATGAGCGAGGAAATGCGCCGCGACCCCGACATTTTCCTCATGGGCGAGGAAGTGGCCGAATACAATGGGGCCTACAAGGTAAGCAAGGGCATGCTGGCGGAATTCGGTCCCAAGCGGGTGATCGACACGCCCATCACGGAACTGGGCTTCGCGGGCATCGGCGTGGGCGCGGCCATGAACGGGTTGCGTCCCATCATCGAGTTCATGACCTGGAACTTCGCGCTGCTGGCGAGCGACCAGATCATCAACTCGGCGGCGAAGATCCCGCAGATGAGCGGGGGCCAGTTCCACCTGCCCATCACCTTCCGCGGGCCGAATGCCAGCGCGGGGCAGCTGGCCGCCACGCACAGCCAGAGCTACGAGAGCCTCTATGCCAACATCCCGGGCCTGAAGGTGGTGACGCCCAGCAACCCGTATGACGCCAAGGGCTTGTTGAAGTCGGCCATCCGCGATGACGACCCCGTGCTGGTGATGGAGAGCGAAAGGATGTACGGCGACAAGGGAGAGATCCCCGAAGGGGAATACCTCGTCCCCATCGGGGTGGCGGACATCAAGCGCGCGGGCACGCAGGCCACGATCGCCAGTTTCGGCAAAATGATGAAGGTGGCCCTGGGCGCGGCCGAGGAGCTGGCCAAGGAAGGCATCGACTGCGAGGTGATCGACCTGCGCACCATCCGCCCGCTGGATGAGGCCACCTTGGTCAATTCCGTGAAGAAGACCAACCGCCTGGTGGTGGTGGACGAGCATTTCCCCTACGGCAGCATCGCCACCGAAGTGGCCTTTCGCGTGCAGCGCCATGCCTTCGATTACCTGGATGCCCCGGTGGTGCGCATCACCCAGGCCGATACGCCGCTGCCGTTCGCCACAAACCTGATCGAGGAGTCCCTGCCCAACATCAAGCGGGTGGTGGAAGCGGTGAAGGGCGTGGCCTATGTGAAGGCGTGATCCGGGCATCCGCCAAGAGGTCCGTGGCCCCAGGCGGTACCGGTCACTTGGCCTTTAGAAAATCGTCTTGATCCACGCCTGCTTGTTTGAGGATGGCGCGCAAGGTGCCCTCCGGCATGTCGCCGGCATGGTTGGGTATGGTGGTGTATCGTCCTGCTTGCGGGGAGAACCAGATCTCGTGGCTGCCGGCAGCTTGCCTGTGGAATTCGAAGCCGAACGACCGTAGGCGCCGGATAATTTCCCGGTAGCGGAAGCCGCCCAACCTGCCCATCAAATTCCGACCACCAAGGGGTATTCGAACCGGTCACCGAATTCCATGGGTTGCGGGGAGGTCCCGGGTTCTTGTGCCTCCAGTAGTTTTTTGGCGATATCCCGGGCGATCTCCAAGGTCTCTGCTATGGTGCGCCCTTGTGCCACCAGGCCTTGGACAGAATCCGAAGTGGCCAGGTAAAGCCCTTCCGGGAGTTTTTCGATATGGAGGATCACCTTGCGTTCCATGCCCCCGAAGGTAAGGACAAGGACGGACAGCCGATGCTGGCCTTCCGGCAGTTGGGCGGCCATTCCGGGGGCGAGTAGGCACCTTGCTGCCCACATTCGCCACATTCGGCTATTTTCGCGGCCCCTTGGGAGCCCATGTGCGGCCCCAAGGCATTGAAGGACAAGAAAATAACAGCGATACGAAGAGATGGGAAGTAATTTGATGTACTTCATCCCCGTGATGGGCCTGATCGGCCTGTTGGTGATGATCGGCAAGGCGATCTGGGTGAACAAGCAGGACGCCGGTGATCCGAAAATGCAGGAGTTGGCGGGCTTCATTGCCCGTGGGGCCAGCGCCTTCCTGAAGGCTGAATGGCGCGTGCTGGCGATCTATGCGGCGATTGCGGCCGTGCTGCTGGGATGGAGCGCCACCTTGGTGGAGCACAGCGACTGGGTGATCGCCATCGCCTTCCTGATCGGCGCATTCTTCAGCGCGTTCGCCGGCTGGATCGGCATGAGCGTGGCCACCAAGGCCAACGTGCGCACCACCCAGGCCGCGCGCACCAGCTTGGCACAGGCCCTGAAGGTGAGCTTCAACGGCGGCACCGTGATGGGGCTGGGCGTGGCCGGGTTGGCGGTGCTGGGCCTGAGTTCCTTGTTCATCCTCTTCTACGGCATGTACGTGAACGGCGCCTCGCCGACGGGCCATGAGATGACCACCGCCCTGGAGGTGCTGGCGGGCTTCTCCCTGGGTGCGGAATCCATTGCCCTGTTCGCCCGGGTGGGCGGCGGCATCTACACCAAGGCGGCCGACGTGGGCGCGGACCTGGTGGGCAAGGTGGAGGCGGGCATCCCCGAGGATGACCCGCGCAACCCGGCCACCGTTGCCGACAACGTGGGTGACAACGTGGGCGACGTGGCCGGCATGGGCGCCGACCTCTTCGGCAGCTATGTGGCCACCATGCTGGCCACCATGGTGCTGGGGCGCGAAGTGATCAGCGAGGACAGCCTGGGCGGCATGGCGCCGATCCTGCTGCCCATGGTGATCGCGGGCCTGGGCCTGCTGTTCAGCATCCTGGGCACCGTGGTGGTGCGCATCAACAAGGACACCGACAGCGTGATGGCGGCATTGAACAAAGGCAACATCGGCAGCATCATCCTTACGGCCGTCGCCAGCTGGTTCGTCATTGGCGCGATGTTCGGCGACACCATCACCTTCAGCCGCGGCGGCGTGGAGACGGCGTATGGGAGCGTGAACATCTTCTACGCCATCGTGCTGGGCCTGGTGGTGGGCTTCCTGATGAGCTACATCACCGAATACTACACGGCCATGGGGCGCGGCCCGGTGGACAGCATCGTGCAGAAGAGCGGCACGGGCCATGCCACCAACGTGATCGGCGGCCTGGCCGTGGGCATGCAGAGCACGTTCCTGCCCATCCTGGTGCTGGCCGGCGGCATCTACGGCGCCTTTGAGCTGGCGGGCCTCTATGGCGTGGCCATCGCGGCGGCGGGCATGATGGCCACCACGGCCATGCAGCTGGCCATCGACGCTTTCGGGCCCATCGCCGACAACGCCGGCGGCATTGCCGAGATGAGCGGCCTGCCCGAGGAGGTGCGCGGCCGCACGGACATCCTCGATGCCACGGGCAACACCACGGCGGCCACCGGCAAAGGCTTCGCCATCGCCTCCGCCGCCCTGACCGCCCTGGCGCTCTTCGCGGCATACGTGGGCCTGAGCGGCATCAGCGGCATCGACATCTACAAGGCCAACGTGCTGGCCATGCTGTTCGTGGGCGCCATGATCCCCTTCCTGTTCAGCTCCATGGCCATCAGCGCCGTGGGCAAGGCCGCCATGGACATGGTGAAGGAGGTGCGCCGCCAGTTCCGGGAGATCCCCGGCATCATGGAATACAAGGCCCAGCCGGAATACGAAAAATGCGTGGCCATCAGCACCCAGGCCTCCATCCGCGAGATGATCCTGCCCGGTGCGTTGGCGCTGCTGAGCCCGGTGGTCGTGGGCTTCATCTTCGGCGCCGAGGCCCTGGGCGGGCTGTTGGCCGGCATCACCGTAAGCGGCGTGCTCATGGGCATCTTCCAGAACAACGCCGGCGGCGCGTGGGACAACGCCAAGAAGAGCTTTGAGAAGGGCGTGCAGATCGACGGACAGACCTACAAAAAGGGCAGCGACCCGCACAAGGCGGCCGTGACCGGCGACACCGTGGGCGACCCCTTCAAGGATACCAGCGGCCCCTCGATGAACATCCTGATCAAGCTCACCAGCATCGTGGCGCTGATCATCGCCCCGCACCTGAACAAAGGCGCAGGCCATGGTGCCGATACGCCTCTACCGGTGCCTGAGGAACCGGAAATGACCGCTGAGGTGATCGCCACCCCGGAAGGTGTGACGCTCACCGGCTTCGCCCGCACCTTGTCCACCGGGTTCGAGGTGAAGGGTGACAGCATCGGCATCGAGCGTGGCCTGATCGGCTTCATCGAAGGCAACGCCCCGGTGGACAAGACCACGTGGTTCAACTTCGACCGCTTGACCTTTGCCAGCGGCAGCGCGCAATTGGACATGGACAAGAGCCGCGACCAGCTGGTGAACATCGCAGAGATCCTGAAGGCGTTCCCGAATGCCAAACTGAAGATCGGCGGCTACACGGACAACACCGGCGATGCCGCTGCCAACCTGAAGCTGTCCCAGGAGCGTGCCGACGCGGTGAAGGCCGCCATCGAGGGATCGGGCATCGCCGCCGGCCGCCTGGAGGCCGAGGGATACGGCCAGGAACATCCGGTGGCCCCCAACGATACGGAGGAAGGACGCGCGCGGAACCGGCGCATCGCCGTGCGGGTGACGGCCAAGTGACGGCATCCCCCGGAATGAAGAAAGCCTCCCGAACGGAGGCTTTCTTCATTCCGGCCTGGCCGGTTCACTTCTTCCTGGCCAGCACCTTTTTCCGGGGCGCGGCCTTCGCCGCCTTCTTGCCCGCCGGGGTTTTTGCGGGGGCCTCATTGGGGAACAGGCCATGGATCTCGGCGTCGATGGAGTTGATGATCCGCCCCAGGTCCTCGGGGTTGGTGTGGAAGGCGTTTTCATCCACGTCCACCACCAGCATCTTGCCCTTGTCGTAGGTGCTGATCCAGGCCTCGTAGCGCTCGTGCAGGCGCTTGAGGTAGTCGATGCTGATGCCGTTCTCGTACTCGCGGCCGCGCTCGGCGATCTGGCTCACCAGGCTGGGCACGCTGGCCCGCAGGTAGATCAGCAGGTCGGGGGGCGTCACCGCGCTCTCCATGTTCTTGAACAGGCGGAAGTAGTTCTCAAAGTCACGCGTGGTCATCAGCCCCATGGCGTGCAGGTTGGGCGCGAAGATGTAGGCATCCTCGTAGATGGTCCGGTCCTGGATCACGTTGCGCCCGCTGCGATGGATCTCCAGCAGCTGCTCGAAGCGCGAGTTGAGGAAGAAGATCTGGAGGTTGAAGCTCCAGCGCTGCATGTCCTTGTAGAAATCGAACAGGTAGGGGTTGTTGTCCACCACTTCCTCCAGGCGGTCCCATTTGTAGTGCTTGGCCAGGAGCTTGGTCAGCGTGGTCTTTCCCGACCCGATGTTTCCGGCGATGGCGATATGCATGATGATGAATGGCTCTTTGCAGGTTGGCGAAAATACCCCGCCGGGCGCATGGAAGGGCAGGTTGTGGATAAGTGTTGCCAAGCCGCGGCCTATGGGCCGATGCGGTCCACCAAGATGCCGTCCGGGGTTTGCCGGTAGATCCTTCCCTGCTCGATGCGGGCATCGCCGGTGGCGGCGGTGTCGGCACCCGGGGGCCAGGCCACGTCCTCCGTCAGGAAGGACCGCATGTCATAGCGTTCCAGCCTCCCATGGGCCACATACCACACCTTGCCGTCGCGCACCTGCACACGTTGCACGCCCTTGATGGGCAAGGTGCGCACGAAGGTGCCGAAGAGGTCGAAGACGAGCACGCCGTTCACGGGATCCACCAGATAGAGCCTTCCTTCGGATTCCTCCATGTACACGGGTTGCGGGCTGAAGCTCAGCAGCTGGTCCAGGCGGCCGGTGTTGGCCACTTCGGTCATGCGTCCGTCCACGCGCTTCAAGGCCAGGTCGCGGTCGTCGAAGAACCAGAACCGGTTCTGCACGCTGCTGCATGCCAGGATCACCTGCGCATACCCGTGGCGCACCAGGCTCGTGGGGTTGCCTTGGAAGCTCAGCGTGTTGTCCAATGTGGCCAGTTGTCCCTGTGCGCCCGAGAAGATCATGGGCTTCAGTGAATAGAACGCGTCGATGCCGCTGATGGGCCCGAAGGTGTTCAGGCTGTTGTGGCCCATGTGCCTGCCGTGGCGGTCGTACAGGTCCAGGTCGTTTCCGCGGAGCACGTACAGGTTGCCCAGTTCATCGGTGGTGAACAGGTCCACGGCGCCCTTCACCTCCCAGTGGGTGGTGTCCGTTTGTGGCCTGGCCTGCCCGGCGAGGCCCAGCAGCAGGCCGGTCAGCAGCAGCGTCTTCATGCCGGGATGCACAGCAACAACTGGTCCAGGACCTGGCGGTCGTTGCACAGGCGGGGCACTTTGTTTTGGCCGCCCAGCTTGCCGCGCCCCTTCATCCAGTGGTGGAAGGTGCCCTTCGGCACGGCATGGACCCTCGGGCGCTGCAGCACCGTGTCGGTGCTCCGCTTCGCGTCGTAGTCGCTGTTCAGGCCGCGCAGGGTGCGGTCCAGCACGCTGGTGAAATGTTCCAGGTCATCCGGCCGTTCCTCGAACTCGATCACCCACTCATGGCCGCCGCGTGCCAGGCCGTTCATGTATACCGGCCCGGCCGTGTAGTCGCTCACCACCGCGCCGGTGGCCTGGCAGGCGTGCTCGATCCCGCGGTCGGCATTCTCCACGATCAGCTCCTCGCCGAAGGCGTTGATGAAGCTGCGCGTGCGCCCGCTCACCACGATCCGGTACGGGTTGGTGGAGGTGAACCGCACGGTGTCGCCCGGCATGTAGCGCCACAGGCCCGCGTTGGTGCTGATCACCAGGGCGTATTCCTGCCCCGCTTCCACCTCGTGCAGCAGCTTGGTGGGCGGCTGTTCCGCCTCCAGTTCCTTCACGGGGATGAACTCGAAGAAGATCCCGTAGTCCAGCATCAGCAGCAGCGAATCCGAGCCGTGCTCGTCCGTGATGCCGAAGAACCCCTCGCTGGCGTTGTACGACTCCAGGTAGTTCATCGCCTCCGAGGGCATCAGCTTGTGGTATTGCTCCCGGTAGGGCCTGAAGCTGACGCCGCCGTGCATGAACAGTTCCAGGTTGGGCCACACCTCCAGGATGTTGGCCTTGCCGGTGAGCTCCAGCACGCGCCGCAGCACCACCAGCGTCCACGACGGCACCCCGGCGATGCTGCGCACATCCTCGCGCATGGTCTCGCGGGCCATGCGTTCCACCTTCTCCTCCCAGTTCTCCATCAGGGCGGTCTCGATCACGGGCGTGCGGCGCACTTCCACCCACAGCGGCAGGTTGCGGATGATGATGGCGCTGAGGTCGCCGGTGTAGGCATCCTGCCGCAGGGGCTCGCCGGCGCTGCTGCCGCCCACCACCATGCTCATGCCCTTGTACAATTGGCTTTGGGGGTACATGGCGAAATGCAGCGCCAAAAGGTCCTTCCCGCCCTTGTAGTGGCATTCCTCCAGGGCTTCCCGGCTCACGGGGATGAACTTGCTCTTGGCGTTGGTGGTGCCGCTGCTTTTGGCGAACCACCGGATGTCGGTGGGCCATAGCAGGTTCTGCTCGCCGCCCCGCATGCGGTCCACCCATGGCTTCAGCTGTACATAATCCTGCAGGGGCACGCGCCGCCGGTACTCATTGGGGTCCTTGATGTCCCCATAGCCGTAGGTGCGCCCCCACTCGGTGTAGCGCGCGGCCTGCATCAGGCGGTGGAAGACCTCCAGTTGCGCCTCATGCGGGTTGTCGCGGAACAGCTCGATCTGCTGGATCCGCTTCTTCATCAGGAACGCGAACAACGCGTTGACGGGCATGGTATCGGGTTGGGTGCGCCTACTTTCGTGCGGAAGTTAAGGATGCCCGTTCAATGGAAGCTGCCGCGTTGAGGAAGATGGTTGCATGGCTGACCGGGCCGGAAACCGGGGCGAAGATGGGGCGGGTGTGCTACAAAATGGCCTTTTCGCAGGGCACCATCGCCATGGAGGCGCACATCGGGCATCCGTTCACCCTGCGGTTCACCGGGCATCGGACCTGCATTGCCTGCGGAAGGGAGGTGAAGAAATTCTACGGCCAGGGCCTGTGCTGGAACTGCTTCAACACGGCCCCGGAGGCCAGTCCCTGCATCATCCGGCCCGAGCTGTGCCGTGCCCACCTGGGCGAGGGCCGCGATGTGCAGTGGGAGCGGGACCACCACCTGCAGGAGCACCTCGTCTACCTTTCCTATACGGGCAACGTGAAGGTGGGGGTGACCCGCGCCACCCAGGTGCCGGTGCGATGGATCGATCAAGGGGCCATGCTGGCCGTGCCCATCGCAAGAACACCCTACCGCCAGCTGGCCGGTGCCATCGAGGTGGACCTGAAGCGGCACTTTTCGGACCGCACGGATTGGCGACGGATGCTCCTGCTCGATGACCCCCGGCCCGGGTTGGCGGCACTGGAGGAGGCCCGGGCACGGGTGCCGGACGTGCTTGCGCCGGAGTTGCGCCCCTTCCTGCTGGCCGGGGAGCCCGTGCTGCAACTGGACTATCCCTTGGCCCAGGTACCGCCCAAGCTGGTGAGCGTCCAATTGGACAAGCTGCCGCTGATCGGCGGGCGGTTGCAGGGGATCAAGGGCCAGTACCTGGTTTGGGCCGACGGGCGGGTGCTGAATGTGCGCAACCACATCGGCTTCCACGTGGAAGTGGACGGATCGTAACCTTCGGGAACGGCCCCCCGTTGGAATACCCGGGTTTGGATTTTGGGTTATGGGTGGAAGGGCCTGGCGCAAGCCGGGCCTTTCCGATTTCGGGCGGTCAGTACACCTGCAGGTCGAACGGCATGCGGGCCTGTATCCCCGATGCGGTCCGGGCCTTGCGGGCCTGTTGGAACCACTGGAGCATCCCGGCATCCGCGCCGAACGCCTCGCGGGCCACCCAGCTGCGTGCCTCGCCGTCCAGGCTGGCCAGCAACTGCTGCATGAAGTCCTTCTGTTCGGGGAAGCCCACCAGGCGGTATCCACCGGCCTCCAGCCCGGCCATGGAAGCGGCCTCGGCGGTGGCCGCCTCCAGCCCGCCCATTTCATCCACCAGGCCGATCCGCCGTGCCGCCTCACCGGTCCAAACGCGGCCTTGGCCGATGCTGTCCACCCGGGCCTGGGCCAGGTTGCGCCCCTCGGCCACCCGCTTCGTGAAGGTGCTGTAAGTATCGTCCACGAAGCCCTGGATGATGCCCTTCTCCTCCTCGGTCAGCGGGCGGTTCACCGTGAGCATGCCGGCGTACTTGTGGGTTTCCACGCCATCGAAGGTGAGGCCCAGCTTGTTGTTGAAGAAACCCTTCATGTTGGGGATCATGCCGAACACGCCGATGCTGCCGGTGATGGTGGTGGGCTCGGCGAAGATCTTGTCGGCGGCGCAGCTGATGTAATAGCCGCCGCTGGCGGCCACGTCGCCCATGCTCACCACCACGGGCTTGGCCTCCTTGGCCAGCACCACCTCGCGCCAGATGATGTCGCTGGCCAGCGCGCTGCCGCCGGGGCTGTTCACCCGCAGCACGATGGCCTTCACCGCGGTATCCTTGCGGGCCTTGCGGATGGCCGCGCTGATGGTGGTGCCGCCGATGCTCTCATCCGCGCTCTCCCCGTCGATGATGTCGCCTTGTGCATAGACCACCGCCACCTTCGGCTTCTTCCAGGACGGTGTGGCCCCCACGGCGCCGGGCACCACGGCCCGGGTGTATTTCGCCAGGCTGAGGAAGGCGATTTCCTTGTCGGGGTCCAGGCCCATTTGGGCCTTGATCGTCGCCAGCACCTGGTCGCGGTACAGCAGGCTGTCCACCAGGCGTTGTTCCACGGCATCCGTTGCCTTGCGCACCAGCATGCCCGCCGCAATGGCATTGATGTGGGCGGTGTCCAGCCCGCGCTGGGCCCCGACATCCTGGATATACGTGCCCCAGATGCCGTCCAGCAGGGCCTTGGTCTGCAACTTGCTGGCCGGGCTCATGTCCTTGCGGGTGTACACCTCGCCGAAGCTCTTGAACTGGTTGCCGGTGCCGCGGATGAATTGCATCTCGATGCCCAGTTTCTCGAAGAGCCCGGCAAAGAACATGTACTCACTGCGCAGCCCGCGCATGTCCAGGTCGCCTTGCGGCACCATGTACACCTGGTCGGCCACGCTGGCCAGGAAATAGCTTTTCTGGGTATAGCTGTCGGCGAAGGCCAGCACCGGCTTGCCGCTCACCGTCTTGAACTCCGCCAACTTGTCGCGGATCTCCTTCACCGTGGTCATCCCTGCGTTCACCACGCCCAGGTCCAGGAAAACTCCCTTGATGCGGTCGTCCTTCTTGGCTTTTTCGATATCGTCCAGGATATCGTCCAGGCCGATCTTCGACGCGAACTTGAAGGGACCGAACTCGAAGTTGAGCGCATCCTTCTGGCCGCGGTCCACCACTTGTTGCGACAGGTCGACCACCAGCACGGAGCCATCCTTCACGGTGGTGGGCTTGCCCTCCATGCTGAAGGCGCTGCCCAGTGCCGCCAGGCTGCCGATGAAGAGGATGATGAGCACGATGCCCACCAGCAGGGTGCCCAACATGGAGGCGAGCATGAACTTGAAGAACTGGCGCATGGGATAAATGGGTTTTCCGCCCAAAATTACCGGATGGCGTACCAGTGGGCAGGTCCCGATCACATGGGCGGCACATGGCGGTGCCGAGCGGGGGCACTTTCCTTACGCCCGGTGCAGGGTCAGTACGGTGATCTCTGGCGGCATCCCCACGCGCCCGGGGAACCCGATGAAGCCGAAGCCCCGGTTGACGTACAGCTGCAAGCCTTCCTTCTGGTACAGGCCGGCCCATTCCTCATAGACCCACTGCGCGGGGCTGTATGTATGGCCGTTGATGTGGATGCCGAACTGGGCGCCGTGTGTGTGGCCGGCCAGCATGAGGTCGATGCCCGTGGCCCGTACTTCCGCGTCCCAATGGGTGGGATCATGGCTCATCAACAGGCGGAAATCCGCGGGGTCGGTGCCCTGCACGGCCTTGGCCAGGTTGCCGTATTTCTGGAAGCGTGTACCCCAGTTCTGCACACCGATCAAGGTGAACCGTGCGCCTTCCTGCTCGATCGGCAAATGCTCGTCCATCAGCAGGCGGAAGCCCAGGGTGCGGTGGTGCGCGACCAGCCGTTCCAGGTTGGCCCGCTTGGCGGCCTCGTCGGGCCATTTGGAGTAGTCGCCGTAATCGTGGTTGCCCAGGATGGAGAATTTCCCCAGGCGGGCCTTCAGGCGTGCGAGATCTTCCAGCCACGGCTCCACCTCCTCGGCGAAGTTGTTCACCAGGTCGCCGGTGAAGAGGATCAGGTCCGGTTCCTCGGCATTGATCAGGTCCACCCCGTGGCGCACCACCTGGGTGTGTTCCGGGAAACTGCCCAGATGCAGGTCGCTGATCTGCACGATCTTCAACCCGTCCAAGGCCATTGGCAGGCGGGTGGAGCGGACGGGCACGCGCGTCACGTTGATATGGCGCCAACCGCGCGTGAGGCCGTACAGCACCCCGGCAAAGGGAATGGTGGCCAAGGCCAGGCCCACTTGGCTGATGAACCGGAGGCGGCCGCTGTCGGGCTCCGTGTCCGCCCCGGGGGCCAGCTTCCCCCACAGCCAGCGGAACAGGACCAGCAGGTCTTCGATCCCATGGAAGACGGCGATCACCACCTTGGGCAGGAACAGCAGGATGAAGATGCCGATCACCGTATAGAGGTAGGCGAAGTTGCGCGGGCCGTTCAGCTTCTCCAGGCGCATGGCGCTGAACACGATCACGGCCAGCAGTCCGGTGCTCACGCCCCAGTAGGTCCAGCGCACCACTTTCTGGAAGGTGGCGCCACGCAGGGCGATGGCGGTGTGGATGCCGCGCCAGGCATACCAGTCGACCAGTATCAGAAGGAGCACGACGATGAAGAATCGGACCGGTCCGGACATGGGTGCAAAGGTCGGGTTGGAGGGGCCTTCCCGCCAATCACATGCTGATGGCGGAGGAAGGACCGGTGGCCGGTCACAGGAAGGGGCCGAACAACAGGTTCGCGAACCGCGGCCAATCCCACACGTCCCCAAACCAACAGGTCGGATAGGAGTACGTCAGCTTGAACGTATACATGCAGCATGCCGCTGCCAGTGCGTAGGCCACCATGCGCCTGGGATTCCGCTTGCCGAAAAGAGCGGCCAACGGAAAGGCAAAGACCACCGTGTATTCAACAAGATTCCTGGCACCGAACCCGCAGCCGAAGGTCCAGGCATGCCAGGAGGCACTGAGGTAGCTCACCGCGAACAAGGTTATCCATGGTACGGTGATCGGGATGGCCATCTTGCGCCAATGCAAAGTGCCTAGCAACAAGATGATGGCGATCAACGGGCTATAGGGGAACAGCCCATTGTACGGGGAGAACCAGAAGTGCAGCAGGGGAGGGTCGGCCAGCCGGGTGAAGCCTTCATGCCCATAGGACCATTTGACCGGTGTCCCGAATGCGTACTGCCAATAGGCCATCTGCGGCAGGCACAGGAGCAGCACCCCTGCAGCCATCGGCAGGACATAATGGGGCTTCATCACATTCCGGACCCAAGCAACCACGCCGGCGGACGGGGGTGCCGTGATCGCCATGGCCAGCGGCAGGAACAGGATGTTGGTGGGCCGCGTCACCAGGATCAACCCGGCGATCACGCCCAGGAGGAAGGCCTTGGGCCTGGCTAGGGCACCCCAGGAGGCTTTGTCGAGGACATGGATGAAGGCGGCAAACAGGAAAAACGAATAGACATGGCTCATGCCGGGGTCACCGACCAGGTAGTAGAACAAGTTGGTCCCCATGAGGATGCAGAAGGCCGCCAATGCCGCGGCACGCCCGCCTTCCCTTCGCTTCAGCACCAGGAATAAAAGGAAGAGCCCCAAGGTGCCGTAAAATGAGGCGGCGACATCGACCATGGCGTGGTCGATCAGGGTAAATCCCGCGCCCAATGGGTCGTCGGCATCGCGCAACAGTTTCCCGATCAGGTAGAACGGGATCCGCAAGAGCGCTTCGCCACATGGGTATTTGGTCGTCACCCGGCCCGGGATGCTGTCCAGCTCGAAACCGTTGCCCGTCCTCTGCGCGATACCGGCGGGAAATGCTTCGGGGTCGAATCCGTAGTCGAATGCGGCCGGCAGGTAGACGTGATAGCCGGCGCGGTCCGCCCATATTTCGCCGTGGTAGGTGAATTTGGGCGAATGGCTGTGCCAGTTCAAGGAGAGGAAGATGAACACCCCGAAGAATGCCACGAAACCGGCAACATGCTTTCGCCTGTTCATGCAAGGTGGTGCAGGGCCGCGCTTGGCAGCTGTTGCAAAGATGCCGTTCCAAGGAGATCCAGGCCATCGATCATTGCAGCGGCGACGGCAGGGAAATACCTTCGCCGGATGATGCAGGATTACAGGTACTTCCCTTGGAGCGCGCTGTTCCTGGGCGCAGCCCTGCCCGTCATGGGCCAAGGCACATGGCAAAGGACCTATGGGGGGTACTCACTGGATGAAGGCAAGGCAGTGATCGTCACGTCCGATGGTGATTTCGTCGTGGCGGGAAACACGGGCAGTTTCGGGGCGGGAGGGGCGGACATCTACGTCCTGAAGCTGGATGGGAACGGGGAGAAGATCTGGTCCCGTACCTATGGGACACCTCAAATGGACCATGGGACGGATGTCATGGAAACGGTTGATGGCGGGTTGGTCGTGGCAGGCTTCACCAATGGCCTCGGCAATGGGGGGTATGATGGATATCTGTTGAAGCTTGATGGCGACGGGAACCTGCTCTGGGAACGGACCTATGGTGGCGCTGATTGGGAGTTCCTGCATGCCGTTTGCCCGGCGCAGGGCGGGGGTATGGTGGTGGCGGGGTTGAAATATGGTGATGGGGCTGGCGGGGGCCGTGCCTGGCTATTGAAGGTGGATGATATGGGCGAGGTGGTTTGGGAGCGTACGTACGGTGATTCCATGGAGACGACGGCGAATGCCGTGGTGGCCACTTCGGATGGCGGATACATCATGGCGGGGGCGGCCACCGTGGGAGGGAACCAGGATGCTTGGCTGGTGAAGCTGAATGGGGACGGGGACCTGGGATGGGATGAGCGCGTCGGGGGTGATAGCGCGGAGGTTGCGACATCGGTTGTTGAATTGGCCAACGGCGGGTTTGTTGCGGTCGGGACCACCAAAAGCCATGGGCCGCACGTTGAAGCCTTGGAGTTCAAGCTGGACGCAGTGGGAGAGCTGCAATGGTTGCAGCATTGGGCGCAGGTTTCCGGGGAAGAGTCCATGGATGTTGTCGAGCTCGGCGACGGCCGGCTACTGTCCGTGGGCTATGCGGCGGGTATTGGGAGTGGCGGAAAGGACATGTATATCCTGTTCGTGGACCCTTCGGGCAACTTCTTGTCGGGCATCACCAACGGTGGCGACAACGGGGACAGGGATGAGGTAGGCAACTCGGTCGCGGTGGTCCCTGAAGGGGGGTACATCATTGCAGGGTACACGGAAAGCTTTGGGTTTGGTACCCGTGATGTTTATGTCGTTCGCACGGATTCCTTGGGATTGACCAGCAGCACCAGCGTCGAGAGTGTCTTTGATCCCTTGGCCGTGCCAGAGGTGGATGCCCCGGCCGATCGTCACCTCTTTCCGACGGTCGTCCGGCCGGGCGAGGAAGTGCACGTGGAGTGGTCGCAAGCGCAAATAAGGACACTTCAGTTGGTGGATGCCCGCGGGATCACATCGTGGAGGCTGACACTTGGGGTGGGAGAAGAAAAGTTTACCCTGCCCGAATTGGCGGCGGGCGTGTACATTGTCCTATTGGACCTGGAGGATGGAACCCGGCGAACCGGTAAGATCGTCGTCCATGATTGATCGCGCCTTCCGGTGGCAATGGGGTGCCTCGAAGAACTTCGAACGGATGGCGCGCGCAGCTATCATTCGTCCAGACGAGGCGCTCCGAAGAGAGGATACTGGATCGAAGTATCCGACTGAGGAGCAACAAAGTATGGGCGAATGAGAGCAAGCGATGACCGCTGTGCTTCTTTCTCATGAACGCCGCCGGAACGAGGTTCTTCGAGGTACCCAATGGACCATCAGCTGCCGAAGGCGGCCGACGAGGCCCGCGCGAATTCGGGGGGATGTGACCCGGAAATGGTTTTGAACGGTGTTGAATGGTCATCCACCTTGGCCATATCGGATCCATCCGATGAACTTGCGTACGGATCCACAACCATTTCTTATCGGAGAGCGCCCGGTAAATTGATAAGAACCCCATTTGATTACATTGTGCTGGCCATGATGGTTGACGAATTATCATCACTTGATCATCGCTTGGATGCCAATTGATGCTTCCTTGATCCCCCTTGTCCGTGGCATCCACATCGCCGCCGGCAGCATCGCCTTGATCATGGCCCCCCTGGCCATGCTGGCCTCCAAGGGCGGTGATTGGCACCGCCGCTGGGGCAAGGCGTTCTTTTACGGCATGGCCGTGGTGTGTGCCACGGCGCTCATCCTTGGCATCCTGTTCCCTGCGGATTTCTGGCTGGCCATGCTGGCCATCCTCAGTTTCCACATGGTCGGCTCGGGTTACCGTTCCCTCTTCCTGAAACAGATGCACAAGGGGTTGCGCCCCGCCCGGATCGACCTGGTCCTGCATGGCGTGGCCGCCGTGGTCAACGGAGGATTGCTGATGTGGGGCCTTGCCCATTTGATATTGAAGGATTTCAACGCACAAGCGCTGCTGCTAACGTCACTGGGCCTCATGGGCACCATCATGGTGTTGAACGGCTTCATGCAGTTCTACCGCCAGCGGCAGGACAAGCGCGGCTGGCTGTACGGCCACATGATCGGGTTCATGGGCGGCTACACGGCCACGCTCTCGGTCTTCAGCGGGGTGAACCTCGCCTTCATCGAGCCGGTATGGCTACGGTGGTTGTGGCCCCCCATGGTGGGGATCCCGCTCATCTGGCTTTGGATCCACCGCCTGCGCAGGCGTTTCGCCAACGGGGAGCATTTGCGCAGCTTTGCCGATGTCCGCATCAAGGGGCGCATCGGCCGCAACTGGAGGGCCTGACCACGGGCATCCGCCCCGGCCGTTCCAATGCGGGCGGCCCTGTACCTTGCGCGCCCTCCGCCGGATGGACCCTTCCGGCCCCGCCGGGCCTTGGTGATGAAAAAGATCCTGCTGCTCTATACGGAGATCGCGCCCTACCTCATGGCGGGCGTGGAACGCCTGGTGAAGGAGCATGGGGCCGAGGTGCATATCGTATGCTGGCCGGTGAACAAGGAGGCGCCGTTCCAGTTCAGGGCAATGCAACGGATCCACATGTACGACCGCACCCGGTACGACCGGATGGCCTTGTTGCGTTTCGTGGAAACCCTGCGGCCCGACGTGATCTTGGCCAGCGGATGGATCGAGCCGGACTACATGGCCGCCTGTGCGGCGGCCCGGAAACGGGGCATCCCCACGGTGATGGCCATGGACCCCCAGTGGACCGGCAGCCTGAAGCAATGGGCCACGGTGGCGCTGCGGCGTTCCGTGTTGTCGCGCACCTTCAGCCATGCGTGGGTGCCCGGCCATGCACAGGCCCGCTATGCCCGCCGGCTGGGGTTCCGGGCGGACCGGATCATGCTGGGCTGCTACACGGCGGACCTGGACCTGTTCGCACCGCTGGCCGATAGATTCCTCGCGGCGAAGGCTGCGCATTTCCCGCACCGGTTCCTGTCCGTGGCGCGCTACCTGAAGATCAAGGGGCACCCATACATGGAAGAGGCCTTTGCCGAGCTGTGCGATGCCGGCGAGGCCGGTGACTGGGAGCTCTGGTGCATCGGCACGGGCGACCTGTTCCCGTCGGCATTGCAACATCCGCGGGTGAAGCACCTGGGTTTCGTGCAGGCCGATCAGGTCTGGAAATACCAGGAACAGTGCGGCGTGTTCGTGCTGGCCAGCCTGTACGAGGCCTGGGGCGTGGCCGTGCATGAACATGCGGCGGCGGGCTTCCCGCTGATCCTCAGCAATGTGGTGGGCGCCCATGAGCGTTTCCTGGAGGAAGGGCGCAATGGATGGCGTTTCCGGGCCGGTGACAAGGAAAGCCTGAAGCGGGCCTACCGGGCGGCCATCGCCGTTTCTGATGCCGAACTGCTGGCCATGGGCAGGCGCAGCGCCGAACTGGGCCGCAGTTGGGGGCCCGCGCAATGGGCGGCCACGCTCATGCAGGTGATCGATCAAGGACATGGCTAAGCCGCGGGTACTGGCCTTCATCGACTGGTATGCCCCGGGCTACAAGGCGGGCGGGCCCGTGCGCAGCATGCTCAACCTGGTGGAGCACCTGCGGGACCGGGTGGATTTCCACATCGTGACGCGCAACACGGACTACACGGAGGACACGCCCTTCCCGGGCATCGGCCCGGACCGGTGGACCACGCTTCCGGGCGGGGAAAAGGTTTGGTACGCCTCCAAGGCAGGCCAAGGCCGCCGGGCCTGGAAAAGGATCTTGCGCGAGGGGCCCTGGGATGCCATCTACATCAACGGCTTGTACTCTTGGACGTACAACATCCTGCCCCTGTGGCTCACGAAGGCCCGGAAGACGCGGCGCGTGGTGGCCGTGCGGGGCATGCTCGCTGCAGGGGCCATGCGGCAGGGCACGTCCAAGAAGCTGCTCTTCCTATCCCTGGCCCGCACCCTCGACCTGTACCGGGGTGTGCGCTTCCAGGCCACCAATGCCGAGGAGGCCCGGGACATCAAGACGTACATCAACCGGTATGCGGAGGTGGTGACGGTGCCCAACCTTCCGGGCAAGGCCCCGGAGGGCACACGCCCGATCGTGAAGGAGAAGGGCAGCGCCTTGCTGGTGAGCGTGGCGCGCATCGCCCCGGAGAAAAACACGCTGTTCGCACTGGAACGCCTCAAGGACGTGCAAGGTCCGGTGCGGTTCCACCTTTACGGGCCGGTGTACGATGAAGGCTATTGGGCCAAGTGCCGCGCGGTCATCGCCGCGTTGCCGGCACACGTGCAGGTGGAGCACAAGGGGCCGGTCTCCCCCGGCGAAGTGGCGGGCATCCTGGCGGCGCACCACCTGCTCTTCATGCCCAGCGCGGGGGAGAACTTCGGGCATGCCATACTGGAGGCCCTGTTGGCGGGCCGGCCGTTGCTGATCAGCGACCGCACGCCGTGGCGCGGGCTGGAGGCCGATGAGGCGGGATGGGACCTGCCCTTGGACCGGCCGGAGGCCTTCAGCCGGGCCATCGACCGGGTGGTGGCCATGGACCAGGCGGCCTATGACCGATGGGCGGCGGGTGCGTTCAGGCGGGGCGGTCGATATTTGTCGGATCCCACGCTGGTGGAGGCCAGCTTCAAGCTTTTCCAAGGATGATCCAGGAACGGCAGCGCGTAGACCTTAGCCGCTTCGACAATTCCTCGTTCCCCCGGGGCGCGGGCTTCATCAAGGAAGCATTGTGGTACTTCACCAACGCATTGTTCTTCATCAACCCGTTGTTCCCCTTCCGCTCGCCGAAGCCCGCGCTGCTGCGCCTGTTCGGTGCCAAGGTGGGCAAAGGCGTGGTGATCCATCCGGGCGTGAACATCAAGTTCCCGTGGAAACTGGAGATCGGCGACCACGTGTGGATCGGCCAGCGGGTGTGGCTCGACAACCTGGACCGGTTGACCATCCACAGCCACGTGGTGATCAGCCAAGGCGCCATGCTCATCCTTGGCAGCCACGATTACCGGAAGGTGGACTATCCCACCCTGACCGGCCCGATCACCTTGGAGGAAGGAAGCTGGATCGGCACGGGCGCCATCGTGCTGGGCGGGGTGACGGTGCGGACGCACGCCCTGTTGGCGGCCGGCAGCGTGACGGGCAAGGACCTGAAGGCTTACACCATCTACCGGGGCAACCCGGCCCAGCCCGTTCGCGAACGCGTGATCGGGGCAGATGACGGCAACGAGGAGGCGGAGGCATGAAGGTATCGGTGATCACGGTGTGCTACAACGCGGCGTACGAGATCGACGAAACGATCCGCAGCGTGATCGCGCAGGACCATGCGGACGTCGAGCACATCGTGATCGACGGGGGCAGCACGGACGGCACGCAGGAGCGGGTGAGGCGCTATGAGGAGTGCATCGCGCATTTCGTGAGCGAACGGGACGAGGGCGTGTATGATGCCATGAACAAGGGCCTGCGGCTGGCCACGGGCGAGGTGGTCGCCTTCGTGAACGCGGGCGACATGATCGCCACGCGCAACACGATCAGCTACATGGTGCGGGCCTTCCGGCAAGGCGGGCATGACGTGATATACGGCGATGTGCTGATGGTGGACCCGAAGGACATCACCCGGGTGAAGCGCTATTGGAAGGGCGGGGAATACGACCGGGCCAACTTCCGCAAAGGCTGGATGCCGCCCCATCCGGGCACGTACATCCGGCGCCAGGCATACGAACGGTACGGCCTGTTCAACACGGACCTCAGGATCGGGGCCGACTACGAGCTGATGTTCCGCTTCCTGTACAAGCACCGGCTACCGGCCAAATACGTGCCCAAGGTGCTGGTGCGCTTCCGCCTGGGCGGCATGAGCAACCGTTCCCTCGCGCACATCATGCAGGCCAATCGCGAGGTGTACCGGGCGTGGGGCCTCAACGGGGAGCAGGCATCGCCCCTGATGGTGCCCATGAAACTGCTGCGCAAAGTGGTGCAGACCTTGAAGGGAGGGCGCGCCTGATCGTGATGGGCGGTCGCGCCCGATCGTGCGGTGCAACTACTTTTGGCCGTACCTGGATCTATCGACCATCCATCCCCAAACCAATTCCGGATATGAAGACACGGTTCCTTATCACGCTGGCCCTCGCCGCGGGCATGTCCTTGCCGGCAGGGGCACAGAAGAAGTATACCTACACATCGGTGCCCAACGACCCGATGCAGGTGCGCATCTACACCTTGGACAACGGGCTCAAGGTGTACTTGTCCAAGAATGCGGATGAGCCGCGCATCCAGACCAACATCGCCGTGCGTGCGGGCAGCAAGTACGACCCGGCCGATGCCACCGGCCTGGCCCACTATCTGGAGCACATGCTCTTCAAGGGCACGCACGAGATCGCCACGGTGGATTGGGCCACCGAGAGCGCCTTCCTGGACCAGATCAGCGACCTGTACGAGAAGCGCCGCAGCGTGACCGACGAGACGGAGCGCGCCATGATCTATGCCCAGATCGATTCACTGAGCACCCTGGCCGCCAAGTATGCCGTGCCCAATGAATACGACAAGATGATCTCGTCCATCGGCGCCAAGGGCACCAACGCCTACACCAGCACGGAGCAGACGGTGTACGTGAACGACATCCCCACCAACGCCCAGGAGAAATGGATGATGATCGAGTCGGTGCGCTTCCAGGAACTGGTGCTGCGCCTGTTCCACACCGAGCTGGAGACCGTGTTCGAGGAGTTCAACCGCGGGCAGGACAACGACTACCGCAAGGCCGGGGAGGCCATGAACAAGGAGCTGTACAAGCTACACCCCTATGGTACCCAGACCACCATCGGCACGGGCGAGCACCTGAAGAACCCGAGCATGGTGAAGATCCACGAATACTTCAACACGTACTACGTGCCGAACAACATGGCGGTCATCATGGCGGGCGACCTGGACTACGACAGCACCATAGCCATGGTGGACAAGTATTTCGGATGGTGGAAGCCCAAGCCCGTGCCGCCCTTCCACTTCACCCCGGAGGCACCGATCACCAAGGCCGACACGTTGAGCGTGTACGGGCCCATGGCCGGATGGACCACCATGGCCTGGCGCTTTGGCGGTACCAGGAGCGGAGACCCCATCATGCTCGACCTCATCGCCGGGATCATGAGCAACGGGCAGGCCGGCCTGATCGACCTGGACCTGAAGCAGAAACAGAAAGTGCTGGATGCCTATGCCTACGCCTCGGAACAGGAGGATTATTCCGAGTTCAGCATGGGGGCCAACCCCAAGCAGGGCCAGAGCTTGGAGGAACTGCGCAGCCTGCTGCTGGCCGAGCTGGACAAGTTGAAGAAGGGCGAGTTTGACGACTGGCTGATCCAGGCCGTGGTGAACGACCTCAAGCAACAGCGCATCCGGTACTGGAACGAGCGCAACCAGTTGCGGGCCTATGCGCTCACCGATGCCTTCATCCTGCAAAAGGACTGGAAGGACGTGGTGGACTACTATGACCGCATGGCCAAGATCTCCAAGGCCGAGGTGATGGCGTTCGCGAATGCCCGGTTCAAGGACAACAGCGTGACCGTTTTCAAGCGCACCGGCGAGGACAAGGACGTCTTCCACGTGGAGAAGCCGAAGATCACGCCGTTGGACATCAACCGCGACAAGCAGAGCGATTGGTACAAACGCTGGGCGGCGATCCCCGAGAAGCGCCTGCAGCCCCGGTTCGTGGATTTTGACAAGGCCATCACACGGCGGGTGCTCGACCATGGGGTAAGCCTGTCGATCATCCCCAACGTGAGCAACGACCTGTTCACGCTCACCCAGATCCTGGACCTGGGCAACTACGACGACCCCAAGCTGAAGATGGCGGTGAACTACCTGCCGTACCTGGGCACCTCGTCCATGACGGCCGAGGAGATCCAAAAAGAATTCTTCAAGCTGGGGCTGCAGTTCAGCGTGGGCACCGGGCAGGATCGCGTCTATGTGTCATTGTCCGGCCTGGAGGAGAACATGACCCAGGGCCTGAAGCTGGTGGAGCAGCTGTTGAACGATCCCCGGCCGGACCCGGAGGCCTTGGCGGAACTGGTAAAGGATGAACTGAAGGAACGCAGCGACAACGTGAAGGACAAGAATACCATCCTGTATGGCGGGCTGCTGAGCTATGCGCGGTATGGCGAGCGTTCCCCCCTGCGCAACATCATCCCGGCGGAGCAACTGAAACAGGTGAAGCCGGAGGAATTGCTGGCGTTGATCAAGGGCATCAACACGCACAAGCACCGCTTCTTCTACTACGGCAAGAAGACGCCGGAGGCGGTGGTGGCGTTGCTGAACAAGGAGCACCGGACGCCGGCCACCCTGCAGGAATGGCCGCAGCCTGAACCATACAAGGAGTTGGAAACGAACAAGGACCAGGTGTACTATGTGAACTACGACATGGTGCAGACCGAGCTGATGTTGTTGTCGAAGGACGATTTGTTCGATGTGGCCAACATGCCATACGCATCCTTGTTCAACGAGTACTTCGGGTCCGGCCTCTCGAGCATCGTGTTCCAGGAGATCCGCGAGGGCAAGGCCCTGGCCTACTCGGCTTACGCGGCGTATACCATGCCGGCCAAAAAGGAGGAGGCCAGCTATGTGCGTGCCTATGTGGGCACCCAGGCGGACAAGCTGGGCGAGGCGCAGGCCGCCCTCAAGGCGCTGATGAACGACATGCCCAAGGATGAGCGGATGTTCAACGGCAGCAAGGACGCGGCCTTGAAGAAGATCGAATCCGGCCGGACCACGAAGGAAGCGATCTATTGGAGCTGGGAGGCGGCACAGCGCCGCGGGCTTAGCGTAGACGTGAATGAGGTCATTTATCCCCAGATCAAGCTGTGCACGTTGGACGGATTGGATGAATTCTTCGGCAAGCACATCAAGAACAAGAAGTTCACGTACCTCGCCATCGGCAAGGAGGGAGGGCTCGACCTGCAGGTGTTGGAGAAGTTGGGGCCTGTGAAAAAGCTTTCGATCAAGGACCTCTTCGGCTACGACGGCACGGAGCAGTAGGGGCGGACCACCTGCGGCAAGGGCGGCGGGCATTGGCCCGCCGCCCTTGTCCAGGACACGCCGTTTAGCGGGCGATCACCACGTGCCGCACGCCGAAGCCCGGTGCGGCAAGCAAGTAGTTGCCGGCCTCCAGGTGGCCCACATCCAACAGGGCCATGCCCGTGGCGGGGATCTTGCCGCCCAGTACCCGCCGGCCTACCATGTCAAGCAATTGCCAGGCACCCGTGGCGGGACTTCCGGCAGGCCACTGCACACGCAGCACGTTGGAGGCCGGGATGGGCGATACATCCGGGGCTGCCGGGGCTGCGGACGGGGCACCGATGCCCGTGGAGACCCACGGCTCCGACATCGCTTGGCAGGGCTGGCCGTAATCCACGAACACGGTATAGGCGCCCGGGGCTGAAGGTGAAATGCAATCGTCGGTGGAATAGGGCAGGCCGTTGAGGTACCACTGCGTGGAATTGCCGGTGGGGTATGGGCAGATTTCGCCTCCGAGGTCCACGATGTCCGGTTGCAAAGGCGGGATGAACGCCACATCCACGGCCACCCCGATGCCCAGCACGTAGTTGGGGCAGGTTTCCGTGGCCGCCGAAACGGAGTAGGAGCCGGGGGTGGTGACGATCAGGGTGGGGGAGGATTCGCCGGGGATCGGTATTCCGTTGTTGGTCCAAACGATGCTGTGCGTCCACCCGGGGGAGAGGGTCATCAGCAGCGTGTCACCCTCGCAAAATTCCAGGTTGGGGCCGCTGTTTACCGGCTCATCACCGCCATGCTGCACGTAAGGCGGCAGGAACACCCACCCGTCCACCAGCACCCCGGCCGACATTTCGGCGCATCCGTCCAAGGTGGCCTCCACGGTGAACGTGGAACCGGCATCCAGCATGGCGCTCACCGGCAAGGTCTGCCCCACGGCCCCGGGCAGCAGGCTCCCGTCCTTGTACCATTGGTAGGCATCATAAGGCTGGGTGGACAAGGTGGCGTTTTCGTTGGGGCAGAGGATCAAGTTGTCCGGCGTAATGGTGGGCGTGAACGGGCATTGGCCCCATGCCATGAAGGCCAAGGCGATAAGGCAGAACGACAAGGTGGAGTAACGTGCATGCATCGGTTGGTCCTTCAAGGTGGATCAACGGAAAGACGCTCCCCGACCGGTTTTCGTTGCACCGGCCACACCTGCTGGCAAGGGCCGGTCGGGTTGCACCGGACTTACTTTCCCTTGGCCTTTTCCTTGAAATACCGGCGGAAGAACCAATTGCGTTGGAGGGCGCGCAGGTCCTCGTTGAGCAGCGTGGTCCCCGTGTCCAGCTTCAAGATGGTCCGGCGCAGGCTGCCGGCCAAGGCGGTATCGGCCGCCAAGGCGTGGGCGGTGCTTCCCGGTTCGTTGATCGACCGGGTGAACCGGCCGAGTTCGTGGGTGGCGGCGTGGATCGAGTCGCTGATGGCCGCCAGGTTGTTGAGCACCAGCTTGGCCTGGCCGCTGGCCGTGGTGTCCGTGATCAGCAGGCCCAAGGCGCCTTTGCCGGCCTGGACATCGCGCAGCAGGCCGTGCAGCCCGTCGGTCATTTCCCGGGCTTGGACAGCGGCGGCGCGTAGGCTTGCCACGGTGGAGGCAACGTCCTTCGCCAGCACGGTGTCAGCGATCAGGTCCACCGTATTCCCGGGCGTGTTCAGGTTTTTGGCCAATTCCTGCACTTGGCTGGTGATCTCCTCCAGGTTGGCGCTGGTGCGTCCCAAGGTTTGCATCATCGCATCGGTGTCCACCGCCATGCGGGTGGCCATACGCGTGCCATCGGTGATCGGCACGCCGGCCTGCCTGCCCGGTTCCAGGTTGACCAGACGGCTGCCCATCAACCCGTCGGTGCCCAAGGTGGCCACGGTGCTGGTGAGGATGTGCCCGGCATCCTTGGTGCGGATCCCCATCACCACCAGCACGGCGCTGTCGTTGAGAATGGTGATGCGGTCCACGGTGCCCACATGGATGCCCATGTAGCGCACGCTGCTGCCGGGCCGCAGGCCGCCCACTTGGCGGAACACGGCCTCCACCGAGACGGTGCTGGAGAACAGGTTCCTTTTGCTTCCGATCACATACAGTGCCACCAGCAGCAGCGCCACGCTGGCCAAAACGAACAGGCCGAGCCTGGCGGGGTCCTTGGATCTGTTGCCCATGCTTACATGAAGATGAAGAATTTCTGGATCAACGGGTCCTGCGAGGCCCGGAATTCGTCGTAGGTGCCCTCGGCATACTTGCGCCCTTCGTGCAACAGCGCGATGCGGTTGGCGGCCAGGCGGGCCACGTGAAGGTCGTGCGAAATGATGATGCTGCTGGTGCCATAGGTGCGCTGCAGCTTGAGGATCAGCTCCACGATCTCCTTGCCTGTGATCGGGTCCAGGCCCGTGGTGGGTTCGTCGTACAGCACGATCTCCGGCTTGAGGATCAGGGTGCGGGCCAGTGCTATCCGCCGCTTCATGCCTCCGGAAAGCTCGCTGGGGTACAGCTTGCGGGTGTGGGCCAGGCCCACGGCCCCGAGCATCTCCTCCACCAGCCCGTCCGCCTCGCCAGCGCTGGTGGCCAGCCAATGGCGGCGCAGGGGGAAGCGCAGGTTCTCCTCCACCGTCATGGAGTCGTACAGCGCGCTGCTTTGGAACAGGAAGCCCACTTTCACCCGCAGGTGGTCCAATTCCTCCTGGCCCAAGGCCAGTACGTCCTGCCCCAGCACCTCGATGCTTCCCCCGGTGGGCATCAACAGGCGGACGATGCATTTGATCAGCACGCTCTTGCCGCTCCCGCTCTTGCCCAGCACCATCACGTTCTCCCCGCGGTACAGGTCCAGGTCGAAGCCGCGCAGCACCCTGTTGTCGCCGAAGGCCAGCTCCAGGCCGCGCAGCGAAAGGACCTTTTCGCGCGGCTGCGGGGCGGTGGCGGGTGTTGCCGGGGAGGCCATTCAATTCAGTCCCATTAGGTCGGTGATCTGTACCGCGAGCAGGTCGATGATGAAGATGAGCAGGGACGAGTAGACCACGGCATTGTGCGCGCTGCGCCCCACGCCCTCGGTGCCTTTGGCGGTGGTGAACCCCTTGAAGCAGCCCATCGCACCCACCACGAAGCCGAAGAAGATGCTCTTGATCAGGGCCGGCAGCACGTCACCCAGCGCCAGGGAGTCGAACACTTGCCGTTGGAAGAGCTGCCAGCTCACCGGTTCCTTCATGTTCATGCCCACCCACGAGGCCCAGATCGCGATGCCGTCGGCCAGGATCACGAGCAGCGGCACCATGAGGGTGGTGCTCCAGATGCGCGTTACCGCGAGGTAGCGGAAGGGGTTGGTGCCGCTCACCTCCATGGCGTCGATCTGCTCGGTCACCTTCATGCTGCCCAGTTCGGCGCTCATGCCGCTGGCGATCTTGCCCGCGCAGATCAAGGCGGTGATCACGGGTACGATCTCGCGCACCATGCTGATCGCCACCATGGCCGGCAACATGCTTTCGGCACCGAAACGGGCCAGGGTGGGCCGGCTTTGCACGGTGAGCACCAGGCCCATGATGAACGCGGTCACCGCGACCAGGGGCAGGGAGCCGTTGCCGTTCTGCACGCTTTGGCGGATGAACTCGCGCCATTCGAACCGGCGGTGGAACGCATTGCCGAAGAACCGCGACACGAACAACGAGAACCCGCCGGCCTCGGTGAGGAACACCTGGAAGGGGCGGGGACTGCTGCCTTTCATGGAGGTAAAGTAACCGGGGCCGAAGGAATCCCGGGAGATTTTTATCAGGACCGGGATGGTGCGGATGGCAATGCCGGATCTCGAGGGTTACTTACGGCCAGGTCAACGTCCCACCAAACGGAAGGCATCCCCGTCAAACAGGCCGAGGTCGCTCATTTTCAGGTGGGGGATCACCAGCAGCGCCATGAAGCTGAGCGTCATGTACGGCGCGGCCAGCGTAGACCCGAGGGCCTTGGCCTGTGCGTCGATGCGGGCATAGGCCTCCGCGGTTTCGTAGGCATCGGCATCGGTCATGATCCCCGCCACGGGCAAGGGAAGCACGTTGGTCGTTTCGCCATCCGCCAGGCTCACGCCTCCACGCGCCTCGATCACCAGGTTGATGGCCGCGCACAGGTCCGCGTCGTTGGTGCCCACCGCCACGATGTTGTGGCTGTCGTGCGCCACGCTGCCCGCAATGGCCCCGCGCTTCAGGCCGAAGTTCGTGATCCAGCCCGCGGCGGGCGGGGCATCCTTGTAGCGGTTCACCACGGCGATCTTCAGCAGGTCGCGTGCGGTGTCCGGCACGAAACGGCCATTCTCCACCTTGCCCTTCATGCGCTCCTTGCCGGTGATCAATTGCCCGTCCTCGGCGACGATCACCCACAGTTCTTCATCCGTTGCCGGGACAGCGAGATCCTCCGGCTTCTTGGCCGTGCATCGGAATTGGTTCGGCCGCTCCTCCTTCACGGAAGGGATCAGCGTCCTGCCGTTCTCCGCCACCAGCTTGCCGTTCAGCCAGGTCTGAAGCACGCGGAAATCCTTCAGGTCCTCCACCACGATCAGGTCCGCGGCATCGCCCGTGCGCAGGCGGCCGATGGGCAGCTTGTAGTGCTCCACCGGGTTCACGCAGGCCGCCTGCAGCACCTTGAACACATCGATGCCCTTGGCCACCGCCCGTGCGCATAGCTGGTTGATGTGGCCTTCCACCAGGCTGTCGGGGTGCTTGTCGTCGCTGCAGAACATCATCTGGTCGTGATGTTCGTGCATCAGGCCGATCAAGGCCTCGAAGTTCTTCGCGGCGCTGCCTTCCCGGATGAGGATCTTCATGCCGTGCTTCAGCTTGTCCAGGGCTTCTTCCGCGGTGAAGCACTCGTGGTCCGTGCTGATCCCGGCCGCGATGTAGCGCCGTGCCTCCTCGCCGCGCAGCCCCGGCGCATGGCCGTCCACCGGCTTCCCAAGGCGGTGGGCGTGGGCGATCTTGGCCATCACCTCCGGATCGCCGTTCAGCACGCCGGGGAAGTTCATCATCTCGCTCAGGTAAAGCACCTCGGGCTTCTGCAGCAGGGCCTCCACCTGCGCGGCATCGATGGCGGCACCGGCGGTCTCGAACACGGTGGCGGGCACGCAGCTCGGCGCGCCGAAGAAGAAGTGGAAGGGCGTCTTTTTCCCGTTGGCGATCATGAACTCCACGCCTTCCACGCCCAGCACGTTGCCGATCTCGTGCGGGTCGCTCACCGTGGCCACGGTGCCATGCAGCACCGCCAGCCGCGCGAATTCGCTGGGGATGAGCATGGAGCTTTCCACGTGCACGTGCGCATCCACGAATCCAGGCAGGATGTAGCCGTTCACCGGTCCCGCCACTTCCGTGATGCGTGTGATGCGTCCATTGTCGATCTCAACTTCGGCCGGATAGATGCGCCGGGCGCGGATGTCCACCAAGTTGCCTTGCATGCTGGTCATGCGCACAAAGTACGCGCAGCGTAGCCTAACGTCCCAGCAGGTACACCTTGCCGATCCGCATCCACATGCCGATGGCCGTCACCAGCCATGCTCCCCAGGCGACCCAGATGAACAGCGGCGAGATGTCCTTCAGCAAGGGCACGTTGAATAGGCCTGCGAGGTGCCAGGTACACAGGGTGTACATGCCCAGCGGGAAGACCATCGACCAATAGCCGGGTTGGTAGCGCACGGGCACCGAGCCCAAGCGCCACAGGCCCACCACAAAGACCACGGGGATCCACCACACACCGGCGATCCATGCGAACACGGTGAGCACCTTCAGCGTGGGGACCAGCTCGGTCCACAGGGCATGTTCACCCACGGTTTCCGCCAGGGTGCTGCCCGCAAGGGAGGTGATGGCCGCGGCCCCCATGTTGATCCAGTAACTGGGCTCGAATTCATTGGCGCGCAGGACGGTGAAGATGGTGCGATAGAAGATGATGCCGATGAACACGAGGTAGAACAACCATCCGAGCAGGTGGAAAAGCAGGGCGGTGAACAGGGTGGTGCGGGGCGGTATCGTCCAGTGCAGCACGTTGGTGCAGGCCAGGATGGCCAGGGCCTGCACCGATACCACGAAGAGCAGCCACGTGCCGTTGATGCCACGTTCCAGCGAGGGCTTGTGGGCCCGAACGGTGACCAGGATGAAGAAGGTGTAGGCGAAAAACAGCCAGGTGATCAAACCGGTCACCCAGAAGGCGGTGGCCACGGCATGGTTACCGGGGAAGTGGGCGTATTCCTGGCCGAGCAGGCATGAGGCGGCCACGATGGTGAGGAACCCGGCGCCTTTTCGGTGCGCGGCCAGGTCGTTCCGGAATTGGGGGAAGAAGAATGTCAGGCGCAGGATGTAGAGCACGGCCAGCGCGGCGTACTCCACGTTGTTCAGTGCGAAGAAGACGCGCCCGGCCGTTCCGTGGCCCAAGGCATCCGAGGCCAGGGCGATGATGCCCGTGGACATCGGCAGGGCGAAATAGGCGGGTGAGAGGGTCCGGATGCCCTCGGCCACACGGTGTTGCCAAGTGGCGGCGTTGGTCATGGCGTGCAAGGTAGGGCACCGCTTCGGCGAACGGCCGCACCAGCCGCACGGTCCGGCACGGCCTGTGGCGGCGCATGGGGCTACCTATCCGGCGAACATCTCGCGCACCCGCTCGAAAAAGCCCTTGTCCTTGTTGGTGGGCTTCGGCTGCAGGCCGGGGCTGGTGCGCAGCTTCTCGAAGATCTTCTTCTCCTCCTTGCCCAGGTCGGTGGGGGTCCACACCATCACGTGCACGAACAGGTCGCCATGGCCGATGCGGTTCACGCTGGGCAGGCCCTTGTTCTTCAGGCGCAGTACATGGTTGCATTGCGTGCCGGGATCGATCTTCACCTTGGCCTTGCCGTTCACCAAGGGTACCTCGATGGTGGTGCCCAGCGCGGCGTCCGCCACGTTGATGAAGGCCTCGTAGTGCAGGTTGTTCCCGTCGCGCTTCAGCTCCGGGTGGTCTTCCTCCTCGATCACCACCAGCAGATCGCCCGGGATGCCACCGGCCGGGGCCTCGTTCCCGAGGCCGCTCAGGTTGAGCTGCATGCCCTCCTCCACGCCCGCGGGGATCTTCACGGTCACCACGGCCTCCTCCCGCACCATGCCATTGGCATCGCTTCCGGCACCGCGCTTCTTTACCGTTTGGCCCAGGCCGCCGCACGAAGGGCAGGTGGTCACCGTCTGCATCTGGCCCAGGAACGTGCTCTGCACCCGGTGTACCTGTCCCGCACCATGGCAAGTGGGGCAGGTGCCGAATTCGGTACCCTTCGCCCGCACCAGCTTGTGCAGTTTCAGTTGCTTTTCCACGCCTGCGGCGATCTCTTCCAACGAGAGCTTCAGCCGCACGCGGAGGTTGCTCCCCTTCACCGTGCGCCGCTGCTGTCCGCCGCCGAAGCCGAAACCCCCGCCGCCGAAGGCGCTTCCGAAAATGTCGCCGAACTGCGAGAAGATGTCCTCCATGTTCATCCCCCCGCCCTGGAATCCTCCGCCTGCACCTGCGTGGCCGAATTGGTCGTAACGCGCTTTCTTCTGCGGGTCGCCCAGGATCTCATACGCGCTGGCGGCCTCCTTGAACTTCTCCTCTGCAGCCTTGTCGCCCGGGTTTTTGTCCGGGTGGTACTTGATGGCCAGCTTCCGGTAGGCCTTCTTGATCTCGTCCGCGCCGGCATTGCGCCCAACGCCAAGCACCTCGTATGGGTCCCGTTTGCTCATCGTTCCTGCCCGTCCGTTGGGGCCGGTATCATTCGCCCACCACCACCTTCGCGTAGCGCAACACCTTGTCGTTCATCAAGTAGCCGGTCTCCACCACGTCCAACACCTTGCCCTTGAGGTCGTCCGTGGGAGCGGGCATCCGGCTGACGGCATCATGGAATTCCTCGTTGAAGGGCTCGCCTTTGGCTTGCATGGCCTTCACGCCTTGGGCATTCAGGATAGCCACCAGTTTCTGGTAGATCAGCTCAAACCCCTCCCTCATGGCCCCTGCATCGTCCAGGCCAACGTTGTGCGCGATCGCCCGTTCCATGTCATCCAGTACCGGTAGCACCCTACGGATCGCATCGCCGCCTGCGCCTGCCAGCAGGTCCAGCTTTTCCTTGGCCGTGCGCTTGCGGAAGTTGTCGAATTCGGCATACTGCCGCACATACTTGTCGTTCAGCGCCTGGTGCTCCACCTTCAACGCATCCAGCTCGCCGCGCACGCGTTCCACCTCATCGTACCCCAGCCGCACATTGTCGTCCACGGTGCGCTCCGCCGCAGCAGCCGATGCCTTGCCCATGTTTTCAGCCAACTGTTCCTTGGATGGTTTTTCGTCCACTTCCCCGGCGGGACTGACCTTCGGTCGATCCGTCATTTTCTTTTGTCGTTTGCGAAACGGGTTGCCCATGGATCAAATACGGTGCCTTTCGGCTTGGTCGCCGTCAATGCGGCGCGAAGATGGGACAAATCGACAGCGAGACATACCCCTCCCGCCATTTCCGCAGGCCGGCACTTCCTCCGCGTGACGGGTCAGAAGCTCTTCACGTAGCTGTCCAAGGCTTTGTCCAAGGCGCTGCCGCGCAGGTTCTTGGCCACGATGATCCCGTCCGGGTCCACGAGGAAGTTCATCGGGATGGAGTTCACGCCATACAAGCGGGCACCGGCCGAGCTCCATGCCTGCAGGTCGCTTACGTGGTAGGGCCACGCAAGATGGTCCTGTTCAATGGCTTGTTGCCAGGCCTTGCGGCTTTTGTCAAGGCTTACGCTGTATATGGTGAAACCCTTGCCGTACTTGAACTTGGCCTTGCTGTATTTCTCGAAGGCGCGCACCACGTTGGGGTTTTCGTGGCGGCAGGGGCCGCACCAGCTGGCCCAGAAATCGATCAGGACATACTGCCCCCTGAGCGAAGAAAGCTTGAGCACCTTGGAGCTGTCCGGGTTGTAGAAGGCCAGCTCGGGCGCCTTGTCGCCGATCGCGGTGCCGGACTTGCCACCGCGTTGACCGGTGGTGAAACCGAAAACGGCCAACAGGATTACGCCGGCCACCAGGGCGATACGGGTCTTGGTCATCAGTGATCGGAGGTTCATGGGGCAAATCTAATTTGCAACAGGGTCGGCGCGTATCCATTACCGTGCCGGAATTGGACCGCTACCTCTGGGTTCCGGGGGAGGCGGACCGTTCGGCCTTGCGCCTTTCCTTCTTCTCCTCCCGGGCCTTCTTCCGGGGTGTTGCCGACTGCCGGGGCGAGCGGTCCAGCAGGGCGTTCAGCGCATTGTCCAGGGCCTCCCCGTGCAGGTCCAGCCCGATCACCCGGCCTTCCGCGTCCAGCAGCACGTTGGCCGGTATGAAGCGCACCTGGTATTCGTTGGCCGCGGCGTTCACCCCGGTTTCCACGGCCCCCACATGCCAGGGCCATTCCAGGCTGTCCGCCGCGATGGCCTTCTTCCAGGCTTCCAGCCCGCCCTTGCGGTCCAGGCTCACGCTGAAGACACGGAAGCCCTTGGCCTGGGCGAACAGGGTGTCCTTGTAGGCGCGGTACACGGCCCTTACGTGCGGGTTTTCCATGCGGCAGGGGCGGCACCAGCTGGCCCAAAAGTCCACCAGGGTGATGTACCCGCGCAGGTCCGACAGGCGCAGCGTGTCGCCATCGGGGTTGGGCATGGCGATCTCGTATGCTTGCTGCCCCGTGGCAATGCCGGTCAGGCGTTCCTGGGCCTGTGCCCGTGGGAGTGCAAGGGCGGCGGCGAAGGCGAGTGCGGCGGTGGCGCGGGTTTTCATGGCGCGGATCTTTCGGGCTTCTGCGGCGAGCTACGGGAATCGTTCGATCTTGGCGCCGAGGGCGTTCAGGCGCTCGGCGATGCGCTGGTAGCCGCGGTCCACCTGTTCAATGTTGTGGATGGTGCTGGTACCTTCGGCGCTGAGCGCGGCGATCAGCAGGGAGACCCCGGCACGGATGTCGGGACTGGTCATGGTGATGCCGCGCAGGGGCACCTCGAAGTCATGGCCCACCACCTGCACGCGGTGCGGGTCGCACAGGGTGATCTGGGCGCCCATCTCGATCAGTTTGTCCACGAAGAAGAGGCGGCTCTCGAACATCTTCTGGTGGATGAGCACGGTGCCCTTGGCCTGGGTGGCGGCCACGATGACGATGCTGATGAGGTCCGGTGTGAAGCCGGGCCAGGGGGCATCGCTGATGTTCATGATGCTGCCGTCGATGAACCGCTTGATGGTGTAGTGGCCATGGGCGGGGATGTGGATGTCGTCCCCGCGCCGTTCCACGGCGATGCCGAGCCTGCGGAAGGTATCGGGGATCAGGCCGAGGTGCTCATAGCCGGTGTCCTTGATGGTGATCTCGCTGCGGGTGATGGCGGCCAGGCCGATGAAGGAGCCGATCTCGATCATGTCCGGCAGCATGCGGTGCTCGGTGCCGCCGAGCTGCTTCACCCCGTCGATGTGGAGCAGGTTGCTGCCGATGCCCCCGATCTTGGCGCCCATGCGCACGAGCATCTTGCACAGTTGCTGGAGGTAGGGCTCGCAGGCGGCGTTGAAGATGGTGGTGCGCCCCTCGGCGAGCACGGCGGCCATCACGATGTTGGCGGTGCCGGTCACGCTGGCCTCATCCAGCAGCATGTAGGTGCCCTTGAGCTTTTTGGCCTCGGCCTTGAAGAAGCCTTCCTGCCGGTCGTAGGTGAAGGTGGCGCCGAGCTTTTCAAAGCCGATGAAGTGGGTGTCCAGCCGCCGGCGGCCGATCTTGTCGCCGCCCGGGGTGGGGATGTATCCCTTGCCATAGCGGGCCAGGGTGGGGCCCACCACCATCACGCTGCCGCGCAGGCCGCCGCCCATCTTTTTGTATTCCGGCCGCAGGAAGAACTCCAGGTCCACGTCCTTGGCCTGGAAGCGCCAGTCGCCCTCGCCGAGCTTCTCCACCAGCACGCCCATGGCGCGCAGCAGGTCGATCAGCTTGTTCACGTCCACGATGTCGGGCACGTTACGGATGATCACCGGCTCGCTGGTCAGCAGCACGGCGCACAGTATTTGCAAGGCCTCGTTCTTGGCCCCTTGGGGGATCAGTTCGCCGCTGAGGCGGTGTCCTCCCTCGATCTTGAAACTTCCCATTGTATCTCGCCGAAGCCTTGGCGAAGGCGGATGCCCCCTGAGCTTCCTGGTTTTGGTTGTTCTTCCCGCCGAAGCCTTGGCGAAGGCGGATGACACTCCGTCCCGTTGCTCTCCGGCCGTGCGCGAAGCAACGCATCATCCGTTGCCGTTCCGCATCGCGGGGCAACGGGCTATCAACACCGTGATGTAGGTGGATCGTGCGGGAGGCTCAGAACCGCTTCTTCTTGCGGTTGCGGCGGTGCTTCTTGCCGCCGCCGTGCTTGCGCAGGGGTTCCGCCGCATTGCGCGGGCCGGTGCGTTGGGCCTGCAGGATGGACTCGCTGCTGAGCAGTTGTTGGTCCGGTTCCAGGCGGAGTTTGCCCTTGCTCAGCTCGTGAAGGTCCTTCACGATGGCCCCGTCGCCCACGTTGTCGCGGTTCCAGGTGAGGAATTGCTTCTTCATCTGGTTGGCGATGGCCAGGGTGAAGGCGGTCTTGGCGGGCCCTTCCTCCATGGCGATGCACTCGGCGATCAGGCGTTCCACCAGCTTGCCGTAGTGGCCGAAGCGGATCTCCGTCTTGGGATAGGGTACCGCCTCGGGCTTGCTCTGGCGTGTTTCCGGCGCAGGCCTCGGGTAGGGCCCGTCCACGTCCAATTGGTAGCCCGCCATCACATGCACGTGGTCCCAGATGATGTGGTCGCCGTTCTCACTGCCGCGCAGCTGGGGGTTCAGCTTTCCGATGGCCTGCACGATGGCGCGGGCCATGCGGGTACGCTTCCCGCGGTCGCTTTCCTCCACGCAGAGGTCCACCATGCGCTGGATGTGCCGCCCGTATTCGGAAATGACCAGCTGCGGGCGCTGGGTGTTGTAGTCGAAGTCAAAAGCCATGGGGACGGGATGCTGGGCTGCCCTTCAAACGGTGAAGGTCCGGGCCGGGTTGGCGATGCCCCGGACAGCGGGAGGCCAAATGTAGCGGAAGCCGGGGAACCGCGGGTTCATTCCTCCAGCACCCGCAGCTTGGCGAAGCGCAGCAGCAACTGTTTTTGCCCGGCGCCGGGGAAGAAGATGGTCGCCTTCTGGTCCGGGGCGGCCCCTTCCACCTTGATCACCTTGCCCTTGCCGAAGCGGGCGTGCTCCACGGTGGTGCCCGCCGCGATGTCCGCCGCCGGGGGGGGGGCCAAGGTGCCGGTGGCCTCCAGGGGCCTTCCGCCGGGGCTGATCCGCTTCAGGTTCCGCCGGCCCGTGACGGGCGCGGGTGCCGCGGGCTTTTCCCGCTCCTTGAGTGCCGGCCGTTGCCCGCGGGCGGCGGGGCGCGCCGTGAAGCCATTGCGTTCCGCGAAGGAAGGCCGGGGGCTGAAGCCCGACCATTCCTGGCGGCCCGGCAGCACCAGGTACTTCCGGTCGATCTCCTGCAGGAAGCGGCTGGGCTCGGCGCTTTGCAGGTTGCCCCATTTGTAGCGGCTGGAGGCGTAGCTCAGCGTGGCGCGCTTCTCCGCCCGGGTGATGGCCACGTAGAACAGGCGGCGCTCCTCCTCCAGCTCGGCGCGGCTGGTCATGTTCATCATGTTGGGGAAGAGGTTCTCCTCCATGCCCACGATGTACACGTAGGGGAATTCAAGCCCCTTTGCGCTGTGGATGGTCATCAGGCTCACCCGGTCGCTGTCGTTGGGGTCCTCCTTGTCGGCGTCGGTCAGCAGCGCCACGTCGATCAGGAAGTCGGGCAGGGTGCGCAGCACCTGCTCCCCCTCGGCCTGCACCTCGGGGTCGGTGCCGGGCTCGGTGGTGGCCGCATGGCCCTGCGGATCGCTGAATTCGCGCATGCCGTTCAGCAGCGCCTGGATGTTCTCATAGCGGCTCACGCCCTCGGGCGTCTTGTCCTGGAAAAGGTCCTGCAGCAGGCCCGTGGTGCGCGCCACGTATTCGCCCAGGACGTACGCGCTTTGCGTCTCCAGCATGGTCTGGAAACTGCGGACCATCATCACGAAGTCCGCCACCTTCTTCCGCAGCCCTTCATGCAGGCCCGCTTGGTGCAGGTGCTCGTTCATGGCCGCCCAAACGCTTATGCCGTGCTGGTTGGCGGCCACCACCAGCTTGTCCACCGTGCTTTGGCCGATGCCCCGGGCGGGGTAGTTGATCACGCGCTTCAGCGCTTCCTCGTCGTTGGGGTTGCACGTCAGGCGGAAGTAGGCGATCAGGTCCTTCACCTCCTTGCGCTGGTAGAAGCTGAGGCCGCCGTAGATCCGGTACGGGATGTTGGCCTTGCGCAGCGCCTCTTCCATGCTGCGGCTTTGGGCGTTGGTGCGGTACAGGATGGCGAAGTCGCGGTTGTGCAGCTGGCCGTGCATCTTGGTGGCAAAGATGTCGTCGGCCACGAAGCGGCCCTCGTCGTTGTCGCTGATGCTGCGGTTCACCAGCAGGGGGGCGCCCTCCTCGTTGGCCGTCCACACGGTTTTCTCCAGCCGTTCGCGGTTCTTCTCGATCAGGCTGTTGGCCGCGCCCACGATGTTCTTGGTGCTGCGGTAGTTCTGCTCCAGCTTGAAGACGCGGTGGTCCGGGTAGTCGGTCTTGAAGTTGAGGATGTTCTGGATGTTGGCCCCGCGGAAGGCGTAGATGCTTTGGCTGTCGTCGCCCACCACGGTGATGTTCCCGTGGCGCGCGGCCAGGGTGCGCACGATGTTGTACTGGGCCAGGTTGGTGTCCTGGTACTCATCCACCAGCAGGTATTGGAAGCGCTGCTGGTACTTCAGCATCACCTCGGGATGGTCGCGGAAGAGGATGTTGGTGAGGAACAGCAGGTCGTCGAAGTCCATGGCGCCGGCACGGTAGCAGCGTCCGGCGTACTGCTGGTAGATGGTGCCGATGTGTGGGCGCAGGTTGGCGGCATCGGCGGCCATCAGCTCGGCGTTGTCCAGGTAGTCCTTGGGCCCCATCAGGTTGTTCTTGGCAATGCTGATGCGGGCATGCACCTGGTTGGCCTTGTACAGCTTGTCGTCCAGCTGCAGTTCCTTCACGATGGTGCGGATCAGTGAGCGGCTGTCGTCGGTGTCATAGATGGTGAAGTCCTTGGGATAGCCCAGCTTGTCGGCCTCGGCGCGCAGGATGCGGGCGAACACGCTGTGGAAGGTGCCCATCCACAGGTTGCGCACTTCCTGGGCCATGCCGGGCATGGTGGCCAGCAGGCGGGCGATGCGCTCCTTCATCTCCTTGGCCGCCTTGTTGGTGAAGGTGAGCGCCAAGATGCGGAACGGGTCCACCCCCTTGGTCATCAGGTGTGCGATGCGCACGGTGAGCACCTTGGTCTTGCCGCTGCCCGCCCCGGCGATCACCATGATGGGCCCGTCGGTGGCCTCCACGGCGGCGCGTTGGGCGTCATTCAGCCCTTTCAAATGGTCCATGGGTGCCCAAAGGTAGCCGGGCCAAGCGCGGGGACGGGCCCCACGTTATCAACAGCCGTGCTTTACGGATCCTGATTGCACTCGTTCCCGGGAAGAACCCGAGGCTCACATCCGATCCCTTGATTGATCCGGCCGGCATGCATGCCCTCATCAAAAGGGCCCGCTTCTTCGTTTGGAAGCCTTGCGGTTTGGCTGTGCCCCGGCGATTCGCACATGGCCCCCTTGGCAAATCGCTCACCGGTTCATTGATGCTTTGGTGGAGTGCCACGGGCAGATTACTGATCCGGTGAACAAGATCCGCACTGCGGGGAATTGGTAAGGGAGGTAAGGAAGGCGAAGGAGGTAGCATCCCTCCTCACTTCCCGTACCACCCTTACCTCCATTACCAACCAACTGACCGCCGGATCGACCGCTTCTTTGCTGCCGCATCAGTAAAGGCAATCCGCTCGGGTTCCAAGTCAGAAAGGATCCCTATGGGCATGTCATGGTGCGGGCTGAAGTATCGACTTGTCTACAAGGTGGAAGGACAACTCGTGACGGTTGTCCAACTGCGCCATGCCAGCCGGAGGCCCAGGAAGAAATTTGGGCCATAGGGTAGGATTGTTCTAAAGGCCAGGCTGCCAGCAGCCTGCACCAGGTCCGCCAAGGCCGCCTCGTTTTATCAACAACCGGCTTGGACGGAAATTGATTTAGGTCATATTATTGATGCTGCGGAACGGGCACCTTCGTTGCGCCCAAAACTGCGGTCCATGAGAAAAGTCTTGATTCCCTCGCTTGCCATCCTGTTCGCCGGAGGCACCCTTGCCCAGAACCCCATGCCCGTGCCGCCCTTGATCACGGCGGACACCTTCCAGCTGCACGTGGCGCCGTCCACGATGGAGTTTTATCCGGGCAAGATCACGGACACCTATGGCATCGGCGCACCGTACCTGGGCCCCACCTTGGAGCTGAACTACGGGGACACCGCCTACTTCCGGGTGTTCAACGAGCTGCCGGAGATCACCACCATGCACTGGAACGGCATGGAGGTGCCGCCGGAATTCGACGGCAGCCCGCCGCGCGAGATCGCCCCGGGAGGCATCTGGGACGTGAAGTACAAGGTGATCGACAAGGCCAGCGTGTACATCTACCACCCGCACACGATGGACCTGATCGGCCAGCAGGTGGGGAAGGGGGCCGCCGGGCTGATGATCGTGCGCGACCCGGAGGAGGCCGCCCTGCCGCTGCCGCGCACCTACGGCGTGGACGACTTCCCGGTGGTGGTGCAGGACAAGCGCTTCGGCCCCACCGGCCAATTCGTGTTCGCGCCGCTGGGCGACAGCATCCTGGTGAACGGGACCCCCCATGCCTTCCTGGACCTCCCCGCCCAGGTGGTGCGCCTGCGGCTGATCAATGCCTCCACGGCCCGCTACTACGCCTTCGGCCTGGACGACGGCACGGTCTTCCACGTGATCGCCGGGGAGAACGGGCTGCTGTCCGCCCCGGCCCCCATGACACGGTTGGTGCTGGGAAGCGGCGAGCGCGTGGAACTGTTGCTGGACCTGGCCGGGCGTGAGGGCGAAAGCCTCACCCTGATGAGCTACGGCAGCGAATTGGCGGAAAGCATCCCCGGCAGCGGCAACATGATGATGGAGCATGCCTGGCTCAACGGCATCGACTTCCCCGTGCTGCAAATCCATGTAACGGCCCCCACGGCCGATCCCGTGACCGCCGTCCCCGCCACGCTCGCGGCCGTGCAGCCTTATCCGGAAAGCTCGGCCACCAGGGTGCGCACCAAGGTGATCACCGGCACGGGCATGGTGGGCAGCATGGGCACGTTCCTCATCAACGGGGAGGCCTGGAGCATGGACGTGGTCAACGACACGGTCCTGCTGGGGGCCACGGAGGTCTGGGAATACATCAACCACTCCAACATGGCCCACCCCATGACCATGCACGGCGGGGCCTTCTACATCCTGGACCGCAACGGGTTGCCGCCCGCGCCGTGGGAGGCCGGCCCCAAGTCCGTGGTGAACGTGGACGTGGGCGATACCGTGCGGGTGATCATGCGTTTCGCCAACTACACCACCGACGGCTGGCCGCTGATGTACCACTGCCACAACCTGGGCCACATCAACCGCATGATGTGGCAATTCATCGTGGTGGACCCCTCGGCGGGTGTCGCGGCGCAGGTGGCGGAAAAAGCGCGGGTCTATCCTGTGCCCGGCAGCGCCGTTACGTGGGAGCTGCCATCGCCGGTGGTGCACGTCCGCGTGCTGGACATGGCCGGGCGCGAGGTGATGCGCCGGCCGGGCCAAGGGCGCACCACGGGCCAACTGGACCTCTCGGCCTTGATGCCCGGCACCTACGTGGTCCATTTCGAAGGGCTGGGCCGCCAAGGCCGGGCGCTGGTGGTGCGGCCGTAGCGGTGGCACGGTTCATGCCGGCGGCCTGTACCAGGCCACGCGCCCGGTGCCGGTGCGTTCCAGCACCCCGGCCTGCACGGCCTGTGCCAGGTCGCGGCTGGCCGTGGCGCCGGACAGCTCGGGGAACATGCGGCGGTAATCCAGGCGGGTGAACCGGCCCCGCTGGCGGGCCACCAGGAAGGCCGACATGCGGTCCGTTGCCGAGAGCGCGGTGCGTTCGCGCATCAGCAGCTCGTGCAGGGCCTCGTCGATGCGCTCCAGCATGAAGGTGATGAACCCGCCGCAATCCTCCTGCCTGTCCGCGCGTTCCAGCTCGCGGTAGTAGCCCTGGGCGTGTTGCTGGATGAAGCCCTCCACGGGGAGGAAGGAAAAGACCGGCCATTGCTGCATCAATGCCAGCTTTTGCCACAGGCGGGCGATGCGGCCGTTGCCGGCGGTGAAGGGCCGCAGGTTGATCAGCCCGTAATGCAGCACGCAGCCGGTGATCATCAGCGGGGCCTCGTCATTTTCGGCGAAGTGCAACAGCTGCTCCACCTGGCTGGAGATGTTGCCGCCTTCCGCCCGCCGCCGCCCGGTGCGGCCGCCGTAGACCACCTCCAGGTCGCCGCTGCGGTATTGGCCGGGGTCCATGGCCAGGCCGTGCATGAGCTCCCCGTGGGCGAGGCGCAGGTCGCGCCCCGAAAAGGGATGCAACGAGGGGAGCAGGTCGTACAGGCGGATGGTGTTCACCACCTCCAGCTCGGCGGTGTTGGCGGCGTCCGCCGTCCGCCCGGCCAGCAGCTCGGCGATGCTCCGGCGGTCCAGCGGGTTTTCCTCCAAGGCCAGCGTGGCGTGGATGATGCTCACGCGGTGGGCGCGGCGCAGCAGGGGCGAAAGGTGGTGCAGGTGCCCGGCGTTCACCTCGCCAAGGCGCTCGGAAATGGAGGCCAGCAGCACCAGGGCGCGGGGAGTGAGCGTGTAGAATGTGGTCACTTCGATGATATCATTTGATGCTATCAAAGGTAAGCAATCCGGATTTTGCAACCCTTCGGGCTTCGGCGCATGAGCGTGGGAAGGTGGTGGGATGTGACTTGTAATATGCTGACCATGAGCGGGATATAAGTCAAGGGGGATGCTTGTAAGGGGAAGGTTGGCAGGAGGGTGAAACAATTTTGTCCACCAACCCTTGGTCGAAAGGCTTAAAAGCCTACTTTTGCAGCCCGTTTTTCGCGACCTGTGCCGGTTGCCCAAGGCGGGTGAAAAACTCTAGAGAACCGGAGCTTCATGCCAACCATTCAACAACTGATCCGCAAAGGACGCCGGACGCCGACCTTCAAGAGCAAGTCGGTGGCCTTGGGCGAATGCCCGCAGCGCCGCGGGGTCTGCACCAAGGTGTACACCACCACCCCGAAGAAGCCGAACTCGGCGCTTCGCAAGGTGGCGAAGGTCCGTCTCACCAACGGCTTCGAGGTCATCAGCTACATCGGCGGCGAGGGCCACAACCTCCAGGAGCACTCGGTCGTGCTGATCCGCGGTGGCCGGGTGAAGGACCTGCCGGGGGTGCGCTACCACATCGTGCGCGGCTCGCTCGACCTGCAGGGCGTCAAGGACCGGAAGCAGGCGCGGTCGAAGTACGGCGCCAAGCGACCCAAGAAAGCGTAGCCGAACTCCGCGTTCGAACGCGGGACTGCGTTGGTGGCGCCTCCCGTGCTGTTCGCACTGTCGTCGGCGCCCCCGCCTTGCCCCGCGATCGAATCGAAGCCCGGTTGGCGGTGCCCCGGGCCGCAATACGGGCATAGAGTGCAGGTGGGTCCGGCCGTCGGCCGGGCCGCAGCGATACGAGGGGCGCCGATGCAGCGCTCCGTGAAAGCAGGATCGGGGGCGCGACCGCGGATATCGGTTCGCGCTCTTGTTTTTGACGATTCGCCGGGGTTGCCGGGGTCGTCAGTAAGCGGTGGCTCCCGTGCCGGCCCGATGGGCGGGTCGGGCGAGTAGGGCCACCAGGCCAAGGTGGCCGAGCGCGCGAGCGCCGGTCGGCCAGCTGAAGAATGAGGTGATCAATGCCGCGTCGTCGTGAAGTTCCCAAGCGCGAGATCCTGCCGGATCCGATCTATGGCAGTGTGGACGTCTCGAAGTTCGTCAACGTCCTGATGCTCGACGGCAAGAAGGCCGTCGCCGAGCGCATGCTCTATGGCGCCTTCGAGCAGATCAAGTCCCGTTCGGGCAAGGATCCGGTCGAGGTGTTCAACCAGGCGCTGCAGAACTGCCGCCCCATGGTCGAGGTCAAGAGCCGCCGGGTCGGTGGCGCGAACTACCAGGTCCCGGTCGAGGTCCGGCCGGTCCGGCGCTCGGCGCTGGCGATGCGCTGGCTGCGCGAGGCGGCCAAGAAGCGCTCGGAGAAGTCCATGGGCCAGCGCCTGGCGAACGAACTGATGGAGGCCGCCGAGAACCGGGGTGGCGCCGTCAAGAGACGCGACGAGATCCACCGGATGGCCGAGGCGAACAACGCCTTCTCGCATTTCCGGTTCTGATCCGGACACACCGCCCCGACGGGGCACCGAGGATTCACGAGATCCAGGAAGGCTGAATCATGGCTCGCAAGACACCCATCGAGCGCTATCGCAACATCGGTATCTCGGCGCACATCGACGCCGGCAAGACCACCACGACCGAGCGCATCCTGTTCTATACCGGCGTGAACCACAAGCTTGGCGAGGTTCACGACGGGGCTGCGACCACCGACTGGATGGAGCAGGAGCAGGAGCGCGGCATCACGATCACCTCGTCGGCGGTCACCTGCTTCTGGAAGGGCATGGACCTCTCCATGCCCGAGCACCGGATCAACATCATCGACACCCCGGGGCACGTAGACTTCACGATCGAAGTCGAGCGCTCGATGCGCGTGCTCGACGGCGCGTGCATGGTGTATTGCGCGGTGGGTGGCGTTCAGCCCCAGTCCGAGACGGTGTGGCGTCAGGCAACGAAGTACAAGGTGCCGCGTCTTGCCTTCGTGAACAAGATGGACCGTTCGGGTGCCAACTTCTTCAAGGTCGTCGATCAGATGAAGACGCGCCTGAAGGCCAATCCGGTTCCGGTCGTGATTCCGATCGGGGCCGAGGATAGCTTCAAGGGTGTCGTCGATCTGCTCAAGATGAAGGCGATCATCTGGGACGAGGCTTCCCAGGGCATGAAGTTCGAGTACCACGAGATCCCCGCCGAGCTCGTTGGGACCGCCGAGGAGTGGCGTGCGAACATGGTCGAGGCTGCTGCCGAGGCCAACGAAGATCTGATGAACAAGTACCTCGAGGAAGGTGAGCTTTCAGAAGAGGAGGTCATCTCCGGTCTGCGCGCCCGCACCCTCGCCTGCGAGATCCAGCCGATGCTGTGCGGCACCGCTTTCAAGAACAAGGGTGTGCAGCGCATGCTCGACGCGGTCATCCAGTACCTGCCCTCGCCGATCGACATCCCGCCGGTCGCGGGCGTCGACGACGACGAGAAGGATGTCGTGCGTTACGCCAAGGATGACGAGAAGTTCTCGGCGCTGGCGTTCAAGCTCATGACCGACCCGTTCGTGGGTCAGCTCACCTTCATTCGGGTGTACTCGGGCATTCTCGAGTCCGGCTCGACCGTGCTGAACTCGGTGAAGAACAAGAAGGAGCGCATCGGCCGCATCCTGCAGATGCACGCCAACGATCGCGAAGAGATCAAGGAAGTGCTCGCCGGAGACATCGCCGCCGTGGTGGGTCTGAAGGATGTGACGACGGGCGAGACCCTGTGCGATCCGTCCGCGCCGGTGATCCTGGAGCGCATGGTGTTCCCCGATCCGGTGATTCACGTTGCCGTCGAGCCGAAGACCAAGGGCGACCAGGAAAAGATGGGTCTCGCGCTGGGTCGTCTGGCC
>JAGFIV010000100.1 GCA_024103275.1 Flavobacteriales bacterium
ATGTTCGCCGTGCTGATGGAGGCGACGAAGTATTGCTCGCTCGGGCAGTTGACTGCGGCGATGTTCGAGGTGGGGGGGCAGTATCGGCGGAATATGTGACCCGCGAAGGGCCCGATACTCCATTCACTCTCGGACACGGTGATCGCACTATCGATCACACGGCAAAGGTGTCATTGAGTATCGCTGCTAGGTCGTCTGGTAACGCCAGCGGCTTCAGCGCCGGCACATTCGCTCCGCCCGTATTCCCGATCGGCACCGTGCCCACGAAGCTCTTCACCCCACCGAAGACCAGACGCGGCAACTGTCCGATGATCTCGCGCATGTTCTTGGTACGGAACCCGAACTTCAGCATGCGCCAATGCACCGCGTTGTGCTCCAAGGGCCAACGCTGGCCGAGAATATGGGCCCGCTCGAGATGGTGCCATTCGAGTTGCAGATCGCCGAGCGTGCGAGCCTCTTCGCTCTTGCGCAACTCTGCTACGTAGTATGGCCGCACCTGCGTCGGCATGGCCCAATGAAGCTTGATTGCTTCACCGGCAACTTGCCGCAGCCTTCATTCTGGCAGCACTGGGGCAATTTGGCAAAGGCGGCTGCATCACCGGGTGTGCCATCGGCGGAGTACCCCAGCTTGGTGAGCGCTGCACGCAATTTGTCCGCGTCGGTCTTGCGCGGATCGTAGGTCACGCTCACGGCAGCGGTGCTGAGGTCCACATCCACCTTCTTCACGCCCTTGGTATAGACGAGTTCGGTCTCGATGGTCTTCTCGCACATATCGCAGATGCCAGTGCTCTGGATGGCGATGGTGGCGGTCTTCTTGCCTTTGGCGGGCGGGGAAACTGCACCGGTTTGTGCAGATAGGCCTAGTGTGCAAAAGGCAAAGAGCAGGGTGGTCAGCTGTTTCATGTTCGTAGCCACGCAAGTTATGTTCCAGAACCCTCACCGCATCCTGCTCGCGTTAAGTATCGCCAACAGCGCCACACCCACATCGGCGAACACCGCTTCCCATAGGGTGGCCAATCCTCCCGCGCCGAGGATCAGGACGATCGCCTTCACGCCGAAAGCGAGTACGATGTTCTGCGTGACCACCCGCTTGGTGGCCCGGCCGATGCGGATGGCTTCGGCGATCCGCGAGGGCTGGTCGTTCTGGATCACCACATCAGCGGTCTCGATGGCCGCATCGCTGCCCAGGCCGCCCATGGCGATACCCACATCGCTGAGCGCGAGCACCGGCGCATCATTGATGCCGTCGCCCACGAAGGCCACCACGGCGGTAGGGTCCTTCTTCACCTGCTGCATCTTCGATACTTTATCTTCCGGCAGCAGATCGCCGAAGGCCTTGTGGATACCCAGCTTGGCCGCGACGCGCTGCGTGATGGCCGTCTTGTCGCCGCTGAGCATCACGATCTCGCGCACGCCCGATGCACGCAGTTCGTTCACCGCCTGCTGTGCGTCCGCTTTCACCTTATCGGCAACGGTGATGTAGCCCGCGTAGCTGCCGCCGATCGCACACACCACGATGGTATCCTCGACGGTATCCACGTCCGCAGGATAGGACACGTTGAACTTCTTCAAGAGGCGCGCATTGCCCACCAGCACCTCCTTGCCCTGCACCGTACCGCGCATACCGTGGCCGCTGATCTCCTCCACGTTCGTGGCCTCGCCCACGGCATCGCCTTGCGGATGTTCCAACACGGCCTTTGCGATGGGGTGCGTGCTGTGCGCTTCCATGGCCTTCACCACGCCGAGCAGTTGTTCCGCGCTTGCACTTTCCGCAGGCTTCACCTCCTGAACAGCGAACACGCCCTCGGTGAGCGTACCGGTCTTGTCCATCACCACGGTGTTCACCTTGGTGAGCACATCGAGGTAGTTGCCACCCTTCAGCAGGATGCCCTTGCGGCTGGCTGCGCCGATGCCACCGAAGTAGCCCAGCGGAATGCTGATGACCAGTGCGCATGGGCAGGAGATCACTAGGAAGATGAGGGCACGGTATAGCCAACTGTTGAAGTCGTAGGACTCCACAACCAACATGGGCACCAGCACGATGCCCACGGCGAGCGCCACCACGATGGGTGTGTAGATGCGGGCGAAGCGGCGGATGAAGAGCTCCGTTGGTGCCTTGCTCTTGGCGGCGTTCTGCACCAGATCCAGTATGCGTGCGAGGCTGCTCTCGCCAAAGGGTTTGGTCACTTCCATGTCCACCACCTTGTCCGCAGCGATCATGCCAGCAAGCACCGGCGCATCGTTCACGATGGTGCGCGGCACGCTCTCACCGGTGAGCGCGGCGGTATCGAACGACGCTTTTTCACTCAGGAGTTTTCCGTCCAACGGCACGCGATCGCCCACGCGGATGCGGAGGATGTCACCGACCTTCACCTCAGCAGCGGGCGTTTCCACCGGGATGCCGTCGCGCAGCACGTTCGCGGTATCCGGACGTACATCCAGCAAGGCCTGGATATTGCGCTTGGCCCGATCAACGGCGGCGTTCTGGAACAGTTCACCCACGGCATAGAACAGCATCACCGCCACGCCCTCGGGGTACTCGCCGATGTAGAACGCGCCGATGGTGGCCAAACTCATCAGGAAGAACTCGCTGAAGACCGCGCCCTTCGCGATGGTACGTACCGCATTCACCAGCACCGGCCAGCCTACCGGCAGGTACGCGGCCAAGTACCAGGCGAAACGCCACCATGCCTGTTGCCAGAGCTGCGGTGCCAGCTGGTCGATGGCGATGCCGCTGAGGAGCAGGATGAACGAAACAATAGCAGGCAGGTAGGTCCGCCAGGTGGAACGAGCAGCGAGGGAATGATGGGTGCTCATGATCTTAATGCTCGTGTCCTTCACTCGTGTTCATCATCGCGATCAGGTAGTAGGCGCCACCGGTCACCACTTCGGCGTCCGGGTCCACCGGTTGCAGGAAGGTTACTGCTGTGTACGCGCCATCGGTCGTTCCACGCTTCACTTCGATGCGTTGGAAGCTCATGCTGCCGGTTGCGGCCTCGTGCGCATGTTCATCGCTATGGTCATGTTCGTGCACCTCACCTTGTGCATGGGTTGCCTTGTTCTCCTTCGCGTGATCGTGTGCTTCCCCTTCGGTGTGTTTGTGCGCCGGTTCCTCCTTGTGCGCGGGCTCTTCATCATGCCCGTGCCCATGCTCCTCTTCACCTTCGGTCCTGATGAACACGTAGTCCTTGCCTTCCATGTTCACGATGGCCTCGGTGAGCACGGCGGTGGTGGTGGCGTTGCCTACGCTGATGCGCCCGGTAACGCCCATGCCGTCGATCAGGCCCACTTTGTCGCCGGTGATCTCCGCGTGCACCGGGATCGTCTTCGTCTCGCGTTCGAAGGCACTGCCGATGGCGAAGACCACGGCCGTGTAGTTCTTGCCCGGCAGGTTGGTGAGGCTGAGGTCGATGGTCTGGCCCACCTTCACGGAGGCGATGTCCTGTTCGTAGAGGAAGAGGTCCACGTGGAGCTTGCTGTTGTTCACCACGCGGAACATTGTGGCATCGTTGCTCACCTTGCTTCCCACGTTCACCGCGATGTGCGCCACGGTGCCATCGATGGGGCTTACGATGCCCGCGGCTGAGCGCAGTGCATTGGCAGTGAGCTTCTCGGGGTCGATGTTGATCAGGCGCAACTGCTCGGCATGGGCGTTCACGCTGGCCCGCAAGGAGGCGTGTTCCGCCGTGACCTGTTGCAGGGTCTTCTGCGCGCTCACGTTGGCGCGGGCCAGTTCGGTCTGGCGTTCCAATTCCGTTTCGGCGTACACCAGTCGTGCTTTCGCATCGAGGTAGTCGCGTTGCAGTTGGATGATCGAAGGGTCGGTGACCGTAGCGAGCACCTGCCCCTTGTTCACATGGTCGCCTTCCTGCACCAGCACTTCGCGCACGGTGCCTCCCATGGCCACGGTGATGTCGGCGACGTTCTGCGGCGGCACTTTCAAAAAGCCGACGGCCTTGAGGGCGGTGGTGAGGTCCTTCATCTCCACCTTGCCAAGCTTGCCCTCGATGGCGGCGAATTGTTGCGGCGAAACGGTGACGGTGCTCCCACCGCCGTGGCCCTCCTCTTCGCCGTGGCCATGGCCTTCTTCTTCGCCGGAGGCCGCGCCACCGCCACAGGCGGCCAGTGCGATGGTGAGCAGGAGCAGAAAGAGCGTATTCGGCATGCGCTGAAGAGCGCTGTTGATCGGTTGCGTTTTCATGTCTATGCGGTCTTAGAGCCCATTGAGGGCACGGAGGTGGAGGACGGTAAGTGCGAGCTCGTAACGCACGCGCAAGTGCTCGGCGTTGAGTTGAAAGGCCTGCTCGATGCCTTGAGTGAATTGGAAGTAGTCGGCTTCGCCCGCGCGATAGGCACGCAGGGCATCGTCGCGCAGGGTAGCACCCAGCGCGGCACCGGTGCTTTCATAGAAGGCGAGGCTCTCGCGCAATTGAGTGAGCTGCGCCTGCGTGGTGGCGCGCTCGCTGCTGCGCTGTCGGCGTGCGGCTTCCAGTTCCTGCGCGGCGATCTCGCTGCGCAAACGTGCCGCCGAGGTGCGACCGCCCTGGCCGCTGCCGGGCAGGGGGATCGAAGCACCGATGAGGAAGCCCGAAAAGGGCGACGTGCCATCGAAGGTCTGGTAGAAGCCGCCGCCCTGCAGGCTGGGTGCCCATTGGCTGCGTTGCAGTTTCCATTCGGCCTCGGCCACCTGCGTGCGCTGCTGCAAGGAGAGCAGGAGCGGGTCGTTGCCGCCGCCGGGATCCGGCGCTCGTGCGGTGTTGAGCAATTCCTCGGGCACCGGCACGGCACCACTGAGCGGGCCCGTCCAGCGTTCTACTTCCACCTGGTAGGCCACCAGATCAGCCTGTGCCTGGCGCAAGCGCACCTTCACCTGCTCGGCGCGGCTTTGCGCACTGGTGCTTTCCAAGCGGCCGGTCTCACCGAGCTCGAAGCGCTGCAGCGCGAAGGCCGCCATGGATGCGTACGCGCTGTCCAGCTGTTGCAGGATACGCACCTGTTCAAGGCCCATGGCCCATTGCAGGTAGGCCCCTCCCGCGCTCTCCTTCACGTAGGCCGCCGTGTTCAGCTTTTCGTTCTCCGCAAGGTGCAGGCTTTCCTTCAGGTAGGCCGCGCGTCGGGCAATGGTGGTGGGAAATGCGAACCCGGTATTGGCTTCCAGGATAATGTCCTTGGGATACGGCCCCTGGGTCTGGCCATGGGAGAATTGCGCGTTGAGCGGCTGCAGCCCGAAGGCCGTGCCACGCAGGGCATCCTGTTCCTGCACACGCAGTTCCGCAGCGGTCATGCTCGGATGGGTGCGCAAGGCGCGTGCGATCGCCGTGTCCATCGGCATCGGTTCCTGTGCGCTGCTGGTGCCGCCGATCATGATCAACAGCACGGTCGCGACGATCAGCGGTGCGTTCGCCTTGCCGCCATTGGCATCGTTGCGCCTCCTGCCTCCGCCCATGAAGAGCAGATAGAGCACCGGCAGCACCATGAGGGTGAGGGCCGTGGCGGTGATGAGGCCACCGATCACCACCGTGGCCAGGGGGCGTTGCACTTCCGCGCCCGCGTTGCCGCTCAAGGCCATGGGCAGGAAACCGAGCGAGGCCACCGCCGCCGTCATCAGCACGGGACGCAGCCGTGTGCGGGTACCTTTCAACACGCGCTCCTTCAGGTCGCTGATGCCTTCCTTTTCCAGTTGGTCGAAGGTGGCGATGAGGACGATGCCGTTGAGCACCGCCACGCCGAAGAGCGCGATGAAGCCCACGCCCGCGCTGATGCTGAAGGGCATGCCGCGCGCCATGAGCGCAAGCACACCGCCGATGGCGCTCATGGGGATGGCGGTGTAGATCAGCAGGGCGCGCTTCACGCTGTTGAAGGTGAAGAAGAGCAGCAGGAAGATGAGGGCCAGCGCGATGGGCACCGCCAGCATCAGGCGTTTGCTAGCTGCCTGCAGGTTCTCGAAGGTGCCGCCGAAGGTGTAGTAGTAGGCCGCGGGCATTGGCACTTCGGCATCGATGCGGCCTTGGAGCTCTTCCACGAAGCTTTCCACGTCACGGCCACGGATGTTCACGCCCACGGCGATGCGGCGCTTGGCATCCTCCCGGCTGATCTGGGCCGGGCCGGGTGTCAAGGACACATCGGCCACCTGCTGCAACTGGATCTGTCCGCCACCGGGCAGCGCCACGAAGAGGGTGCGCACATCGTCGATGCTCTGCCGCTGTTGGTCACCGAGGCGCACCACCAGATCGAAGCGGCGCTCGTTCTCGTAGATGACGCCGGTGGCCTCGCCCGCGAAGGCCGTGCGCACGGTGCGGTTCAGTTCGCGGATGTTGAGGCCGTACTGCGCTACCCGTGCACGATCATAGGTGATGGTGATCTGTGGCAGGCCCACCACCTTTTCCACCTGCGGTTCACCCGCACCTTGCACTTCGCCGATGATCGCCGCCACCTTGTTCGCGATCACCGCGAGGGTGTCCATGTTCTCACCGTAGATCTTCACGGCCACGTCCTGCCGTATGCCGGTCATCAATTCGTTGAAGCGCATCTGGATGGGTTGGGTGGCTTCGTAGAACACGCCGGGTACCTGCCTCAAGGCTTGCAGCATGGTGTCCTGCAAAGCCTCGCGGTCGTGCGCGGTGGTCCATTCGTCCTTGTCCTTCAAGATGATCATGAGGTCCGTGGCTTCGGGGGGCATGGGGTCCGTGGGGATCTCGGCGCTGCCGGTGCGTCCCACCACCTGCTTCACCTCCGGGAATTGCAGCAGGATCTTCTCCACCTTGGCGTTGTTGGCGATGCTCTGGCTGAGCGATGCGCCCTGCGGCAGGATGCTGTGGAAGGCGAAGTCGCCCTCTTCCAAGGTGGGAATGAACTCGCCGCCCATGCGTGCGAACAGGAAGACCGAGCTGATGAAGAGCGCCACGGCCACACCCACGGTCTTGATCCGGTTGCGCAAGGCGAAGCCGATGATGGGATCGTACCACTTCTGGAAACGGTCCATCATGCGGTCGCTGAAGTTGGGTTTGTGCGCCGTGTTGCGCGGCAGCACCAGCGCGCTCATCATGGGCACATAGGTGAGCGAGAGCAACAGGGCACCCAGGATGGCGAAGCTGACGGTGATGGCCATGGGGCGGAACATCTTGCCCTCGATGCCCACCAGTGTGAGGATGGGGATGTACACGATCAGGATGATGATCTCGCCGAAGGCCGCGCTCGTCCGGATCTTGCTGGCGCTCACGAAAACCTCGCGGTCCATCTCCTCGCGGGTAAGGATCCTTCCCTTGAAGCGCGCATGCAGGTGGTGCAGGGTGGCCTCCACGATGATCACGGCGCCGTCCAAGATCAATCCGAAATCGATGGCACCAAGCGACATCAAATTGCCGCTGACGCCGAAGGCGTTCATGAGGATGATGGCGAAGAGCATGCACAGTGGGATCACCGAGGCCACGATGAGGCCCGCGCGCCAATTTCCTAGAAAGAGCACCAGCACGAAGATCACGATCAACGCGCCCTCGATCAGGTTCGTCTTCACCGTGCCGATGGCCCGCCCCACCAGTTCGCTGCGCACCAGATAGGGTTCGATCATCAGCCCTTCCGGCAGGGCCTTCTGCACGTTCGGTATGCGCGCTTCAATAGCCTTCACCACTTCGGCGCTGTTGCCACCCTTCAGCATCATCACCGTGCCGCCCACCGCTTCGCCTTCGCCATTGCGGGTGAGCGCACCGTAGCGCGGGGCCGCACCGAAGCCCACCTCGGCCACATCGCCCACCAGGAGCGGCACACCGCCGGGCGGGATCTTCACCACCACCTTGCGGATGTCGTCCAGCGTGCGCAGCAGTCCTTCGCCCCGGATGCTGTAGCTGTTGGGCCGTTTCTCGATGTAGGCGCCGCCGGTGTTCTCGTTGTTGCTCTCCAACGCGAGCAGTAGCTCACCGATGGTGACGCCCATGCTTTGCAAGCGCTTGGGGTCCACGCTCACCTCGTACTGCTTCACCTCGCCGCCGTAGCTGTTCACCTCGGCCACACCGGGTGTGCCCAACAGCTGCCGCACTACGATCCATTCCTGGATGGTGCGCAGCTCGCTGGGGCTGAAGGTGCCCTCGTACCCTTCCTTGGGGTGCAGCACGTATTGGTACACCTCGCCCAACCCGGTGCTTACCGGGGCCATGGTCGGTGTGCCCACCCCGGGCGGTATCAGTGCGGCGGCCTCGCCCAGGCGCTGGTCCACCAAGGTGCGGGCGAAGTACACGTCCACGTCCTCATCGAATACGATGGTCACAAGACTTAGCCCGAAGCGGCTGATGGAGCGGATCTCCACCAGATCGGGCAGGCTGGCCATGGCCCGCTCGATGGGCGCGGTAACGAACTGTTCCACCTCCTGCGCGGCCAGCGTAGGCGTGGTGGTGATCACCTGCACCTGGTTGTTGGTGATGTCGGGTACCGCATCGATCGGCAATTGCGTGAGCGAGTACGCCCCGTAAAGCACCAGCACGAGCGTGAAGAGCCCGATGATGGCCTTGTTGTGTATGGAGAACCGGATGATCCTGTCGATCATGGATGGAAAAACTTGGGAATGGAAGGAAGGACGAATGCGGAACGCGGGTACACAATGGCCCCGGACCGTGCCGAAGCACGGTGCGTTCCCGTTCCGCCGAAGGGCGGATCAACTCAAGCCTTGGGAGGGATCCACACGTTGCCCGTGAAACCACTGGGCGCAACGTTGAGGAATTGCGCACCCACCTTGGTGGTGAGCGGCTGTAGGGAGATCAGGAGAGACCTGTTCACCGGTGAAAGCGCGACCAGGCCACTGCACGCGCAGAACTCGCCGTGGCAATCCTCGCTGAACGGATCGTGGTCGTGCTCATCGTGTTGCTGATCGTCGGTGTGCTCGTTGTGGAAGAGGTCGTGGAAGTCCTCACTGGTATGCTGCTCCAGAAAGTGCATCACCACTTGCGGCACATGCAGCCACTCGTGCAGTTCCAGGGCACTGAAGCCATAGACCGTAAGGGTGAGCAGGAAAAGGAGGCGACGCATTTTCCGGGACGAATGTAGGCTTCAACGGTTGAGATCGCAAGCGTGTTCTCCGCGTGAGCGGGCGAAGCGGCAGCCCGGCGCAGGAAGGGCATTGCGGATGCGAGCAACGAGGCGGCACGACGCAGGCGTGACCCCGCAGTGCCGCAGCCGCTGGCCCTGACAAGACCGGCTAAAGCGCAGCACGCGACCCGGCTGCATTTGAGCCGGGGCACGCCCAAAGAACCACCAGGCGCAGAACAACGATCTTCAGCACCGAGTTCGCGCTGCGCCTCATGGGCGACGTGCAGCAGTACTTCATCGACAAGAAGGTCCGCAACTTCTACAGCGTCAGCATCAGCGGCTACCACATCGCGGAGGCCGGCGCCAACCCCATCAGCCAGCTCGCCTTCACCCTGGCCAACGGCTTCACCTACGTGGAGTACTATCTCAGCCGGGGCATGGACATCAACGCCTTCGCGCCCAACCTCAGCTTCTTCTTCAGCAACGGCATGGACCCCGAGTACGCCGTGATGGGCCGCGTGGCACGCCGCCGGGGTGCCTCGGAGTTCGCCGGGCAGATGCCATGAGTGACGATCGTTCGGCCAGGCGAGGCGCAACGAAGGGAGGCTACCCATAGGTAGCTGACCGAGGAAGCAACGAAGTATGGGCGAGCGAGCGGCGCTCACCCGAAGGGCAGCGGCTACGCCGCTGTGGCGCTGCACCGGTGGACTTCGTGGCACCCAACGGGCCAAGGCGCTCAAGCATCGCTACGGCGCCGACGAGCGCAGCCAGATGCTGAAGTACCACATCCAGACCAGCGGCCGCAGCCTGCACGCGCAGGAGATCGACTTCAACGACATCCGCACCACGCTGCAAGCGCTCTACGCCATCTACGACAACTGCAACAGCCTGCACACCAACGCCTACGACGAGGCCATCACCACGCCCACCGAGGAAAGCGTGCGCCGCGCCATGGCCTCAGGGTACCACGCCGTGCCTCGAACGGATGCCACGGGCGATGATCGTTCGGCCAGGCAAGGCGCGAGGAAGGGAGGCTACCACGAGGTAGCCGACCGCCGAGCAACGCAGCATGGGCGGACGAGCGCGCCCGCCCGAAGGGTGGCGGCTGTGCCGCCATGGCGCCGGAACGGGGTGCGGTGTGGTACCCGAGAGCTCATCATCAACAAGGAGCTCGGCCTGGCCAAGAACGAGAACCCGCTGCAAGGCTCCTTCATCATCGAAGAGCTCACCGACCTGGTGGAAGAAGCCGTGCTGAAGGAGTTCGACCGCATCACCGAACGCGGCGGCGTGCTCGGCGCCATGGAGACCATGTACCAGCGCGGCAAGATCCAAGAGGAAAGCCTCTACTACGAAACGCTGAAACACAACGGGGACTATCCCGTCATCGGCGTGAACACCTTCCTCAGCTCGAAGGGCTCACCCACGATCCTGCCGAAGGAAGTGATCCGCGCCACTGAGGAGGAGAAGGAGGCGCAGATCCACACCGTGGAAAACCTCAAGCAAGCCTACGCCACCGAAAGCAAGGAATGGATCGCCAAGCTGCAGGACGCGGCGGTGAAGAACGAGAACATGTTCGCCGTGCTGATGGAGGCGTGCAAGTACTGTTCGCTTGGGCAGTTGACGGAGGCGATGTTCGAGGTGGGGGGGCAGTACAGAAGGAATATGTAAGCAATGCTGAGCGGAGCGAAGTCCCGCCGTAGCGACCGTGGTCGAGGAACGAGGCCTACGGGCGATAGAGCGGGATTTGAGGTGGGAGGGCAGTACAGGAGGAATATGTGAGCCAAGGCATCACGTATCTTTGGGACATGTCCTTCGACCGCGGCTTTCGGATCGACCTCACCCCTGACCAGGTGGTGGAGCTGGCCAAGCAGTTGCCCGGAAAACAAAAGCTGGAGCTCGCCAAAGCCTTGGAGCGTGAGGGAATGATCGTCCGGCTGGAACAGATCATGGAGTCATTGAAGGACGTGGACATCGACGAAGAGACCATCCGCAAGGAGGTGGAGATCGTAAGAGCCAAGCGCTATGCGGCCTGGAAGAAGAAAGCCGCCAAGGGTCATCGTTGATGTCAACGTGCTGGTGAGCACCCTGATCGGCAAGCGACTGAAGGGATTCCTGCGGGCCGTGCGCGACAGGGATGCGGTCCTGTTGGTCAGTGGACCATTGCTTGCAGAATTCATCGATGTGGCTTCGCGGGAGAAGTTCAGGAAGCACTTTCCGGTTGCCTTGGCCCGTGAACTGGAGTTGATCCTTGCCGGTCTGGGTGAGATGGTGGCTGTTGAGGCTGGTTCGCTGCCTGCCATATCCCGCGACCCCAAGGACGATTACCTGTTGCTGATGGCCAAGAAGGGCAAGGCCGATGTGTTGGTGACCGGGGATGCGGACCTGCTCTCGATGCAGCGCTACGGGACCACCCGCATCATGAATGCCCACGACTTCACAGCGGAGTTTCTTCGATAGCCCCAGGGTGGAACGTATAAGCGTGTTTTGAGGGGGGGTGGCAGTATCGGAGGAATATGTGACTGGGGACCCGGCTCTGTCTTAACTTCGTGATATGTCCTCGGCGCACAATTACATCCAGTTGTCCTCACTCCCGGAGGATGTACGCCAACAGGTGCTCGACTTCATCGAGTTCCTGATGCGGCGGCGGCAGGGCAGTGAGCCGCAGGAGAAGCGTAAGACCCCGGTGCCCGGCCTGGCCAAAGGCATGGTCACCGTGCCAGCCGACTTCGATGCACCCTTGGATGACTTCAAGGAGTACATGGAATGAAGTTGCTGCTCGACACGCACGTAATGCTGTGGTTCCAGGTCGGTGATCAGGCTCTCCCGAAGGTGGCCGAACAGGCCATCAGGTCCGAGGCGAATGAAGCGTTCGTCAGCATGGTCTCCTTCTGGGAGATCGGACTGAAGCATAGCATTGGCAAGCTGCCCTTACGTAAGCCGCTGGATGTGTTCCTCAGCACGATCACTGAGGCACCATTCCAGATACTCCCGCTGGACATCCCACACATTGTTGCTTCTTCGGCACTGCCTCTGCACCACCGAGACCCGTTCGACCGGATGCTGATCGGCCAAGCGAAGGAAGCATGAAGGCATGCACCTGATCCCGTGGATGCGCAGTTCCGCCAATACGGTGTGCCGTTGATCGGGCTTTAGAGCGCATCCGCCGTGCTGATGGAGGCGTGCAAGTACTGCTCACTGGGGCAGCTGACGGATGCGAGTCCTGAGCGGAGCCGAAGGACGAGGTGGGGGGGCAGTACAGAAGGAACATGTAGGGCGTATCCCTTTCCTCGCTCACAAGCGCACACTCGGGCCGGGCCATCCGCCTTAGCCGGCTTGCCGTGGCCAGCAGTCGCGGCGCTGCGGGGGCTTCCTTCGGTCGCCTCCTCGCATCGCCCGCCTCAGCCGGAGGCGTCGGCGGGCTGCTCGCGTCCGCAAGGCCCTGCCTGCGCCGAGCTGCCGCTGCTGTTCCTTACGCGGCAAGCCCGTCGTCGCTTAACTTTGGTGAAAACGCGACGCACATGGACAGCTTGGGACTCCGCCGTTCGGAAGTGAAGCGGCTGATCGACATGGAGCGGGACCTCAACGTCCTCGATTGGATCAAGAACGTCCTTTCCGCAGGCCCCCTGAGCAAGGAGATGGCCGAGGACATGCTGCGCGTGGCCGGGCTCAGCGATGAGGACATTGCGGCGGGCCGCACCTATTCCGTGGACGAGGTGAGGCAGTGGATGGCCGGGCAGAAGCGCAAGGCATGACGCTGGAAATAACGGCCCAAGCACGCGAAAGGCTGTTCGGGATCTGGCTCCACATCAAGGAGGACGCTTCGGAAGAACGGGCGGACAAGGTGGAGGATCGTCTGCTCCAACGTGCCCAGGAGCTGCTCGAACAGCCGTGGAAAGGACCGCCCGAACGGGAATTGGCCAGCCTGGACGAAGGCCACCGTTTCCTCCTCTTGGGCCGCTACAAGATCATCTATCGCGTGGTCGGGGAGGTCATCTACGTCACCGACTTCTTCGATACCAAGCAGCACCCGTCGCGCATGCGGCGGTGAGGAACCAGAACATCTTCGCCGTGCTGATGGAGGCGTGCGAGCACTTCAGCCTTGGGCAGTTGACGGAAGCGATGTTTGAGGTGGGGGGCAGTACAGGAGGAATATGTAGGTGTTCAGCCTCACTACCTTTGCCATCATGGTCAACCGCATCAACAAGGGTAAGCGTGGCTTCGAGGTGGAGCTCGATGTGATGCTGGTGAAGGAAGGCGACTACTGGGTGGCCTTGGCACCCGCCTTGCGTGTCACGGGCTACGGCAAAACACAAGCCGAAGCCAAGAAGTCCTTTGCCACCGAAGCGGACATTTTCTTCGAGGAGACCGCCAAACGGGGTACGCTGGAGAAACTATTGATAGAGTACGGCTGGATCCTCAGCAAGGACAACTTCCAGCCACCCACGGGTGTGGACCGATCCAGCGTGGTGAACCTGTTGCAAGCGCAGGCGGGCAGCCCCGTGTTCTTCACCCGTAAGGTGGCCATCCCCGCTTGAGCCATGCGGCCCAAGCCGATCCCGCTCCGGGATTTCCTGAAGTATTTGCACAAGAAGGATTGGTTGGCTACGGTCGAAAGGCTGGCAGCCATGAGCGCTTTGACTATCCGGAACCCGAACGCAAGCTCAAGCGGCCTGTCACAGTGGACCACCACTTTACCGAGGTTCCCAGTTTGCACATCCAGACCAATTTGATGTCCTTGGGGATCACATACGATCAATTCCAGGAAGAACTGGTGCAGTTCGGTATCGTGAAGCGTAAAGGGAGCAAAGGGAAGAAATGACCATCCCCGACGACGTCCGCATCAAGAATGCCACCTACAGGGGTGATTACTGCTGCCTTTGCCCCACATGCGGACAGCACCTCGGAGCGTTTCATTTTGGTGAAGGGGTCAGGCAGTGGTCAGATCCATCTTGTGTCACTTCCGTCACCCGGCCTCCCCAGGTCACTATGCTGCTGTACCAGCTCCAGTTGAAATGAATTCGCGAAAGGGTGAGTCCCTGCCCGGCTTCTCCTCCTCTTACTGAGAGAGCCTTCGCTTGCCCGCGCTGCACGGCGATCAGGTAGAGACAGGCATCGCAGGCTGCGTGCTCGGGGCGGTCCATGCTATCCATGGTCACCAACACCGTGCGCCACTTTGCTCCATGCATCGGCTAATGGTCCTTCGGCGGTCGCCAGAGGCAGGTGAAGATGTAACGGTTCATCGGTCGTGTTGTTCGGCTTGCTGCTGCAGGATCGTTCCAAGGATCCGCTCATAGTGCCCCGCGATCTTCCGGGCCTCCTCGGCATCGGTGCATTCCTCGATCATGAATCCCTCCGGGGCTTCGCCGGTTTCCATGTATTCGGCGGTGTGGCGCCATGCGGTGGCGCGCGCCTCCAGGCCATCCAAGAGTTGGCCAAGGTCGAAGCCGTTCAGGCGGATGATGAATTCCTTGTCAGGCAACATGGCCCCAGGTTAACGATATTGCGGCGGAAAAGCCAGGGAATAGGAATGGAAGGTTGGGAGAAGCCGGAGGTCCAAGCGACGCTGTCAGCGTACTTCACGCTGATGGAGAATGAGTTGGAGGGGAGAAGGGTAAACAAGCTGGCCTCCTATAAAGCACTGGCGCGAAGATGGGGTCGTAGTCCAAAAGGCTATGAGCGGAAGATGCAGAATATCAGTGCGGTACTGGTATTGCATGACTATCCGTATTTGAAGGGGTTGGTGCCTCTGGTGAATATTCAACGCTCACTGGAACCCACTACTCTGGAGTACATACGTGAACACCCTGAAACATTTGGCTTGCTCCAACGCTATCGAAGCAAGCGAGTCGTGCCGTACGCCACGGACCTGTTCAATGGTTCCACCGTATGTGATCCACCGACTTCATTCGGCAAAGGCCCAAAGCGCGGTGGTGCGATCATTTCTCAGGAGGAGATAGCCGAGAAGGAGGCCAATTGCAAGGAGATCGGGTTGGATGGGGAGCGCTGGGTGGTTCACTATGAGAAGACCCGATTGCTGGCGGAGGGCCGGCCGGAATTGGCCGAAGCAGTCGAACATGTTTCCGTTACGCGCGGGGATGGTTTAGGCTATGACGTACTTTCCTACGACAGCCGCGACCGTGAGATCCATATCGAGGTGAAATCCACACCCTTCAAGATCGGAACACCTTTTATCATTACGCGGAATGAATTGAGCCATGCTCGGGAACACCCTGAGGTTGCACGGCTCTATCGGGTATTCGAACTTTACCAACAACCACGGTTGTACATGTTGGCTGGCAGCTTGGAGGAAAAGTTGAAGTTGGATGCGATCAGCTTCAGTGCGTCAGTGATAAGGTCCTGAAGTCCGTCCCTTCTGACACCTCACGATACTGGCCCAAAGCTTCAAGGCCTACGAAGGCCGGCCCCTCACCATCCCGCCGGAAGCCGCCGGGCCCAAGGCCCAGTACCTGGCCTGGCACCGGGAGTTCGTGTTCGGTGAGAGGTCCCGGACCCCTACACCTTGAACAACTTGGGCTGCTGCAGTTCCCCGAGCCAATCCAGCGCGCCGGGCACCACCTGCCACATCACCCATGCGAATTTGCAGAATTGCAATGCTTCCTCTTCGCTACCCGGCGTGTAGGCGCCATGGTACCGGTCGGGCTCGTCTTCCGCGGTCAATAGGCCCGGCACGTGCGGGTTGCGCTTGATGGCGGCCTTGAGCAGCCTGGTTGCCTTCGCCCGGTCGCCGTCCACGAACGCCATGAGCGCCCGGTTGTACAGTGTGCCGCACATATCGTCGTCCGGGAATTGGGCATCCAGCTTCAGGAACAACTCGGTATCGCGTAGGGCGGCCAAAACAAGCATGGCCGGCTCGCGTGCCCCGGTGTTGTCCGATGGGTTCAATTCCAACATCTCCAGCCAGGCGCTGAGGGCTTGATGGAAGTCGCCCATGTCGAAGAGCGTATCGGCAAAGCCGTAGAGGCAGCGCATGAAGGGGCGTGTTTCCGTCAGTCCCCAGAAATGGCCCCGGTTCTGCTCCATGTATTCGTCGCCGAACCGCTCGTATCCCAGGTCCACTCCGCGTTTGAACAGGGCCGCGGATACGGGCAGCAGGTCTTCGTGCGCGGCCAGTACCAGGAACGCCGGGATGCAGTCGGGGTCGATCTCCAGGGCTTGGCGGGCCATCTTCACGGCTTCCTTCCGGGGCTTGGATGCCGCCAGCTCCACCAAGGCTTCGGCCTCTTCCTCCGGGCCTTCCGGCAAGAACTCCGGGATGTGCTCCTTGGTATATTTCTCCATGAAGGCCTCGATCTCCTCCACGCTTTGGAAGTTCTGCTTTGCCATGAGCTTGTGCAGGTCGCGCAACAGGGTGCGCCCGGCTGTCATGTCAACTTCCTTCGGCTTCTTGGGGGCTTTGGGGCCGGACGCCTTTTTCTTGGCCATGGTGCAAAGGAAGGGCATAAAGGCCCGCTTCCGTTCCCCTCTTACCTCCCTTAGCCACCTTACCCTCCCCGCACCACCAACCCGCCAGCGCACCCCACCTTTGCCCCATGTGCTACGGCGTGAAGGCCCGGACCGAGATGTCCCTGCGCATGGCACGCAGCCGCGGCGATGCGGCCACCGCTGAGCGCTTGCGCCAGTTGCTGGAGCCGCCGGAGGTGTTCGACCTGCACTTTGCCAACGCCTTCGACCATCCGCGCCTGGTGCTCTTCACCGATACCGCGCCGCGCGAACCGGGGCTCTTCACCTGGGGCCTGGTGCCCGGTTGGGTGAAGGGCGATGCACAACGCGTGGAGCTGTGGAACCGCACGCTCAACGCACGCGGCGAAACCATCTTTGACAAGCCCGCCTTCCGTGCGGCGGCCAAGCATCGGCGCGCCATCGTGTACGTGGAGGGCTTCTACGAGCATTTCCACTTCGGCAAGAAGGCGTATCCGCATTTCATCCGGCTGAAGGACCGCGAAGCCTTTGCGCTGGCGGCGCTGTGGGAGGAGTGGACCGATCGCGAAAGCAACATGCTGTGGCGCACCTTCAGCATCGTCACCACGGAAGCCAACGCGCTGATGCGGCGCATCCACAACAAGCCCGGCTCGGAGGGGCCGCGCATGCCGCTGATCCTCGCGGAAGGGGAGGAGGAGCAATGGCTGGCGCCGCTGCATTCCACCCATGGCGAGGCCGCGCTGAAGGCGCTGATCAAGCCCTTCCCGGAAGAGGCCATGCAGGCGTGGTCCGTGAAGCCGCTGCTGGGCAAGGAGGGCAAGGGGAACCGGGCCGGTGCTTCGGATGAGTTCGATTACCCGGAGCTGGCCTTGGCCGGTCCGCTTGCGCATGGAGGGTGAATAGCGGCGCGTGGGGGCCCGCTGCGCTTTCCGGCCCATATTTGCTCCATGCGTCGCCTCGCATGCCTGGTCATCTGCCTCCTCGGCCTGCCGTGGCTGTTGCCGTTGTGCGCGCAATTGGTGACCGTGGAGGTCAAGAACGCCCCGCCGAAGGACCAGCTGCGCCTGCACGACCTGCAATCCGTCAAGTTGTTCATCCCCGGGGTGGGGGCGCAGGTGCCGGGGCTTCCGGTGGACAAGTCGTTCCCGGTGCGCCACTGGATCGGTCCGGCCAGCCATGGGGCCGACCGGGTGGCGGCCGACAGCACCTGGAGCCTGCTCGATGCCACCCGCGATTCGGTGCGGCTGGGCTATGGGCTGCATTGGATCCGCTTCCCGGTCACGCCATCCCCGGAGTTCCGGGGCGTGCCCATGCTCCTGGCGGTGACGGGCAAGGCGAACTACGAGATCTACCTCAACGGCCGCTTCCTGATGCGCTCGGGCGGCACGGATGCGCTGCGTCCATTGGCTTCGGACACCAGCGGCCAGCAATACAACTTCGTGCCGTTCTCCTTTGCCTGCGACGGCATGCCGGAGACGGTGGCCGTGCGCATCGCCGCCAAGCACGATGCCAGCTTCAACGACACGGGCTTCCGCATGTCGCTGCACCGGGGCGACCTGTTCTACGGGCAGCAACGGCTGACCACGCACTACGGCATCTTCATCGGCATCAACCTGGTGGTGGTCCTCTTCTCCTTGGTCATGTGGTGGTCCGAACGGCGGGAGCGCACATGGTTGTTCCTGGCCCTCATCTCCGTGCTTGAGGTGGTCGGCATGTACGCCGAGCTGGGGACCGGGCTGATGGTGTACGGCCTGGACGCAACGTTGGAGCGCGCCTGGCGGGTGGTGGCGTTGTTCATCCTCCCGTGGCAGCTCTACTTCCTCGTGCGGGTCTTGGGCCTGCTGCGTGGCCACGAACCGCCGCGCCGACGCAGGTGGGCCTTCCGGGGTGCGTGGTTGTCTAGCTTGGTGTTGGGGTGCCTGGGCCTCATCTCCACCCACCGGTTCAAGGCCGCGGTGGCTGACATGGAAGGCATGCACCTCGTGGCATGGGGGCTGTTGGCGGCAGGCGTGGTGCTGATGGCCCTGGTGATCGCCTGGCTCTTCGTCCTGGTGCTGCGCCTGGGCTTCGGGCTGATGCGCACGAAGGGCTATGCGAGCTGGGTGGGCGCGGGCGTGGTGGTTTCCTTCCTGCTTGCCGTGGCACTGCGCATAGCTGCGGGCCTGTTGGAAGGCGGTCTTTCGGAGTGGATGGGCGTGGTGGGCATGTATGCCAACCATGCCGCGGTGCCGTTGTTCACCGGAGTGTACCTGTCGATCCGTTCGGCGCACATGAACACCTTGGTGAAGCGCCAGCGCGACGGGCTGGATGCGGAGGTGAAGGCGCGCACGGCCGAACTGCGGGCGGAGAAGGAACGCAGCGAGGAGCTGCTGTTGAACATCCTGCCGGGTGAGGTGGCGCAGGAGCTGAAGGAAAAGGGGCAGGCCGATGCGCGGCTGATGGAGCAGGTGACGGTGCTGTTCACCGATTTCAAGGGCTTCACCGCGATGAGCGAGAAGATCGGTCCACGGGAGCTGGTGGCGGACATCAATGAGTGCTTCTCCGCCTTCGACCGCATCATGGAAAAGCACGGCGTGGAGAAGATCAAGACCATCGGCGACGCCTACATGGCCGCGGGCGGATTGCCGGTGCCCAGCGCCACGCACGCCCGCGATGTGCTGCGCGCCGCCTTGGAGGTGCAGGAGTTCATCGCGGTGCTGAAGGAACGCAAGCTGGCGGCGGGGAAACCGTTCTTCGAAGTCCGCATCGGCGTCCACTCCGGCCCCGTGGTGGCCGGCATCGTGGGGGTGAAGAAGTTCCAGTACGACATCTGGGGCGATACGGTGAACACGGCCAGCCGCATGGAATCCTCCGGCGAGGTGGGGCAGGTGAACATCAGCGGGGCGACGTATGCGTTGGTGAAGGATGATCCCGCGTTCCTCTTCACGCCGCGCGGCGTGGTGGAGGCCAAGGGCAAGGGCGGGCTGGAGATGTACTTTGTCCATCGCGGCCGCCACGCCGTGTAGCAGGTACCGCCGCGGTGAACCGGCCGACGGTTGAAAAGTTGGCCCGGAGGATCTTGATCTTTTTTACAGTGGGGGAAGAACACCCGCGGAAAAGGCGTGTTGACCTGACAAACCAAAAACCATAAACCATGGCACTGATGAAGTTTCGTGGACCTGTGGACGAAGTGTCCGCGGTCGACCGCCTGGCCAGCGAGATCATCGGCTCGAACATCGCGCGTGTCCTCGGTAGCGATGGACTGCTGGAGCACACGCCGCGCGTGAACATCGTCGAACGCAAGGGGGACTACCGCTTGCAGATGCAGGCCCCCGGGTTCGACAAGAAGGACCTGAAGGTGGAGTTGGAGAACGACACGTTGACGATCCGCGGCGAACATGCCGAGGAAGCGGCCAACGATGAGGAGCGCTACACGCGCCGCGAGTTTGCGCACAAGGCGTTCGAGCGGAGCTTCGTGCTGCCCAACACCACCAACACCGAGAAGGTGGCAGCCGACTTCAACAACGGGCTGCTCACGCTGACCATCCCGAAACGGGAGGAGAACAAGCCGCGGTCACGGCAGATCAGCATCAAGTGAGGGGTTGGTGAAAACCTGCGGGGCGTCGTCCGGCCACGGACGGCGCCCCGTGGTTTTTTCCATGGCCGCCCCGTGGTGGGTCGTGCCCGGGGCCCGGGCCATCTTTGCGGCATGCGGGTGATCGTGGTGGGCGGCGGTGCAGCGGGCTTTTTCGCGGCCGTCAGCGTCGGAGAGCACCACCCGCAAGCGGAGGTGCTGCTGCTGGAGAAGACGGACAAGCTGCTGGCCAAGGTGCGCATCAGCGGCGGCGGCCGCTGCAACGTCACGCACCACCAGACCAACATCCGCAAGCTGGCGGCCAGCTACCCGCGCGGCGAACAGTTCCTGCGGAAAGCGTTCACGCACTTCGCCGTGGCCGACACCGTGGCCTGGTTTGCACGGCGCGGCGTGGCGCTGAAGACGGAGGAGGACGGCCGCATGTTCCCCACTACCGATGATTCGGGCACGATCATCCGGTGCCTGCAGGATGAGGCGGACCGGGTCGGCGTACGGGTACGGCGGCGCTGCGGCGTGCACGGGTTGGACGTGGATGCGTCGGGGCGTTTCACCTTGCATGTCGAAGGCGGGGGCACGCTGGAAGCCGACCGCGTGATCGTCACCGCCGGCGGGCATCCCAAGGCGGAAGGCTATGCGTGGCTCCAGGCGCACGGTATCGGCATTGTGCCGCCGGTGCCCTCGCTGTTCACGTTCAACATGCCCGGCGATCCGGTGCGTGCGCTGATGGGCGTGTCGGCGGCGGATGTGCGGGTGCGCATCGCGGGCACGGGCCTGGAAAGCCGCGGTCCGCTGCTGATCACCCACTGGGGCATGAGCGGCCCGGCCATCCTGCGCCTCAGCGCCTGGGGCGCACGCACGGTGCACGACATGGGCTACCGCTTCACCGTGCAGCTCAATTGGCTGGGGACGGCGGGCGAGGAGCCCGTGCGCGCCGCGCTGGCCGATGCGGCCCTGGCGCGCAAGCAGGCGCACAACGCCAACCCCTTTCCCTTGCCGCAGCGGTTGTGGGGCTTCCTGCTGCACAAGGCGGGCATCGCGCCGCACAGGCCGTGGGCGGAGGTGGCGCGCAAGGACCGCAACCGCCTGGTGGACCTGCTCACCAACGACCGCTACACGGTGGCGGGCAAGACCACCTTCAAGGAGGAATTCGTCACCGCAGGTGGCGTGGCCCTGGGGGAGGTGGACCCGCACACCATGCAAAGCCGCACGGTGCCCGGCCTCTACTTCGCCGGCGAGGTGCTGGACATCGATGGCATCACCGGCGGCTTCAACTTCCAGGCGGCCTGGACCACGGGCCACCTCGCCGGGCGGCTGCTGTAGGGCCGGGAAAAGGAACAGCCCGGGAAGGCCCGGGCTGCATCCACATCGTTGGTCCTGTTCGGATCCCGGGCCAAGCGCTTAGAAGACGATCTTTTGCCTGCGCAGGCGGGTGCGGTACTTCTTGTTGTTGGAGCGGTACCGGTACAGCTTGTAATGGTATTGCACCTTCAGGAAAAGGTAGGCGTCGTTGTGGTCGGGATAGCCGCGCTGCTGGCCCGTGGCCGTTTGGCCCGGAACGGTGCCCAGGCTGGGGTCCGAGAAATAGGCCGCCAGCGGCCCGCGTGCCTCCAGCAGCGCCGTCTTGTCATAGTAGGATCCGCTCACGTCGTCGATGTAGTCGGTGAAGGTCTTCGTGTACTGCAGCTCCAGCCCGATGGTCGATTTCCGGTCGATGGCCCGCCGGATCCCCACGCCCATGGGGATGCAGAACTGGTACAGGTTGTATTCCTCCGGCCCGTCGGGCAGCCATTGCCCCTCGGTGCCCAAGGGCCGCAGCTCCACCCAGGTGCCGTCGATCTGCGCTTTCGGATTGAAGTGGAAGCCGCCCACGCCGGCGAAGAAGTACAACCCCATGCGGCTCGGTGCCATGCCTTTCACCCCGCGCAGATCGTAGATGTGGCCCGGCAGTTCCTGGAAGGGATGCCATTCCAGCACCAGTTGCGCCTCGATCACGTTGGACCGGAAGTTCAGGTTCCGGTTCTGCCGGAACGTCTCCGTGGTGAGGTTGTCATTGCCCGCCAGCACGCCGTAGGTGCCCGCGCCCCGCAGCGCCCATTGCTTGGCCAGGAAGTAGCGGTACCCCAGGCTGAACGCGGGCTTGGTCATGCTGAACTCCAGGTCCCAGATGAAAGGCGAGCCGATCTGGTTGCGCCCGCCCAGTTCGCCCAGGAAATTGGAGATGCCCACGCCCACGGAAAGCTCGTTCCGGTGGGTCTTCCAATAATTGGAATCACGGAAATACTGGGCGCTGGCCACGGAGGACAGGCCCATGGACGCCGACAAGGCCAATGCGGGGAGCGTGTAGTGGTGCCTCACTTCGGATGGATGTCAGTGCCAAATATAAACGAACGGGGAAATCCGGCCGGTTCCTTCCGGCGATCATTTAACGCAGCACGTGCGGGACGGTTGCCGCCGACCCCGGAAAAGTCCCGAACAAGGCCATGGCCGCCACGATGCCCCCGCACACGGAAACGTTCAGCGAATGCTTGGTCCCGCCCTGCGGTACCACCACCGCGCCGTCGCACAGGGCCACAACCGCCTCGTGCACGCCATGCAGCTCGTTGCCCAGCACCAGGGCCGTGCCCTTCGCCAGGTCGGGCCTCCAGGCCGTTACCGGCACGGCCTGCACCGTCTGCTCCACCGCCCATACCTGCCAGCCGGCCGCCTTCCACTTCCTCACCGCCTCCGCCGCGCTGGCATGGTGTTCCCACGGCACCGTCAGCGTGGCGCCCAGGGCCGTCTTCTCCATCTCGCGGTGCGGCGGCAAGGGGGTGAACCCGCACAGGTCGAGGCCGTGCATGGCGAAGGCGTCCGCGGTGCGGAACAGGCTGCCGGTGTTGTGTCGGCTGCGCACATCGTCCAGGATGAAGCGCAGGCGGTTCTTGGGCATGGCGCGGAAGGTCTCCGCATCGGGCCGGCCCAGTTCCTCCATGGTCAGCTTGCGGTCGGCGGTCGGCATCGGTGCTTGTTGAAAAGGAAGGCGGCGGGGGCTGCAAAGGACGGGAAAGGAGCGGTACCTTTCGGGCTGGCCCGCACGAAAGGCCGATCTTCGCCCCCGATGGCCAAGGCAGCACCCGCCCCCACGCCGCTGATGCAGCAATACATGCGCATCAAGGGGCAATACCCCGATGCACTGCTGCTGTTCCGGGTGGGCGACTTTTACGAGACCTTCATGGCGGATGCCGTCACCGCCGCCGCCGTGCTGGGCATCACCCTCACCAAGCGCAACAACGGCAGCAGCGACATCGAGCTGGCGGGCTTCCCGCACCACGCGCTGGACAACTACCTGCCCAAGCTGGTGCGGGCGGGCCACCGCGTGGCAGTGTGCGACCAGCTGGAAGACCCCAAGCTGGCCAAGGGCGTGGTGAAACGCGGCGTCACCGAGGTGGCCACCCCCGGGGCCTCCTTCGCCGAGGGCGTGGTGGAGGGCCGCCGCAACAACTGGCTGGCGGCGCTGTGCGGTGAGGGAGGGCGCTACGGGGCGGCCTTCCTGGACATCACCACGGGCGAGTTCCTGGCGGGCGAGGGCGACCACGCCGCCATGGCCAAGGCCCTGGAGGCCCACGGCCCGGCCGAACTGCTGTTCCCGCGCGGCGACAAGCAGCCCTTCATCCAGGAGGAGACCGGCCGCTGGCGCAGCTTCGCCCTGGAGACATGGGCCTTCACCGATGACTTCGCGCGCGAGCGCCTGCTCCGGCAGTTCAACACCGCCGGCCTCAAGGGCTTCGGCATCGAAGGCCTGCACCTGGCCCAGCGCGCCGCCGGGGCCGTGCTGCACTACCTGGGCGAAACACACCACGACCGCCTGGGCCACGTCACCCGCATCGGCAAGCTGGCCGTGGAAGGGCAGGTGTGGCTGGACCGCTTCACCGTGCGCAACCTGGAGCTGGTGGCCCCGGTGAACGAAGGCGGGCGCACGCTGCTGGCCGCCATGGACGGCTGCATCACCCCCATGGGCGCGCGCCTGCTGCGGCGCTGGCTGCTGGCCCCGCTGGTGCGGCCCGATGCCATCAACGGACGGCTGGACCGCGTGGAGGCCCTGGTGCAGGAGGAAGCGCTGCGCGAGGGGCTGCGGGACGACCTGCACACGGTGGGCGACCTGGAGCGCCTGGCGGCCAAGGCCGCGGTGGGCCGCATCAACCCGCGCGAGCTGCTGCAGCTGGCCGCCGCCGTGCGGGCGGCCGGGCGCTTGCGCCAGGCCCTGATGGGCAGCCCGGGCGTGTGGGGACGCACCGCCGAAGGATGGGCGGTGCCGCTGGATGCCGCGGACCGCATCGAGGCGGGCCTGGAGCCGGAAACACCGGTGAACGTCCAAAAGGGCGGGGTGATCCGCCAGGGCGTCAGCGCCGAGCTGGACGAGCTGCGTCACATCACGGGCCACGCCAAGGAACTGTTGCTGGAGGTGCAGCAGCGCGAGGCGGAACGCACCGGCATCAGCTCGCTGAAAGTGGGCTACAACAACGTCTTCGGCTACTACCTGGAGGTGCGCCACACCCACCGCGACAAGGTGCCCCCGGAATGGGTGCGCAAGCAGACCCTCACCGGTGCCGAGCGCTACATCACCGATGAACTGAAAGCGCTGGAGGAGAAGATCCTCAGCGCCGAGGAGCGCATCCTGGCGCTGGAGGCCCGGCTGTACGGGGCCCTGGTGCAGGAGGTGTGCAACGGCATTGCCGCGCTGCAGGCCGTGGCGGCGGCGGTGGCGCAGCTCGATGTGTTGCGGGGCTTCGCCCTGCAGGCCGTGGCCTGGAGGTACGCGCGGCCGCAGATCAACGAGGGGCGGACGCTGCGCATCCGCGACGGGCGCCATCCCGTGATCGAGCAGCAGCTGCCGCCGGGAGAAACGTACGTGGCCAACGACCTCACGCTGGACCCCGAACAGGCCCAGCTGCTGGTGATCACCGGCCCCAACATGAGCGGCAAGAGCGCGCTCCTGCGGCAGACGGCCTTGATCGTGCTGATGGCGCAGGTGGGCAGCTTCGTCCCGGCACGCGAGGCGGACATCGGCATCGTGGACCGCGTGTTCACGCGCGTGGGTGCCAGCGACAACCTCTCCACCGGCGAAAGCACCTTCATGGTGGAGATGAACGAGACGGCCAGCATCCTCAACAACCTCAGCGCGCGCAGCCTGCTGCTGATGGACGAGATCGGCCGTGGCACCAGCACCTACGACGGCATCTCCATCGCCTGGAGCATCGCCGAATACCTGCACGAGCACCCGCTGCGGCCCAAGACCCTCTTCGCCACGCACTACCACGAGCTGAACGACATGGCGGAGACCTTCCCGCGCATCCGCAACGCCAACGTGGCCGTGCGCGAGGCCGACGGCAAGGTGCTCTTCCTGCGCAAGCTGGTGCCCGGCGGCACCGACCGCAGCTTCGGCATCCACGTGGCCCGCATGGCCGGCATGCCCCGGGCCGTGGTGGAGCGCGCCGAAAAGGTGCTGCACCACCTGGAGGCGGCCCACGCCGGCAACCTCGGCGAAGAGGAGGGCGGGCTGCCCAAGGCGGCGCCGGACAGCATGCACACGCCCGGCCGCGGGCCCCAGCTCAGCTTCTTCCAGCTGGACGACCCCGCGCTGGAAGGCATCCGGGATGAACTGGAGGCCATCGACATCAATGGGCTCACCCCCGTGGAGGCGCTGATGAAGCTCAACGAGATCAAACGGATGGTGGGCGCGGGCAAGGCCCGGCTCAGAAAGGTGTAGGCAGGCGGGCAGGCCGTTGCGGCGATCATTCCCGCAGCTATATTTGCACCCCCCAAGCGAGAGTAGCTCAGTTGGTAGAGCACGACCTTGCCAAGGTCGGGGTCGCGGGTTCGAGTCCCGTTTCTCGCTCCATGAAAGGCCGTCCGCACCCCGGACGGCCTTTTTTCATGGCCTTCGGCGGCATCGCAGGGGCCAGGCCCCGGACCGGGAAAGGCTGCATTTCTTTCACCCGGTTTTCCCATCTTTCCCCTTTCAACTTTCCCTTCCCTCATGGCCCGCAACCTCCTCCTGAACGACCGGGTGATCTTCGCCCTGATCATCATCAATGCCGCGGCCATCTTCATCGCCGGCTTCCCGCAGGTGGACCCGGCGCTGAAACAGGCGCTGGCCGGGGTGGACCACGCCATTACCATCGCCTTCGTGCTGGAGGCCGCCTTCAAGATCCGCCGCGACGGCTGGCACGGGTACGTCCGCGATGGCTGGAATGTGTTCGACTTCATCCTGGTGGCCCTGGCCCTGCCATCCCTGGCCGGCCTGTTCCTGGGCGGCGACATGGAGGGCTACGGCATCTTCCTGGTGCTGCGGGCCGCACGCGTGGTGAAGCTGCTGCGCACGGTGCGCTTCTTTCCCCGCGTGGATGAGCTCGTCTCGGGCGTGGTGCGCGCGGCCAAGGCCTCCTTCGTGGTCCTCATCGCCTTCCTCATCACCCTGCTCATCGCCGCCCTGTTCAGCCAGCGGCTGTTCGCCACCCTGTCGCCGGAGCACTTCGGCGACCCGGCCAAGGCGCTCTATTCCACGTTCAAGATCTTCACCGTGGAAGGGTGGTTCGACATACCGGACGAGATCACCGCACCCCTGCCCACGCTGTCGCGCATCCTTGCCCGGGCTTGGTTCATCCTCATCCTCATGGGCGGCGGCATCTTCGGCCTATCGCTGGTCAACTCCATCTTCGTGGATGCCATGGTGGCCGACAACAACGATGCGCTGGAAGCCAAGGTGGACGCGCTGGCGGAGGAGATCCGGCGGCTGCGGGAGCGGCTGGGTGAGCGCACCTGACCCGGTGTCCCAGGGCTATCGCGTCTTCATTCATCAACGGTCATGACTTCGGCAAAGGGGTAGGAACAGCAGGCCCAGCGTGCGTTCCTTGCTCCGCGGACCGCCGCTCGCTTTGGTCCGCCCCCTTGCCCTGGGCCCGCCGTTCGGCGGGCACCAGGGGGACAGGATTGCCGCACGCTGGGCCTGCTGTTCCGGCACATTCCCAGTACTGGCGGGAGAAATAAGACGCGATAGCCCTGCCCGGTGTCCCGACCGGCATCCATCTTTCCTGTTTCTTTGCCCTCCCGCCCGGGTGGTGGAATGGTAGACACGAGGGACTTAAAATCCCTTGGTCCGCAAGGGCCGTGCGGGTTCAAGTCCCGCCCCGGGCACGACCGCCGCCATGAAGACCCGCCTTGCGCCCACGCCCAGCGGCTTCCTGCATGCGGGCAACGGGGCCTCGTTCGTGCTGGCTTGGAAACTGGCCCGCGAAGCGGGTGGCCGGGTGCTGCTGCGCATCGACGACCTGGATGCGGAGCGGGCGCGCCCCGAATACGTGCAGGACATCTTCGACACCTTGCGCTGGCTGGGCGTGGATTGGGATGAAGGCCCGCGGAATGCCGGTGAACTGGCCGGTCAGTGGTCGCAGCACCTGCGCATGGACGGCTACCTGGAGCTGGTGCACCAGCTGCGCACCGGAAGCCATCTTTATGCCTGCACCTGTTCCCGCAAGGACATCGCGGCACGCGGTGCGGTGCGGGAGTACGACGGGCACTGCCGCGACCGCAACCTGCCCTTGGACCTGCCCGGTTGCCGTTGGCGTTTGCGCCTGCCGCCAGGGGGGCGCGTGGCCTTGCACACCTGGCCCGATGGCGCCCTGCGGGAACTGCCGCTGGACATGCCCGACCCGGTGATCCGCCAGCAGAACGGCCGGCCGGCCTATCAGGTGGCCTCGCTGGCGGATGATGTCCGCTTCGGCGTGGACCTGGTGGTGCGCGGCACCGACCTATTGCCCTCCACGTCGATCCAGCTATACCTGGCGGAGTTGCTGGGGAAGCGGGCGTTCAGTGAAGCTCGTTTCCTGCATCATCCGCTGCTGCTGGGCGCTGCCGGGGCGAAGCTGTCCAAGTCGCTCGGCGCTGAGGCCTTGATCACCCTGCGCCAAGCCGGGGAAGGCCCCGGTCCGGTTCTCCGCTTGGCGGAGGAATGGTTGCGGCAGGTGGCGGCCGGGTCCTGAACTATACGGCGGCAAACGGACGGAGCACCAAGGGCTTGGCCCGTACGGTGCCGCGGCGCCGTTCCACCAGCCCCAGCTCCTCCAGCTCGGCCAGGTCGCGCTGCAGGGTTTTCGCGTGGAGCCGGGCGTAGTGGTGGGCCAGGTCGGGCGTGAGGCGCGTGATGCGTGCGGTGGCGACCCAGCCATCCTGGGCGCGGATCCCCTTGGCCAGGGCCAGCAGGCGGTCGGCGGCGGGCAGGCCGTCCCGGTCCAGGATGCGGTGCAGGTCGCCCTCCGCCAAAAGGAGGTATTGGGCGTGGTCCACTTCGTCGCACAGGGCCTGCATGCCGTCGGCGAAGCCATGCGCCATGTAGGCGATGAAGGGGATGGGGTCGCCACCGGGCCGGGCGGCATGGGCGATCTGGCGTTCGTATTCGTGGCGCGTGGCGGCGGCGTGCATCACCAGGCGGTGTGCCGCCACCGCCGGGAACCCGGCCTGCAGCAGCAACTGGAACCCCACCAGGCGCGCCGTCCGGCCGTTGCCCCCGGGGAAGGGCGCGATCCACAACAGGTAGAGGTGGGCCAGCACCGCGCCGATGATGGCCATGGGCCCCTGCTCCTCGGTGTGTTCGGGGTGGAACATCGGGCTGGCCATCCAGCCCTGGAGGCGTTCCCCCAAGGGAGGGATGTCCTCGGGCTGCACGCCTTCCGTAGGGTTGGCGTGGCGCACGGTGCGGTATTCGCCGGGCGCGTTGCCCGCCAGGTCCTCCCCGGTTTCCTTGATCACCTGGGCATTCAGCACCTGCAAGGTCCAGGCCCCGCTATCGCGGTCGCCTGCCCTGGCCCGGGCCTCCACCCAGGCCACGGCCTTCACCAAATTGCGGATCTCGCGTTCCAGGAAGACCTGCGACGGAGGCAATTGGAGGGAGCCTTCCAGCAGCCGGTCCACCTGGTCTTCGCCCAAGGTGTTGCCATCCAGGGCCGCGTTGGCCACCACGCCGCGCAGCATCGCGATGTAGCGCACCAGGTCCCCTTCCCGGGCGGAAAGCGCCGCTTGATGGAGGCGCCGGGCCAGGGCCGTGGCCTCGCCCAAGCGGATCCACACCGTACCGGGTACCTGGCGCGGGTCGAAACGGAAGGAAAGCCACGGATGTGTCTGTTCGTATGCCCGCATGGATGTCCACAAAGAAAAGATGTGCTAATAAACTGATAAACAGGTGCAAATGAAAACAACTAACAGCCCGATGTCTGTAACAATGTCCCATTCAAAGTCCGGAAATGGCCGCCGGACTGGAAAAGCAGTCTGCGGGGCGGTTTGTAGTCGTTGGCCCAACGGGAGTTACCCGGCAAGGATCAGGACCATTAGGCCGAAGAACAGGGCAAAGGCCCCGAGGATCATGCCGGCGAGCGCGAAACCTTTTCCGCGATTCCCCCGGTCGCGGCATTGGCGGCTTCCGATCAGGCCCAAGGTGAAGGCGATGGCTCCGCCAATGAGCAGCAGCGGCATGCTGTGGGCCAGCAGGCCGGTGAGCACCGTGGCCAGCCCGGTCGGGCCGGCGGCAATGGCCTTGGCATTCCAGCGGCGTTCCGGCTCGCCATAATAATCCGTGGTATCCTGCAGGAAGGTATGGTGGGGACGGGCTGGCACCCAGGCGGTACCGCGGCCAGGGCCGGCCTCCAATTCCCTGGTGCCCACAAGGGATGGCATGGCGGATGCCGTTGCCCCTGCGGCGTGGTCCTGTTGCGGGCGGTCCGGTTCCGGCATGGCCCATTCCCTGGGCGGATCAAGAGGCAAAGCCGAAGGCTTGGCGGCCGGATGCCGGGGATGGGGGGGGCGGCCCGCGATGGGTCCTTCCCGGTGTAGCCATGTGTATTGACGGCCCTGGCGGAGCAGGGGGCCACGCGCCGCGTGCCGCATGCCCCCGCCGCATCCGGCCGACAGGGCGGCGGCAAACAGGAGGGCGGTCCGGGCCGGTCGGCGCATGCCGAAAGCTACGGTGGGGGAAGCAGCCCGTTATCCACATTTCGGGCGGTCATCCACCGGCGATCATGGACAAGTGACCTTTAGGGCGGGATCCGCGCCTTTGTTGCCGCAGGTCCCTGCACGCCCAAGCGCGCCATGCCCGAACTTTGGCCCCATGCGCCGGTCGGCCTTCCTTCTCGTGGTGGTGCTGGCCTGGTTCCAAGCGCAGGCCCAAGTGGGCGTCACCACCTTCGGGCTCCAGGTCAAGCCGGTGATCCCCTTCGGCTTCTTCGAGAACAAGCGGATGCTGGAGCAGGACCACCTGACGGCCACCTTGGACCTGAACGGCGGCATGGCCTACGGCATGCTCGTGCGCCACGGCATCACCCGGTCCATCTCGCTGGAGGTGGGCCTGGACCAGATCACGCGCCGCTACGACTTCAGCATCGCCAACGACACCAGCGGCTACGACGATGCAGGCAGCGTGCGGTTCATCGGCTTCGAGCTGCCGATCACCTGCCTGGTGTACATCCGCCTGGGCGAGAACACCTGGATGAACAACGCCTTGGGGGCCAGCGTGGATTTTTACCCCAGCGATGCCCACCGTGAATTGGAGAATGCCCAGGCCTACCTGTTCCGGCGCAACTGGGCCCAGTTTGCCGTGGTGGGCAACATCGGGGTGGAATACCGCACGGACAAGTCGGGCTATTTCTACCTGGGGGCCACCTACCACCGGCCCTTCGGCGACATGGCGCAGGCCGATGCCACCTGGCTGGACCGTTACGCGGGCTTCCGTCCCTACCGGATGATCACCCGCCTGAGCGGGAGCTACCTCACGGTGGACCTGCGGTATTTCTTCCACGAGGACCCCGACAAGGCCCGGGTGCGCAGGGCGGCCCGCAAGCGTTGACCCCCTGCCGCGGGCCACGCGCGGAATGACCACCTTTGCAGGATGGAAACCAAGTTGCAGGACCGGACCCTGGGGTGGGCGGCGCTGATCTTGATGCTGGCCGTGGCGCTGGGCGCTTTCGGGGCGCACGCGATACAAGGGCGGGTGGACATGCAGGCCTACCGCAACTGGGCCACGGCCTCGCAATACCAATTCTTCCACGGGCTGGCCCTGCTGGGGCTGGCCGCGCTGGAAGGAAGGCTTGCCGAACGGGTGCTGGGCTTCGCGCGCCTCCTGTTCCTGCTGGGCATCCTCTGCTTTTGCGGGTCGCTGTACCTGCTGGCCGTGCGGGACCTGCTGGGCATCGCCGGATGGGTGCGCGTGCTGGGCCCCATCACGCCCCTGGGCGGGCTGATGTTCATCGGCGGGTGGATCACCATCCTGCTGGGCGCGGTGCGCAAGCGCTGATGCCCCGGCCTTGCTGATTTTGGTCAATCCCGCCTTGGGTGGATCCCTACCTTTGCCCCTCCTAAAACGTGAACGACACGATCATGAACGAGTTCGGACTGAAACCGAGGCACGCTGACCTTTCCAAGATCGGCTTGGACAATTTGGGCGATATCTATTGGAACCTGGAGCCGGCGGAGCTGGTGGAACACACCGTCGTCAATGGGCAGGGCATCCTGACCAGCACCGGGGCGTTGGCGGTGGACACGGGTGAATTCACCGGGCGCAGTCCGAAGGACAAGTTCCAGGTGAAGGATGCGCTCACGGAAAAGGCCATCCACTGGGGCGACATCAACATCCCCATGGAGGCGGCCACCTTCGAGCGGTTGCGCCAGCGCATGGTGGCCTACCTGATGGGCCGCGATGCCTACGTGCACGACGGCTATGCGTGCGCCGACCCGGCCTTCCGGCTGAACCTGCGGGTGGTGGCCGAGCTGCCCTGGGAGGCCCTGTTCGCCAACAACATGTTCCTGCGCCCGGGCCGGGAGGAGCTGGAGGACTTCGTCCCCGAATGGCACATCATCTGCGCCCCGGGCTTCCATGCCGACCCCGCCATCGACGGCACGCGCCAGCACAACTTCGCCGCGGTGGACTACACCCGCAAGATGATCTTGATCGGCGGCACGGCCTACACCGGCGAGATCAAGAAGGGCATCTTCGGCGTGCTCAACTTCATCCTGCCGCAGCAGCGCGACGTGTTGAGCATGCACTGCTCGGCCAACATCGGCGCATCGGGCGACGTGGCGGTCTTCTTCGGGCTTAGCGGCACGGGCAAGACCACCTTGAGCGCCGACCCCGCACGCCAGCTGATCGGCGACGATGAGCACGGCTGGGGCGAGAACGGGGTGTTCAACTTCGAGGGCGGCTGCTACGCCAAGACCATCGACCTCTCCAAGGAAAAAGAACCCGACATCTGGAATGCCATCCGCTTCGGGGCGCTGCTGGAGAACATCGGTTTCCTGGAAGGACACCAGGCCGTGGTGGACTACACGGACAAGGGCCGTACGGAGAACACGCGTGTGAGCTACCCGATGGAGCACATCGCCAACCATGCGGACCCCAGCATGGGCGGCCATCCGAGGAACATCTTCTTCCTCACCTGCGACGCCTACGGGGTGCTGCCGCCGATCAGCAGGCTGGACGCGGGCCAGGCCATGTACTGGTTCCTCAGCGGCTACACGGCCAAGGTGGCGGGCACCGAAGCGGGCATCACCGAGCCGAAGACGGTCTTCAGCACCTGCTTCGGGGCGCCCTTCCTGCCGCTGGCGCCCACGCGCTACGCGGAAATGCTGGGTGCCCGCATGAAGAAGCACAAGGTGCACGTGTGGCTGGTGAACACCGGCTGGAGCGGCGGCGGCTACGGCGTGGGCCAGCGCATGAGCCTGCGCCACACGCGGGCGATGATCAGCGCGGCACTGCACGGCCACCTGGACAAGGTGGAGTACAAGGCCCACCCGGTGTTCGGCGTGCAAATGCCGGTGAGCTGCCCCGATGTGCCGGCCGAGGTGCTGGACCCGCGCAACACGTGGAAGGACAAGGGCGCGTATGATGCGCAGGCCGACCAGTTGGCCAAGGCCTTCCGCAAGAACTTCGACAAGTACCGGGAGACCGCCAACGAGGAGACGCTGCGCGCCGAGCCGATGGCGCGGGAAAAGGCCTGAGCCCGGTTGGTCCGGTATTTGAATGCCCACGTGCCGGCATGGGCATGCGAATACCTATCTTCGACGGAGTGATGACGCGGATGAACGGGCGCGCATGGGGGACCGTGTTCGCGGTCCTGCTGGGCCTGTCGGCCATGGCACAGGCCGATGCGCTGGCGCGCACCACATGGCAGGAGGGGCTGAAGGAGGACCTGGCCATCATCCGGCAAACCGTGGAGCAGGCCCATCCCGACCCCTACCGCTACCGCACGCGGACCGAACTGGACCAGCTGGCGGACGGCATCGGCAATGGCCTGGCCGGCTCGATGACCGCCGAGGAGTTTATCCGGGCCACGCTGCCGTTCTTCCGCACCATCGGCGATGCGGGCACCTGGCTGGCACCGCCGCAGCCGGTGCAGCAAGCCTACGCGCATGATGTCCCGATGATCCCCCTGCGCGTGGCCGTGATCGGCGGCCGCCTGTACGTGGACGAGGAGCTGAAGGGATTCAGGAGCCTGCCCTCGGGCTGCGAGATCCTGCGGATCAACGACCTGCCGGCGGCGAAGATCCTGGCCAAGCTGCGCGCGGGCCAAGTGCCGGAGGGGAACGACACCACCTTGCTGGACAGGCGGATCGAACACGACTTTCCCGTGCTGTACCGGCGCTTCGTGGGGGCGGCCGACCGGTTCACGGTGGATTATACGGCGCCCAATGGCGTGGCGGGACGGCAGGTGATCATGGCGATGACGCCGGATGAGATGCGGCAGACCTACCGGCCCAAGGGCATCGAACTGCAACCATGGCGCCTGGAGGAGGTCCCGGCCACGCACAGCGCCTGGCTCACCTTGGCCACCTTCGGGCAGGAGGAGCTGGACCAGCGGCGGGTGAACCCCGAGCGCTTCCTCAACGCGGTGCTGGACGCCCTGCGCCGGTCGGAGGCCTCCACGCTGGTGATCGATGTGCGCGGTGCCGGCGGCAGCGACCTGGCCATGGCCGAGCGGGTGTTCGGGATGATCGCCACCAGCCCGTTCAGGGTGGTCAAGTCGATGTCCATCCGCAACGGCCGCGTCCCCGATTCCTACCGCTACGCCCGGCCCGAGCCGGAGTTTTTCGCCGCCGTGGGCGGCATGTACGCCGAGGAGCTGAACGGCAGGCGCGAATTGCTGCCCAACGACCCGCGCCTGATGTGGCTCAAGCCGTCGCCCAAGGCATTCAAGGGGAAGGTGTACGTGGTGTGCGACGGATCGACCACCGGGGCGGCGGCGGCCTTCGTGATGATGGCCAAGCGCACGGGAAGGGCGCGCACGGTGGGCGAGGAGACGGGTGCCAACGCGCTGAGCTTCTGCGGGGGAAAGACCCTGGAGGTGACCTTGCCCAACACGGGCTGCATCCTGCATGTACCGCTGGTCCGTTATGTGCCCGACGGGATCCCGTCAGGGCCGCCGGACCGGGGTGAGATGCCCACCTATGAAGTGCCGCGCCGCAAGGCGGACCTGGCCCAAGGCAAGGACACCGTTCGCGATTCGTTGCTGGCGCTTATAGCCGAGCTGCAATGAGGCGTGGCGCCGGGCCCTGCTGGCGGATGGCATGGGCCGTGTTGGCGGCGTGGGTCCTGGCGGGCTGCATGCCGCGGCCGGCGGGGGACGGGTGGGCAGGCTGGCAACGGATGCCGCTGCATGCGGCGGAATTTTTCCAGCTGTGGCAACGCGGCGGCGACCGCCTGTTGATCACCTTCGGACCGGCAGGGACCACGGATACGACGGGCCTTTTCCTGGTGCCTGGGGAAGGCGGGGGCGGGGAAGCCCCGTCCGGCGCGGTGCGCGTGGCACAGCCCCTGCGGCGCGCCGCCCTGCTGAGCACCACGCATGCCTCGTTCCTGTCCGCCCTGGGCCGGGCCGATGCCGTGGTGGGTTGTGCCCATGTGGACCGCCTGCGCGACTCCCTGGTGCTGGCGTTGGCACGAACGGGGGCGATCGCCGAGATCGGTGGTGCCGAAGGCGTGGACCGCGAGAAGGTGCTGATGCTGGCGCCGCAGGCGCTGTTCGTCTATCCTTACGGTGGCGGGGCCAACCTCACGGCGCTGGGGCCGCTGCCGGTGATCCCGGTGGCGGAATACCTGGAGCCGGACCCCCTGGGGCGCGCCGAATGGATCCGGGCCTTCGGGGTGCTGCTGGGCCGCGATTCCTTGGCGCAGGCCCGTTTCGCCGCGATCCTCCAACGGTATGGACAGGTGCGGGCTTCGGTGCCGCCCGGCCTGCCCCGCCCGGAGGTCTTCTTCGGCAGCTCGTGGAAGGGCACCTGGTCGGTGCCTTCCGGCCGCAGCTACATGGCGCGGCTGATCGATGACGCGGGCGGGCACTACCTCTTCGATGACCGGCGCACGGAGGGCAACATCAATGTGGACCTGGAACAGGTGCTGCTGGTGGGCGCACGCGCCGCCTTCTGGGGGCGCGTACTGGATGAGCAGCGGCCGGTGCGCCCGGGCGATGTGGCGGGCGATGACGGCCGTATCCTGGCCCTGCCCGCCTTCCGCGGCCACGGTGCGTTCTTCGCCAACAGCCGCACCAGCGACCTCTTCGGCCAGGCCGGGCTGGAACCGGACGTGGTGCTTCAGGACCTCGCCGCCATCTTCCACCCGTCGCTGTTTCCCGGGCACCGGCCGGTCTATTTCCGGCCCGTTCAATAGGCGATCCCCAGCCGGCGGTAGATCTTGGACAGCAGCCAGGCCGGCCCGATCAGCAGGAACTGGACATCCTTGAGGAAGCTCGGCTTCCTGCCCTCCACGCCATGGCCCAAGAACTGGGCGATCCACGCCAGCACGAACAGCCCGAGGCAGATGGCCCACAGCGGCCAGGCCGCATGCAACGAGATCCACCGCGCCAGGGCCAAGCAGGCCAGGCAGAACAAGATCATCCCCAAGGCCAGGCTCAACGAGCGGACCAGGTAATACACGATCACCGCGGCCACGGCGATGTTCGCCAACGAGATCCGCCCGAGCCCGTTCCCCAAGGGGATCGGCGGGATGCTGTACAGCAGGCCGACGATGGTGAAGAAGATCACCGGGACCGCGATCCAATGGACCGCGACGTTCACCGGGTTGCGATGGCTCTCGGCATATTCATCGAACCACGCTTGGATGGGGCGGCGCGCCATGGCTGCATTTTCAGCCAAGGTAACGCTCCCGTATGATGCGCAAATGGTGCTCGCTGTGCCCGGCGATGATCCAGCCCAAGGCGGGCACGGTGACGTGCTTGCCGTTGGCCGTGCCGACGTGGCTGAGCGCCTCGGCATCGAAGCTTTCAAACAGCTCAACGGTGGCTTGGCGCACGGCCTGCAGCTCGCGCATGATGTCGTTGATGTGCCGGCGGCCGGCGCGTGATTCGGCCTGGTAGGCATCCTCGTCCATGCCGGGCAACGCAGTCTTGTCATTGCGTGCGAAGCATAGCGCGCGGTAGGCGAACACGCGTTCAATGTCGATGATGTGCTGGAACACTTCCCGGGTGGTCCACTTGCCGGGTGCATAGCGGAAATCCCATTTGTTGTCCGGTACCAATGCCCGGGTGCGTGCCTCCTCGTCGCTGGCATGGCGGAAGGCATCGGCGAGCTCATCGCCACGCGTGCCCAGCACATACGGATGGTAGGCGGCCGGATAGTCGCCGGGTTGTGGTCTTACGATGCTTCTCATGGCCGGAAAAGTAACCCGCCACACGCCGTTATTGTTCTGGGACCCGTGCGGTGGTGTGCCCATGTGCGGCGGGCCCGGGTCCCTCCCTGTTCCAGGACGCGGCGCCCCATCGCTTGATCTCCACCACGTCGGGTTCGGAGGCCCCGACCACCTCCTTCAACAGGGTGTACCAGCCGCGGTAGCTTTTCCACCAGTTGTCGCGGCCGCACCACGGGTCGTTGAGCGCCACCACGCCCACCTGCACGTCGTTGCCCACGGCCAGCTGGAACAGGTTGCGCGAACGGCGGGCATGCACGCCCACGGTGGCGATATCGAACGCGGTGATGCCGTCGGTCCGCGCCCGGATGCCGAAGGCATGGGCATTGCCCCAGCTGCGGCTCCCCGGCTTTCCGTAGGCGGGCACCGCCACGATCCGGTCGGCGGGCACGCCCAAGCCGATCAGTTCCTGGCGCGCCGACTGTGCATAGGTGGGCCACGCCGGTGCCGACACGTCGTCGCGATGGATGAACCAGGACCGGCTTTGCAGGTAGTTCAGGTTCATCCCGTCGAGGGGAGCGAGCGGACGAAGACCCCCGGGGCCGGCCCTGCCACGCCGCCGTACACCAGCAATCGCAGGTGTTCCGTGCGCGGCATGGCCGCCTTGAAAAGGACCATCTCGGCGGTGACCTGCTCGTTGAGGATGGTGTCGCTGCCGGCGACCAGGCAAAGGCCGCTGCCGGGCAGGCCGACGGCTTCCATGAGCAGGGTGCCCGATAGCGGGTCGTTGAAGTCCACCCCGATGCCTTGGCCCTTGCCCAGCAAGTAGGCGAAAGGCCGCACCGATCCCGTGGTGTATATGCGGGTGTATCCGCTGTCCGCGATCAGCCGTGCCGCCTCGCGCATGGCCGTGGCATCCATCCAGCCCTCCACCACCAGCACCTTGGCACCGGTGGTTCGGGTGATCGCCAAATGGGGCCAGGCCCACATCGCGACGGCCAGCAGGACCACGATGGGCCCGGCGAGCAGCCACCAGAAGGTGCGGAGGAGGCCCATGCGCCGTGGCTTTTCCCAGATCATGCCGATGGCCAAAGATCGGGCCTGTCGCTTTTGCCCTTCGCGTTCACCCGGGATCCCGCGCCCAAGAGGGGGATCTCCCGCGGCGCTTGCACGCAACGGACGGGCGATCACGATGTCTTCCGGAGGCGTTCCCTCAGTTCCAGCAATTCCTGGCTGGCCTTGCGGTCGCCGGCGACCAGGCATCGCAGTGCCCCTGCCCGGCACACCACCACCGCGTCGGCCACGCGGTCCAGGCCGGCCAGCACCAGGGCCAATTGGCCATAGGGCGGCAGGTATCCCGGATGGTCCCGGACCAAGGCCTCCAGCTCCGCCGCAGCCCGCTCCAGGTCGCCGCCCCGCTTGTGTTCCATGGCCATGGCCAGGCGCAGCAGCTTGTCGCCGGGTGCATCGTCGAGCAGGGCCTGCAACTGTTGCAATCTCCGGGATGCCATGTAGGGCCACGTGTTGGCGTGGGGGCCGAAGGTAGCGGCACGTGGCGGGCACCGGCGGCGAAGAACCCAAACCCGGGGGCCGCGTAGAAGCCAGCACGAAGATGTTCGCCGTGCCATGAAGGCCAAGCTGCCCCCGTGCACCTTGCTCGCCGCCGACCTGCTGGCGGTGGGGGCCCTGGCGTTGTCCAAGCAGTACCAGGCCTCGGCGGTTTTCTTCGCGCTGGCCTACCTGTGCCTGCTGCCGGACGTGCGGCACCACTTCAGCGGTCTGCAGTTCGCGGTTGCCTTTGCCTCCGCCCTGTTGCTGGGGGTCGCGTTGGACGTGGCGGCCGGGGCCTTCCCCCTGCACGCCATCATGTTGTTGCTGTTGCTCGCCACCCTGTGGCTGAGGCGGCTGGCCCAGCGGTTTTTCCGGCGCACCCGGTGCCTGTGGATGGAGACCGCCCTGGTGTTGGGCGCCACCGCCCTGTTGCTCACTTCGTTGCTGCTGGACCGGTTGGCTTTGTGGAAGCTGGCCATACTGGCACCCATGTTCGGCGTGGCCACCTACGCCACCGCTGTCCGCCTTCGCCGCGCCTGGCGGCAGTGGGCCGCCGGACGCGCATCCCCGGTACACCTGGCGGCAGGGGACGCATCCCGCCTGCCCGATGGTGCGGCATAGGAGCCGGCCCGCAGTTGCGCCGGTCCGCCCATCATCCCGTGGACCCGTCGCCGCCTGTGCAAACCGGGACTGATCGTTGCGGGCCGCGCCCTCGCCCTCGCCCTCGCCCGGGACGTGCCCAAAGACATGCAATCGCCTCGCCTCTGCATACCGTTACCACACGGTGCCCAAGGCTGCCGACAACACGAGGGGTTCATGGACTCGCCGGGCCCGGGGCTTGCCTGACGGCATTGGTGATGGCAGGCAGGTCATCGGGCCTCATCCACTTCCAGTCCTTTTCCCGCCGCAGCCAGGTGAGCTGCCGCTTGGCGTAGTTGCGCGTGTGCTGCTTGATCAGGTTGATCGCCTCGTCGCGGTTGATCGCCCCTTCGAAATGCGCGAAGAACTCGCGGTAGCCCACGGTGCGCAGGGCGTTCAGCTCGCGGAAGGGGAGCAGCGCGCGCGCCTCGGCCTCCAGGCCCTGGGCCACCATGTGGTCCACGCGGGCATCGATGCGGGCATAGAGCTCCGCACGCGGCAGGTCCAAGGCGATGCGCGTCACGTGGATGTCGGTGCGCATCCGCAGGCCTTGGCGCTGGGCGCTGAAGGGCCTGCCGCTGGCGATGCACACCTCCAACGCACGGATCACCCGCTGCGGATTTTGGCGGTCGATCCCCCGGGCCGTGGCCGGGTCCAGGCGTTCCAATTCGGCCAACAGGGGCGGCAACCCTTCTTGCTGGAAGCGGTGCTGCAGGCGGGTGCGGATGGCATGGTCCACCAGCGGCATGGGGTCCAGTCCGTGGGTGAGGGCATTCAGGTAGAGCCCGCTGCCGCCCGCCAGCACGGCGATGCCGTTGCGGGCCAACAGGTCCTGCAGCACGGGTTCCGCCTGTCGTGCGAACTCACCCGCGCTCCACGTCTGTTCCAATTCCAGATGGCCCAGGAAATGATGTTTCACGCCCAACAGTTCCTCCTCGTTGGGCCGTGCCGTTCCGATGCGCATGGCGCGGTAGAACTGGCGTGAATCGCCGCTGATCACCGCCGTGCCGAAATGCTTGGCCACGTGTGCGGCCACGCCGGTCTTGCCGCTGGCCGTGGGGCCGCCGATCACCACGAGCAGGCCGTCCCTGCCCATCAGTACGTGTCGCCCAGGTCGTCGATGCTGCCGCCGTAGTGCCCGTCCTCGTCATCTTCGTCGGCATCGGCCTCATCGCCGTATGGATCGTCCGCGTGCAGGCCGTTGGACACCTCCCCGGTGCCTTGCAGCAGCAGGTCCTGCATGCGGGCATCTTCCTCGGGGGCCTTGCCGATGCTGAGGGCAACGCGCGGGTAGGTGAGCGCGGGGTCGGGGTCGGCGGTGCCGATGCGCTCCACCATGAACATCCACATCTGCAGGAAGTCGTACGCGTACACGAAGCGTTGGTCGGGCTCGCGCACGTGGTCGCCCACCTGCACCTCGTCCATCATCAGCGGCACCTTGCCGTCGTCGCCCATCCCCATGTCGGCCAAGGGGATCTCGATGCCTTTTCCCCATTCGGCATCGCTCACATAGAAGCTGGCCATTTCATCGCCCTTGAAGCCAAAGGCCTCCTTGATGGCCTGGTGGAATTCCAGGAAGGTCTGCCCGTCGCCGATCTCAATGTCGCGGACGGCCTCGCTGGCATCGTCGATCAGGACGCGGAAACGGTAGATGCGCATGGGGAAATTTTGGGCGGCACTCGGTCACCGAAATGGCGAAGTTAGTGCGATGACCAACCGATCGGACGCACCCCCAACACCAGTATTCAACCGGGCGATCTCGAAACCATTCGTATCACCGTTCACGCAAGGGATAACCGAACGCGCGATCAGCAATCAGCGAATCAGCAATCAGCGAATCAGGAATCAGCAATCACCAATCAACAGGGAAGCCGAAAGCAAGAAGCCATGAGCCTCTAGCCACAAGCCACGAACTGCATGCTGGGAATCACGCACTACGACCTACGCAACTGCAACTGCCAACTGCCAACTAACACCTGTCAACTACTCCGCAGGAGGCACCTCCATCCCGGCCACCATGGTCAGCCCGAGCTTCCGTCCTTCCTCCAGCATCAGTTGCCAGGCTTGCGCGCGGTCGTTGTGGATCCGCCCGTCCAGGATGGCGTCCTTGATCACCGTCTTGATGTCGCCGATGGCCTTGCAGGGGGGGATGTTGAAGGCGCGCATGATGTCCTCGCCGGTGACGGGCGGCTGGAAATTGCGCACGCGGTCCTTCTCCTCCACCTCGCGCAGCTTCTCCATCACCAGCTCGTAGTTGGCCAGGTAGCGTTTCTTCTTCGCCTCGTTCTTGCTGGTGATGTCGGCCTTGCAGAGGATCATCAGCGCGTCGATGGCATCGCCGGCATCGAAAAGCAGGCGGCGCACGGCGCTGTCGGTCACCTCCTCCTTGGTGAGCGCGATGGGCCGCAGGTGCAGGGCCACCAGCAGCTGCACGAACTTCATCTTCTCGTCCAGCGGCAGCTTCAGGCGGCGGAAGATGCCGGGCACCATGCGGGCGCCCTTGTCCTCGTGGCCGTGGAAGGTCCAGCCGCGGCCGGGCTCGAAGCGCTTGGTGCGCGGCTTGGCGATGTCGTGCAGCACGGCGGCCCAGCGCAGCCACAGGTCGTCGCTGTTGGCGGCCACGTTGTCCAGCACCTGGATGGTGTGGAAGAAGTTGTCCTTGTGGCCGATGCCGAACTTCTCCTCGGCGCCCAGCAGGTCCACCATTTCGGGGAAGAAGCGCACCAGCAGGCCGCTGTTCAGCAGCAGCTTGAAGCCGATACTGGGCACTGGCGCGAGGATGATCTTGTTCAGCTCGGTGTGGATGCGCTCGGCGCTGATGATGTCCAGCCGTTCGGCGTTGCGCTGGATGGCCTCGAAGGTGGGCGCATCGATGAAGAAGCCCAGCTGCGTGGCGAAGCGGATGGCGCGCAGCATCCGCAGCGGGTCGTCGCTGAAGGTGATGTCCGGGTCCTGCGGGGTGCGGATGATGCCGCGCTCCAGGTCGTGCACGCCGTGGAAGGGGTCCACCAGCTGCCCGCGTTCGGCGCCATTGAGCGCGATGGCCAGCGCGTTGATGGTGAAGTCGCGCCGCAGCTGGTCGTCCTGGATGCTTCCCGGCGACACCTCCGGCTTTCGGCTGTTTCGGCTGTAGCTCTCCTTGCGGGCGCCCACGAACTCCACCTGCTCATCGCCCAGCAGGAACATGGCGGTGCCGAAGTTCTTGAACACATGCACCGGCCCGGCGCCCAGTTCCTTGGCCACGGCCTCGGCGAACGCGATGCCGTCGCCCTCGCACACGATGTCGATGTCCTTGCAGGGGCGGCCCAGCAGCAGGTCGCGCACGTGCCCGCCGATGGCGAAGGCGCGCACGCCCAGGCGGTCGGCCACGCGGCCCGCGGCCTGGAACAAGGGCTGCTCCAGCACGCCATCGAGGCGGCTCACATCCACGCTATATGCAATTGGCTCGGCCACGGGTTCCGGCTAACGGGCCGCGAAAATAGGACCGTTGACCAGCACACGAGTGCCGAACGTGTCTGCTTACCTTTGACAATGATGAAGATCCCGTTGCAATACGTGAACGACGCCGAAGGCAACGTGCAGGCGGTGCAGATCCCCATTGAGGATTGGGCCAGGCTTACCGATCAGATGCGCCGGTATGAGCAGATGCTCAAGTTGAAGAAGGACCTGTTGCTGGCGATGGGGCAGGTGGACCGGATGCGGAAAGGAACGCTTCGGAAGCGGACGCTGAAGGACTTGGTGGATGGCCTTTAAGGTTATTTCCACCCCGCTTTTCGCAAAGCAGGTGAAAGCATTGGCGAAGAGTCCTTTGTTTAAGGCATTGGAGTTGGGCATGTGTTTGGCCTGAAATGATGAAAGTGGAAGGCGCTGATGAGTTCATGCAAGCCGCGATCGACGAGGCGCGGAAGGGTTTGGCCGAGGGCGGCATCCCCATCGGCTCGGCGCTGGTGAAGGCCGGCAAGCTCATCGCCACCGGGCGCAACAAGCGGGTGCAGGAGCGCAACCCCATCCTCCACGGCGAGATGGATTGCCTCAACAACGCGGGCCGCATCGGCAGCTACCGCGACACCGTGATCTACTCCACCCTGATGCCGTGCTACATGTGCGCGGGCACCATCGTGCAGTTCAAGATCCCCAAGGTGGTGGTGGGGGAGAGCCGCACCTTCCCCGGCGCCCGGGCATTCATGGAGGCGCACGGCGTGGAGGTGATCGACCTGGACCTGCCGGAGTGCGTGCGGATGATGGAGGACTTCATCGCCGCCAAGCCCGAGCTGTGGAACGAGGATATTGGGGAGTAGTTGATCGTTCGTAGAACGTAGTTCGCAGGTCACAGGCCCTACGCCCTATGCCCTACGCAACTACGAACTGCGCCCCTGCGAACGAACTTCGCTCTTACCGCCAGACCGGAGCTGTGGAACAAGGATATTGGGGAGTAGTTGATCGTTCGTAGAACGTAGTTCGCAGGTTCTCCGCGCCACGCCCTACGCCCTACGCCCTATTCCCTTCGTCCTACGCCCTATTCCCTTCGTCCTACGCAACTGAGAACTGCGCCCTACTTCTTCTCCCAGCGCGGGTCCGGGATGGGGATGGAGATGGTGTGGGCAGGCTCTGCGTGGCCGTTGTGGCAGGTGATGCAGCTCACCTTGTACTGCGATTTCAGGTAATTGTCCTTGAAATCCCCCTTCACCTCGAAGGAGTGCTCGTTGATCTTCTGCACCATCTTCATCATTTCCAAGGCTTCCCCCTTTTTCGGATTGTCCTCGGAGGCGAAGTCCAGCTTGTTGGGGTCGGTGGCCGACCGCGCATGGCAGTCCTCGCAACTATAGCCCAGGGCGATCTCGAAGCTGTGCATCACCTGCATCAGTTCGGTGTGCGAAATATCCTTCGGGAGCACCTTCAGGTTGTTCTCGTGTTGCGGCGTGCCCTGTTCAGGCACGGGGCTGAAGGCATAGCTGCTGAATAGCACGGCGCCGCCCAACAGGGCCAGCACCCCGATCTTTCGGTGGGAATGATTGCTCATGGTCCAATGGATTTCTTTCTTGTGGAAGGGCAAGGTAAGGAATGTGCGGGCGGAAGCGAATGCCGGCCCATGGCCACGGAAGCTTGGCGGGTCCTTTCCACCGCGGTTTCAAAGGCCCTTGTGCGGGGTGGTCAATGCATGTACGTCGATCTCCCGCGCGCACTTGAAATGTCCTTCCGGGCAGGTCTTCAGCCCGTGCAGGCCGCAGGGCCGGCAATACAAGGGTCCGTCGTGCTGCACCACGCGCCCGTTGGGCCGCAGCGGACCGAAGCCGAAGGCGGGCACGGTGCTGCAGAACACGGCCGTCACCGGGGCGTCCGTGGCGCTTGCGATGTGCAGCGGCCCGCTGTCGTTCACGTAGTTCATGGCGGCACCTTCCATCAGCGCGGCGGTCTCCGCCAGCGACAACCTGCCCGCCAGCACCTCGCCGCGCCCGGCCTGCTTGGCGATGTGCCCGCACAGGGCCGCATCGGCGGGCCCGCCGATCAGGAACACGCGCCGGTCTTCGGGCAGTAGCCGGATCAGCTCGATCCACTTCTCCGCCGGCCATTGCTTGGTGAACCACACGGATGCCGGTGCGATGGTGATATAGGCCGGAGTTGTTGCAGCGTTCAGCTTTCCACTTTCAGCTTTTGCCTCCTCCGTGCCTCCGTGCTGGACCCATGCCCGCACCTTCTCCCTTGCCTCCTCCGTCGGATACAATCGCGGCAACGGCCGCTCGCCATCCGTCAGGTGCACGATCAGGTCATTCAGGCGGTCCACCTCGTGCTTGTGGGGCGCTCCCTTTTGCGGGTCTTTCCCGCGCAGCGCCTGCCAGGCGGGTATCTGGTGCTTTACCGTGCGGGAGAACAGGAAGCTTAGCGGGTTCTTGTCGTAGCCGACGGTTTCCTTGCCGCCGGAAAGCACGGTCATCAGCCCGGTGCTGAAGAAGCGTTGGGCATTGATCACATGGTCGTACCGCTCCTTGCGGAATGCGCGCACCAGCCGGAAGAGGTCGCGGGTCTTGCCCCGGCGCTTGTCCCACACGTACAGCTTGCGCAGGAAGGGATGCCCGGTGTAGAGGCCGTCGTTGCCCTTGCGCACCACCAGGTCGATGGCCGCATCGGGAAAGAAGGCATGCAGCTTCTCCAGCAGCGCCGAGGCCAGCACGGCATCGCCGAGGAAGGCGGTCTGTATGACGAGGAAGCGTTTCAGGGATGTAGATAGGAGTTCGTGGTGCGGAGTTCGTAGGAAAGGATCCGGCAGGCACGAAGGAACAAACGCCCGGTCTTCCGACCACAAAGATGCGCGGTATCAAACGGCCGCGGGATCCAGTTTCTTGCGCAAGGTGCGTCCCCGGAAGAAGCGGAAGGTGATGGGGAAGACGAACAGGATGAAGAGCGTGGCAGTGACCAGCCCGCCGATGATCACCACGGCCAAGGGCTTTTGTGCCTCACTGCCGATGCCGGTGCTGATGGCGGCCGGTAGCAGGCCCAGGCTGGCCATCAGGGCTGTCATCACCACGGGCCGGATGCGTACGCGCACACCGTCGGTGATGCTCCGGTCCAAGCCCAGCTTTTGATCGAGGTTGCGGTTGAATTCCTCGACGAGGATCACACCGTTCTGCACGCAGATCCCGAATAAGGCGATAAAGCCTACGCCGGCGCTGATGCCGAAGTTGATGCCGGTGAGGTGCAGGGCGAGGATGCCGCCGATGAGGGCGAATGGCACGTTGATGAGCACCAGCCCGGCGTTGCGGGCATCGCCCAAGGCGATGAAGAGGATGATGAAGATGGCGGCCAGGCTGATGGGTACCACCTGCCCCAGTCGCTTGGTGGCCCGCACTTGGTTCTCGAACTCGCCGGTCCATTCGATGCGGTATCCGCGTGGCAGCTTCACGTTGGCCTCCACATTGCGGCGGGCCTCGGCAATGGTGCTGCCCAGGTCGCGTCCGCGCACGGTGAACTTCACGCCGATGAACCGGCTGTTGTTGTCGCGGTAAATGAAGGCCGGGCCCGTGGTGGTGCCCACCGTGGCGATCTCGTTCAGGGCGATGTGGCCCCCGGCGAGGGTGGGCACGAGGATGGCTTTGATCTCCTCCACGCCGTTGCGGTATTCCTGGGGGAATCGCAGCCGGATGTCGAACCGGCGGTCTTCTTCGAACATGACATTGGCGGTCTTCCCGCCGATGGCCATTTCGATGACCGCCTGGGCATCGGCGGTGCTCACGCCATAGAGGGCCATGCGGGTATCGCTCAGGCGGACCTGGATCTCGGGCTGGCCCAGGTTGCGCAGTACGCCCGGGTCCTTGATCCCCTGCACACGTTCGATCTGCGGGAACACCTGGTCGGCCAGGGTATCCAGCACGGCCAGGTCGGGCCCGAAGATCTTCACGGCGTTGTTGGCGTTCATGCCGGCAACGGCCTCGGCCACATTGTCGATGATGGGCTGCGAGTAATTGAAGTTGATGCCTTGGAACTGCTTCAGTTCGCGGTCCATCTCATCGATGAGCTCCGAGGTCCGCACCCCTTTGCGCCACTCCTTCAGGGGCTTCAGGTTTACCTGCATCTGCACGTAGTAGAACCCGCTGGGGTCGGTGCCGTCGTTGCTGCGGCCGGTCTGGCTCAGCACACCGGTCACCTCGGGGAGGGCGTTGATCTTTTCCCGCAGGGTGCGCACCATTTTCACCGTTTCGGAGAGGCTCATGCTCATGGGCATCTTGGCTTCCACCCACAGGGCGCCTTCATTGAGCTCGGGCAGGAATTCGGTGCCCATCCAGTGTAGCGACCCCAGGGATAGCACCAGCGCGCCTGCGGCTGCGGCGAATGCGGTCCGCGGCCGTTTGTAGGCGCGAAGGAACCCGCGGAAGGCCCATTTGTCGAAGAAGGCCGCCACGATGCCGTGTTTCTCACGCACGTTTCGCCGCAACAGGTCGGCGCAAAGCACGGGCACCAAGGTGAGGCTGAAAATGAGCGCACCCATCAGGGCGAAGCCCAGGGTCCAGGCCAAGGGGGAGAACATCTTTCCCTCCACTTTTTGGAAGCTGAAGATGGGGACCAGTGCGGTGATGATGATGAGCTTGCTGAAGAATACGGCCTTGCCCATGCGGGTGCCGGTTTGCTTGATCAGGCCCAGTTTGCCCATGCGGTTGAACTTGTCCATGCCCACGCGGCGGGCCAGGCGGTCCATGGCCACGAAGATGCCTTCCACCATGACCACGGCACCGTCCACGATGATGCCGAAGTCGATGGCGCCGAGGGAAAGCAGGTTGGCGCTCAGGCCCTTCATCTGCAGGCAGAGGAAGGCGAACAGCAGCGATAACGGGATGATGATGGAGACGATCAGGGTGGTGCGCCATTCGGCCATGAAGAGCAGCACGATGGCGGTGACCAGCACGATACCCTCGATGAGGTTGTGCATCACCGTGCGGGTGGTGAAGTGCATCAGGTCGTCCCGGTCGTATATGGTGGCCATGTGCACATCGGCGGGCAGGATACGATCGTTCAAGTCGGCGATCTTTTCCTTCACGCTGGCCAGCACCTCGGCCGGGTTTGCCCCCTTGCGCATCACGATGATGCCTTCCACCACGTCGTCATTGGCATCCAGCCCCACCTGCCCCACGCGCGGCAGGTCCGATTCCACCACCCGGGCCACGTTCTTCACCAGCACCGGCACGCTTTGGCGCGCTTGGATGATGATGTTGCCGATGTCGTCCAGGTTGTCCAGCAGGCCCAGTCCGCGCACCACGAAGGCCTGTCCATTCCGCTCGATCACATCGCCGCCCACGTTGATGTTGCTTCGGGCCACGGCCTGGTACACCTCCAACGGGGTGAGGTCATATTGCATCAGTCGGCCGGGGTCCACCTGGATCTCGTAGATCTTTTCGCGCCCGCCGAAATCGACCACGTCGGCCACGCCGGGCACCTGGCGCAGTTGGCGGTCGATCACCCAGTTCTGGATGGTGAGCAGCTCCCGCGAATCCTTGGTCCTGCTGTGGAGCACGTACCGGAATATCTCGCCGGTGGGCCCGTACGGGGGTTGCACCGCAGGGGCCACGCCTTCGGGCAGGTCCAGTCCGCCCATCAGGTTGGTCACCTGCTGGCGCGCGAAGAAGTCTTCCACGCCATCCTCGAAGATGACGGTGATGACACTGAGCCCGAACATGCTCATGGAGCGCAGGTTGGCCTTGCGCTGGACGCTGTTCAGGTTCACCTCAATGGGCACGGTGACGAAGCGCTCCACCTCCTGTGCGCTGCGGCCCGGCCACTGGCTTACGATCACGATCTGCGTGTTCGTCACGTCCGGAAAGGCCTCGATGGGCATCTGGCGGAAGCTGATGATGCCGGCGATGGCGAGCAGGGCCGCCCAGAAGTATGTGAAGAACCGGTTCTTCAGCGAGAAGGCGACGATGGAGCGGATGAAACGCATGGGTCAACGGTCGTTCAGCGCGTCGTAGATGAACAGGTGCTCCTCGCTGATGACCACCTCGCCCGGCACAAGCCCCGCTTCCACCCAGCAGGTCGCGGCACCGGCGTGCGCCACGGTCACGGCCCTGGTCTCAATGTTGCGCCGGTCCTTGAATACCATGACGTAGTGGCGCCCGTTGTCGCTGATGACCGCCTTGGCTGGGATGGCCGGCAGTTCCCGTTCCTCCAGGTAGGCCAGGCGCACGTGGGCGACCATCTCGGGCTTGAGCATCACCCCGGGGTTGGGCAGGGTGATGCGCACCGGCATGGTGCGCGTACGGGGATCAAGCACATTGATGATCTTGTCCACCTTGCCGTGCATCACCATGCCGGGGTAGCTCAGGGTGGACACTTCGGCGGGCATGCCTTCCTTCACCCGGGCGATGTCGCTTTCGTACACATCGGCCATCACCCATACGCGGTCCAGCTCGGCGATGGTGAAGATGGGGTCCCCGTGGTCCTCGGGCAGGGTGGCATCGCGCACCACGGCCTTGCCGATCACATAGCCGCCGATGGGTGCGGTGACAATGTACTGCGAGCCTCCCTCGAAGCGGTAGATGGAAAAGGTCTCCTGCACGTCGTTGAGCTTTGCGCGTGCCTTTTCCAGGTCGAACCGGGCTTCAACGAGCTTGCGTTCGCTGAGCAGTTGCGAGTGGTACAGGTCCTGCTTGGTGGCGAGGTTTTTCCCGGCCACCTCCACGTCACTTTGGGCATCGATGAGCTTGCGTTGGAGCTTGGCCACTTGGCTGCTGCGTATCACGGCCAGGGGCTGGCCCTTGTGCACGGGGTCGCCAAGCTCCACGTCCACGGCGGTCACCTGCCCGCCCACGATGGGGTAAACCGAGGCCAGGCGTGCGTCGTCCGGCGTGATCCTGGCGTTCAGTTCCACGGTGTTCTCCACGGGGGCCATGCGCACCGTGTCCAGGCCGATCCGCGCCATCATGGTATCGCTCAGGGTAAAGGCCTGGGCATCCGGCGATGGGGCGGGCTGGCCTGTGCAGCCCAGGAGAAGCAGGGCGGGCGCGAGCGATGCCATGATGTTCCGACCGGCCGCCAGGCCGCGGGGTTCTTCCTCGTGTGGTTTCCGGTTCATTCGTCTCCCATGGTAGTTGGCCGGTGAGCCACCCTAGCGGCCGAATAATTTTTGTCCGGCAGCCTGTTCCAGCCCGGCGTAGGCGCTTTGGAGGTCGGCCTCCAGCACATTGATGGCGATGATGGACCGGGTATAGGACTCGAAGAGGTCGGTGAATTCGATCAACTTCAGGTTGCTCTTCACGTAATTGTCGATCAGGCTTTCGCTGAGCTGGTCGAGCTGGCCGGCCAAGCCCATGGATGTGCTGGTGTATTGTTGTTGCAGTGATACCAGGTCGCGGTAGGCGCGTTCGACCTCGGCGCGCACGGTGTTACGCTCCAGTTCCAGGACGGCTTGCTGTTGGCGGACGGCGGCCTTGGCCAGTGCCGTGCGTGCCTGGTTGCGGTCGAAGAGCGGGATGCTCAGGCCGGCGGTGATCCCGGCATAGTCCCGCCACACATTGCCGTACCGGTCATAGGCCACCCCCAACATCAGGTCGGGAGCGGTATTGCGGCGTTCCAGTTCCAGTTCCGCCTCGGTGGCCGCCAGCCCGGCCTTGGATGCCTGCAAGGCGGGCCTGGACGCCATGGCCCCGGCGACCAGGCCCGGCAGGTCGGCGGGCAAGGCCCGCAGTGCCAGCAGGTCGCCGGCATCTGGGCTGAAGGCGATGTAGCGCTCCTCAGCCAGCAATATCCCGAGTTGTTCCTGCAGGGCATGCAGCTCGCGTTCCAGCTCCACCTTCCCGCTGTTGAGTTCGAAGAAGCTGGTGCGCAGCCTGGCCACATCGCGCAGGGAGACGTTCCCTTTTTCCAGTTGGGCGCCGTAGCTGTCCACGATGTTCTTCAACACGCCCAGTTGCGAGGCCACGGCATCCACGGCCCGGCCCAGGAAGAATTGCCTGTACAGCGCGGTATGGAGCTGGTACCGCAGTGCGGCGGCCAGTTCGGCATATTGGGCCTCGCTGAAGGTGATGCGCAGCGATGCGGCCCGCATGGCCAAAGCTCGTTGGCCGGCGATGCGGAACAACTTTTCGGCGTGCACGGCGAACTCCCTTTCGGGTTGCCCGGCCTCAAACAGCTGGGCCGGACGAGGCGGGATGCCCCATTCAAGGCCCACCGACGGGTTGGTGAACAAGCGGGCCTGTACGTGCAGGGCTGTGGCGGCATCCACTTCGCAGCGTTGCGCCAACAGGGCCAGCGACCGTTCCTGCAGCAGGGCTTCCGCCTCGGCCAGCCGCAGCCGCAATGTGTCCTGCGCGGAGGAAACGGCCCATGCGGCCAGGCAGAAAAGCATTAGAGGCAAGCGCATGGCGCAAAGACACCGCATGCACCTTGCCCTTTCCTTGCGGCATACCTTAAAGAAGGCTTAAAGCCCGCTTTCCCGGCGGGCCAGCGGCAGGGTGAGGATGAAGCAATGGAAGCCGTCGACAAAGGCATATTCGAGGCTTCCGCCGGTGGATCGGGCCATTTGCTGCACGATGCTGAGGCCGAGCCCGCTTCCGGGCTTGCCACTGCTCTGGGGGCCGCGGAAGAAAGGTTGGAAGAGGAGGTCGGCGGGCAGTGCCCTGTCGCCGCGGTTGCTGAAGCGTGAACGAAGCTTCCCCGGCAGGCGGTCCAAGGCGATGTCGACGCGATAGCCGGGACCGTAGCTCACAGCATTGAGGAGCAGGTTGCGCAAGGCGGTGCGCAACAGCATCTCGTTGGTGTTCACCACCAAGTGTTCTTCCGTGGCTACGCCGGTCCCGATATCGACGTGGGCCTGCAGCTCCGGATGCGCATTGCGCACTTCGGCGATGGACGTGTACAGCACTTCGTCCAGGCGCACGGGTCCGGAGGCCAACGGGATGTGGGCCTGCAGTTGTTGCAACAGCAGCAGCGTTTCGATCAGTTTGCCTTGTTCACTGATGTCGGCCTGAAGGGTGTGGAGCAGGCCCGGCATTCCGGGGTTCCCTGGCGGCAGCGCCAACGCTTGTTCCACCACGCTGTTCATGCGGGCGAGCGGGGTGCGCAGTTCATGGCTGGCCTGTCCCACGAAGGCCTTTTGCAGGTCGAACGCCTGGCGCAGGCGGCGCAGCATGGCATTGTATCCCACCGCCAGCCGGTCGATCTCGTCCTTGCGGCCGCGCACGGGCAGTTGCTGGTCCAGCCGGTCGATGTCCATGCGGTCGATGGCGGCCGCCAGGTGCTCCAAGGGCCTGAAGGCCATGCCGATGAAGAAGTAACCCGCCCCGAAGATGAACAAGGCGCCCAGGACCAGGGCGATGATGAGCGTGCGGAGCAGGTTCCGTAGTTCTTGGCGCCCGTATTTGTCGTAGGCCGAGGCCAGCACCACATAGTCCTTGCCGTCCCCGGTATAGTGCAAGCCCACCACTTCGTCGCCGTCATTGTCGCGCCACTCCAGGTTGCCGCCTTGCCTCACGCGTTCCAGCAGGCTGTTGGAATAGGGGATGGGCTCGTCATCGAGGCTGCTGTACACGAGTTCGTTGCCCTGATTGAAGAGCAGCACCTTTTCGTCGTACATGCGATGGATGCTGTTGCGGTCGATGATGCGCAGCAGGTCGCGGTCGGCGGCCTTCACCTCGGCAAGCATGGTGGCGGTACGCAGGCATTGGGCGCGCAGGCGTTCGAAGAATTCGTGCTGCCGGGACTGGGCGTGCGAGATATAGATGACCCCCAGGGTGCCCACCAGCAGCACCAGCGAGAAGGCGGCGAAGAGCAGCGAGAGGCGGACGCGGGTGGTCATCGTATACGGTCGTCGAGCGTGTAGCCGAAGCCGTGCCGTGTATGGATCAGGGGATGATCGTGGCCCTTGTCCACCTTGCCGCGCAGGAAACTGATGTATACCTCGATGGTGTTGGGCGATACGTCGTACGCGTTGCCCCACACACGTTCGGCCAGGTCTTCCTTGCCCAGAACGCGTCCCTTGCTTTCCGCCAGGGCCACCAGCATGTTGAACTCCTTGGGCGTGAGGTCGATCGGCTTGCCGGCGCGCTGGACCTCCTTGCGGGCCAGGTCGATGGACAGGTCGGCGATATCGATGCGTTGCACGGCCAGCGGGGCATCGCCCGAGCGCTTGAGGAAGACTTGCACCTTGGCCAGCAGTTCCTGGAAGTGCACCGGCTTCACCAGATAGTCGTCGGCACCGATGCTGAACGCATTCAGCTTGCTGTCCATGTCACCAAGGGCTGTAACGATGATCACCGGCGTGTTGCGGTCCCGCAGGCGGATCTCCGTGCACAGGGCGGTGCCGTCCACCTCTGGCAGGCCCAGGTCCAGCAGCACCAGGTCGTACTTCCTGCGGTGGATGGCAAGGCGGGCCATGCCGCCATCGAACACGGGAAGCGTGGCATAGCCTTCGGCCTCCAATTGTTCGCACAGCGACCGGGAAAGGCGCGGGTCATCTTCCACCACCAGGATCGTTTTAGGTCCGTGCCCGTTCATCTGTTGGTCGTTGGTTCCCAATGGTAAGCTCCCATTGCACTTCATTGGTGCCCCTGAAACCCAAGGCCACCGGCCGGCCTCACACCGCCACGTTGTGCTCCCTCAGCGCCTCGTTCAGGCTGGTCTTGCGGTCGGTGCTTTCCTTCCGCTGGCCGATGATCAGGGCGCAGGGCACGCCGTATTCACCGGCGGGGAAGCGTTTGGGTACCGTGCCGGGGATCACCACGGAGCGGGGCGGCACATGGCCGCGCATCTCCTTGGGTTCGGGCCCGGTGACGTCGATGATGCGGGTGCTGGCGGTGAGCACCACATTGGCGCCCAGCACGGCCTCCCGGCCCACGCGCACGCCTTCCACCACGATGGCCCGGCTGCCGATGAAGGCACCGTCCTCGATGATCACCGGGGCGGCCTGCACGGGTTCCAGCACGCCGCCGATGCCCACGCCGCCGCTCAGGTGTACGTGCTTGCCGATCTGGGCGCAGCTGCCCACCGTGGCCCAGGTATCCACCATGGTGCCCTCGTCCACATAGGCGCCGATGTTCACGTAGCTGGGCATCAGGATCACACCCGGCGCGATATAGCTGCCGTGGCGGGCGATGGCATGCGGCACCACGCGGATGCCCAGTTCCGCATAGCGGCGCTTCAGGGGGATCTTATCATGGAACTCCAGCGGCCCGGCCTCCAAGGTTTCCATCCGCCTGATGGGGAAGTAGAGCAGCACGGCCTTTTTCACCCATTCATGCACCGTCCACGGCCCGGACTCACCCTGCGGGGCAGGCGCCGCCACGCGCAACTCCCCGCGATCAAGCTTCTCTACCACCCCCTCGATGGCATTGACCACTTCGGGGTCGGCCAGCAGCGTCCGGTCGGCCCACGCCTTCTCGATCAATTCATGCATGGTGCAAAGATGCCACCCCGCACCTGTACGGTCGACCCAATGGGTCGACGCAACGATCAGGTGGCATCTTTGCGCCATGCGCATCCTTGCCATCGACTACGGCACCAAACGCACGGGCCTGGCCGTCACCGATCCGGCGGGGATCATCGCGTCGGCGCTGGATACCGTTCCCACGGCGGAGCTGATGGCCTATCTGCGGAAGTACACGGCCCGGGAAGCGGTGGGGGGCTTCGTGGTGGGCCTGCCCTGCAATCTCGACGGTTCGCCCACCGACGCCACGCCCCACGTGGCACGCTTCGTGGCCGACCTGCGAAGGGCCTTCCCCACGCATTGGGTGGAGACCACGGATGAGCGGTTCACCAGCACCCTGGCGCAGCGCACCATGCACCAAAGCGGTGTCGGCAAGAAAGCCCGGCGCGACAAGGGTGCCGTGGACCGCATCAGCGCCACCATCATCCTGCAGGGGTGGATGGAGCGGAAGGGGATGCACGGGTCAGGACGGAGGACGTAGGGAATAGGGCGTGGGATATAGGGAATAGCGTGCTCCCCACGCCCTGCGAACTACGGCCTATGCGCTACTTTTGCACCCTTCCCAAAGCATGATCCTACCTATTCGTTCCTACGGCGATCCGGTCCTGAAGAAAGTGGCGAAGGACATCGAACCGGGCCATCCGGGCCTGAAGAAGCTGATCGCCGACATGTACGAGACCATGTATGCCGCCAACGGCGTGGGCCTGGCGGCACCGCAGATCGGCGAAAGCATCCGCCTGTTCGTGGTGGATTGCTCGCCCTTTGCCGAGGACGAGGACGGCAACCCCACGGAGGACGCGCATCTGAAGGACTTCAAGAAGGTCTTCATCAATCCGTACATCGTGGAGGAAGAGGGGGAGGAGTGGCCCTTCGAGGAAGGCTGCCTGAGCATTCCGGGCATCCGCGAGGAGGTGCGGCGCCAACCGCGCATCGTGATGCAATACATGGACGAGGATTTCAAGGAGCACGAGGAGGAGTTCAACGGCTACGCGGCCCGCGTGCTGCAGCATGAGCACGACCACCTGGACGGGATCCTCTTCACCGACCTGTTGCCGCCCATGCGCAAGCGGATGCTGAAAGGCAAGCTCCGGGACATCAGCATGGGCAAGACCGATGTGAAATACGCCATGCGATTTACCCCGGTGAAATGAGGACAATGTTCAATTCCGCGGCCATGGCCGCGGTCGTGCTCACCTTGGTAGCCGCCTGCGGCGGGAACGGGGATGGCGGCCAGGGAACAGGAGAAGGCCAAGTGGCCGCCGAAGGCATCCGTGTGATGGAGGACAGCCTGTATTCCAAGCCGGAAGTGGACCGCAAGGGGGCACGGGCCCTGCAGGACGTGTACCTGCTCTATGCCAAGCAGTATCCGTTGGATTCGCTTACGCCGGAGTACCTCTTCCGTGCCGCCGGCCTGCGGTCCACCTTGGGCGACCCCAAGGGCAGCATCGCGCTTTACGACCGGATCATCCGTGACTATCCCGGTTGGCGGAAGATCACGGACACCTATTTCGTCAAGGCTTTCACGATCGACAACGGCCTGCACCAACGGGGCGAGGCGGAACGGGCCTACCAGGCAGTGGTGGACAAATTCCCGGAACACCACCTGGCCCAGGAGGCCAAGATGATGATCCAAAACCTGAAATACAGCGATGACGAGCTGATCCAGCGCTTTGAGGCCATGAATGCCGACAGCTTGCAAGCATCAACGGAAAAATGAGCACCCTGGCAACCCGATCCGCCGCACCCGAAGAGCTGTTGGCGGCAGCCCGTACGACCATGACCGCTACGGCCTACCGTGCGCTGTTTGACCGCCTGGTGGCCGAAGGCCGCACCACCGGCCCCGACCAAGGCGCGGAAATGGTGGACTACACCAAGCTGAACCTGGCGCGCACCGTGCGCAACGAAAAGACCGTGAAGCTGCTGCCCGAACTGCAGGAGGCGCTGGCCCGGCTCCCCGCGATGCACTGGCTGGTGATCACCGAGGCGTGGTGCGGCGACAGCTCACAGGTGACGCCCGTGCTCGCACGGATGGCCGCTGCGGCGCCACAGGTCCAGTTCGGCATCCTGCTGCGTGACGAGCACCCCGTCCTGATGGACAAGTACCTTACCCTGGGAACCCGCAGCATCCCGAAGCTGATCGCATTTGACATGCACGGCACCGAGCTGTTCACCTGGGGCCCCCGCCCGCAGGCCGCACAGGACATCGTGCTGGACAACAAGAAGCTGCCCGCCGACCGGCAACTGCCCAAGGAGGAGCTCTATGCCAAGATGCACGCCTGGTACGCCAAGGACAAGGGCGTGTCCGTGCAGCGTGAGTTCCTGGAATTGCTGAATGGGGTGGAGTGAGGAAGTGGGGCGGTGCAGGATGCCCCATCCTCCGTTCCGTCCTGTGATCTCCGTCAGATCCGCACCAGGGCCATCAACATGGCCACCAGGTTCGGCATGCGTACTTCGGGGAGCAGCGATGCGGTGGGCCCATCATCCTTCCCGCCGGTCTTCACGCCCGAGGTGGGTGCCTGCTTCACCTGTTTGGTGATGGCGATCGCAGGCACGGTATACTGCCCATCGGCCAAGGCCCGCACCGCGCCGACCAACTGGGCATCGTCCACCTTGGCGGGGTCGTAGGTCACCTTGGCGTGGCCAAGCTCATCGCCGTCCTTGTAATCCACCACGGCTTCGCTCACGCCGGGAACCTTGGCCAAGGCTCCCTTGATCATGCCGGCGCACATCATGGAGCAGCTCATGCCCCCGATGGTCAGGTCGGCCGTGGCCATCGGTTCCCCGGTGGTGATCACCACTTCCTCCACGGTGCGGTTGGCGACCGTGGTGGCCGCCTGTTCCGCGGAGGGACCGTGGCTGCATGCAACCATCAACAAGATCGAAAGGAGGGGCAGCGGCTTTTTCATCGTTCCCGGGCTTGATGCAAAAGTAAATGCTTCCGGCAGACCGGGACGGTCCCGTCCTCCGGCGGTGGCCGTTTTTGCATTCTTTTTCTCCGCTGCCTTCATCCCTTCCCCGGGGCTTCGCCCCTTCGGCCCACGCCCCCGTGCCTTTCCCTGCCCTCGTGGCCGGGACCACCGTGGTGCTTGCCTACTTTCGGCCCCTTCCCGGCCGTATGAAGTTCAACCCCGCCGACCACCGGCTCAAGTGGCTGCTGCTCGGTACACTGTCCCTGATCTGGGGCAGCTCCTTCATCTTGATGAAACGCGGCCTTTTCCAGCACGGGGAACCCGCCTTGACGCCCGTGCAAATGGCCAGCGCGCGGCTTTTCATCGCCTGGTTGGTGCTCAGTCCCTTGCTGCTCCGGCACGCCAGGCTTCTTGCGGGCCATTGGAAACCCCTTCTGGGCACGGCCCTGTGCGGCAACGGCATCCCCGCCTTCCTGTTCGCCTTCGCACAAAGCCGCATCGATAGTTCGCTGGCAGGGATGTTGAACACCCTGTCACCGCTCTTCACCCTGCTCGTGGGTGTACTTTTTTTCGGGGTGGGTACGCGGTTCGTCAATGTCGCGGGTGTGCTGCTGGGCCTGCTCGGTGCCGTGGGCACCATCTACTTCAGGCTGGCGGGCAGCACCCCGGTGTGGACCATCCATGCAGCCCTTCCCGTCCTGGGCGCCATTTGCTACGGCTTCAGCGGCAACATCGTCAAGAGCTGGCTGTACATGGTGCCCGCCACGGCCATCTCCGTGCTGGCCATCAGCATGGTCGGCCCCCTGGGGCTGGCGGGCATGCTCCTGACGGACCTCCCCGGCACCCTCGCCTCCAACCCGCACGCGTGGCATGCGCTCGGCTACGTCGCCATCCTGGCTGTGTTGGGCACCGGCCTCTCCCTGGTGCTGTGGAACATCCTCATCAAGCTCACCTCCGCGGTATGGGCGGCATCGGTCACCTATGTCATGCCCATCATCGCCATCGGCTGGGGGCTGTTGGACGGGGAGGCCCTCTTGCCCATGCAGGTCCTGATGATGGGGGTGATCCTTCTCGGCGTGTTCCTGGTGAACAAGGGTGTGGTGGAATGACCCCGGCGAACCGGGCTGGCCCCGGGGTATCCGTGAAGGCGGGGAAGCGGTGGGGCGCGGGCCATGCCAAGTACCCTTTTTGGACGGGATCCGTAGGAACGCAACCATTCTATATTCGCCGAACATGTACTTGGGCAAAAAGGTGATCGTGGTCCTTCCGGCCTACAGGGCCCAGCATACCTTGAAACAGACCTACGAGGAGATCCCCTTCGACATCGTGGATGAGGTGGTGCTGGTGGACGACAACAGCCCGGACGGCACGGTGGAGGAGGCCAAACGGATCGGCATCGAGCACATCGTTGTGCACGAGAAGAACCGTGGATACGGCGGCAACCAGAAGAGTTGCTACGACAAGGCCCTGGAGCTGGGCGCCGACATCGTGGTGATGCTCCACCCCGACTACCAATACACCCCCAAGCTCATCACCGCCATGGTATCGGTCATCGGCCAGGGCTTGTACCCGGTGGTGTTCGGCTCGCGGATCCTGGGCGGCGGCGCCCTCAAGGGCGGCATGCCCCTGTACAAGTATGTGGCCAACCGGGTCCTCACCCTCACGCAGAACATGCTGATGGGGGAAAAGCTCAGCGAATACCATACGGGCTACCGCGCGTATTCGGCCGAGGTCCTTCGCAAATGCGATTACAAGCGCTGCTCGGAGGATTTCGTCTTCGACAACCAGTTCATCGGCCAGATCTTTTGGAACCGTTTCGAGATCGCCGAGGTGACCTGCCCCACCAAGTATTTTGAAGAGGCCAGTTCCATCAACTTCCGCCGCAGCACCACCTACGGCTTCGGGGTGCTCAACGTAAGCTTCCGCTACTTCCTTGCGCGCATCGGCCTGCTGGGGTGGAAGGTGCTTGGAAAGCGGTGAGGCGATCGGGCAAATTGCCAATTTGCCAATTTGCCAATGCGCCAATTTGCCAATTGGCCAATGCGACGATGCGCGGTTTGGCCAAGTCGGTGATTGGTCGGTCCGATGATCGGGGGAGCAGGCGCGGAGGGCGGATCAGGACCTGTTCCTGCGGCTCCCGGATCGTTCCGGTCCTTGGGGAAGTTTGTTGGTAACGGTGCGGGCGCTCTGCGGTCACCGTGCTCCTCGCCGCGACGCGCTTCCGGGTGACCGGCTGGGAAAGGGCCGTGCACGCATGGCTTCCCGCACGGGCGGTGCCGTCTACCTTCGGGCCGTGATGCGCCGCTTCACCGAAAAGCAGGTCCAGTGGTTGGTCGCCCTGGTGGCCGCACTGCTCTTCATCCCCGGCCTGGGCGCCGTCCACCTGTTCGATTGGGACGAGATCAACTTCGCGGAGATCGCCCGCGAGATGCTGGCCACGGGCAATTGGCTGCAGCCGCAGATCGGTTATGTGCCCTTCCATGAGAAGCCGCCCCTGTTCATGTGGATGCAGGCTCTCGGCATGTCCGTGTTCGGTGTGAATGAGTTTGCCGCCAGGCTGCCCAACGCCGTCGCGGGCATCATCACGGTGGTTGCGCTGTACCGCATCGGCCGGCGTTGGCAAGGCGGGGCATTCGGCCTGCTCTGGGCCTTGGCCTACGTAGGCTCCGTGCTGCCACACCTGTATTTCCGCAGCGGCATCATCGATCCCTGGTTCAACCTCTTCATCTTCCTGGGCTTCCTGGCCTTTATCCGCATGGGTGACAGCCCGGCGGCCGGAACGACAAGCACTGGTGAAAAGAACCGCGCAGCTTTGTTCGCCGGGCTTTGGCTCGGCTTGGCCGTGCTCACCAAGGGGCCCGTGGGCATCCTGCTGCCCGCCTTGGCGGCGGCGGCGTACTGGGCCCTGAACCGCTTCCGGCCCTACGTTTCCATCCCGCGTGTCCTGCTGATGTCCGCCGTGCTGCTGGCCGTGCCGGGCCTTTGGTTCGGCATCGACGCTTGGCGCAACGGGCCGGAGTTCATCACCGCCTTCTTCTGGCGGCAGGTGGCCATGCTCACCACCGAGGATGCCGGCCATGGCGGCTTCTTCGGCTACCACGTCGTGGTGCTGCTCATCGGCTGCTTCCCCGCCTCGGTGTTCGCCTTGCAGGAAATGGTGAAACCATCAAGTTGCCCCGCCGTTCCCCGTCCCAATGACATGGAGCCGCCGACGGAGCGCCCTGCCAACCAACAACCAACCACGTACAACCGCCGGAGATGGATGCTCATCCTCTTCTGGGTGGTGCTGGTGCTGTTCAGCCTGGTGAAGACCAAGATCGTCCACTACAGCAGCCTGTGCTACTTCCCGCTCACCTACCTGGCGGCGCTGCAGTTGCACCGGCTGTGGCAGGGCGGTGCGGCCACCTTGTGGTCACGGGTGCTCATGGGCGGCATCGGTTCGCTCTTCGCGGCGGTCACCTTGGCCCTGCCTTTCCTGGGGAAGCATCCGGAGTGGGTCGCCCCCCTGCTGGCGAACGACCCCTTTGCGCAAGGCAACCTGCAGGCCGAGGTGACCTGGACCGGCTGGGAGGCCTTGGCGGGCGTGTGGATGGCGGTGGCCGTGCTTTTCCTGGGGCATCGCTTCTTCAGCCGCGTGCAGTACCGCAGCGGTATCGTTGCGGTGTTCGGCGGCACGGCGCTGTTCGTCACCATCACGCTGTACTACTTCATCAACCGCATTGAAGGCTACTCGCAGCGTGCGGCGGTGGAGTTCTTCGAGCAGCGGCAAGGGGAGCAGTGCTACGTGATGACCAAGGACTACAAGAGCTACGCCCAGTGGTTCTACGGCCGGGTGCCGCCCATCACCGATCCCCGCGCCCACAGCGAAAGCTGGCTCCTCTCCGGCGACACGGACCGGCCCGTGTACGTGTCGTGCAAGATCACCGACGCCGATGAAGTGGCCGCCATACCGGGCCTGAAGGAGCTGTACCGCAAGAACGGGTTCGTGTTCTTTGAACGGAAACCGGAGATAGGCCGTGGGCAATGAACGCACGTCGCCACCACGATAAGCCGTGATAGGCAATTGGAGCGAGTGTTGCCCTGCCCTCGTGCGGGGCTGTGGCGGTAGCTACCTGGACGGAGTGGGATGAAGTTCATGCAGCAAGGCCCCATTGATAAGAAAGTATACCATTGTAAAAAGGATATTGTTCGCTACATTTGTCATTAGAGAAATGACATGAGTGATCCTGCCTTGCTGAAAACATTGATCACCCGTGGTCAAGCGGCCATTGGCGACCGGGACCTGGTGCCACGGGACGTGGCGCTTCCACAGGCCAAGAACAAGCTGCTCACCATTACCGGTATACGGCGCTGCGGCAAGTCCAGTTTAATGCGCATGCAGGCGGATGCCCTGCTGAGATCGGGCGTGGACAGGAAGTGCTTCGTCTTCCTCAATCTGGAGGATGACCGCTTGGAACCCGCGCACACCACGCTCGACCAGGTCCTGCGCGCCTATCAGGAGCTGCATCCGGATATCCCACTTGCGAAGGTCCACTTCTTTTTGGACGAGGTACAGGCCATGCCGCGCTGGGACCGCTTCGTGCTGCGGTTGCACGAGGAGGAACGGGCGCATGTAATGGTGACCGGCTCCAATGCGAAGGTGCTTGCCAAGGAGATCGCGACCACCCTGCGGGGCCGCTCGTTGAACATCCCGTTGATGCCGTTCTCATTCTCGGAACGATTAAGGTTGAAGAACCTTGACCTTGATCCCTTCCTGCCGGGGGATGCGGCCAAGTTGGCCAATGAAATGCGGGATCAAATCCAGTGGGGGGGCTTTCCGGAAGTGATCACCATGGACCATGGATTCCGGTACAGGCTGCTTCAGGAATACTTCGACGTGATGCTCTTCCGCGACCTGTTGGAGCGCTACGGCATCCAACAACCGGTGGTCCTGAAGCACTTCCTCAAACGGGTGCTCACCAGTGCGGCCAAGCCCATGTCGGTCCGGAAAATGGACCTGGACCTGCGCAGTGCCGGGCTCAAGACCACCAAGGATCTGCTCTACGCCTGGATGGATCATGCGCAGGCCATCCATTTGGTGATGCGCAGCGAACCCTTCGGAGCCCATGCACGCGAGCGTCTTTCCGGGAAAACCAAGTACTACGCCACGGACAACGGCCTGCTTTCGGCCATGTCATTCAACTTTCAGGATGAATGGGGCCGGTTGCTGGAGAATGCCGTGGCAGTGGAAGCCGTGCGCCAGGGGGCGGCCTTGACCCATTTCCAAGGGAAGCATGAATGCGACTTCATCCTGTTGCGGGATGAACGGCCGTGGAAAGCCGTGCAAGCCTGCTGGTCATTGCGGGATGCGGATACGAGAAAGCGTGAATTGGCAGGACTGGCCGAGGCCTGCAAGGGCCTTGGACTGAAGAATGGCGTGATCATCACGGCGGATGCGACAGAGGACCTGAAGGTCGAAGGCATCAATATCCAGGTTCGGCCGTTCCGGGAGGCAGGGGTCCTGCTATCGCGATAAGGAAGAAGGGGCTGCGCGCCGCCCCATGTCCCAAGCGCGCCCGTGGCTCACAGGTCCCAACTCTCCGCATTCCGCCTTCCTCCCTACTTTGCCGCCATTCCCAACGGCATGGCCAGCCCCCTCTTCCGCCGGAAATCCGTGGACCGCATCCTCAGCGAGCATGCGCAGCGCGAGGCCGACGGCCACGGCGGGCTGAAACGCACGCTTTCGGTGCGCGACCTCACCTTCATGGGGGTGGCGGCGGTGATCGGGGCGGGCATCTTCAGCACGGCCGGGGCGGCGGCATACGAGGGCGGGCCGGGCGTGGTCTTCCTCTTCATCATCACGGCGGTGGTGTGCGGCTTCACGGCGCTGTGCTACGCGGAGTTCGCCGGGCGGGTACCGGTGAGCGGCAGTGCCTACACATACAGCTATGTGGCCTTCGGCGAGTTGGTGGCCTGGGTGATCGGCTGGGCGCTGATCCTGGAGTATGCCATCGGCAACGTGGTGGTGGCCATCTCCTGGAGCAGCTATTTCACCAACATCCTGGCAGCCTTCGGCCTGCACTTGCCCGCCTGGCTGGCCGCCGACCCGCTGGGGGCCGAAGAGGCCTACGAGCATGCGGTACGGATGGGCCTGCCCACCGATGGGCTGGCCTGGACCACCGCGCCGGTGATCGGCGGCTTGCATGTGATCATGAACATCCCCGCGCTGCTGATCGTGGTGGCCATCACGGCATTGGTGTACATCGGCATTCGGGAAAGCAAGCGGGCGGCCAATGCCATGGTGCTTTTGAAACTGGTGCTGCTGGCGGCGGTGGCGCTGGTGGGCCTGTGGTACATCAAAGGCGCCAACTACGTGCCCTTCCTGCCCAACGGCATGGTGGGCGTGCTCAAGGGGGTCAGCGCCGTGTTCTTCGCCTACATCGGCTTTGATGCCATCAGCACCACGGCCGAGGAGTGCAAGGATCCCCAGCGCGACCTGCCCCGCGCCATGATCTACTCCCTGGTGCTCTGCACGGTCATCTACTGCGTCACCGCGCTGGTGCTCACCGGCATGGTGCCCTACACCGAATTCAAGGGCGTGATGGACCCCTTGGCCTACGTGTTCAACAAGGTGGGCCTGTCCACCTTCGGCTTCGTGATCAGCGTGGGTGCCGTGCTGGCGGCCACCAGCGTGCTGCTGGTGTTCCAGCTGGGCCAGCCGCGCATCTGGATGAGCATGAGCCGCGACGGCCTGTTGCCCCCGCGTTTCGGGCACCTGCACCGCAAGTTCGGCACCCCCGCCTTCGCCACCGTCATCACCGGCGTGGTGGTGGGCGTCCCTGCCTTGGTGGCCCCGGCCGACATGATCACGGACCTCACGTCCATCGGCACGCTGGCCGCTTTCACCCTGGTGTGCGCCGGGGTGCTTCTGTTGCCGCGCCCGCTAAGCTTGGACCACGCAGGGCGCAAACGCTTCCGCATCCCCTATGTCAACGGCCGGTTCCTGGTCCCGCTGCTGGTGCTGGCCTACTTCCTGGTGGATCGCGAACGCATCGGCACCGCATTCACCAGCCTGCACCTGGACAGCGAAAGCATCCTGCTGACGGGCTACTCGGTGTTCGCCTTGCTTTTTGCCATCCAGGCGTTCCGCTTCCGCTGGTCCGCCATACCGGCCATCGGCACGCTGAGCTGCGCCTACCTGATGATCGAGATCCCCGCCAAGAGCTGGTTGGTCTTCCTGGGCTGGATGGCCGCCGGGCTGTGCGTATACTTCCTATACGGACGGAAGCATTCGAAGCTGGTGGGGGAGTATAGGGGATAGTGCGTGATTCGCAGTTCGCAGGGAACGCCGGGCATGGGTCACCCGGCATAAGACATTCCCCTACGGACCACGCCCAGTGAACTCCACACTTCCCACTCCAAACTTTCCTCCACCTTTGCACGCCGATGGCCTTTCTCTACCCAGCCTTCCTGTGGGCGCTCACCGCGCTGGCCATCCCGATCATCATCCACCTCTTCCAGCTCCGGCGTTTCAAGCGGATCGAATTCCCGAACGTGCGCTTTTTGCAGGAGGTGACCCGGCAGACGCGGTCGCGCAAGAAGGTGCGCCATTGGCTGGTGCTGCTGGCGCGGCTGCTGGCCCTGGCATGCCTGGTGCTTGCCTTCGCACAACCCTACCTGCGGACCCATGAGGGTGCCGCGCCTGCGGGGGAGCGCGCCGTAAGCCTGTACCTGGACGATAGCTGGAGCATGGACGGGCAGAACAGCGGCGGCCGCCTGCTGGACCAAGCGCGCACCGACGCACAGGATGCCGTGATGGCGTATGGCCCCACCGACCGTTTCCAGGTGTTGACCAACCGGTTTGAAGGTCGGCAGCAGCTGCTGATGGGCCGCGATGAAGCGCTCGCCGCCGCCGGCCAGGTGGAGGTGGGGCCGTATGCCCGGCCCCTGTCGCAGGTGATGGAGCGCCAGCGTGAGGCCTTGTCGCGCAGCGGGGCCCCGGCGAAGTGGGCCTTCCTTTTCACCGACCTGCAGCGCACCACCACCGACGTGGCGCAGTGGACCAATGACAGCACGGTGCAAACGGTGATCGTGCCACTGGAAGCCTCCAACACGGACAACCTCGCGGTGGACTCCGTGTGGTTCGGAAGCCCCGTACGGCGCCTGGGGCAGGTGGAGGACCTCCACGTCCGGGTGCGCAACTACGGGCGGCAGGAGCTGCTGAACGTGCCGTTGAAACTGACCATCGACGGACGGCAGCGCGCCATGGCCACCTTCGGCATCGGCCCCAATGCCGTGGTGGACACCATCCTCAACTTCACCAACGATGCCACGGGCTGGCACCGGGGCGAAGTCGCCATCACCGACCGGCCCATCACCTTCGATGACGTGTTCCACATCGCCTGGCGCACCGCCGAAAAGCTGCACGTGCTGCTGGTAAGCGGCGGCGATGCGGCCAGTGACAAGGATGTAGCGGCGGTGTTCCAAGGCGACAGCGTGCACGCCTTCATGGCACAACCCTACCGGCAGGTGGACCTTTCCGCCCTGGGCCGCCAGGACCTGGTGGTGCTGAACGGGCTGCCCGACATCCCCAGCGGATTGGCCGGGGCGGTGAAGGAGTTCGTCGAGGGCGGGGGCAGCGCCGCCATCTTCCCGGCCGCCCGATCCGATGCGGCGGGCTACCATGCGGCATTCGCGATGTTCGGGGCGGGGTTCGGCACCCGGGACACCACCGCCATGAAGGTGGAACGCATCGACCTGCGGGCCCCGTTCTTCCGCGACGTGTTCAGCAACATGCCCAACAACGTGGACCTGCCGCTGGTACGCACGCGCTACGCCATCACCCCGGCGCCCGCGGCCGATGTGCTGCTGCGCCTGCAAAGCGGCAGTGCCTTCCTCAGCGCCACACCCTTCGGCAAAGGCCGCGTGTACCTGTGCGCCGCCCCCTTGGGCAACGAGGGGGGCACATTCAGCCGCCATGCGCTGTATGTCACGTCCATGCTGCGCATGGCCGAGCTGGCCCGCCCCATGGGCGCGCTGTACCACATCATCGGCGCGGAAGCCGCCATCCCCTTGGAGGGTGGCGACCTGCAAGGCGATGCGGCGCCCCACCTGAAGGGGCCGGGGGGCATCGACGTGATCCCCGAGGTGCGGCGAACGGTGGGCGGAACGTCGCTGGTGCTGCACGACGGGGATCTGGCGCCCGGGCCATACGCGCTCACGCTTGCGGATGACACCGTGGCCGTGCTCGCGCTGGACCTGCCACGCAGAGAAGGCGACCTCAACGCCTATTCCGCCGACGGGCTGAAGGAATTGTTGCGGCAGCACGGGCTGGGCACCATTTCCGTATTGGAGAAGGCGGGCAACGAGCTCACCGCGAGCTTGCGCAACCTGGACCAGGGCATCAAGCTGTGGAAGTGGTTCATCCTGGGGGCACTACTTTTCCTGCTGATCGAGATCCTCTTGATACGCACCATCCGATGAAAGACGTACTGTTGCGCCAAGTGACCGTGCTGGACCCCGGAGGGCCGTTGCACGGCTCGGTCGTTGACCTGCACATCGCGGACGGGCGCCTGGTAAAGGCGGGCGCGCGGCTGCCCAAGGGTGATGCCCAGGTGGTCGCCGTGGAAGGGCTGCACGCCTCGCCGGGCTGGGTGGACCTGCGTGCGCACTTCCGCGACCCCGGCGAGGAGTACAAGGAAGGCCTGCGCAACGGCCTGGATGCCGCCGCGGCCGGGGGCTTCACCGCCGTGGCGGTGCTGCCCAGCACACACCCGGCGGTGGATCAGGGTGCCTCGGTGGAATACCTCCTTCGCAAGGGACGGGGCCATACGGTGCGCGTGTTGCCGTTGGGTGCGCTCACCAAGGGCAACAAGGGGGAGCAGTTGGCCGAGATGTACGATATGCAGCAGGCCGGGGCCGTGGCCTTCACGGACGACCTGCACCCGGCCCGCAACAGCAGGCTGATGATGCTGGCCCTGCAATATGCGCAGAACTTCGACGGCCGCGTGATGGCCATGGCACAGGATGCCGACCTGGCCTTGATGGGCCAGATGCATGAGGGCGTGATGAGTACCCGCCTGGGTCTGCGCGGCATCCCCGCCATGGCGGAACCGATCCGCCTGGCGCGCGACCTGCGCCTGCTGGAGTACACCGGCGGCCGCCTGCATGTGGACGTGGTGAGCACGGCCGAGGGGGTGGAGCTCCTGCGCCAGGCCAAGGCCCGGAAACTGCGCGTGACCGCCAGCGTGGCCGCCCACCACCTGATGTTGGACGACGGCGTGCTGCGGGGCTTCGACAGCAACTACAAGGTGATGCCGCCGCTCCGGAGCCCCGAGCACATCGAGGCGCTGCGGGAGGGTGTGAAGGACGGCACCATTGACGCCGTCGTGAGCGACCACCGGCCGGAGGACACCGAGCACAAGAAGCTTGAGTTCGGCCTGGCCGCCTTCGGCATCATCGGGCTGGAGACCTCGTATGCCGTGGCCAACACGGTGCTGCAAGGCCGTATGCCCGTGCGCAAGGTGGTGGAGCGATTCTGCCAAGGGCCCCGTGCCGCGCTGGGCCTGCCCATCCCGCACCTGGTGGAAGGGGAGCCGCTGGAGGCCACCTTCTTCAACCCCGGCCACCAGTGGATGTTCGGCGAGGCGGACATCGTAAGCCGCTCGCGCAACACGCCGTTCATCGGCCACCGCCTCACCGGCAAGGCACTGGGCATCGTGGCCAACGGGCAGGTGCGCTGGAGGGGGTGAAGACCTGCGGGGCGCCAGGTTGACGCTTGCCTTTCACCATTCCCCCACGCCCCATGCCCCACTCCCCTTGGCCTGGGTGATCGGAGGGAGGGGCAAGGGGCCCTGGCCATTTCAACGTTCCCCTGACTTTCCGGCCCCTACTTTCGCGGCCCCATGTCCGACACAAGTGCGCATTCCTTGCGGCCGGTGGTGAACTGGCTCGTCCTCGGTTGCATCATGATCGCGGTGATGGTGAGCATCGGCGGCATCACGCGGCTTACCGGCAGCGGCCTCAGCATCACCGAATGGCAACCCATCCTCGGCGCCATCCCGCCCACCGATGAGGCGCAGTGGGAGGAGGCTTTTGCGAAGTACAAGCAGATCCCGCAGTACGAGCTGGTGAACGCCCACATCGGCCTGCATGAGTTCAAGGTGCTCTACTTCTGGGAGTGGCTCCACCGCAACTGGGGCCGGCTGATGGGCCTGGTGTTCTTCGTGCCGTTCGTGTGGTTCTGGCGGAAGGGCCTGCTGAAGGGCTGGCTGATGCGGCGCAGTTGGGGCATCCTCATCGGTGGGGGGCTGGTGGGCGCGCTGGGCTGGTTCATGGTGGTGAGCGGGCTGGAGCAGAACGTGCGCGTGAGCCACTTCCGGCTGGCGATCCATTTGTGCGCCGCGTTTGCCTTGTTCTGCCTGGTGCTGTGGACGGTCTTCGACATCAGGCAGGGGAGGCGCGGCTACCGCAGCGACGGCACCGCCGCGGGCAAATGGTCGCGGTGGCTGCTAGTGCTGCTGGTGCTGCAGATCGTCTTCGGGGCGTTCACCGCAGGCCTGGATGCGGGCCGCATCTATCCCACCTGGCCGTTGATGGCGGGGCAGTTCGTGCCGGACAACCTGAAGGACCTGATCCACGATGACGGCCTGTGGTACAGCTTGGTGAACCACAAGGACGGCGTGCAGTTCTTCCACCGCAACTTCGCATGGGTGGTGGCGGCCGGCATCACCTGGTTCGGTTATGCGAACCGGCGCAACGCGGCGCTGAAGGGAGGCGACCGCCTGCTGTTCCTGGCGGTGTTCGTGCAGATCACGTTGGGCGTGCTGGCCCTGGTGACCCAGGTGTGGATCTCCATGGGCGTGCTGCACCAATTGGGGGCGCTGCTGCTGTTAACGGCCCTGCTGAACGTGCTGCACCGCACGGGCCGTGTCCTGCCAGCGCAAGGTGCGGGCCAGGCGGCGGATGTCGTCGCGGATGCGGGCCGTGACGGGCGCCAGTGAGTCGGCATTGGGCCGCACATCGAAGTAAAGTGCGCCGTACAGGAAGTTGCCCGTGCTGTCGGTGAGGTAGAACACCGCCGGGCTGGCCACGTTGCCCTCCACGTCGAACAGGGTGCCGTAGACCCGCGCACTGTCGTTGATGAAGGTCTCCGTACGGATGCGTGTGGCCAGCACCTCATGCTTGTCCTTGAACTCGTGGGCATCGTGGATCAGCTCGGGCAGGTCGCCTTGGATGCGCCGCCAGGTCATGTGGATGGCCGCACGCTGGCCGGGGAACACCAGGTCCGTCCAACAGGCCTCGCCCGTGGCGGCGGTGTTGCCGCCGCCTTTCACCAGCAGGGCATGATCCGGCACCTCGGCGGACCATGGGCAGGGGCTGTCCATGGTGTGGGCACTGTCCGGGGGCAGGTCGATGCGGAAATAGCCGTGCGGCTTGGGCACGGGGTCCTGCCCGCATGAAGCGAGCACCAGGGCCAGCCCCAGCAGGAGCGGCATGGGGCATGGGGCATGCTCAGGCAACGCCATCATGCATGTGCACCTTCACCCGGCGCACCCGCTTGTTGTCCGCGCTTTCCACGGTGAAGGTGTAGTCCTTCAGGCTCACCCGTTCGCCCTTCTGCGGGATCCGGCCGGTGAGTTCGAGCACGAAGCCCCCCAGGGTTTCGCTCTCGCCCTTATGCTCCTCGAACAGCTGGCCATCGATGCCCAGGATGCGGTACATGTCCGTCAGGGGCGCCCTTCCCTCAAAGACGTAGGTGCGGTCGTCCAGCTTGCTGTAGATCAGGTCCACGTCATCGTATTCGTCGGTGATGTCGCCCACGATCTCCTCGATCACGTCCTCCAGGGTGATGATGCCGCTGGTGCCGCCGTATTCGTCCACCACCACCGCCAGGTGTACGTGCTTCCTTTGGAACTCCTTCAGCAGCTCGTCCAGCTTGATGTTCTCCGGGATGAAGTAGGCGGGGCGCAGGAGCGTCGTCCAATCGAAGGTTTCCTGGTCGATGTGCGGCAGCACGTCCTTGATGTAGAGCACGCCCACCACGCGGTCGGCGGTATCCTCATAGACCGGCACGCGCGAAAAGCCGCTGTTGACGATGGCGTCCAGCAGCTCCTTGAAGGAGATGTCGTTGCTGAAGGCGGTCATCTCCGTGCGCGGCCGCATCACCTGGCGCGCCTCGATGTTTCCGAATTTCACGATGCCCTTCAGGATGCGCTTCTCCTCCGGGGTGGTGCCCACGTCGGCGGTCAGCTCCAAGGCTTGCCCCAAGGTATCGGCGTCCACGTTCTTCGCCCGTTTCTTGTACCGCTTCTCGATGAACGAGGTGGACCCCACCAGCACTTTGGTCACCGGCGACCAGAAAAAGCGCATCGCCATCAGGATGGGGCCCAGCCTTTGTGCGGTGCGCACCGGGTGGCTGGTGGCATACACCTTGGGCAGCACCTCGCCCAGGAACAGGATGACGGCCGTAACAGCCACCACTTGCACCACGAACAGCCAGGCCTCGCTCAGGGCGGAAAGGTTCACCACGCGGGCCACCACGATGGTGGAGAGCACGGTGATGCCCACATTGGCGAAGTTGTTGGTCACCAGGATGGTGGCCAGCAGCTTGCGCGGCCGGGCGAGCAAGTCGAGCACCTGGGCGCCCTTGTTGCCTTTCCCCTTCAGTTCGTGCAGGTGGGTGGCATTCAAGGAGAACAGGGCCACCTCGCTGGCCGAGCTGATGGCGGACACCACCAGGAGCACGGCGATCCCGGCCAGGGCGGAAATGGTCAATGCGTCCAGGTTCCCCATCACCACGTTGACCGGTCAGGGGATGCCGTGGGGGCTGCCCACGGCCCGGGATGTCGACTTCGGCCTTTCAAAGCTCAGAAAGGAAGGTCATCCACTTCGTCCGGTGCGGTGCCCGCCGGTTCGGGGACCGGTGCCGGTGCGGCGGCGGCCACGGGAACGGCGGCCGGTGCCGGCCCGCCCGTGGTGGGCCGGTCCAGCATGGTCAGGCTATCGGCCTGTATCTCCGTGGTGTACCGGTCGATGCCGTCCTTCTCCCACTTGCGGGTGCGCAGCTTGCCCTCCACATACACCTTGCTGCCTTTGCGCACATATTTCTCCACAACGTCCGCCAGGCCGCGCCACAACACCACGCGGTGCCACTCGGTCTGTTCACGGCGCTCGCCGGTGGTGCGGTCCTTGAAGACCTCGGTGGTGGCCAGGTTGAAATTGGCCACGGTCACGCCGTTCTCCAGGTGGCGCACTTCGGGGTCGGCGCCCAGGTTGCCGATCAGGATCACTTTGTTCACGCCGCTCATTGCTTGTGTGCTTGGGATTGCGAAGATAAGGACCGCTCGACGGAATGATCATCGCAAGGCGATCCTATTCGCAGAGCACCTTCACCACGCCCAATGTTCCCTTGCTTCCCAGCACTTTCACCATATGGAGCCCCGCGGGCAATCCCGCGCGCTCCAAGGTGTAGGTGGGGCCGAGCAGCCCGCCCGCCGCCCGCCGCACCACACGGCCCAAGGCATCGCGCCAGATCACGCCTTCCGGACGGGCGGGGCCATTGAACACCAAGGCTGCACGATCGATCATGGGATTCGGCCTTATTCCGACCAAGGCCAGGGGGACAGCCCTGTGTCCGAGGCCGGTGGCCATGGGCGGACTATCGATGTACCGCTTGCACGGGGCTGGAAAGCCCCCCGGTATGGGCATATCCGGGATGGAATAATACGTCCAGCCGAAGATCAGGTCTGGATTCGGAATCGTGGCCTCCAGCAAATGCTGAAAGCCGGGTGCCCCATTTGCAGGATTGGTGGGGCGGCGGATCAAGGGCTTCCCATAGGGCGTAGTGGCAAATTGATTCCCGTACCGGTTATCATATCGCAGGGTATCGCCGGAGACGCCATTGGTCAGCACACGGGATGAGGGGATCAGGCTGTCCGGGGGGGCGTCGAGGTCATATTGAATGAACCAGGAATTGTTGGTGACGGATGACATACATGTACCGGCCGCTGAGGTCAAAATCCACCCCCTGCAGCAGGGCTTGCAAAGATCCGCTTGGTATGTTCATGCCATAACAATAAATCGCCCCGATGTCCGCCATGAACTGCAGTGCACCGGTTTGACTGTTGAAATGGAAGAGCTCCACCTTGCTGGTGTTGATGGAGGGGCCGTTCTTGACGGCCGCAACGATGTCGCCTTGGAAATTGAAGTTCAACTGTCCGTACCAGTCAATGTTTTCCTTCGGGGAGACGTCGGCCAGGTAGCTGGTCCCTTGGTGTGAAACAACCGGTGTGGTGTCCAACCCCTCCGCGGTAAAGTGGAAGGCCCGGAAGGCATCACCCTCCTCATCATGCTGGAGGACCCAATAGCCCGTTGAGGCGGAATCCGTGGTGGCCGTAAGTTTCGCGGTGACGTTCTCCAGGTACCAGGTGGTGCCGCCCACCACGATGCCGGCCCCATTGTTCGCATCCGTGTCCACTTGGACAAATCCGGCACGGGAACCGGGTGGTCGTTCATTGATGAAAACCCCGTATCGGCCCTCATCTCCCTGCCATGGCAGGATGAGGTAATTGGCGGCGGGCACATTCCAGCCCAAGGCGGCCGGGGTGCCTCCCTCCAGGGTCTCGAACAGGGCATTGCGGATGCCATGGTCATCGGCGCGCAATACGAATTGACCGGAGGTGTCACTGATGCATGCGTTGCGAAGCGATACGGTGTCCGCCATGGCGATGTACACGATGGTGTCCGGAGTGAAGTGCAGCCATACTCCAGGGGCAAAGACCCAGTTGGAGTTCCGAACTTGTGCATGCAAAGGGACCGATGCTGACGTCAGGAGGCAGGTGACTGGCAGCAGAGACCGAAACCAAGAATGCCTTAACTATAGAAGCATGTCAGTCTGAATGTTGGCGGTTTGCCCTGCGTGTTGAGCCGGACGGAGTACCCGTTCCCATCACAGTAGATGGAGGGGTTGGTCTGGTTGAACAGTCCCAAATTGGCGCAATTCCAGGAATAGAGCGGCGTGCCTGCCGATGCGGGAAAGTAGAAGTCGAGCTGGTACAGGACTTTTCCGGAAGGTGGTGTTATCGATTGCGGCGAGGTGGTGTCATCCATTACTACAGGAGATCCCGGACCGGCGGGGGTAAGAAGGCAACTCGTAGGATACAAGGTATGATTTCTACCGTACAAGGACGATCTGTACAAAAGGGGGAGCAGCCACTCGAAGACAAATGGAGAATGGATCACGACCTTGAAGAAGCCGCAACAATTCCCCGGACATCAGTATAAAGAGGTTCAGCGCTACCCGGAATTTCGAGGAATGGCTGATTCGCTTTCCAACAACCTGATCCACCGTTCGATCAACCGAGGCACGGCGGATGCCTTCAGCTTCTTCAGCGGAACCAGTTCCCATTCCCCCTGTGGCGTGAACGCTTCAGGCGGAGCCACCGACCAGAACACGGCACGGATCACCTGATGGCTCAGTAGATGCCGGGGGGCCCCTTGTTTGCGGCAAATGCTCCATCCAGGCCCGAAGGCTTTGCCCAGCGCCATACTTAGACCGCGCTTTGTCAGGGGCTTTTCACTCTCGATCAGCGGAAGCTCGTACAACCCCTGCCAGATGTCCTTGCCGGTGCGCTGCCGCATATACAGGGCGCTGCCAACGGCGATGTGCAGGTAGTTGAAGTAGCGGTCGCGGGTCTTTGTCTTCCCTCGCTTCACCGGCAGGCTTGAGGCCTTTCCCGTGGCAAGGGCGATACACTTTTCCTGCAGCGGGCAATGAGGACAGTCCGGGCTTTTCGGTGTGCAGACCGTGGCCCCCAGTTCCATCACCGCCTGGTTGTGGTCGCCGGGCTGGGCCGGGTCGATCAGTTCCATGGCCAGGGCCTTGAACTGCTTCCGGCCAGCCGTGGAGTCAATGGGCGTGTCGATCCCGGCGAAGCGGGCCAGCACGCGGTACACGTTGCCGTCCACCACCGCCTCCGCCTTGCCGAAACAGATGGAGGCGATGGCACTGGCGGTGTAGTCGCCCACGCCCTTCAGCCGATGGAGTTCCTGGAAGTTGTCCGGGAATATTCCGCCGTGCTCCTGCATCACCTGCCGCGCCGCTGCCAGCAGGTTGCGTGCCCGGCTATAGTAGCCCAGGCCCTGCCACAGCTTCAGTACCTCGTGCTCCCCCGCGGCGGCCAGCCGGGCCACCGTGGGCCAGCGGTCCACGAAGCGCTCATAGTAGGCCAGTCCTTGGTCCACGCGGGTCTGTTGCAAGATCACCTCGCTGAGCCAGATCCGGTACGGGTCGCGGGTTTGGCGCCACGGCAAGGGGCGCTGGTGTTCCCGGTACCAGGGCCGGAGCTGTCGGCTGAACCACGAAGCACTTGGCATACAGGGACAAAGATGCGAAGGAGGTAACGGTTAAAGCACTATCTTCGCAGCCCCAAAAACGAAAGCCGGTACATGACGAAGGCGGAATTGGTCATCAGCATCAGCAAGCGGACAGGCATCGAACGCGCGGTGGTCCTGGCCACGGTGGAGGCGTTCATGGATGAAGTGAAGAACAACCTGTCCAAGGGCGAGGACGTGCACCTGCGCGGGTTCGGCAGCTTCCTGGTGAAGCACCGGGCCCAAAAGACGGGGCGCATCCTCAAGGACAACACCCCCATCATCATCCCGGCGCACAACATTCCCTCCTTCAAGCCCGCCGACGTGTTCGTGGACAAGGTGAAGGAAGGGACCAAGGACAAGGTCTGATGGCATTGGGTCGCCAACACTGGATGATGGTCGCCGCCGCCGCCGTGGTGACGGGCCTGCTGCTGTTGGCGCCGCGCACCCCGGCCGGGCAGGCTGAAAAGAACAGGGCGGAGGCGCAGGCCAAGGCCGGTGAGGCAGGCCACGAGCACGACAAGCCGTCGAGCCCCGATCCGAAGGTGGCGGCCATCCTGGATGAGCTGGCCCGGGGGGGTGCCCCCATGCAGGTGATCGTCAAATTGCGCGACCTGGCCGACCAGGAGCCGGACAATGTGGAGGCGCAATACCACATGGGGTTGTTCAGCTGGCAGACCAGCCAGTACGACAAGGCCATGGAGCGCTTCCGCAAGGTGATCGCCCTGGATCCCGAGGGATATCCGGATGCGTACGCCTACCTGGGGCAGGCCTATGCCACATTGGACAGCACGGAAGAGGCCCTGGAGGCCTTGGAGAAATACAAGACGCTGGTGACCGACACCGCCCTGATCAACGGGGCGGACCGGTTCATCGCCGAGATCAAGAACAAGGATTAACACCTGAGAGCACATGCCTTGCGGTAAGAAGAGGAAACGCCATAAGATGGCCACGCACAAGCGGAAGAAGCGCTTGCGCAAGAACCGTCACAAGAAGAAGAACCGGTAGGCACCCGGCCATGGGTGTGCCGTGCCTGCGCGTGTTGCGGGTGCGGGACGATGCGCGCAGGCGTACGTGCCCGGCCGTTGCCCTTAGCTTCTTTTTTCCGTGGGCGTCGATTTGATCATACGGTCCAAGGAGGGCGCGTCCGCCATTGCCGTGGTGCGCGACAAGCTCCTGATGGAGCTGCACCGCGAGCGCAGCGAGCGCGGCTTTGCCGTGGGCGACGTGTACCTGGCCAAGGTGCGCAAGGTGGCCCCGGGCCTGAATGCGGCCTTCGTGGAGGTGGGGCATGAGAAGGATGCCTTCCTGCACTACTACGACCTTGGGCCGCAGTACCGCAACAGCTACAAGTTCGCCAAGGGGGCCGTCAGCGGCACGGTGAAATCATCCCTGCTGGACGACTGGCGGCTGGACCCCGATATCACCAAGGAGGGCAAGCTGCCGGATGTGGTGAGCGCCAGCCAGAGCATCCTGGTGCAGATCGCCAAGGAACCCATCAGCACCAAGGGGCCGCGCCTCACCGCCGAGGTCACCCTGCCGGGGCGCTACATGGTGCTGGTCCCCTTCATCAACAAGGTGAGCATCAGCAGCCGGATCACCGATGAAACCGAACGCAAGCGGCTGAAGGCGTTGATGCAGGGCATCCGCCCGAAGAACTTCGGGATCATCATCCGCACCAACGCCGAGGGGCGGTCCACCGAGGACCTGGAGGCCGACCTGAAGTCGCTGCTGCAACGCTGGGACCAGATCTTCCGCAACCTGCGCAACGCCATCCCGCCCAAAAAGGTGCTGGGTGAGGTGGACCGCACCAGTGCGGTGCTGCGCGACGTGCTCAACAAGGAGTTCACCAGCATCGTGGTGGACGACGAGCTGGTGTATGAGGAGGTGCGCGACACCTTGGGCAAGATCGCACCCGACCGCGTGGGCATCGTCAAGTTGTACAAAGGCAAGCTCGACATCTTCGACAATTATGGGGTCAATAAACAGATCAAGCAGGCCTTCGGCCGGCAGGTGCTGCTGCCCAGCGGGGCCTACCTGATCGTGGAGAAGACCGAGGCCATGCACGTGATCGATGTGAACAGCGGCAGCCGCAAGGGCGGGCGCAGCGACCAGGAGGAGAACGCGCTGGCGATCAACCTGGAGGCGGCCAAGGAGATCGCCCGCCTGCTGCGCCTGCGCGACATGGGCGGCATCGTGGCCATCGACTTCATCGACCTGTATGAGCCCGAGAACCGCCGCACCCTCCACAAGGCGCTCAAGGACGCCATGGAGGATGACAAGGCCAAGCACAACGTGCTTCCGCCCAGCAAGTTCGGCGTCATCGAGCTCACCCGCCAGCGGGTGCGCCCCGAAACGGAGATCGACACCAGCGAGGCCTGCCCCACCTGTGGCGGCACCGGTGAGGTGAGCGCCCCCGTGCTCATCGTGGACGAGATCGAGAACGCACTCAACTACCTGCTCTCCGAGAAGGACATGAGCGGCGTCAGCCTGCATGTCCACCCCTTTGTGGCCGCCTACTTCACCAAGGGCCTGCCCAACATCCAATGGAAGTGGTGGTGGCGCTGGAAGAAATGGGTGAAGGTGGTGCCCCAGGGTTCCAGCCGCTACCTGGAGTTCCACATCCTGGATAGCGCCGGGAAGGAATTGGCGGTGTGATGAGTTGTTGAACCAAGTTTGGTTCCCGGTACCTGCATTTTCGAGTGGGGTTGAACGCCGATCCTCCGCTTGCCGGATAGTCAAAAATCCGTCAATGGAAGGACGGCAAGCGCCATGATCACCCCAGCAATTTGTCCAGCTCGGCCACAAGTGGCGGTACGTACTTCCGGGCTATCCGCCAAAGTGTTTCGTCATCCACCCGGCGATAGTCATGGACGATTCGGTGGCGTAGTCCTGCGATCTTAAACCAATCGATCTGGGGGTTCAGCTCCTTGAAGCTGTCGCTGACCTGTTAGGCGGCTTCACCCACCACTTGGAGATTGTATGCCACTGCGTCACGCAACAAGCGGCCCCCCATGAAATCATCATGTTCCTTGCCAGCGAGGTAGGTGAGCACCTGGGTCGCGAATTCCCGCATGTCCAGCAGGTATCCGTGGTCCTTGGGTTCAGACATAATGCAGGTCCGGTTCAATGGTCTTCATATACCACGGCCTGACCGCCCTGCGCACCACCAGGTCCACGTTCCGTTTGAGAAGGCCCTGCAACTCCTCGGCCAACTCGAGGAAGTCGTAGTCCTTGGACGTGTCAAACTCCACCATGATGTCCACATCGCTCTCCTCACCCTCCTCCCCGCGTGCCGTGGACCCGAAGATGGCCATGGAGGTCAGGGCGTGCTTGGCGAAAAGCCGGTTCCTTTCTCCGCGCAAGGTCGATAGGATCTCTTGAAGGGTACCCATTTCCAGCAAAGTTCGGCAATGTGGGGCAGACCCGACTACTTGGATTATGTTGCCGATTGAAAATGCGAAAGGAAGCTGTTCATCCCGGATTCCTCACCAAGGCCCGCGCCTGGTGCGCCCGCCAGGAGCGTTCCCAGCAGGAAGTGCGGGACAAGCTTTGCGGTTGGAAGGCCCCTGCGAAGGATATCGAGGCCATTGTGGCCCGGCTCATTGGCGAGGGATTTCTCAACGAGGCCCGCTTCGCGGAACATTTTGCCGTGAGCAAGAGCCGCCAGAAGGGCTGGGGCCGCAGGAAGATCGAACTGGCGCTGAAGGCCAAGGGCGTTTCGGACGCCTGTATCGTGGCGGGCCTGCGCGCCATCGATGCAGGGGAGGAGGAAGAGCAGTTGCGGATCGCCGTGGCCAAGCGCTGGGAGCGGGTACAGGAGACGGATCCCTTTGCCCGCCGGGAGAAGGTGATACGCTACTTTCTGGGCAAGGGATTTGAGCGGGACAACGTAGAGCGCGCGCTCAGTACCAACGAGCTCGGGCGGTAGTTTCCAATACCTCAGGGCTATCGGGTCCAATTTCTCCCGCCAGTACTGGGAATGTGCCGGAACAGCAGGCCCATCGTCCGGCGATCCTGTCCCCCCTTGTGCCCGCCGAACGGCGGGCTCAGGGCGAGGGGGCGGACCAAAGCGAGCGGCGGTCCGGGGAGCAAGGAACGCACGCTGGGCCTGCTGTTCCTACCCCTTTGCCGAAGTCATGACCGTTGATGAATTAAGACGCGATAGCCCTGGGGGAGCGGTCCTGAAGATGTGCCGGGCAACTTGGCTTCACCACGTCGGTGGCTCGTATCGCCAGCCTGCACGTGGAAGATACCTGTGGGCGCCAGGTTTCCTCCGTGTGCTTTCCGTCCGCGTGCATCAAGCAAGCAAATGCGCGGTGCAAATCAAGTGGTGCGGCACCTGGCGGCAACGCCGGGGGGCACAAGGATGGCCCTGCCCGGTTGACCTGGGGGCGACGTGGCCTGAAAGACTTCCGCTGCTTGGCACAGGCTAACGCAGGAACACCCGATCACCGCCGATTGGGTCCAACGATCTCCCCTTTTGGCCGGCCCTTCAGGAAGACGCACCGATGCTCCCGGTCGAATTCCAACCAATCACAGGGCAGGGTGGGGCCTCCGAGGAAGCTTTCCACGATGCAGAAGTCTTGCCAGTACCGCGCCCCATCCTTCTCCACGATGCCGTGCAGCCCCCGTTTCTCCCATTCTTCAATCATGCCATCCATGCTCCTGGGGTCCATGGCCCCGGTGCGGAACAGGTGGTCGTCGTGCCAAAGCACGCCGGAGAAGCCCTGCTCATGATCCTTCTTGAACTGGGCGAAACCGCCGGGATATACGCGGTCGATGTTGGCGATCGGGATGATCAGGTCGATGAATTCACAGTGGATGGCCATGGCTCCGGGATTATGCCGTTGGCCCGGCCAACGTAGCAAAAATGGCGGTCATTCGTTCGGGGAATTGCCGGGCCGATGACTATGGTCCGGCCTGACGCCGATGCGGTCAGGGCGGTCAGGTAGGCAGAGAAGGCTTTGTCCACACTTTCCACCCTCGCCGGATCCCCACCTCCCGCCTGGAATTGCGGGTGCGTGGCCGGCCGGTATCCGGAGGCCGTCCAGGCCGGGCTGGTAAAGATGCGGACCCGCTTTCCGGCTCATTCCCGCACGGCCTTCTGCCCGTCCATGAAGGCCATGATCTTTTCGCCGTTGCCCACCAGCCAAAGCACATCGCCTGCCTGCAGGACGAAACCGCCATCGGGGTTCATGATCCGGCTGTCGCCACGTTCCACCCCCGCCACCATGGCCTTGGCCTGTGTGCGGATGCCGCTGTCGTGGATCCTTTTGCCCGCCAGGGGTGACTGCGGGGTGACGCGAAAGCGGCGCAGGCGGATGTCGTCCTTGGTGGTCTCGGGCTGCACCGGCCCGGAGCGGGGGGTGTCCAGCTCTTCCTGCAAGGCCGCCAGCTGGGTGTCGGTGCCGATCACCAGCAGGTTGTCGCCCGGGAGGATGCGCACGTCGCGGTCGGGCGCGGGCAGGGTGAAACCGCTGGCGCGTTCCACCAGAGCGATGTTCACGCCGTGGCGTTCGCGCAGGGCCAGTTCCTGTAGACTGCGGCCCGCCGAGGCGGAGTCGATGGATACGCGCACCTGCGCCAGGTGCATGTCCCATGGGGCCAGGTCGGTGCGGCGTAGCTGGTATTCGCGCTGGTTGAGGTTGCGCAGGAAGCGGTCCTCCACGCGCAGGTAGAAGCGGTACAGGCGCTGGCGGAAGAGCGCGGCCACCACGACCGTGAGCGCCACCAGCACCACCAGGGCCCCGGCGGTGCTGAAAAACACGTTCACCAGCAGGGCCAGCACCAGCACGGCGGCACCCAGTCGCACCAGCTCCAGCATCACCAGGGGGCCGCGCATGTGGCGCTTGTTTACCCAGAGCTGCCTGTATGCGCTACGGTTGATGCGGCGCAGCGACATGGCCCAGATGAAGGGCAGCACCAGCAGGAAGGTGGCCAGTCCCGCCAACGCCTTGCCCGGGATGCCCATGAACCCCGACCCGAACAGGGTGATGAAAGCAGGGCCCGCCACCAGCACCGTGGCCAGGCACAACACGGCAAATACCGCCATGTTGAGGGTGTAGGAGCGAAGCAGCTTGCGCCACGCGCTGGTCTCCTTCACCTGGTCGGTCTGGCTGGCATAGCGGTCCAGCGCCTTTTTCATCCGCGCCGGCAGCGCGCGCTCGAGCCATTCGGAGAAGGGCTTCGATGCGCGGATCATGTAGGGCGTGGTGAAGGTGGTGACCGCCGCCACCGCCACGGCCAAGGGGTAGAGGAAGGCGCTGGTGACCTTCAGGGTAAGGCCCAGGGTGGCGATGATGAAGGAGAACTCGCCGATTTGCGACAGGCTCATGCCCGTGCGCACGGCACGCTTCAGGGGCTCACCCGCCAGCAGCGCGCCCGTGAATGCCGTAAGCGGCTGGAAGAACATGACCACGAACGACAGCAACAGCACCTGCGGCCAGTGCTCCCACAGGATGCGCGGGTCCAACATCATGCCTACCGAGACGAAGAAGATGGCCCCGAAGAGGTCCTTCACCGGGTGTACCAAATGCTCGATGCGCTCGGCCTGCACCGTTTCCGCCAGCAGGGCCCCCATGATAAAGGCGCCCAACGCCTCGCTGAAGCCGGCGTTCACCGCCATTACCACCATGGCCAGGCACAGCGCCACGGCCACTACAAGCAAGGTCTCGTCCGTCATCAGTTTCCTGGTGCGTGCCAGGAAGGTGGGGATCAGGAAGATGCCGCCGGCGAACCACAGGATGAGGAAGAAACCGAGCTTGCCCAGCTCCCACAGCATCTCCGTGCCGGAAAAGTGCTGGCTGACGGCAATGCTGCTCAGCAACACCAACAGCAGCACGGCCACCAGGTCCTCGATCACCAGCACGCCCACCACCACGGCGGAGAACACCTGCGTCTTCAGGCCCAGTTCCTCCAGGGCACGCGCGATGATGGTAGTGCTGGACATGGAGATGATGGCCCCCAGGAAAAGGCTGTCCATGCGGTTCCACCCCAGCGCCTGCCCGGTAAAATAGCCGGTGGCCAGCATCAGCCCCACGGTGACCAGTGCGGTAATGCCCGAGGTGCCCCCCACCTTCACCACCTTCTTGAAGCTGAACTCCAACCCCAGGCTGAAGAGCAGGAAGATGACGCCCAGGTCCGACCAGACCCGGATGCTCCCTTCATCGATCACCGTGGGAAGGCCCGGCACATTGGGCCCCACCAGCACCCCCGCGATGATGTAGCCCAGCACCAGCGGCTGGTTGATCTTCTTGAAAATGAGCGTGGTGATGGCCGCCACGGCGAGGATCAGGCCGAGGTCAGCGATCAGGTTGGGAAGCAGGTCCATCGCCGGCAAACGCGGTGCCGCCAAGGTAATCCGTGGGCCTGTTCAGCGATCTTTCCCCGCCGGGCGCGGATGTGCCAAGGGAAGTTGATGCCGAAGGATCGGCCGCCACCACGGCCTCCATTTCCCGCCCAACCTGGTGCTTCGCATCTTCGCGCCCTTATCCGCGTACTTTTTTCCGGCATGAAGAAACGCACCTTCAAGAAGATCCTGGTGGCCAACAGGGGCGAGATCGCCTTGCGCATCATGCGTTCGGCCAAGGAAATGGGCATCGCCACCGTGGCCGTGTATTCCGAGGCCGACCGCAACGCACCCTTCGTCCGCTTTGCCGACCAGGCCGTGTGCATCGGGCCGCCGCCCAGCAAAGAGAGCTACCTGGCAATCGACAAGCTGGTGCGGGTGTGCAAGGACCTGCACGTGGATGCCGTACACCCGGGTTACGGGTTCCTCAGCGAGAACGGCGATTTTGCGGAGGCCCTGGCCAAGGCGGGCGTGGCCTTCATCGGCCCCTCCCCGCATGCCATGCACGTGATGGGGGATAAACTGGCCGCCAAGGACGCCGTGCGCAAGTTCGGGGTCCCCCTGGTGCCCGGCACCGAGGGTGCCGTGAGCGGGCTGGAGGAGGCCGAGGCGGTGGCGAAGACCATCACCTTCCCGATCCTGATCAAGGCGGCCGCCGGCGGAGGCGGCAAGGGCATGCGCATCGTGGAGAAGGAAAACGACCTGCGCGAAGCCTTGGAGCGCGCCATCAGCGAGGCGCGGAACGCGTTCGGCGACGGCAGCGTGTTCATCGAGAAATTCGTCACCGGCCCGCGCCACATCGAGGTACAGGTGCTGGCGGACACCCAGGGCAACACGGTGTACGTCTTCGAGCGCGAGTGCAGCATCCAGCGGCGCTACCAGAAGGTGATCGAGGAGGCACCCGGCGCGGTGCTCACGCCCGACCTGCGCCGCCGCATGGGCGAAGCTGCCGTGAACGTGGCCAAGAGCGTGGACTATGTGGGTGCGGGCACCGTGGAATTCCTGATGGACAGCAGCGGCGAGTTCTATTTCATGGAGATGAACACCCGCCTGCAAGTGGAGCACCCGGTGACCGAAATGATCAGCGGGCTGGACCTGGTGAAGGAGCAGATCAAGGTGGCGCAGGGGGAGCAGTTGTCCTTTACGCAGGATGACCTGCAGATCAACGGCCATGCCATCGAGGTACGGGTGTACGCCGAGGACCCGGCCAACAATTTCCTGCCCGACATCGGTACGCTGACCACCTACCGCCCACCGCAAGGGCCCGGCGTACGCGTGGACGACGGCTTCAGCGAGGGGATGACGATCCCCATCCACTACGACCCCATGATCGCCAAGCTGATCGTACACGGGGCCACCCGCGAGGAGGCCATTGCCCGCATGGAGCGCGCCATCGACGACTACGCCATCAGCGGGGTGGAGACCACCTTGCCCTTCTGCCGCTTCGTGATGGGCCATCCCGCCTTCCGCAGCGGCAAGTACGACACGCTCTTCGTGCGCGACCACTTCACGCCCGCGGCGCTGGAGGGTTCGGACCCGGGGGAGATGGCCGCCGCCGCCCTGGTGGCCGCCACCCTGCTCGACGAGGCCCGCCAGGTACCTGCCATGGGCGCGGACCCGCATCAGCCTTCCGCCTGGTGGCTGAAACGGCGCTGAGCCGGCGCAAAGGCGCGGCTGCCGGCCTCTTCCGGGTGCGCCGCAACAACTTGTGCGGACCTCCCCGCGTTAAAGCATTAACTTGGTGCCAAGTTGTTGAATTTGGGAAGGTTGCTTCCATATCTGGCCGGCGTGCTCTGCGCCTTGGCCTGTGCCCCGGCGGCGAGGGCCCAGCAGCAGGTTGAGCTGGTGCCCGTGGTGGTTTCCAACGGCGACACCATGCCCATGTATTTCCTGGATGCCGTGCGGATAGAGGCCACGATGACCCGCAAGGCCCGGCGCAACGCCGTCCGCGCCGACCGGCTGACACGCTACGTACAGAAGGTGTATCCCTACGCGCGCATCACCGCCAACTTGTTGCAGGAGTACGACCACGACCTGTCGCGCATCGAAAAAGGCAGCGACCGGGAGCTGTACCTGAAGCTGGCCGAGGCGGAATTGCGCGCCGAATTCGAGGAGGACATCAAGGGCCTGACGATGACGCAGGGACGCATCCTGGTGAAACTGATCGACCGCGAGACCGGCCATACGAGCTACGACCTGGTGAAGCAGCTGCGCGGATCGTTCCAGGCGTGGGTATGGCAGGGGGTGGCCCGGCTATTCGGGCAGGACCTCAAGGGCGAGTACGATCCCCAAGGGGATGATGCGCTGGTGGAGTCCATCGTGCGGCGCATCGAGAACGGGGAGCTGGCCGTGATGGCACGGACACCGCGGACGGAAAGGGCCACCGCACGGCTGACCAAGCGCAAGGAACGCCTCTACCGCAAGTACAAGGTGTCACCGCCGCAGGTGTCGGTGAATTGAGGGCCGTGCCTGTTGGGCCTCGGCGCGATCACGGGCTTGGGCAGGCCGGCCCGGTACCCGACCCGCCAGGGGCCGCCCCGGTCCGTGCAGGTGCCTAGAACACGATGGACTGCTGGCGCCCGGCGGGTACCAGGCGGGAGTCGGTCTCCACGGTCATTCCCCCTCCTTCGGCACTGAATGCAATGGAGGCCACCGGTCCCGCATAGACCAGCCCCGGCTGCTCGGCCGATGGCACGAGCACCACGCCGAAATCGATGCTGCGGGTCTTTCCCTTGTATTCACCGGCCTGTGCATGGTGGGTGTCCACCCGCACCGATTTGGTGATGTGCCCGGCCTTGCGGAAATGGATCATGGCCACCTCGTTGGCGGGTAGCACACATTCCACGCGCCCTTCCTGGTTGGCGCGCCCCCAGCCCTTGACCCCATTGACCTCCACCTCCACGATCACGTCGCGGGCAACACCATCGGCCACTTGCAGCCATGCCTTGAGCACCAGCTTGTCGTCGGAGGTGCGCGCGGGTGGCCCGGCCGACAAGGTGTTGAAGATGGATGCCGAGATGAGCAGCGCGGCTGTAAGGAGGTTCCTGATCATGGCTTGGAGAGTCTGGTGTTGGAACGAGAGTGGTTTGCAGGTTTGAAAAGCGGGCGCAAAACTATCCGCCGTTTCCATCCACGCGCGCCGTACGGAAGGCGATTGTCCACATCATTGGCTTGGCATTTCCACCACTTTGGCAAATCCTTTTCCGTCTGACCGCCCAGGTACCGCAAAACCGAGTGCATGGCACCTCCCTGTATTGGGATCCTATCGTCCGGAAGGCGACTTATCAACAGCTGGGGGCACCAGCCCCAAGGCGTTGTGGCTGTTCCGCCTGACCGTGTGGAGCAGCTCCGCATCCTCCGACAGATGCCTCCCATAGGAGGGGACCATGCGCCGGAGCCCTTGCTGCCAGGCGGCATCGGCCGCTTTTTCGGGGAAACAGCGCGGGATCAGGTCCAGCATGATGGCCACCGCCGTGCTGGCGCCGGGTGAAGCCCCCAGCAGCGCCGCCAGGCTGCCGTCCGCCGCCGCCACCAGCTCGGTGCCAAATTCGAGGATGCCGCCTTCCTTCGGGTCTTTCTTGATCACCTGCACGCGCTGGCCGGCGATGGCCAGTTCCCAATCGGCCATCCGCGCCGAGGGCATGAAGGCCTTGAGTTCCTCCAGCCTTTCCTCGGGCTTCAGCCGCACCTGGTCGATCAGGTATTTCGTCAGGTCCAGGTTCTTCCATCCGGCCTGCATGATGGGCACGATGTTCTCCCATTCCAGCGAGGAGGGCAGGTCCAGCCACGACCCGTGCTTGAGGAACTTGGTGGAGAACCCGGCAAAGGGCCCGAACAGCAGGGCCTGCTCGGTGCCGATGGTGCGCCGGTCCAAGTGCGGCACCGACATGGGCGGGCTGCCGCTCTTGGCTTTGCCGTACACCTTGGCATGATGCTGCATGATCACCTTGGGGTTCAGGCAGCGCAGCCATTCCCCGCTTACTGGGAAACCGCCGTAACCGGCAGCTTCGGGGATCTTGCTCTTTTCCAACAGGGGCAGGGCGCCACCGCCCGCACCGATGAAGACGAATGGGGCCAGGAAGACCTTTTTCTCATTCCGCGCCAGCTCGCGCACCTCCAGCTGCCAGCGTCCATCATCCAGCCGTTCCAGGTCGCGCACCTCATGGCCCATGCACAGCGTGGTGTCCGGCAGGTGGTACAGGTCGGCGAAGAGCATGCGCGTGAGGCCCCCGTAATTCACGTCGGTGCCCAGCAGCGAGCGCGTGGCCGAGTACATGCCGTCATCGTGCCGGTCCTGCATCAGCAGGGGTGCCCACTCCGCGATCACCTCCCGGTCGATCGTGAACTCCATGCCCCTGAACATCGGATGGGCCGCCATCGCCGCGTGACGTTTGCGCAGGAACTCCCTGTTCTCGGCCCCTTCCACGAAACTCATGTGCGGTATGCTGTGGATGAAGCGCTGCGGGTCCAACCGGCCTTGGCCGGCCAACCAGCTCCAGAACTGCTTGCTCCGCTCGAACTCCTCGTCCACCTTCAGCGCCTTGGCGAGGTCGATGCTGCCGTCCGCCCGCTCGGGGGTATAGTTCAGCTCGCAAAGCCCCGCGTGACCGGTGCCCGCGTTGTTCCAAGCATCGGAGCTTTCACCTGCGATCTCCGTCAACCGCTCCAGGACGTGGATCTTCAGCTTCGGGTCCAATTCCTTCAGCATCACGCCCAGCGTGGCGCTCATGATGCCCGCGCCGATCAGGACCACGTCGGTTTCAATTTGTTCCATGGTTGTCCGCTTCGTACTTCTACACAACAGTTCACCACCTGAAAAGGTCGCATGCCCGGCTGTTTTCCCCCGGCATGGCCCCTTTATGCCGGGCCCTCCAAGAGGATCGCGGCCAGTGACAACAGGCTGATCAGCAGCCAGAGCAGCACCCCAAGCACCATCGGCTTGATGCCCACCGCGCGCATGGTGGCCAGGGACAGGCTGGCGCCGATGAGGAACAGGGTGAGGGTGAGGCCCCGCTTGGCCGCAAAGGAGAGGGCGGCATAGGCATCGGCGTACTGGGGGAAGTGATGGCTGGCCACCATGGCAAGCATGAACAGGCCGATGAACCAGGGGATCTTTACCCGGCTCCCGCCGGTCTTCATCAATACCGCCGTGCCCAGCGACAACGGAATGATCCACAAGGCCCGTTGCAGCTTCACCGTGGTGGCCATTTGGAGCGCCTGCTCGCCGTATGCCGCGCCGGCCCCCACCACCGAACTGGTGTCGTGGATGGCAATGGCGCACCACAGGCCGAACTGGTGCTGGCTCATGCCGAACAGGTGGCCCGCCAGCGGGAATACGAGCAAGGCCACAGAATTGAGGATGAATACCGTGCCCAAGGCCACGGTCATCTGGCGGCGGTCGGCGTTCACGATGGGGGAAACGGCAGCTATGGCACTGCCCCCGCAGATGGCCGTCCCGCTGGAGATGAGAAAGGCGGAGATGCGTTCCACGCCCAGGCGCCGCCCCAGGTACCGCCCGGCCAACAGGGTAACGCCGATGCTGGCCACCGTGAAGAGCAGCCCTTCGCGGCCGGCGGTCAGCGCCTGCTCCAGGTTCATGCCGAACCCCAGGCCCACCACCGATGCTTTTAGCAACCAGTTGGTGGCGCGTTGGTTGAAGGAAGGGAAGGGGTCTCCGATCGTCAGCGCCAGCACCAGCCCGAGCAACAGCGCCTGCGGAGCCCCCATGGCGGGGCTCAGGCACAGCAGCATCGCCAGCAGGAACAGCCCCTTGCGCGCCTTCGGGCCCACTTGTGCCGACGCGGCGCCTCCTTGCTGCGCCCCCGGTTCGGTCGGGTTTGGGGAGGGAACCTCTTCGGACATCATGATCCGGGGCGATGGATTGCGGGCCTCGGTGTCCTTCGCCCCGCACGGGCATCGCCCCAAATGTCCGCATAAGCAGGGCGATCTTGTTCCCGCATGGTGCCGGATGCCATGGGTGCCCGCCGTAGGGCGAGGTGCCAGCCCATCGTCCGGGTGCGGCACGGACCAAGGCGCGACAAGGGGAAAACAAGCAAGCGGCACCGACGGTGGGGCGCGGGCCGGCCATGGCAGGAAGCCGGCGATGGGTCAGGGGCATTCCACCTCGGGGACCAAGGCCCCGAAGTGCACCCGGCCCCGGTCCTTGAACAAGGTGATGCCATCGATGGTGACCCTTTCGCCATCGGCCGGCTGCAACCCCCCGGCCACGGGCCTGAGCACCACCTCCAGCTTCTTCTGCTCCCCGCCGCTTTCATACTTGTACAACACCACGAAGACACCTCCCTCCAAGGCACCGGTGAAGGTGCCGTTCACCCGTTCCCCATCGGGGGAGGGCCCTTCCATCACCCCGTTCACCAGGTCGCCGATGCGGTCCAGGCGGATGGAAAGGCCGTCCGCGTGGCGCAGGTAACAATGTGTCGATCTTGGGTCCTCCTCCGGCACATCGGTCCGGTCCGGTTTCCCGGAGCAGGCCGCCAGCAGCACAAGCGCACCGGCAAATAGGAGCCGGCCGGGCATGCTCAGGAGGCGAATGCGGGTGCCACCTTCAGCTCCTTGGTGCCAGCGGTGTAGCTGTAGAAGCCTTCGCCGCTCTTCACGCCCAGCTTGCCGGCCGTCACCATCTGCACCAGCAGCGGGCAGGGCGCGTACTTGGGCTGGCCGAAGCCATCGTGCAGCACGCGCAGGATGGCCAGGCAGGTGTCCAACCCGATGAAATCCGCCAGTTGCAGGGGCCCCATGGGGTGTGCCATCCCCAGCTTCATCACCGTATCGATCTCCTCCACGCCGCCCACGCCCTGGAACAGCGTTTCGATGGCCTCGTTGATCATGGGCATCAGCACCCGGTTGCTCACGAAGCCCGCATAGTCGCGCACTTCCACGGGCACCTTGCCGATGGCCCGGCTAAGGTCCATGATCGCCCGGGTAACGGCATCGCTGGTGTCGTAGCCGCGGATCACCTCCACCAGCTTCATCACCGGCACGGGGTTCATGAAGTGCATGCCGATCACCTGTTCCGGCCGCTTGGTGGCCGCCGCGATCTTGGTGATGCTGATGCTGCTGGTGTTGGTGGCCAGGATGCATCCCTCGGGCGCGTGGCCGTCGATGTCCCTGAAGATCTTCAGCTTCAGGTCCGTGTTTTCCGTGGCGGCCTCCACCACCAGCCCGGCCTCCTTCACCCCGGCAGCGGTGTCGGTCAGGGTGGTGATGCGCTTCAACGCGGCAGTCTTGTCGGCCTCAGCCAGGGTACCCTTGGCCACCTGGCGGTCCATGTTCCTGGTGATGGTGGCCAGTGCCTTGTCCAAGCTGGCCTGGGCAATGTCCACCAAGGTTACCTGGTGGCCGCCCTGGGCGAATACGTGCGCGATGCCGTTGCCCATCTGGCCAGCGCCCACTACGGTGATCTTCATGGCGCGAAGGTAGGAGGCCGGCTATTTCCCGGCGCCCCGCAGGATGATGAGCACGGTGTACGCCAGGATCTTCAGGTCCACCCCCAGGCTCATGTTCTCGATGTACAGGATGTCGTACTTCAGCCGGCGCACCATCTGGTCCACGTTCTCCGCGTAGCCGAATTTCACCTGACCCCAGCTGGTGATGCCCGGGCGCACCTTATGCAGATGGCGGTAGTGGGGGGCCACCTGCATGATCCGGTCGATGAAGTACTGCCGCTCAGGGCGGGGGCCTACCAGGCTCATGTCGCCCACCAACACATTCCAGAACTGGGGCAGCTCGTCCATGCGCGTACGCCGCAGCCAGCGCCCCACGCGTGTGATCCGCGGGTCGGTACGGCTGCTCAGCTGGGGTCCGTTGCGCTCGGCATCGGTATGCATGGTGCGGAACTTGATGATCCGGAAGGGCCGGCCGTATTTCCCGATGCGCTCCTGCGTGAAGAACACCGGGCCGGGGCTGGACAGCTTCACCATCAACGCGATCAAGAGCAGGACGGGGGAGAGCACCACCAGGGCCAACGCGCTGAACAGGATGTCGAAGGCGCGTTTGAGCGAGAACTGCCACGCGGGCATGATCCGCGGGTTCACCTCGATCAGCGGTGCGCCGAAGATGCTCGTCATCTTCACGCTGCCCGCCAGGATGTCGTACATGTCCGGGATGATCTTGATGCGTACCGGCGTGCCGTCCAGCTCGCTCAGGATCTTGCTGATGTGGGCGTGCTCGCTGCTTTCCACCGCGATGATGGCCTCCTCCACCTGGTACTGGGGGATCAGCTTGCGCAATTGGTCCCAACGGCCCAGCAGGGGTAGGCCCGCCTCCTCCAGATGGTGGTCGCATCCGTTCACGCTCACGAAGCCCACGAAGCGGTTGCCCGGCGACTTGGGCAGCCCTTCGATCTCCTGGTGGATGGCAAAGGCCCGTTCGTTGCCGCCCACCAGCAATGTGTTGAAGCCGAACCGGCGGTCGTGTACCCGCCGCACCGTGCGGCTGGTGAGCACGAAGCGGAAGGCGAAGAGCAGGAGGAAGTTCAGCCCGAACAGCACGCCGAAGTTGTAGTAGTAGTAGGCGGGCGTGGCCAGGGTGTCATCCAGCAATAGGGCAAAGAAGATGATGATGGACCCGATGAAGGCGATCAGCGCGGTCTGTTCCAGCTCCTTGGTGCGGAAGCGGCGGAAGATGTCGGTGTAGCCCCCGAAGGCCACGAACAGGAGCACCCAAAAGATCGGGATGGCCACCAGCCCCTGGAAGTAGCGGTGGTCCAAATGCACCTCCACCGGGTGGTGGAACTTCAGCGGCTCCAGGTAGACCTTTCGGAAGATGAAGAACAGGGTCCACGCCAGCGCCGTGGCCATCAGGTCGGCCACCACGTACAGCGCGGTCTGTTTCTTCCGGTCCATGGTCATCTGCGCACCAGCTTGATGTTGTCGACATCCACGGTGCCGGAGGTGGCGCCGTTCTCCAGCGCGGCCTTCAGGAAGAAGCGCTTGTCAACGGCAGCGGACACGGCCCAGGGCTCGGAGAGGTCGATGTAGATCTTGTTCCAGGGCATGCTGCCGTCGGAGGCCTTCGTCGGCTTAAGGTAGACGTGCCCCACCTGCTGTTGCACCCCCATCAGCTGGTAGCGCACGCCCACCAGCACCCGGGTGTCGCTGCGGTAGTCCATTTCCAGGAAGACGGGGCTCCCGGTGCCGGTGAAGGCATCCCCGCTGCTCACGCCCAGGTAGCTGTCGTGCCCCGGGCCCAGGCTGATGCGGCCGTATTGGCTCCCCTGGTCCACCAAGGTGCTGTCCGAGGGCAGGAGCACCAGGGTGGCGGTGCATTGCACGGTATCAAACCGGGAACCCGAATTGAAATCGGCCAGCCAAGTGTCCAGGCCATCAAAGTATCGGACCTGCGGGTCCACGGTGGCCACTTGCCCTTTCACCAGGGAGACCTGTTGCTGCCAAGTGGAATAGAACGGATATTGGACCCGGTCGTCCACCAGGCCGTTGCGGCGTATCCCCGCGACCAGCTTCACCTCGGCCATACCTTCGGCGATGACGGGGATCCGGCGCTGCGGCTCCCAAACGCCCACCGGCTTGTCGTCCACATAAACCCATAGGTCGGTGATCTTCGAGGAGACCGGATGGCCCGAGGCATCCACCACCACCGGCGTGGAGAACAGGATATAGGAAGGAATGGCGCCGTCCTTTTTACAGGCGGTGGCGAACAACAGGGACAGGCCTACCAAGGGCAGGACACGGGTCATGAGGCTCCTGTGCGGGTAACGCATCGGGACAGGGATCAGTATGGGCGGTCAGGTCCTGCGGATGTCCATGGCCGCCAGCACGCGGTGGGCCAGTTCCAGCGCGGCCAGCCCGTCGGCAGCCGTTACCGCCGGGGTACCTCCCGCGCGGATGGCCTTGGCAAAGGAGCGCAGTTCCTCGCGGATCGCATTGGTGGCAGGTATCGCCGGCTTATCGAAGGAAATCTCCCGAAGGCCCTTCCCTGGGCCCAGGTCCAAGGTGACGGCAAAGGGATCGGCCTCCGCCACGGTCCGCATCCGCATGATCTCGGCCTCCTTCTTCAACATGTCCACCGCGATGTAGGCATCCTTCTGGAAGAAGCGGCTCTTGCGCATCTTTTTCATGCTGATGCGGCTGGCCGTCAGGTTGGCCACGCACCCGTTGGAAAAGGAGATCCGTGCATTGGAAATGTCCGGTGTATCGCTCACCACCGCCACCCCGCTGGCATGCACCTCCTCCACCGGGGCGTCCACCACGTCGAGGATGATGTCCAGGTCGTGGATCATCAGGTCCAGCACCACGCTCACGTCGGTGCCCCGCGGATCGAACTGGGCCAGGCGGTGTGTCTCAATGAACATGGGGGAATCCAGCATGGGCCGGGCGGCGAGGAAGGCCGGGTTGAAACGTTCCACGTGTCCCACCTGCACCAGGCGGCCCACGGCGGCGGAGCGTTCCACCAGCTCGCGGGCCTGGTCGAGGGTTTGGGCGATGGGCTTTTCTATGAACACATGGCGGCCGGCACCCAATGCCTGCATGGCGCATGCGTGGTGGGCCACGGTGGGGGTCACCACGTCCACCACCTCGCTGGCCGCGATCAGTGCGGCCATGTCGTCCAACACGGGGACGCCGAATTCGGCCTGGACGCCCCCGGCCTTTTCGGGATGCGGATCATGGATGCCCACGATCTCGTAGTCCGTCAGTTCCTTCAATTGTTGCACATGGATCCGGCCCAGATGGCCCGCGCCCAGCACACCGATACGAAGAGGCTTTTCCATGGAGGCGGGCAAAAGTAGAGCGATCGGCGGACCGGCCGGGACAGGGGCCTGCCCGTGCGGGTTAGCTTTGCGCGCCGATCATGCAACAGGATGATTTTCGCCACCAAGGCATGCGCCGCAAGCTGGTGGAGGAGTTGGCGCGCAAGGGGATCACGGATGACAAGGTGCTCAAGGCCATCGGCAAGGTGCCCCGGCACCTATTCATAGATGATACCGCGTTCGAACGGTTTGCCTATGTGGACCAGGCCTTCCCGATCGGGTGCGGCCAGACCATCTCGCAGCCGTACACCGTGGCCGTGCAAAGCGCGTTGCTGGCCGTGCGGCCGGGCGAGAAGGTGCTGGAGATAGGCACCGGATGCGGCTACCAGACCGCCGTGCTGTGCGAGCTGGGCGCCAAGGTGCACAGCATTGAACGGCACCGCCCCTTGTACCTGGCCACCAAGGCCCGGCTGGAGGCCATGGGCTACAGGGCGCGCTTGGTGCATGGCGACGGATACAAGGGCTTGCCCGCCGATGCGCCGTTCGACAAGATCATCGTGACCTGCGGGGCCCCCGAACTGCCTTCGGCCCTGGTGGACCAGCTTGCCCCGGGCGGCATCCTGGTGATACCCCTGGGCGGTGAAGACGGCCAAACGATGTACACCATCACCAAGACCGCCGGGGGCATTACGCGCCGCGCGCATGGGGCCTTCAGCTTCGTGCCCATGCTGGGGAATAAAAAATGATCCACCCTACGGGATTTAACGGACTGTGCTACATTCGCCCCCGATTTCGGCCAGATGGTCTATCGCGGCAGGGCAAGTGCATGGACAGAACGATCGGTGATCAACAAAAAATAGTTGATATGTCGATCGGATGTTTATAAGTTTGCGCCGCCGATCAGGTAGATTTGATCGACCAAGCAGAACCAACCTCAAACCAAAGCACACGAAAAACCAAAAAGTCATGAAGAAGACTGTACTGTTCACCGCCGCGCTCGTTGCCGTATCGGCCGTTAGCGCGCAAACCGGTGAGATCACCAGCAACCGCGGCGAGAACTGGTTGTCGCAGGATGGGGACTGGGGTCTGACCTTCGAGGCAACCCCCCTGCTTAACTATGCCGGCAACCTGTTCAACAACGGGAACAACACCGGTGTGATGTCCATGAACAACCTGTTCAGCAGCGCTGGTGCTGCCGGTATCAAGGGCAACCAAGTTGTCATCGGTGCCAAGAAGCTGATCGATGCCAACACGGCCTACCGCGGCCGTGTTCGTTTGGGCTTCGGCAGCGAAAAGGAGACCGCAAAAGTGGCGGACCTGAGCGCCGGGGCAGCAGCTGATGCAAAGGTGGATAACGTGACCAAGAACGGCTTCATGGGCATCGACCTCGGCTTCGGCCTGGAGAAGCGCGTGGGCAGCACCCGCGTCGTGGGTGTCTATGGCGCCATGTTGAACGTGGGCTTCGGCAGCAGCAAGACCACGTACGAGTACGGCAACGCCATTACGGCTACCAACGCTGGTCCTCGCGATACCGAGGTCAAGAACGGCTCTACCATGGCCATCGGCTTGCAAGCCTTCGGTGGTGTGGAATGGTTCTGCGCCCCCAAGATCTCCCTCAGCGGTGAGTACACCTGGGGCCTTGCGCTGAGCAGCACCGGCTTCGGCTCCTCAACCTCTGAAGAGTGGGATGCGGCCAACAGCAACATCAAGACCACGACTACGGAAGGTACGACCAACAAGAAGAACGCGTTCAGCCTTGACACCGGCGTGAGCGGTGCTTCCATCGGTGTTAACTTCTACTTCCAATAAGAGCGGTTCCCGCTTTGGTCCTGAAAGCCCCCGGAAACGGGGGCTTTCTCGTTTTATGGGCCGGAACCAATGGAGTTCCTGATCAACAACCGGCCTACCTGTCGGACCACCCCTCCCGGCCTTCCGGGGAAGCGCTTGCCGGGTACCTTCGTGGCATGATACCCATCCTGTCCGCTGAGCAGATCCGCCAGGCAGACGCCCACACCATCGCCCGTGGACCCATCGCCTCCATCGACCTGATGGAGCGGGCGGCAATGGCTTGCACCAACCGCCTGACGGAACTGTTGCCGCCGGAAATACCGCTATGTGTGCTGGCCGGCATGGGCAACAATGGAGGGGACGGACTGGCCATCGCCCGCCTGTTGAAAAAAGCAGGGAGGACCGTGCAGGTGGTGATCGCGGGCTGGAAAAAGGAAGGAAGCCCCGATTTTGAGGTGAACCGCAAACGGGCAGAAGAAGCCCAAGTGCCCGTCCAAGTGCTGGGGGAAGGCGCACCCCTGCCCCCGGTGGAGCCGGGCACCGTCGTGGTCGATGCGCTCTTCGGCACCGGCCTGCAACGCCCCGTCTCCGGTTGGGTGAAGGAAGTGGTGCGTGAACTGAATGCACGCCCCGGACGGGTGATCGCGATCGACCTGCCCTCGGGCCTCTTTGCGGACGACAACGCCACGAATGATCCCGAAGCCATCGTGCGCGCGGAGCGGACCCTCACGCTGGAATTGCCCAAGCGGGCCCTGCTGATGGCGGACCACTACCGCTTTGCCGGGGAGTGGGAGGTGCTGCCCATCGGCCTGGACCGGGCATTCATTGCGGAACAGCCCGCCGGGGCGATGATCCCCGAAGGGCCCGACCTGGCCGCCCTGCTGCCACGGCGCAGCCGGGTCTCCCACAAGGGCGACCATGGGCACGCCTGGCTGCTGGCGGGGGGACCCGGCAAAATGGGCGCTGCCGTCATGGCTGCCCGGGCCTGCCTGCGCTCGGGCTGCGGCTTGCTCACGGTGCGGGTGCCACGGGAACAGGCACCGGTGGTCCACGCCGCGGTGCCCGAGGCCATGGTCTCCACGGACCAGGAGGAATGGCTGGCCACCCTTCCCAAATTCGGCCGTGTATCCGCCGTCGGCACGGGGCCGGGAATGGGCACCCACGATGCCAGTGCCCGCATGCTGAAACACCTGGTCCAGGAGGCACCGGCGCCGCTGGTGATGGATGCCGATGCCCTCAACATCCTTGCGGAGAACAGGACCTGGCTTTCTTTCCTGCCGGCCGGCACCATCCTCACGCCCCACCCCAAGGAGCTGGAGCGCCTGGCGGGCAGGGCCGGCAGCGACGAGGAGCGCTTGGCACAGGCGCGGGAGCTGGCCCGCAAGCACCGCGCAGTGGTGGTGCTCAAAGGTGCCTACACCGCCGTATGCAGCCCGGACGGCCGCTTGTTCTTCAATGGCACGGGCAACGCAGGAATGGCCAAGGGCGGCAGCGGCGACGTGCTTACCGGCATCATCACCGGGTTGCGGGCACAAGGGCTGGACCCGTTGTCCGCAGCCTTGGTGGGCGTGCATGTACATGGCAAGGCGGGCGACTTGGCGGCGGCGGACCTGGGGATGGACGGCATGCTGCCCACCGACCTGATCGACCGGTTGCCGCAAGCATGGATGGATTTACGCCGCCTGCACGGGTAGGCCCATGGGCTGGGGCCCGCAGGTCATCATAGCAGGCCTTCCACCGCCCCCTTGCCCTCGCGGAGCACCACCGGGCCGGCACCGGTGATGTCGATCACGGTGGAACCGAGCAGGCCACCCGGCCCGCCATCGATCACCAGGTCCACTTGGTGGCCGATGCGTTCGTGGATCAGTTCCGGGTCCGCCGTGTGCTCCAGCAACTCATCCTCGTCATGCACGCTGGTGACCACCAGGGCATGGCCCAGGGCTTCCACCAAGGCTACCGGGATGGGGTGGTCCGGGACGCGTATCCCCACGGTGTGCTTCTTGTTCTTGAACAGGTTGGGGATCTCGCTGCTGGCCGGAACGATGAACGTGTACGGGCCGGGGAGTGCTTTTTTCATCACCCGGAAGCTGGGCGTGCTGATGGCCCTGGCATACATGCTCAACTGGCTGAGGTCCTTGCAGATCAACGAAAGGTTCGTCTTCTGCGTCCGGGTGCCCTTCAACCGTGCGATGGCCTCGATGCCCCGCGGCTGATGGGCGCTGCAGGCGAAGGCATACACCGTGTCGGTGGGGCACACCACCACCGCACCCTTGTTCAACCGCTCCACCACGTGCGCCACCTTGCGGGGCTCCGGGTTCTTCGGATGGATGGACAACAGCATGCTACTTGGCCGGGGCGTGCTGCTTGGCGGCCTTCTTGTGGTCGGCCAGGAACTTCTCCAGCCCGATGTCCGTGAGCGGGTGGTTGAACAGGGCCAGGATGGCGCTGAGCGGACAGGTGGCCACGTCCGCACCGATCTCCGCGCACTGCACGATGTGCATCGGATGGCGGATGCTGGCCGCCAGGATCTGCGTTTCGAATTGGTAGTTGTCGTAGATCCCCCGGATCTGCTCGATCAGTTGCAGGCCGTCGGTGCTCACGTCGTCCAGCCGCCCCACGAAGGGCGATACGTACTTGGCGCCCGCCTTGGCCGCCAGCAGGGCCTGCCCGGCGCTGAACACCAGCGTGCAGTTGGTCTTGATGCCCTTGCCGTGGAAATGCTTGATCGCCTTGATGCCGTCGCGGGTCATGGGCAGCTTCACCGTGATGTTGGGGTGCAGGGCGGCCAAGTTCTCCCCTTCGCGCACCATCCCTTCATAGTCAGTGGAGATCACCTCCGCGCTTACGTCGCCGTCCACGATGTTGCAGATGTCCACGTAGTGTTTCATCACCCGGTCCGTGCCGGTGATGCCTTCCTTGGCCATCAGCGACGGGTTGGTGGTGACGCCGTCCAGGATCCCCAGTTCCTGGGCTTCCTTGATCTGGGCGAGGCTGGCGGTATCGATGAAGAATTTCATGCCGCAAAGGTATGCAGCGGCCACCCCTTGCGGAATGGCCCGCCGTGCATGATGCTCCGGCGACGGGCCTATTTCACCCAGCGCAACGCACGGCCGGGGCCACCACCCTGCACGCGGATCGCATACACACCGGACGGAAGATCGCCCAACGGCAATTCCACCCTTTCGGAGGCTGCCGGGAGCACCATGCCGAACAGCTGCCTGCCCTGCATGTCGAACACCGCCAAGCGGCCCCTGGCCAGTCCGGCGGGCAACAGCACCACCGGGGTTGCCGATGGATTCTGCTCCAGGCGTAAGTCCGCTTGGTCGGCAAGCGGACCCGCCACGGTGGTGCCGATGTCCAGGTCGGGGATGTTCTGCGCATAAATGCCGGCCGGGCTGCGCCCATCCTGCCATGCGGCGACCATCTGGCCGTCCTGCAGGCCCGAAAGTTGCATGTCGTCCTTGCCGCTGCCCAGGGTGCAGATGTCCCGCTGTGCCGGTTCCCACGCAGGGGTGCCGTCCAAGGCCACGCGGGTGGCCGCAAGCGTCACCTGGTCGAAACCGCCGGTGGCGTGCAGGACCACCGCCCCGTCGCCCGTGGCCGAGATGTCCCACGGCTGTACGCTTTGTGCGCTTACAGGGATCACGGTGACGGCCTGGTCGCCCAATTGCCGCACCCCGGCCGTATCCAGGCGCTGCACCGACACGCCCGATTGGTTCTGTCCGATGTCGGTGACCTGCAGGGCCACCATCAGGCCGTCATCGTCGTTGATCAACGCCACGCCCCTGCCACCTGAAAACTTCTGCGTGCTGTTGCCATCGTCCAAGCGGGTGCCCTCGGCCGACCAGGTGCTTCCATCCCCACGCACCCGCTGCACGTACACGTCCGTTATGCCGGGATTGACCGGATTGCCGGTATTGAAGGCCACATAGAAGCCATCATGCCCGTCCGGCACGGCATGGGGAAAGTGGAAGAAGGGGATCTGCTTGGTGGAGACCTGGACCGGGTGGGCCCAAACTGCGTTGCCGTCGACATCATAGCGCTGGGCGTACAGCACCCACGGCGGCAGGCCGAACCCGCCCGCACTGACCCCATGGAAGAGGATGAAACCGCCGTCGGAAGTGGCCACGGGCATCAGGTTGACCATGTTCACCGCCGCCGAGACCACGATGGGAGAGGCCAGGAGCACCTCACCTGACGGCCCCACCAACTGCACGCCGACCGTGCGCGGGTCCGAGTTCATGTTCCAGGAGATGGCCACATTGCCGTTGGTGAGCGGTGCCACCGCGGGGGCCATGCCGGTGGTGCCCGGTGAAGGCAACTCCACGCCGTCCGGCCCCCAGAGGAAGCTGCCATCAGGGCTGATCTTGTACGCCACGATGTCCAGCTGGCCGGTCCGTTCATCCTGGAAGGCCACCACCGCATTGCCGTCCTTGTCGGCCTTCAGGTCGTACCGGTAGACGGCGCTGTTCTGGGGATGGGCGCTCACCACCAGGCCCGTGTCCGGCCACAACCGGTTGCCTCCGGCATCCAGTCGCTGCATGCGCAATTGATAGGCGCCGCCGCCATTCTCGAACCAGCTGAAGTAGGTGCTGCCGTCCGGCCCGTCCGCCACTAATGGCACCGATGCTTCCCCTGCTTGGACCGTGCGCACCGGCGTGTTCACCGATACGTCCGTGGTCCACTGGGCATGCAGGGCGGACAGCGGTGCAAGGCTGAGCAAGGTGAGTAGCGTTGTTTTCATCTCCCGTCCGATTTGTACAATGAAGGTAGCGTCCCGCGAAAGCGTGGGCCGCTTGTTCGATCTATTTCACCTTGGCCGTGCCGGCAGGCTGTCCTTGCGCCTTGGGGCCTGCGCTCAGCGGTATTCCTTCATCATCAACCGCTGGAACAGGCCGGCGGGCAGGACCTTTTTCAGCAGGACGGCCAAGCGCTGCTTGCCATGTGCGGCGTAATACACCCCCACGGGGTTGCGCTTGGCCATGATGCGCAGCACCAATCGGCCCACCTCGTCCGGGTCGCGGCTGTAGTGCAGGCTGCCGCCCAGGATCTCCATCGCCTTTTGATAGCCTGGCCTGTATGGCTCGCTCACCGCCGCCGGTCGGATGCGGTTGTCCCCGATGTTGGACCTGTACTCGCCGGGCTGCAAGGTGACGGCATGGATGCCGAAGGGCCGCACCTCCATGGCCAAGGTTTCCGTGTAGCGCTCCAGCGCCGCCTTGCTCGCGCTGTAAAAGCCGCGGTAGGGCAGGCCGAAGTTGGCGGCCAGGCTGGTGATGTTGATGATCAACCCGTGGTGGCGTTCGCGCATGTGGGGCAGCACGGCCAGGCAGACGCGGTGGGCGCCCAGCACATTGGTGTCCAGCAGGGAGGCTGCCTGCGCCGCGGTCAAGTCCTCGGTGGCGCCTTGGATGCCCAGGCCGGCGTTGTTCACCACCACGTCGATCCGGCCTTCGGCGGCCAGCACTTCCGCCACGGCCTGCCCCACGGTGCTGCCGTCATTCAGGTCCATGGCCACCATGCGGTAACCGTCGGATGGAGCCTGCGGCCTGCGCGAGGTGCCGTACACCAGATGCCCCTCGGCCGCCAATCGCGTGCACACGGCCTTGCCGATGCCGCTGGAGCCGCCGGTGACCAGTACAACCTTGGGTGCGTCGCGCATCGCCTGGGGCCAAAAAAGCGGGGCAAGCTCCTCGCATCGCTCCGCTACGACCGCCTACCCTTGCTGCCTTCCGGCCCTGGGGGGTTCAGCGGGAGCTGGACGTACGAGACTTGCCCCGCGCCAAAGGTAATCAGCTTCCGCGATCAAAGCAGGAGCAGGCGTATCCCCACCACCAGCAAGGCGGCCGCCAACACGCGCACGATCCCTTCCGCCTTGGTGCGGTGCGAGATCCACGCGCCCAGCTGGGCGCCGGCCACCACCCCGGCACCGATGGACAGCACCACGGGCCACGTGCTGTCCAGGTTGCCCTGCGCCAGGTGTGCCCCCGTGCCCGCCAGCGACATGATGGCCAGGATGAAGTGCGAGGTGGCCGTGGCGATGGGGACGGGGAAGTGCAGCAGCGCGGTGAGCACCGGCACGTGGATGATGCCGCCGCCGATGCCCAACAGGCTGGAAAGGAAGCCCACCAGGAAACTGATGGAGATGCCGGTGACCATGTTGTAGGACCAACTGTACCGGGTGCCCTCGCTGTCGGTGAGCTTACGCAGCACGCGATATTCGCGGGTGATCAGCGCCCTGGCCTGGTAGTTGGGCCGCAGGAACAGGAACAGCCCGATGCAGATCAACAGCACGCCCAGCAGGATGTCGAACGAATTCCGCGGGACATATTGCGTGGTGTATGCGCCGATGATGGCGCCGGGCAGCGAGGCCAGGGCGAAGGCCAGCCCCGAAGGGTAGTCGATCCGCTTCAGCTTGGCGTAGGCTGCCGAGCCCGACAGGGAGTTGATGAACACCACGGCCAGCGAGATGCTGGTGAGCTGCTCCGGGCTTTTGTCGGGATAGAGCAGCAGCAGCACCGGCAATAGGATGAAGCCCCCGCCGGCACCGATCAACGTGCCGATGCAGCCCACCCCGAAGCCCAACAGGACAAAGCCGGACAGTTGGAGGTAGTCCATCACTGGTTCCCGGAGGAGCCGGGTGTTCCGGCCTCAAGCCTCCGGCCTCACCGCATGAACCGGCCCATGTATTGGCGGCCGGTACCGATGATCCGCACGGTCCACAGGCCAGCCGGCAAGGCGCTCACGTTCAACGTGGCCGACCGGTCGGTGCGTTGGATCGTTTGGGCCCTGTACAAACGGCCGTCCGCGGCCACCAGCTCAATGCGACCGTTCGGAACGTCCTCGGGAAGGGCAACCTGTACGTGATCCGTGGCCGGATTGGGCCATACACCGGCCGTGCCGTCGGCGTCCACCATGCCGGTGGTGCCGCCGGGCCAGGCATCCACATCTTCCGGACATTCAAACACGTTCACGGTAACTACCGCCGTGTACACCGTCCCATTGGGCCCGGTGACCGTGTACGTGTAATCACCGGCCGCATCGCTCGCGGGGTCGAACCAGCCCGAGGCCTGCGGGTTCGCGAGGTTGGACCAGGTGCCATCGGGGCACGGATCGCCGCCGAGGAAGTCGAAAAGGTTGAAGGCCGGATCGGTGTAGCAGACCGTGATGGCCGCATCGGTGCCGGCACCCTCGCATGCAGCCGGGCATTCCACCACGTTCACGGTTACCGTGGCGGTGTCCATGGCACCGTTGGGCCCGGGCACGGTATAGGTGTACACCCCGGCCGTGCTGGTCGCCGGGTCGAACACGCCATTCTCCACTTGGGCGGAAGGCGAGGTCCAAATGCCTTCGGGGCAGGCCGTTTCGCCCAGCAGCGGGAACAGGGGGAATTCCGGGTCCGTCAGGCACACCGTAATGGTGGTGTCCGTGCCCGCATCACAAGGTGGCGCACATGCTTCCACCGTGAAGGCGGCCCCCAGCACATCCAGGCCGGCACAAAGCGATCCGCCTCCTTGCACCAGTTGGCCGTTGAGGTCCAGTATCGTGGTGGTGCCCCAGTCAAGGGCATCCAGGTCCATCGTCGCAGGGTCGTGGACAAAGGCGTGGATGCGGAAGCCGCCTTCATGGTCCACCACGAAGGAAGCCTCGTCATTCCATGCCTGCAGCACCATTCCCGGGCCTTCGGAAAGCAGGTACACCAGGTCGAAGCCGGGCGGGACCAGCGTGTCCCCGAACGAAGCCGCGGCCAGCGTGGCCAGGCCACCCTCCAGGCAGACCGGTCCCCCGCCCACCATGGCCCCGGCATCCGCCTCGCAGGAAGGCGTGCAGTCCGTTACCTCGAACAGGGCACCGGGCAGGCCCAGGCTGGCGCAGATCGCTTCCGCTCCCTGTCCGATCAGGCTGGCCACTTCATCCACCGTGGTCTCACCTGCCGCCACGGAAGTGATGTCGAAGGTGCCCGGGTCATATACGAATGCAACGATCCGGTATTCGCCGATGGAGGCGATCGGGAAGGAAGGGTCCTCACCCATGGCGATGATCATCCCGTCCTGTGCGAGGAAATAGACCAGCTCGGAACCGCCCGGCACCTGGGTGCTTCCGTCCGGCACCGCCGTGGCCGTGGCCATGCCGTCGATCAGGCACAGGTCCGGATGCACCGGGCTCAGGCCGCCAGCCTCCGCCTCGCAGTCCTTCTTGCATTCCCCGGTCTTCACAAAGGCCCCGTTCATCTGCAGGTTCGCGCAGATCGTTCCGCCACCTTGGACCAGTTGGGGATAGATGTCGTAGATGCTCGTTTCCCCAAGCACGATGGAACCCAGGTCGAAGGTGGAGGGATCGTAAACAAAGGAGTGGATGCGCCAGGCATCCATGGCGTTCACCGTGAAGCTGGGCGCGTCCGCGACCTGCTCAATGATCAGCCCGTTGGTGCGGCTCAGGAGGTAGCGCACCGCGTAACCGTCCGGGACCACGTGGGTGCCGTCCAGCTGGGCCGTCAGCGTGGCCTGTCCTTCCACCAGGCAGACCGTGGTGGTATCCATGGTGACCGGCGCGGCGAATGCCTCGCACGGTTCATTGCAATCCACCGTCTTCGACCCATACACCGTGAAGCTGATGGCGGCGCAGATCGGACCGCCCGTTTGGGTGAACTGGGCGGCCACGTCATAGGCGGAGGCCACGCCGAAATCGATGTCCGATGGATTGAAGGTCTGCGGGTCGAAGACCAAGGTGTGGATGCGCCACACGTCCGCCGTGCCCACTTGGAAATAGGGGGTGGGACCGACTTGTTCCACGATCAATGCGTTGGTGCGGGACAGCAGGAAGGCCGTGGTGAAGCCCTCTGGTACCACCGCATCGCCGTTGGGGGTGCCGGAGATGATGGCATGGCCGCCCTCCAGGCATTCCGGACCGTAGGCCATCAGCGTGCTTCCGGCATAGGCCCCGCATTCGCCGCCGTACTGCGCGTTGGCCGCAGGGGCTGAAAATGCCGTCAACGTGAATAAAAGAAGTCCATTCCGGAACAGGGTAAGCTTGCGGGTCATGGTCGAAGGATTCAGGGAAAGGGCGCTCAAGGTAAAAAATGGGAGGGATGATGTTCACGTGACGGCCTTTACCAACAAGGCCTGCACCTGCGTGCCCAGCCGGAATTCCGCAAGCTGTCCGGCTTTCTTGCCCATCAACGCCTGGGCCACGGGCGCGGTGAAGGCAATGCGGCCTTCGGCCACCTTGGCCTCATCCACGCCCACCAGGGTGAAGGTGCGCCGGGCGCCTTGTTGCGGTCCTGCGCTGATCACGAAGGTCACCGTGCTGCCGAAGCGCACCTCGCCGTCCGATCCCTGGCGGGGTTCCACCACACGGGCGCTGGCGATCCGCTCGGCGAGCAGGGCCAGGCGGCCATTGATCTCGGCCAGCTCCCGTCGGCGGGCCGGGCCGTCCGGCAGGTCCACCTCCGCCCGTTGCCGCTCCAGTTCCACGCGCTCCGCGTGAAGCAGTTCCAGGCCGCGCGGTGTCACCAGGTTGTCGTATCCCGTTGGCAAGGGTGCCCGCGGCGGGATGAACACCGGTTCCTCCTGGTCCCCTTCACGCACAAAGCCGCGGCTCATGCCGGTAAGATAACGGCCCCATGCCGGCTCGGCCCGCACGGTGCTTGCAGGGTTGCGCCGGGCCGGGGGCTTTCCTATTCCTTGATGAATTTTCCGGAAAGCGTCCCGGTCGGGGCCTGCGCCCTCAGGATGTACAGGCCCCCGGCCAAGCGGCTGATGTCGATGGTCTGGCCCACCAAGGTGGTCGTGGCCACTACCTTGCCCGCCAGGTCCGTGATGCGGATGAGGCTGCCATGAAGGTCGCGGGCCGCCGTCAGCGTCAGCGTGGAATGCGCCGGGGAAGGGAAGAGCCCCAGTTCGGCCAGCACCGGCCTTTCGATGCCGGTGGAAACGTCGTTGGCCTCATCCTCCACCACGGTGATGGTGGTGTTGATGTCCGGGTTGTTCACCACGTTCACGATGCCCGAGGGCCAGCGCACGGTGATCTTCCCGATCTCCGTGTCGGCCCCGATGCCGAACATGGCGGTCAGCGTGCTCATGTACCGGAAGCCATCCCCGCTCACGATATCGCGGATCTGATTCCCGCTCGGGGTCTCTATTTCCACACGGGCACCGATGCCGTTGGCATTGCTCAAGGTTCCCTTCGTGACCACCTTCACCCAGTTGTTGGCATTGCCTGCATTGAAGTACACCGTGTTGCCGTTCTGCACGTCCACGAAGCCGTCGTTGTTCAGGTCTCCCGTGGGACCATTGTTGAAGGGCACCTGCATCAGCGTGAAGGTCATGTCGCCGTTGTTGTGCAACAGCTCCCCGGCCCCCAGCACGTCCACGTACCCGTCGTTGTCGAAATCACGCGCGATGAACTCGATGTCAAGGCCGTTGAACAGGTCGAAGCCCGACCCGGTGGTGACGTTGGTGAACTGGTCGTTGCCGTCATTGCGCAACAGCTTGTGGCCGCCGCCGCTGAAGGAACTGGCACCGATCAGCACGTCCAGGTCGCCGTCGTTGTCGTAATCGGCCCAGGCCGACGACCAGCTCTGGTGGAAATCCGCCAGGAAGTTGGCCGCGGAGGCCACGTTGGTGAAGGTGCCGTCTCCATTGTTGCGCCAAAGCTCATCGATGCTTGCCGGGCTTCCCGCGCCACGGCATTTGGCAATGAACAGGTCCACGTTGCCGTCGTTGTTGTAATCGATCCAAATGGAGCCGTAGTTGCCGCCGTCCGGCTGGTCCCCCAGGCCGCCCTGGTGCCAGGTGAACGTGCCGTCGCCGTTGTTCAGGTAATACACGTTGGGTTGCACGTCATGGCAAACGAACAAGTCCAGCTCGCCGTCGTTGTTGATGTCCACCATGTTGGACCGCTGGCAGAAGATGTACTGCGGCTGGGAGAGCTCGGTGAACCCGAGGCCATCGTCGTTGGCGAGCATGAACGTGACCCCACTGCCGGCATACACCAGGTCCGTGTAGCCGTTGCCGTCCAGGTCGCCCGCGCAAAGGCTCCAGTTGGGCATGTAGTCGGCATCGGTGGTGGTGCGGGTCACGTTGGTGAAACCGCCGCCGGCCTGTTGGTAATTGATGGTGATGGAGGTGGCCGTCACCGAGACCGCGTCATCCAGGCCGTCGCCGTCCATGTCCACCACGCAATAGGACACCCCGTTGGTGTTGATGTATTGGGAGGTGAAGCTTGCGGTCGGCGGTGGCGCGGCCGCATATTTCACCTCGAAGGTGAACCCCAGCCCGGTCCAGCGGTCGTCAAATGCGATGTAGTAGCTGGTGCCGGCGGTGACCTCGAAGGTGACCACCGCCGTATAGCCGGTGCCCGAATCGTCATCCCCGGCGTAGCAGGCCAGGTTGGCGCAGGTGCCGGTGTAAATGTGCACCCGGGTATCGCGGCCATTGTTCTGCGGCAGGTCCGTGTTCACGGTGATGGCCGTGTCCATGTCGGCCGTGTACACGTACCACCGGCCCATGGTGGCCGCGCCTCCGCCGGTGCATATCGGGCTGGGGGCCTGGCTCCCGTCGATCTGGGCCACGTAATAGGTGGCCAAGGTGACGGGGACCGCCGTGGCGCACGTGCCTTGGGCCTGTGCCTGAAGGGTGCAGCCGGCGATGGCGAGGAGGAGTAACGGTCGTTGCATGGCTCTGGGTTTGTGGTTCGTCTCAGGGACAGGAGGGTGGCATGGAATTGATCCATTCGGCCACCAGTTGGATGGCTTCCTCATGCCGCACCGTGCGCTCGAGCAGCGGCATGCGCACCGATTCGTCGGTGGAGCCCAAGCGGTAGTAAAGCATGGAGCGGTCGGCGTTCCCGGCGTTCACGATGTAGTCCACGCCGGGGTCCAAAGGGATCTGTGGCGGCACGCAGATGCCCAAATGCGCCGGGTCAGCGGACTCGTCCCACGCAAAACGGATCGGCCGGTAGCCGCAGAACCCCCCTTCGTTGTGGCAGTGCGAGCAGTTGATGTCCAGGTAGCCGCGCACACGCCGCTCCAAAGTCTCGGCCGGGTCGTCCCACCGGGCCACCGTCTCGATGTGCGTGGGGTAATTCCCGTCCAAGTAACCGATCGAGGCCCACTTGGCCAGTTGGTTCATCGGCCCTTCGGGGTAGTTGAAAAGGGTGTTCAGGTTCTGCGGCTTCGGGCTGATCGCTATCCGCTCGTCGTATTGCTTGTGGCAGGCCATGCACTCGCCTTCGGAAGGGACGCGGAAAACCTCGTCGTGCGGCTGCCCGGCATCATCCACCCAGGTCACCGGCACATTGCGGCCCGACAGGTCCAGGAAGGCCTCCGTCTGCTCCTCGTTCCAGATGTATTCGGCGAACACCCAATCCCCGTTCTTCCGGATCAGCAGGCGGGTGTCCATGTTGCGCTGGCGCATCCCCGGCAAGGTGCGCGGGTAGTACGGGGTCTTGGCCAGCACCGTGCCTTCCGGGAAGTCCAGCGCCCGGTTGTCCGCCACGTAGGATGCCTTGCTTCCCGCCGGCATCCATACAAAGCGGAGCTTTTCGGTATAGTCGCCGAAAGCCCCGTTGATGACGGTATAGGGCACCACGCCAGCGGCAGGCTGCAACGCGGCCAGGTTGCCGGTGAAGAAGCCGTACTGCGACAGTTTGGGGTAGGGAATGCTGTCCAGGTCGATCACCACGTTGTTCGCCCCCGATCCCCCGGGTGTGGCCACGGGCTGCACCTCATCCTTGCGGCAGGCCATAAACGCCGCGACCACCACGGATATGCCTGCTAGCGCGATGTGCTTGGCCGTCATTTTCCTCCAACAAGTTTACGACACCTTGGCCGGGTGATGACGGCGGGCGGGTCCACCACGTTGTCCCACGGCGGGGTGCCGGGACGGATCAACGACGGACCGCGGGACCCCGGCTTGCGGCCCAAAGGCCGATCATGGTGAGGCCCGCCACCACCAGCAGCACCTCGAAGCCCATTTTGTATCCGTTGAAGAGTTGCTCGGAGTAGCGGCGCAGGAAGAAGGTGAGGACGGGGGCGGCCACACAGATCCACGGTACCCGGTTTTCAGCCGGCCTTCCCTTGAAGAGGATGCCGAAGGCGAACAGCCCCAGCAGCGGCCCGTAGGTGAAGCCCGCGATGTCGAAGAGGGTCTTGATCACCGTGGGGGTGGCCAGCCAATGGAAGTAGAGGATGAACGCCAGGAAGAGTACGGCCATGCCCAGGTGTACACGCTGCCTCACGCGCCTCTGCGCCGCTTCGCCCCAGCCCCGGTCGCGGATGCCGATCAGGTCGATGCAGGTGCTGGCGGTGAGTGCCGTGAGCGCGCCGTCCGCGCTGGGGAAGAGCGCGCTGATGAGGCCGATGATGAACAGCAGGCCCAGCCACGGCGGGAAGTGTTGCAACGCCAAAGTGGGGAACACGTCGTCGGAATGGTCCGGCACGGCCAGGCCATGGCGCTGGATGTACAGGTAGAGCAGCGAGCCCAGCAGCAGGAAGAGCAGGTTCACGCCCAGCAGGATCACGCTGAACACGCGCATGTTCTTCTTGGAGCCCTCCACGGTGGAGACGCTCAGGTTCTTCTGCATCATCTCCTGGTCCAGGCCGGTCATGGCGATGGTGATGAAGATGCCGGCCAGCACCTGCTTCAGGAAAAAACTGTCGCTGCGCCAGTCCAGGTCCAGGATGCGCATGCCGCCACTGGCCTTTAGTTCCGGCAGCCAGCCGGCCATCCCCGGCTGTTGCGTGATGTACGCCACGGTACCGGTCAGCGCGCCCAGCATGAAGAGCGTTTGCAACGTGTCGGTCCACACGATGGTCTTCACGCCGCCCTTCAAGGTGTACAGCACGATCAGCAGCATCACCAGGGCGGCGGTCACCTCGAAGCTGATGCCCATCGCATCCAGCACGAAGAGGTGGATCACGTTGAGCACCACGAAGATCCGGATGGTGGCCCCGGCCAGGCGGCTGAGGATGAAGAACGACGCGCCGGTGCGGTAGCTGTGCAGGCCGAAGCGTTCGCGCAGGTAGCCGTATATGCTGGTGAGCTTCATCCGGTAATACAGCGGGATCAGCACCCCTGCCACGATCCAGTACCCGATGGCGAAGCCGAACACGAGCTGGAAATAGGTCCAGGCCTTGGCATCCACATAGCCCGGCACGCTGATGAACGTGACCCCGCTGAGCGAGGTGCCGACCATGCCGAAGGCCACCACGTACCACAGGCTCTTGCGGTCGCCGCTGTAAAAGCTGTGCTCGCCAGCCCCGCGCGAGGTATACCACGCGATGGCCAGCAAGACCAGGAAGTAGCCGAAGACGATGGTGAGCAGAAGGCCGGGACTCATGGGCATCGAATGCGGCGCAAGGTGCAACGGCGAGGGCCCGGCACCACGGCCCGGGACGGCCAGTTTTCAACGGAGGGAGGGGGAGGGGTTGGGGACGGGGACTTCGAGGGCCCCGGCCTCCGGTATCCATTGGTCCAAGGCCCTGCCTGCCGATCGTCAGCGCCGGGGTTGACCGTTGCCAACTTCCCTGAAGGGCGGTCGCCTTAGCTTTATCCAAATCCAAAAACCGAACTGTAATGAGCAAGGAAACCGTCTTGATCACCGGCGGAGCCGGTGGATTGGGGACAAGCTGCGCCCATGCCCTGAAAGGCCATCGGTTGGTGATCACCGACTACGCCCAGGGGCCCGTGGACCGTGCGGTGGCCGACCTGAAAGCCAAAGGCTTTGATGCCGTGGGCATGGCCTGCGACATCACCGATGCCGCCGCGGTGCGGAAGCTGAAGGATTTCACGGCGCAACAAGGCACCTTCAAAGGGTTGGTGCACACCGCCGGGGTAAGCGGTACGGTGGGTGATCCCCGGAAAGTGTTCGACATCAACCTGGCCGCCACGGCCATCATCGTGGATGAGTTCCTGGAGTTGGCCGGGCCTGGGACCGCTTTCGTGCTGTTCGGCTCCATGATGGGCCATACCGTACCGCCCGATCCGCGCTATGACACCGCATTGCGCGACCCGCTCAAGGAAGGTGCATACGCCGTCATCGAGCCTTTTGTCCAAGGCAACGCGGACACCATGTACAACTTCACCAAGCGCGGCGTGCTGCTGATCTGCAAGGACAACGCCATGCGCTACGGCAAGCGTGGTGCGCGCGTCGTCACCGTGTCGCCGGGCGTGATCATGACCGCGATGGCCAAGAAGGCACTGGAGGAACATCCGGCGGTGATGAAGCAAACGTTGGACATGACGCCGGTGGGACGCTATGGGCAGCCTGAGGACGTGGCCAACGCGGTGAAATTCCTGCTCAGCGCAGAGGCCGGCTTCATCACCGGCACCGATGTGGCCGTGGATGGCGGGGTGCTTTCGCAGATCCTGAAGTAGGGAGGGAGGGGCCAAGGCCGGTACCTTAGCGCCATGGTGAGGATGATCGAACTGGGGCTGGACACCTTCGGGGATGTCACGCTGGATGAGGCTGGCAATCCCCTGCCGCAGCATGCGGTGATCCGCAACGTGGTGGAAGAGGCCGTGCTGGCCGACCAGCTTGGACTGAACTTCTTCGGCGTGGGCGAGCACCACCGCGCCGATTTCGCCGTGCCCGCGCCGGACATGGTGCTGGCGGCCATCGCCGCGCGCACCAAGCACATCCGCCTGGGCAGCGCGGTCACCGTGCTCAGCAGCGACGACCCCGTGCGCGTGTACGAGCGCTTCGCCACATTGGACGCGCTTAGCAACGGCCGCGCCGAGGTCATCGTGGGCCGCGGTTCCTTCATCGAATCGTTCCCGCTCTTCGGCTTCAACCTCCAGGACTACGACCTGCTTTTCGAGGAGCGCCTACACCTCTTTGTGGAATTGCTGAAGGAAAAGCCCGTGACCTGGAGCGGCCAGACACGTGCGCCGCTGAAGGCGCAGGAGGTGTACCCACGCACTGCGGACGGCATCCGGACGTGGGTGGCCGTGGGCGGCACGCCGCAGAGCGTGGTGCGGGCCGCCCACTACGGCCTCCCGCTGATGCTGGCCATCATCGGCGGCAGCGCCGACCGTTTCGCGCCGCTGGCCAACCTGTACCGACAGGCTTTGGCCGATGGTGGCAAGCCCGCCATGCCCGTGGGCATCCATTCGCCCGGCCATGTGGCCGGGACCGATGAGCAGGCCCGCGAGGAACTGTTCCCGTACTACGAGGTGATGCACAACCGCATCGGCGGCGAGCGGGGCTGGCCACCGCTCACGCGGCAAGGCTTCGAGCAGATGACAGGCCCCCATGGTGCGCTCTGCGTGGGCAGCCCTGCCACGGTGGCCGCCAAGATCGCACGGGCCATGATCGTTCTCGGCGCCGAACGTTTCGACCTCAAGTACAGCAACGGCGCCATGCCGCACGCCCTGCTGATGAAGAGCATCCGGCTGTACGGCGAGGAAGTGGTGCCCCGCGTGCGGGAGTTGCTGAAGGCCTAATGGCCCCGGCGCCCGCGCTACCTTCGCGGCCCCATGGCCACCAAGCCCTCCATTCCCAAGGGAACGCGCGACTTCTCCCCGCAGGAGATGCTCCGCCGCAAGTACATCTTCCAGACCATCGAATCGGTGTTCCGCAAGTACGGCTTCCTGCCGCTGGAAACACCCGCGATGGAGAACCTCGCCACGCTCACCGGCAAGTACGGCGAGGAAGGCGACCGGCTGATCTTCAAGGTGCTCAACAGCGGCGATGCCTGGAAGGAAGTGGCCCCGGAAGTGAAGGAAAAACTGGCGAAGGGGGAGGAGGTACACCCCGGAAGGCTCGCCGCCGAGCTTAGCGACAAGGCCTTGCGCTACGACCTCACCGTGCCCTTTGCGCGCTACGTGGTGCAGCACCAGAACGAGCTGTCGTTTCCGTTCAAGCGCTACCAGATCCAGCCCGTGTGGCGCGCCGACCGCCCGCAGAAAGGCCGCTACCGCGAGTTCTACCAGTGCGATGCCGATGTGATCGGCAGCAAGAGCCTGCTGAATGAGGTCGAGCTGGTACAGCTGATCGATGAAGTATATGCCGGCCTGGGCTTGCGCGTGGCCATCAAGGTGAATGACCGAAAGCTGCTCACGGCCATGGCCCAGATCAGCGGTCAGCCGGAGAAGGTGGTGGACATGGTGACGGCCATCGACAAGCTGGACAAGATCGGACAGGACAAAGTGGAGGAAGAGATGCGTGCCAAGGGCGTCACCGATACCGCGATCGCGAGCATTGCGCCGCTGTTCAGGCTCAGTGGAACTTGGGCGGAGCAGAAGGAAAAACTGGAGCGATGGCTCGGCAGCTTACCGGTGGCACAGGAGGGCTTGAAGAACCTGTCCGCCATTTTCGATGCAACCGGAAGCCTGGGATCAGCGGTGCTTGAATTCGATCCCACGCTGGCCCGCGGCCTGGACTACTACACCGGCGCCATCTTCGAGGTGAAGGCCGCCGAGGGCAGCCTGCAGAGCAGCATCAGCGGCGGTGGCCGCTACGACGACCTCACCGGCATCTTCGGCCTCAAGGGCATGAGCGGCGTGGGCATCAGCTTCGGGGCCGACCGCATCTACGACGTGCTGCTGGAGACCGGGAAATTCCCGGCGGAGCTGGGCAGCAGCACCCGCCTGCTCTTCACCAACTTCGGCGAGGCCGAGGCCCTGCACAGCCTGGCCCTGCTGCGCGAGGTGCGCAAGGCCGGCATCGCCGCCGAGCTCTATCCCGACGCGGTGAAGATGGCCAAGCAGTTCAAGTACGCCGACGACAAGGGCATCCCCTTCGTGGCCATCATCGGCGAGCAGGAAATGAAGGACGGCACCATCACCGTGAAGGACATGAAGCGTGGCGAGCAGCGGGCGGTGAAGGCAACCGAGCTGATCGCCGCCATTTCTTGATTATCGAGGTACCGTCAATCGATTACAGTCGGCCCGTCAAGTCGACCATTACCAGTTGATCACCATGCAGGGTTGGAAATTGGGCATGCGCTGCTGGCGAGGGTGTTACCAATTTGGTAACAATTGTTAGATTTGAAGCCAAATCCATCGATCGTGCGGATCATAGCCAAGCGCACACTTCGGGAGTTTTGGGCCAAGCATGCCGATTGTGAGCAACAATTGAAGGCGTGGTTCCGGGAGACGGAACAAGCTGATTGGCGCAACGTTCATGATTTGAAGTCTGACCATCCAAGCGCCAGTATTCTCCAGGGAAGCCGCATTGTCTTCAACATCAAAGGCAACAAGTACAGACTGATCGTCCGATTCAATTTCGATTACCAGGTTGGATGGATACGATTCATCGGTACGCATGCCGCATACGACAAGATCGACGCTAACACGATTTGAAATGACCATCAAACCGATCCGTAACGAGAATGACTACCAACGGGCGCTTGCCCGGTTGGAGCAGATCTTCGATGCCCGGAGAGGCACCAAGGAGGGAGATGAACTGGAGGTGCTTTCCATCCTGGTGGATGCCTACGAGCAGGCGCGTTTCCCCATCGGCATGCCGGACCCGATCGAAGCCATCAAGTACCGCATGGAGCAAATGGGTATGCGACAGAAGGACTTGGCGGAAGCGATGGGGTTCAAGAGCCGGGTCAGTGAAGTACTCAACCGGAAGAGGAAGCTCACCTTGGAGATGATCCGGAAGCTCAACGAAGTCCTGCGGATCCCGACTGAAGTGCTGGTTCAGAAGTATTGAAGCTGTTGCAGAATGCCGCGATCCCACCATCCCATCACCACCATCGGCCTGAAGCTCGATGAACTGGAGGCCATCCTGCGCGAGCAACGGCCCATTACCCTCGCCAAGGATGCCCAGCAGGCCGTGAAGCGCAGCCACGCATATCTACGCGAGCGCCTGAAGCGCAGCGATGCGCCGATCTACGGCATCAACACCGGCTTCGGCTCGCTGGCCGATACCTCCATCCCCAAGGACAAGCTGGCGCAACTGCAGCGTAACCTGGTGATGAGCCATGCCTGCGGCACCGGCGATCCGGTGGATGCGGAAGTGGTGCGCGCCATGCTGGTGCTGAAGGTGCAGAACATGGCCTTCGGCCACAGCGCCGTGGCTCCGGCCACCGTGCAGCGCTACATCGACATGTACAATGCCGACATGCTGCCGGTGGTGTATGAGCGCGGCTCGTTGGGTGCCAGCGGCGACCTCGCCCCGTTGGCGCACCTGGCCCTGCCCTTGCTGGGCCTGGGTGAAGTGGTGCTGAAGGGTAAGCGGGTGGCCACCGCGAAAGCCTTGAGACAGCTGGGCTGGACCCCGCTGGAACTGGGCCCCAAGGAAGGTCTCGCCCTGCTGAACGGCACGCAGTTCATGTGCGCGTTCGCGGCGTTGCTCAGCATCAAGGCGGCGCGGCTGGCCGACCTGGCCGATGCCATCGCCGCCATGTCGCTGGATGCCTACGACGGCCGCAGGGAGCCGTTCACCGCCTCGGTGCATGCCGTGCGCCCGCATCCCGGACAGGCCGTGGTGGCTGCGCGCATGCGCGAACTGCTTAAAGGCAGCGCCATCGCCAAGCACGCCAAGAAGCATGTGCAGGACCCGTATTCCTTCCGCTGCATCCCGCAGGTGCACGGCGCCAGCCGCGATGCCTTCGCTTACGTGGAGCGCGTGACGGAGCGCGAGATGGAGAGCGTCACCGACAACCCCACCGTGTTCGAGGATGAGGACCTGATCGTGAGCGCGGGCAACTTCCACGGCCAGCCCTTGGCCCTGGCGCTGGATTTCCTGGCCATCGCGTTGGCGGAGCTGGGCAGCATCAGCGAGCGCCGCACCTACAAGCTCATCGGCGGCCAGCGCGGATTGCCCGCGTACCTGGTGGCCGAGCCGGGCATCAACAGCGGCTTCATGATCCCGCAGTATGCCGCCGCAGCGCTGGTGAGCGCCAACAAGCAGCGCTGCATGCCCAACAGCGTGGATACCATCGACAGCAGCAACGGGCAGGAGGACCATGTGAGCATGGGCGCCGCGGCGGCCATCAAGGCCTGGCACGTGGCCGCCGACGTGGAGCGCATCCTGGCCATCGAACTGCTCAACGCCGCGCAGGCCCTGGATTTCCGTCGACCGTTGAAGAGCTCCCCGGCCGTGGAAGACCTGCACGCCGCCTTCCGCCGCCATGTGCCCTTCGTGAAAGCCGATGTGGTGATGCACGATCTGATGGAGAAGTCCCTTGCCTTCATCCGTTCCTCCCGCATCTGATCATCCAATTTCCTGATCCCCTGATCATCTGATTTTCTGATCATCTGATTTTCTGATCCTCTGATCCTCTGATCTTCTGATCTTCTGATCTTCTGATCGCCCATGACCCTCTACCTCCTTCCCGGCGTGGGCTGCGATCATCGGCTCTTCGGCCGGCTGGAGCTTGCGGGCATGGATGTGCGCTACCTGGAATGGCCAGCCTTCCCCAAGGGATGCACCTTGGCTGAGTTGGCGCAGGCCATGCGTCCACAGGTGGATGCCGACCGTCCACACATCCTCGGTGGCGTGAGCATGGGCGGCATGGTGGCGCAGGAACTCGCCCTGTTGACCCATCCCCGCAAGGTGGTCCTGATCTCCACGTGGAAAGGCCCGCAAGAGTTCACGCCATTCGTGCGGATGGCCAAGGCCTTGGGCTTGTCCGTGCTCATCCGCGGGTTCACCATGCGCGCCACCTGGCCGCTGAAGCGCATCCTTGGCCAACGCGACCGGGCCACGGATCGACTGCTGTTCGACATGGCCAAGGTGCAAACCGCAGCAAAGATCCGCCATGGCGTGCAGGCCGTTTTGCGTTGGCGAGGCTCGCGCTGGACGGGGCCCGTGGCGCGCATCCATGGCAGCGCGGACCACGTGATCCCCTTGCGCTTCCCCGCCGACCATGTGGTGCCGGGCGGGGCGCACATCATGGTGCTTACCCGTGCTGCCGAGGTATCGAAATGGGTGAAGGCCGCCGTGCTTGAGCAGGCCTGATCGCCGGGGCCAGGCTCATTCGCGGCCTATTCGCTGGCCGGAGCCGGGCGGAAGATGTAGCAGCCGGCCTCCGAAGGATGATCGAGCACCATGGCGTTTGGGTCCTCCTTCCAGATCAGTCTGATGATCAGAAAATCGCCCATGGCGGCAATGGTGAAGATGATGCCGAAGGCCAACAGGCCCTTGCTGCCGGTGATGATCGCCACTACACCGGGCACAAGCCCAAGCACGATCGCCGGGGCAATGGCCCCGAGCATGTAGTGCTTCACGCGCAACGGTTCCTTGCAATGGCAATACGGTGTCAGCAACTTCCACATCACCCCGAAGCGGATGGAGCGAAAGCCACGCTTGGCGAAGAGCGACCACACCAGGCCATGGACCAGTTCATGGGCGACGATCCCCAGGACCAAGGCCAGAAGGCGCATGGCAAGGGGGCGCCATCCGGACCCCTGGCCAGATGCCCCGGTCTCCAGGCCCGATTGACCGTGCCAGATGAGGAAGAAGGGAATGGCATAGGCCAATGCGATGGGCAAGGACCAAAGCAGCGCCACGCGACTGGCCTGCACAATATCGATGGTCAACTTCTCCTTGCGGTAACCTTCCCGTTCCATGGGCGCTTGGCTCACTGCTCCGCCCCGCCGAACACGTACTGCACCATGTTGGCCCCCATTTCCAGTGCCTTGCGGTGCAGCTCGGGCGGATCATTGTGTACATCGGGGTCTTCCCAGCCGTCGCCCAGGTCGCACTGGTAATCATAGAAGCAGATCAGCCGGCCTTCCCAGATCAGGCCGAAGCCCTGTGCCGGCTTGCCGTCGTGCTCGTGGATCTTCGGCAAGCCCCTCGGGAAGTCAAATTTCTGGTGGTAGATGGGGTGGGAGAAAGGCAGTTCCACCAGGTCGAGCTCGGGGAAGACCAGCTTCAGCGCGGGCCGCAGGAACTGGTCGATGCCGTAGTTGTCGCTCACGTGCAGGAAGCCGCCGCCGATCAGGTAATTGCGCAGGTTCTGCGCCTCCTGCGGGCTGAAGGTGATGTTGCCGTGGCCCGTCACGTCCAGCCAGGGGTAGTTGAAGATGTCCGGGCTGCCCACCTCCACGAAGGGCACTTCGGGATTGATGTTCATGCCCAGCTGCTGGTTGCAGAACTTCACCAGGTTGGGCACGGCGGTGGGGTTGGCGTACCAGTCTCCTCCGCCATTGTACTTCAGCACGGCCAGCTGGAAGGTTCCTTGCGGAAAGGCCCGGCCGGACAGGCAGAGGGCCAACAGGATGATCAAGCTGCGCATGGTGCAAAGTTCGGCTACCCTTGCTGTGCGAAGTTCATCCATGTGCAGGCCGCCAAGGCTGCCGTTTCCGTGCGCAGCCGCGCCTGCCCCAGGCCCACCGCATGAAAGCCCTGTGCGGCCAGTGCTTCCGCCTCTTCCGGGGTGAGGTCACCCTCGGGGCCGATCACCATCAAGGCGCTTTGATGCGGATCGTACAGGGAGGTGAACGCGGCTTGCTTCCCCGCGCACCAGCCGAAGAACTTTTGCGCGGCATCGCTCCCCAGGTCGACCAACTTCGTCAGCCCGTCCAACCGGGGAAGCCAGCGCCGTTGGCTCTGTTTCATGGCACCGACCAGCACCTTTTCCAGGCGGTCGTGCCGCAGCCTGTCCCGCCCGGTGCGCTGTGTCAGGATGGGCGTGATCCGGTCCACGCCCACCTCGGTGGCTTTTTCCAGGAACCATTCGAAGCGCTCGACCTGTTTTGTCGGGGCCACCGCCAAGTGAATGCGTGCGCGGCGTTCGGGCGGGTCCTGTGTCCGCGCCAAGATCCGGGCCGTGCAGCCCCGCTTGCCCACTTGCGCCAGTTCCGCTTGGGCGAACCCGCCCATTCCGTCCAGCAGGCCGATGGTGTCGCCTGGTTTCAATCGCAGCACATGCACGGCGTGGTGGGCTTCCTCCGGTGGGAGCCCCACTTCGGCTTCATCCAAGGCCGGGCAGTGGAACAGGTGCATCAGGGCCGCTTGAAGTCCAGCTTGTGGAAATGGAAGTCGGGGCTGTGCAGGTCAATCTTGAACCCGGTGACCCGGTGGTCGGTATCGAAGGAGAAGGTGATGTAGCCCGGCTCCAGGAAGGGGTCGTTGTGATGCCATTGCCACGTGTCGTGGTGCCAGTGGGAGAGGGGCCCGCTGAAAAGCCCGGCCGCGGGCACCAGCGTGAGCGTGGCCTTGCCGTCCTGCACAGCGATGCGTGCATCGCCGTAGATCTTGTCGGTGTACGTCGCCGCCAGGGAGTCCAACGGGACGGAAGGCTTGGTCTTCGCCTGCCGTGCCTTGGCCCGGTCGGCCCTGCGCAGTGCGTCCTCCTGTTCCAGTTCCTGGATCCGCGGGATCATCCGGCCCACCGGGTCGGCGGTGCCGTCCCCCAGGTACAGGTCGAGCACTTTGTTGGTGACGGCGAACACCGCGTAGCTATCGCCATTGCCCAAGGCGATCACGGCAAGGTCCTTGTCGGGCACCACCGCATGGTTGAGGATGAAGCCGGGCATGCCCCCGCTGTGGGTGATCACCGTGTTGCCGTTGAAGTCCTCGATGAACCAGCCCAGTGCCGCACCCTCGCGCCGCCCGCCCATGGGCAGGTGGTTGGCGGTGAGCATGCGGTACGTGGCGGGGCTGATGAAGGGCTTGCCATTGGCCTTGCCCTCGTCGGCCCACATGGCGTCCCACTTGGCCAGGTCCTCCACGCAGCTGTTGATGCCCGTGGCCCCGTCGGCCCCCGGGAGGTCCTGGTAAGGCATGCTTTTTTGCGGCGCCGCCGGGTCCTGTCCCTTTCGCACGTGGGGGAGCGCCACGTCCGTGAAGCGGGCAAGGCTGGGAACATCCACGGTGGTGCGGGCCATGCCCAGTGGTTGAAGGATGCGTTCGGTGATGAATGCGTTCCAGGTCTTGCCGCTTACCCGCTCGATCAGCTGCGCGGCCGCGATGTACATCAGGTTGCTGTAGCCGAATTGCGTGCGGAACTCGTAGGTGAGCGGCATGCCGGCATGGCGTGCCATGATCTCCGGCTGCGTGTAACGGGTGCCATACCACAGCAGGTCGTCGTCGAAGGTGAGGTAGCCTGCGCGGTGGCACAGCAGGTCGGTCACCGTCATGTGCGCGCTCACATAGGGGTCGGCGGTGGCGAACTCGGGCATGTGCTGCTGCACGTGGTCGTCCCAGCCCAGTTTGCCGTCGTCCACCAGCAGGCCGATGGCGGTGGCGGTGAAGGCCTTGCTGATGCTGGCCAGGTGGAAAATGCTTTGCGGCGTCACCGGGTCCGGCTTGGCGAGGTCCAGCTTACCGTAGCCCTTGCTCCACACCAGCGCGCCATCCTTTACGATGCCCACGGCCAGGCCGGGCTGGTCGAACTGCACCACGGCATCGGCGAGGTAGCGGTCCAGGGAATCGAGGGCGGGCGCGGTGGCCTGTCCGTGCAACAAGCCGGCCAGCACAAGGCCGGGGATGATCAGTGGGAGGCGCATGTCAGGTTCGTATCGCGGGGCGCAAGATGCACGATCTTACGGCTTGCCCCATTCGCCCTCCACCTTCATCGCGCCCTTCACCGTGGTGGTGTCCGTGATGCCGCCGAGCACTTCGATGTTCACACCGTCGCTCAGGCCGGTCTTCACATACGTGCGGTCCCAGGCCTTCTTGTCCCTGACCTCCACGAAGGCGCTGTCGCCCTTGTTGCTGAACGTGATCACGCTTTCAGGGATACTGAGCACGCTGTCGCGCCGGTCCAGGACAATGTCGGCGTTGGCGCTGTAGCCGGCGCGCAGGGTCTGCCCCGGCTTCACCGCCACGGCGGCGCGGATCTCGAATTGGATGGCACCGTTGCTTTCCACCCCCTTGGGTGCGATGTATTCCAGGTTGGCGTCCCAGCTTGCGCTGTCCACCGCCCCCACGGTGATCACCACGGGCATGCCCGGCTTTACCTTGCCCACTTCACTTTCGTCCACGTTGCCTTTGAAGATCAGGTCGTTCATGTCCGCCACGGTGGCGATGGTGGTGCCCTCATTGAAGTTGTTGCGCTCGATCACGCTGCTGCCCACCTTCACGGGCACATCGAGCACCATGCCGGTGATGGTGCTGCGCACGAGGGTGTTGGTGGCCCCCTTGCTGCTCTTGCTGATGCCGTCGCGCACCAGCTGCAGGGCGTCCTGTGCGGCGCTTTGCTCCTGCCGGGCGTTGCGCAGCGCGATGTCGTAGGTCTGCATCTCGCTGGCCGCGATCACGCCCTTGTCGGCCAAAGGCTTGTTGCGGTCGTAGTTCATCTGGGCGTTGGCCACCGCGATGGCCGCGCTGTTCACCCGGCTTTCAGCCTGGCTCAGCGACAGCATGTCGGGCACGATCTGGATCACCGCCAGCTTGTCGCCTTCCTTCACCTGCTGGCCCGCCTCCACCAGCAGCTCGCGGATCACCCCGCTCACCACGGGCTTGATGTCGATCTCCTGCCGCGGCTCGATGGTGCCGTTGGCCACCGTCTTCTTGATGATGGTGGTCACCTTGGGTTTGACCAGGTTGTATGCAGGCTCCTTCTTGGCGTTCTTCCGGTAAAGGAACCAAAGGGTCCACAGGAACAACAGGCCGAGCAGGATGAGCACGAGGTATTTGAGGATGCGTTTCATGGTGGGTATCGGTGCGTGTGGTGCGGGTCTGATGCTTGGTTATTCGGCCCTCAAGGCGTCCACGGGCTTGATGCTGAGGGCGCGTCGGGCGGGCAGGTAGCCGGCGATGAGCCCGCTGATGATCAGCACGGCCAACGCGGCAAGGGCCACGCCGAGGTCCACTTCCGGATCGTTGAAGAACCGGCCGTTCATGCCGGCGGAATTGATGGCCTGCAGCACGCCGATGCCGGCCAGCAGGCCGAAGTAACCGGCGATGAAGGTGAGGGCGCTGGCCTCCTGGATGATCTGCCCGGCGATGTTGGAGGGCCGTGCGCCGATGCTGCGCCGGATGCCGATTTCCTTGGTGCGCTCCTTCACGATCACCAGCATGATGTTGCCGATGCCGATCACCCCGGCGATCAGCGTGAGGATGCCCACCGTCCAGCTCAGCGCGTTGATGGCGATGAAGAGCATGTTCATCTTGTCGTACATGTCCTGCAGGTTGAAGCCGCCGAAGGCCAGCGGGTCGTCCGGCGAAACCTTGTGGCGCCGTGCCATCTCCCTGCGCACGCGCTTTTCCAGGTCCGCCGCCTTCACGCCGGGCTTGGCGCTGATGCTGAACCAGTGTACCAGGTTCATGCTGTTGAAGGCCTTCTGGAAGGTGCTGAACGGGATGTAGATCGTGCTGCCTTCGCCCTCGGACCCCATGGACGTGGCCTTGGATGAATACAGGCCCACCACCTGGAAGTACACGCCTTGGATGCGGATGTATTTGCCCATGGGATCCTCCGTGCCGAAGAGGGTCTTCACCACATCCGGGCCGATCACGCACACCTTCCGCTCCTCCCGGATGTCCTTGGGATTGAGGAAGCGCCCCTGGTCGATGGAGGCGGCCTGGAAATTGAGCACCGAGGGCATGTCCCCGTTCACGCTGAAGCCGCCGTACTTGTCCTTGTAGTTCACGTTGTTGGCGCCGCGGTAGCCGCCCAACTGCAGGCGTGGCGCCACTTGGTCCACTCCGGGCATGGCCTGGATGGCGGCGATGTCGGCGTTGTCGAAATTGAAGTGGCGGCCGCGCTTGAAGCCCGCATAGGGCACCGAGGTGGACTGGGTCCACATAAAGAAGCTGTTGGTGGCCCAGCCGCTGAAGCCGCCCATGACGCCGTTGCTCAGGCCGCGGCCCATGCCCAGCATGATCACCAGCATGAAGATGCCCCAGAACACGCCGAACATGGTGAGGCCGCTGCGCAGCTTGTTGCGGCTCAGCGTGGCCCAGATCTCGCTCCAGCGTTCGCTGTCAAACATGGGGCTTGCCTTGCATGGGATCAGGGTGGATGTGATGGTCCGTGCTCATTCGTCGCGCAAGGCTTCAATGGGCCGGATGGCGGCGGCGCGCCTGGCGGGGATCAGCCCGGCCAGCCCCCCCGCCACCACCAGCACCACGGTGGCCACCAAGGCCGTGCCCAGCTTGATCGACGGGTCGCGGAACATATCGGTGCCGGGTACGTGCGAGGAAATGAACTCCAGCAGCCCCACGCCGCAAACCAGCCCGCAATAGCCGGCCATGGCGCTCACGAACACCGCCTCCATGATCACCTGCCCCACCACGTTGGCGGGGGTGGCGCCCAGGGCCTTGCGGATGCCGATCTCCCGGGTGCGCTCCTTCACGGTGATCAGCATGATGTTGCTCACCCCCACGATGCCCGCCACGATGGTGCCGATGCCGATGACCCACAGAAAGGCATTGATGCCGCCGAAGATCTGCCCGAAGAGCGCGGCGTTCGCCACGTTGTTGTTGACATAGACCGCGCGTTCGTCCGTGGGGTCGAACCGGTGGCGCTGGGCCAGTACCGCCACGGCGCGCTGTGCGGCCTGTTCCGCACCGGCCATGGAGCCGTCGCTGAAGCTGAAGGTGATCTTGTCCACGTCCTGCTTGGCGTTGAACACGCGCTGCACCACGCTCAGGGGGATGAACACCTGGCTGCTCTGGTTCATGCCGCGCCCGCTGCTTTCAAACCGGTAGATGCCCACCACCTGGAACGGGATGTTGTTCACCTGCACCCACTGGTCGATCGGGTCGTCTCCCTTGAACAGGGCGTCGCGCGAGTCCTCGGCCAGGACGATCACCTTGCGCGCCCCGGCCTGGTCCATGGCATTGATGAAGCGCCCCTGAAGGATCTGCTGGTCCTGCAAAGCGGTGAACTCCGGGGTCACCCCGCTGATGGTGAAGTTGCCGTAGTTCTTGCCCCGGCTCAGCTGGCTTTGCCCGCGCCACACCCGCAGGTTGCCGGTGATGTGCTGCAGTCCCGGGATGGCATGGCGGAGGGCTTCCACGTCGCGCGTGTCCAGTTGGATGTCGCGGTCCACCGCCAATCCCTGCCACGGTTTGGTGGTCTGACCGCCCCACAGGTCGATGGTGTTCTTGGCCGTGTTGCGGAAGTTGTAGCTGAAGCCGTTGCTCAACCCGTTGCCCGTGCCCAGCAGGATGATGAGCATGAAGATGCCCCAGAACACGCTGAAGCCGGTGAGCACCGTCCGCAACTTGTTCTTGCCGATGGTGTCGAAGATCTCCGCCCACTTCTCATGGTCGAACATGGGCCGCCTCGGTTAACGGTTCGCCGTTGTGGCTTTCGATCATGCCGTCCTTCAGGCGGATCACCCGCTGGGTCATCCGCGCCACCTCCGGCTCGTGCGTCACGATCACCAGGGTGATGCCCCGTTCCCGGTTCACCTTCAGCAACAGGTCCATCACCTCGCGGCTGGTGGTGCTGTCCAACGCGCCGGTGGGCTCGTCCGCCAGGATCACCTTCGGGTCCGCGATCAGGGCCCGGGCGATGGCCACGCGCTGCTTCTGCCCCCCGCTCATCTCGTTGGGCATGTGGTGTGCCCAGTCCCTTAGGCCTACATTGGCCAGCATCTCCAGGGCCCGCTCGTTCCGCTTGCGGCTCGAAACACCTTGGTAGTACAGCGGCAGCGCCACATTCTCCACGGCGTTCTTGAAACCGATCAGGTTGAAGCTCTGGAACACGAAGCCCAGGTATTTGCTCCGCAGCCCGGCCGCCCGTGTTTCGCTCAAGCCACTGATGGGCATGCCATCCAGCAGGTATTCCCCGCTGTCCGCATTGTCCAGCAGGCCGATGATGTTCAACAAGGTGCTTTTGCCCGAGCCCGATGAGCCCATGATGCTCACCACCTCCCCGCGGGCGATGTGCAGGTCGATCCCCTTCAACACATGCAGCACATTGCTGCCCATGTGGTAGGATTTGTGAATGTTGGCCAAGCGGATCATGGAAAGTTCGCGGGTGCCGAAATTACCCGGAAGGCCGTGGGGCGCGAAGGCGGATCCATGAGCGGTCCGTGGCATGGGCAAACGGGACCGGACAGGCTTTCCCGCTTTGGCACACCCCTTGCCTATGGCCCTGCCAAATTACATTCGCAAACCAAAACCTGAACCCCCATGGCACGGCTTTACACCTTCCTTCTTGCCGGTATCGGATTCCTCGGCACCATACAGGCCCAGACCAGCGATATCGTTGTCTTCTCGGATGAAGGAGACAAGTTCACCCTGCTGGTGGACGGAGAGGTGAAGAACGACATCCCCGCTGCCCGCGTGGTGGCCCGGGGCATCAAAAATGCCACGCCCTTGGTGGTGATCAATTTCGCGGACAAGCAAATTCCGTCCATCAAGCAGAATGGTTGGATGGAACCCGGCCTGGAATACACCTTGCGGATCACCACCAACAAGAAGGGCGCGAAGGTGCTGCGCATGCAGGGCCAGGCGCCCTTGGGCACCACCGCCGATGTCCCGGCGGAAAAACCGGCCCCGGCGGATTTCAAGGACGATGCCCCGGCACCACACGCCACGCAGGAAGTGATCGCCACCGATGCGCCGGGCGGGGTGCGGTCCACCACCACCACCACGGTTACCGAAGGGACCGGCACGGGAGGCGTGAACATGTCCGTAGGTGTCAATGGCCTGGGCGTGAATGTGACGGTGAACGATGGCACCGGTGGGACGGTGACCCACACCACCACCACGACCACAACGACCACGACCACCACCACGGGCAATCCGGACGGCGCGACTTGGGAGCAGAACACCACGTACCAGGAACAAGCTCCCGTGGAACCGGCACCGGTGAAGGAAGGATGCACGCTGCCGATGTCCGGTTCCGATTTCTCAGCGGCCAAGGCCAGCATCGACAACCAGGGCTTCGATGAGACCAAGCTGAAACTGGCCAAGCAGATCGCGGGCAGCAATTGCCTTTCCACGGACCAGGTGAAGACCGTGATGGGCCTGTTCGGCTTCGAGGACAGCAAGCTCGATTTCGCCAGGTTCGCGTATGACCATGTGACGGACCGCAACAATTACTTCAAGGTCAACGATGCGTTCGGCTTCTCCAGCTCGGTGGACGCCCTGAACGAATACATCCAAAGCCGCTGAACGCCACGGGTGGCCTTGATCCATCACCCTGAACGATGAAACTCCCCTTGACAGCCGGTGCCATTCTCGCGATGGTGGTGATGGCCGCCTGCTCGGGATCCAAGTCCTTGAGCAAGAAGGCGACCAAGCTGGACCAGGGGGGGCTTTATGCCGAGGCGGCTGACATGTACCTGCAAAGCGCCTTGCGCAACCCGCGGAACGTGGATGCGAAGATCGGCCTGAAGAAGACCGGCCAAATGCTGCTGAACGACAAGCTCAGCACCTTCTTCAAGGCCTTCAGCGTGGGTGGGGACAAGGAGGCGGCGGTGGATGCCTTCCTGGCGGCCAAGGACTATCAGCAGCGGGTGCAGCGCGCGGGGGTCGTGTTGGAGATCCCGGACCACTACGCAGCGGATTTCAAACAGGTGAAGGGTGAGTATCTCCTGCAGGTGTATACCGAAGGCCAGGACCTGTTGGCCAAGGGCGAGTATGCCAAGGCCGAGGAGGCCTTCGCCAAGATCGGCAAGCTGGAACCGGGATACAAGGATGCGGGCAGCCTGCAGGACGTGGCCTTCCTGGAGCCGCTGTACCTCTCCGGCAAGGCCGCCTTGCAGGCCGGGCAATACAGAAAGGCCTATGCCGACCTGGGCCGGGTGGTGGAGCGCAGTTCAACCTACAAGGACGCCATGGCGCTGCGCCAGCAGGCCGTGGAAAAAGGACGGTACCCCATCGCGGTGCTGCCGTTCGACCAGGCCGGTAGCAAGGCGCAGTCCCCGCAGGCCGCCGCCATGCAGGCGTATGTGATCAGCGCGCTCACCAACCTGAACGATCCCTTCATCAGCGTGGTGGACCGGGACAACATCCAGAAGATCCTCGATGAGCAACGGCTGGGCATGACGGGCGTGGTGGATGAGTCCAGCGCGGTGAGCGCGGGCAAGCTGCTGGGCGCACATGCGGTGATCATGGGCACGCTCACCTCCTTCCAGGAGATTCCCGGGAGCCTGCGCAAAAGCACCAAGGAGGGCTACGAAAGCTATGAGGTGAAACAGCTGAACGCCGAGACCGGCCAGTACGCCATGGTCACCCGCTTCAGGCCGACGAATTACACCGAATTCTTCAAGGAGAACAAGGCCACCGTGTCCTTCAGCTTCAAGGTGGTCTCCCTGGAGACCGGCCAGGTGTTGCTGAGCAAGGTGATCGATCGCGATGCCACCGACCATGCCTACTACGCCACCTATAGCGGCAATGCCCGGCAGCTGTATCCCAAGTGGAACGGCAATGTGGATACACGGGGCAGCGCCCGCCGTGAGCTCTCCGCCCTGTTGTCCGCCCCGAGGGAGGTGAAGAGCACAGCGGACCTGGGCAACGAATTGTTGCGCGGCACGGCCGCCGGCGTGGCCTCCAGCATCGCGCAACAACTCGCAGCGCAATTGCCATGAGGGAAAGACCTTTGGGGGCGGGCAGTTGCCGGGTCATGACCACGGCATCCGGGTTGCTGCTCGCCGCGATCCTGTTGCTGGCCTCCTGCAAGGCCAAGCAACCCGTGGCACCGGTTGAGGTGCAGGCCAACACCCAGGTGTCGGCACCCGCATGGGTATCCGCCCGGCCGGTGAGCAGTGCCGACTACATCGGCATCGGCGTGGCGCCCAAAAGCCGCCCCGACTATCAGGAGGCCGCCAAGAAAAACGCGTTGAACGACCTGGCCAGTGAAATCAGCGTCACCGTGGAGGGCAACAGCCTGCTGTACACCTTGGACCGCAAGTACAAGTTCGACGAGGAGTTCACCAGCACCATTTCCACGCGCACCAAGGAACACCTGGAGGGATACCGGCTGGTGGACAGTTATGAGGGCCCCACGGACTATTGGACCTATTACCGGCTGGACAAGGCCGAGTATGCACGCATCAAGGCCGACCGCAAGCAAAAGGCGCTGGCGCAGGCGGCAGACCTGTACGGCAGGGCCGTGGCGGGCCTGGGCAGGGGCGACCTGCGCGGGGCATTCGACGCGGACATCCGGGCCCTGATGGCCATCAGGGACTACTGGGGCGAGAATGACCAGGTGGAGGTGGACGGGCGTGCCGTGCCCTTGGCCAATGAGCTGTTCAGCCACTTGCAGGCCATGGCCAGCGGTGTGAGGTTGTCCGTACTGCCGGAACGATGCGCCTTGGACTGGTCCAACCGCTTCAAGCGGGAACTGCTCATCACGGCCACCTATGCCACCACCGGCAGGGCACTGCCGCAATTGCCCGTCACCATCAGCTATCCCGGGCATGACGGGCCGGTGAAGGAAAGCCGCAACACCGATGCGGACGGACGGGTGCGCACACGGGTCCAGCGCGCCGACCTGGACGCGCGGTCGGCCGCCGTGCTGGTGAAGCTGGATGTGGCGGACCTGGCGGGCAAGGACCTCGACCCCACGTTCGTGGCCCCCTTGCTGGGCAGCCTCACCGTCCCCGAGGCCCATGTGCCCATCGATCCGGTGATGCCGAAGGTCTTTTTCCGCGGCTCCGAGCGCAACCTGGGACAGCTCCTGGCCGATGCGCCGCTGGCCATCGCCCTCAAGGAGGCCATGACCGCCCAAGGCTTCCGCATCGTGGGCGGCGCGGCCGATGCCGACCTGGTGGTGGAGCTCAACGCCGAGACCCGGCAGGTGGGGGAGAGCAACGGGTTCTACACCGTTGCCCTGGATGAAACGCTGAAGGTGACCGACCGCCGCACGGGCGAGGTGATCCATGAAGGAGGAAAACAGGGACTGAAGGGGATCCAGTTGGATTATGCCAAGGCGGGAATGGATGCATACAAAAAGGCCGCGGGCGAAATGCGGAGCGGGATTTTCCCCGCCATGATGAACACTTTGTTCCAATAACGGCGCACCTTTGCGCACTTTGGCACAACATTGGAAAGTGCAACCCCGGAAGACGACCACCTAAAAACAAAGATCATGAGAACCATTACTTCAAGGACCGCATCATACGCCTTCATGGCCCTGATGCTCGTGGGCGGGATCAGCGCCTGCAAAAGCAAGAAGAAAGCCGCCGAGGCCGCCAAGCCCCCCAGCGGGGAGACCGAGGTGAAGGTGCTTTGCTCGGGCCCCGAGTTCTTCACCGACGACAAGAACTTCCGCGCCAACAACCTCGGCGAGAGCATGGACCAGGCCACGGCCAAGAAGAAGGCCCTCTCCAACGCCCGCGCCGACATGGCCAGCGCCATCAACACCACCGTGAAGGCCGTGATCGACAACTACGTGAACAGCCGCGAGATGAACAACAAGGAGGAAGTGGGCGAGCGCTACGAGAGCCTGGCCCGCGAGGTGGTGGAGCAGAAGCTCACCGGCACACGCACCATCTGCGAGAAAATGATGCGCGTGGACGCCACGGGCAACTACAAGTGCTACGTGGCCATCGAGCTCAGCGCCCAGGACCTGCTCGCGGCGTACAACGAGCGCCTCAGCAAGGACGACCAGTTGAAGATCGACTACGATTACGAGAAGTTCAAGGAGACCTTCGACAAGGAGATGGAGAGGATGGGCAAGCACTGAACACCCGCAACCGAATGAAGCGAAAGCCCTTCCCGCCCCGGGGAGGGCTTTCGGCCCTTATGGGGATCCCGTCACCGGGCTTCCCGGCCCCACGCTCCCGCAATTCTTCCTTCCCGGCGGCAAGGCGAGATCATACAGGGACAGGCCGGGCACCTTGTGGGAGATGGCAGGCAAGTACTGATTGTTCGCGGCAATCCCATCGGATCGCCGCCGTGACCAGCGGGCCCGGCTCCCACCTTTCGCTCATTCCTTGGCGAACCGAAGCACCGTGGGGCTTGCATGCCCTTGCATGAACACGCGCACCAGGTACATGCCGGGAGCCAACGCCGACACGTCCACGTTGCTGCCTGTGCGTTGCATGGGGCCACAGTTGCGGCCGTCGAAGGTGAGCACCTCGGCACCAAGCACGGTGGTGCCCGCTTCGATGCGCAATTGATCGCGGGCGGGGTTGGGCGCCAAATGCACAGCTGGCGCTGCCGCGGCCGGCCTGATGCCTGTCTCCACGTCGCCCATGCGCACGATCACGCCGTAATCGCCCACGCCCCATGCCAGCGTGGGCGAGTGGAAGTGCAGGGCATGGATGGTGGGCAGCGAATCGGTGTTCACCACCCAGTTGCCGATGCCTCCGCCCGCGGAGGTGGAGCGCAACGGATAGCCCTCGCCCAACGGGGCCGTGGTGGACAGCCAGCCTTCCTGACCGTTGAAGAAATGCACATCCGTCTTGCCTGCGACGGTGCCGGTGGCGACAAAGTCCCAGTTCTGCCCACCATCCACCGTGTGGAGCATGCCGGGGTATGTAGCGTTGTCATAGCCCACCCTGCCGCCAACGACCCGGCCTTCGTTCTCGTTCAGCATGTGGATACCCAGTAGCGAGTAGGTGAAATCGGACCCGAACGGAAGCTGTTCCACCCAGTTGATGCCATCGCTTGTGTGATACACGGCACCACGGTTGCCGCACACCCAACCCTTGGTGGGCGATACGAACTGCACCGCGTTCATCCCACCCTGTACTGTGGTGGCGCTCCAACTGGCACCGCCATTGGTGGTGCGCAGGATGGTGCCGGTCAGCCCTTGCCCGCCCACCACATAACCGATCTCCGGCGTGGCGAACCAGATGTCTCGCAGATTGACGTTGGAAACGCCGGTGTTCACCGATGTCCAGGTGGCTCCGCCGTTCACCGTTTTCAGCAGCACGTTGCCGAGCCCCGCCACCCAGCCCTCGGTGGCTGACGTGAAGAACACGGCGTGGAATCCGGTGTTGGCGGGTGTGCCCGGCGTTTGCGGGCTCCATGTGGTGCCGCCATCGGTGGTGGCCAGGATCGTGTTCTCGAAGCCTACGGCCCAGCCGCGCAGCTCGTCCACGAAGTACACATCATTCAGGATGGCCGAGGAACCGGACGTCATGCGGTTCCATAGTTGGGCGCTGCTTGGAACGCAGGCGCATACGAGAAGTGCTGCGGTAACGAGGAGGCGCATGGGCTGGTGCTTGGGATGTTGCAATACACGGGCTGCCGCTGTTTCGGCGCAATCACCTTATTGGGGGAGGGCAGGCAGCTGCTTGTCCCATGGAAGCAGCCGAACGCCGGATCGCGGTTTGATTCCTTGGGGCGCTTGGAACCGGAGCTGGCGGGAAAGATCCGAACAAGGGGTGTGCGGTGAAGGTGGTGAAGCAAGTGAAGAAGGCATAGTACACCCTGGCCACCCTTACCACGCTTACACATCTTACCTCCTTCCCCGGAAACCCTTGGTGCGTGGCCGACCGGTGCTTGGTGCGCTCCGGCATTTCAGCAGGAAAGGTGCGGCCAGGCGGTCTTGTATACAAGCTGCCTCATTTGCATCAGCCGGTGGCCTAATGTCCCGCTGTCCCCTTCAACCAGCTGTACAGGCCCGTCACGTCCTTTACATACCAGTAGGTGTCCTGCCCGCGGCAATAGCCGTTGCGCGCCGCCAGCCCGGTGAAATATCGGGGCCGGTTGAGCAGCACGATGGCGCGCTCCACATTGCCGTCCCAGCGGTCGGGGTCCATGCCCAGTTCAACGGCCAACCGTTGGGCGTCCTTTACATGGCCGGGACCGGCGTTGTAGGATGCAAGCACGAATTTCAACCGCTGTGCGGGCGAAGTGATGTCCCGCTTCCAGATGCGGTCCAGGCGGTCCAGGTAGCGCGTGGCCGCCAGCACATGGCCGTCCACGCCGCTGGAGTCGGTCAGGCCCATCAACGAGGCCGTGGCGGGCATCAGCTGCATGAGCCCGCCGGCGCCCATGCGCGAGACGGCCGCCGTGTCGAACCGGGATTCCTTGTAGGCCACCGCGGCCAACAGCTTCCAATCCCACGCCATGCTGTCCGCATGCGCCTGGAACAGGCTGTCGTAGCTGGAGATGCTGTCCGCCCCGGCGGCGAGCACCCGTTGGTACTTCGAGGGGCCGCGTGTTTCCAAGCCGTTGTCGTAGGCCATGATCAAGGCGGACCGCGCCTCGCCCTCCCGCGAGGAGGCCAGCCAAGTGTCCAGGGAGTGCTGCAGGCGCAGGGAATTGGTGCGCACGGCGAACGCCAAGGGGACCGAACGGCCCCGCCTGGGGCCGAACGCCACCAAGGGCAGGCGTTTGGCTTCCATGGCGGCCGTGGCATCGGAGGAGGCGGAGCGCGCCACCTGGCCCAGTGCCGTGGCGGTCAGCAGGTCCTCCGGGGTCCGGTCCACCACCTTGAAGGGCCGCATGTCCGATGGGAACACCGGTTCACCATGTGCCTGGAGGAACGGCGACCAGGCGCTGATGTACAACGTGTCGCCGGTATTTGCAGGGTCCGTCCCTGCCTGGCCCGTGGCGTGGGCCTCCACATAGGCCACGCGCCGGTAGAAATGCGTGAAGTGCACATAAGGTGCGGCCCATCCTTCCGGCGAAAGCTGCGCCGCGATCACGTCGCCGCGGCCCGTCTGGAGCATGGCCAGCATGCTGTCCCGGTCGGCCACGGGGATCGCCTTGACGGGGATCCGGCGCTTTTGCGCGTACCGCTCCAGCAGCTCCCATTCCAGCCCCGTCATCGCGCCCGGCCTTTGTTCCCACGACAGCGGATCGGGCAGCACCAGCACCCGCAGCGTGTCGTGCTTGATCTGGGCCAGATCGCGCTCCACCAAGGGATGGGCCAAGGCACCCGGTCCGGCCAGGTGGCCATTGCCGGTCCCGGGGCCCACCACCGCGACGAGCCCCAGCAAGGCCGTGAACAGGCCGATCCCCGTGTATTCAGGTTTCCCCATCCACGCTTTCCAGGTGCGCCTGCAGCTCGGGAAGAAAGCGCAGGCATTCGTCCTCGAATTCGGCATGGTGCGCCACCAGCACCTCCTCCGCGCCGACCAGCACCTCCCCGCCCGGCACCCTTGCCGCCAGGCCGCGCAAGGCCCGCCCGATGCCGTCCACGCGGGCGTAGGAGGTGAGCCAGTCATGGCGCACCATGTAGGGAAGCATGTGCCGGGTGCGCTCGGGCATCAGGTGGCTGTGCGCCTGCAGCAGGCGGTACATCCGCCGGGTGAAGGAGGCCAATGGTTCGTCGCTCAACAACGCCCACCGGCTGGCGATGGCGTGGTCGTAAAAAAGGTCCAATGCCACGCCCGCGTACTTCCCGCAATGCGGGCGCAGCCGTTCGCGCCCCTTCAAGGTCAGCGGATGGTTGTCCGTATAGGTATCGATGTGCCGGTGCATGCGGATACCTGTCTGCATATCCTTCGGCCAGCCGGTCAGGTCGCGGCCTTTCACCGCATCCGCCATGAAATTGCCGACGATCACCAGCGGCCTGTTGCCCGATACGTAAAGATGGCCCAGGAAGTTCATCTCGAATGGGAAAGATACCCTTGGCCAAGGCAAGGATCGTTTTTCGCGGAAGTGACCTTCCGCCATCGGCCGGGTAGGGGCGCCGGACAACTCGCACAGCTTCCGTTCATGGAGATCCGGTCGGGAGACCTGCCCGCGGCCGGTAAATTGGCCCCAATGTCCTCCGAACGCACCACAAGGGCCATGTATTGGACCATCCAGGTACTGGCCTGGACGGCGTACATGTCGCTGCTTGGCCTGCCCGGCCTGCTGGAAGGCGGGTTCACGGGCCGCTTTGCCCTGGTTACCCTGATGATGGCCGCCATCGGCATCGCCAGCAGCCATGTGCTGCGGACCAGCTTCAAGGAATGGCATTGGCTGGACCTGCACGTGGTACACCTGCTGGTGCGCATGGTGGCCGGCGCCTTCATCATGGGCTCCCTGGCCGGCCTGCTCCAGGCGGGGTTCCACGACCTGTTCTTCCGGGAGGCCGAGCCGCTGATCACCGGGCCCGGCCGCCGACTGGCGGAAGTGTGGCTCAGTTGGATACTCCAGTTGTTCCTGTGGGAAGTGGTCTATGTGGCCTACCATTACCTGGTGCGCAGCCGCCTGGAAAAGCTGCAGATGCTCCGTCTGGAAGCGGCCAACCGAGAGGGACAGCTGGCCAATCTGCGCAGCCAGCTCAATCCGCATTTCATGTTCAATGCGCTCAACAGCATCCGTGCGCTGATCGGCGAGGACCCTGGGCGCGCCAAGCAATCCATCACCCTGCTCAGCGTGATCCTGCGCAATGCCATGGCCACCGTGAAGCGCAACACCGTGCCTCTCGGGGAGGAGATCGATACCGTGCGGGCCTATCTCACCCTGGAGTCCATGCGGTATGAGGAGCGGCTCAAGGTGCATTTTTTCGTGGATCCCGCCCTGGAGCGGAGCCCCGTGCCGCCCATGATGTTGCAAACCCTGGTGGAGAATGCGGTGCGCCACGGCATCGCCCGCAGCAAACAGGGCGGCGAGGTGTCCATCACCGCCGTGCCCAAGGATGGCGGCATGCTGCTGAGCGTGCGCAATACCGGCCACTATAAGGCGGGGCGGCCGCAAGGAGGCGGCATCGGCCTGCGCAACACCCGCGAACGCTTGAAGCATTTGTACGGGGGAAAGGCCTCGCTGGAGATCCGAAACCAGGATGGCCTGGTGGCCTGTGATGTTTTCCTGCCCACCGCGTCCGACCTGCAACCCGCCGACATCCCTAACTGAACCGCAAGACCATGAAAACGTTGATCGTGGATGATGAACGCCTGGCCCGCCGGGAGCTGGCCAGCATGCTGGAGCCCTACGACCAGATCGAGGTGGTGGGCGAGGCCGCCAATGCCGACGAGGCCGAGAAACTGGTGGAGAGCCTCAAACCCGACCTGCTGTTCCTGGACATCAATATGCCCGGACGTGACGGCTTTGAACTGCTGGCCTCACTGAACCCCGCGCCCCACGTGATCTTCGTGACGGCCTACGACGAGCATGCCGTGAAGGCGTTCGAGGTAAACGCGATGGACTACCTGTTGAAGCCCATCGACCCCGAGCGGCTGGGTGCGGCCATCGCCAAGCTGCCGCAGAAGGCCGGTGCGGACGGTCAACGCGACCGGCTCACGCCGGAGGACCGCATCTTCATCAAGGATGGAGAGCGGTGCTGGTTCGTTGAATTGAAGGACGTTCGCCTGTTGGAGAGCGAGGGCAACTATGTGCGGGTGCGGTTCGGCGAGCACAAGCCGTTGGTGCTGCGTTCGCTGAACAACCTGGAAAAGCGCCTCGATCCCCATGTCTTCTTCCGCGCCAACCGCAAGCAAATGATCAACCTGGCCTGGGTGGACAAGATTGAGCCGTGGTTCAGCGGAGGCATCAATTGCAAATTGCGCACCGGCGAAGTGGTGGAGGTGAGCCGCAGGCAAACGCTCCGCTTCAAGGAGCTGATGAGCTTATAGCGACCTTCCGCCCGGGCCGGAGAGGGCGACGGGGTGCGGCATCCAGGGGCTGCCGCGGAAATGCTATCTTGTCTCCAAATCGCCAAGCCATGGGAAGACCGTACGCCGTTTTACTTGCATCCTGCCTTGCCATTCCGCTGGTGGCCGCCACCGGCGGCCCGGATCAGTATGGCTATATCTGGAAGGACAGCTTCGAGCCGGACGGACCCGCTTATTCATGGATCGACATCACTTCCACGGGCATCCCGATCACGGACCTGGCCGATGACAACACCCACGGCCCCTTCGTCATGAGCGGCAGCATGCCCTACTACTGGTATGATGTGAAGAAGGTATGGGTGGGCAGCAACGGGTATGTGGCCTTCAACGGGGGAAACATCGCCGCCAATTTTCCCACCCTGCCCGGTGCCGGCGGCACGGACAACTACATCGCGGTCTTCATGTCCGACCTCACCTTCGGCGGAACGGGCAACCCGGCGCAGTGTTTCCTGCAGGACGAGGATGATCGGCTGATCATCTCCTGGATCAACGTGCCCTTCTGGTCCGTGACCGCTCCGGGATACGTGGGAAGCAATACGTTCCAACTGGTCCTGGACAAGAGCGACAGCACCATCACCATGCAGTACCAAGGGACCTCGGGTACCACCGGCAGCAACGGGCCGGTGATCGGCATCGAGAGCGTCACCGGCAGCATCGGCCTGGCACGCAGCCAAAGCCTGATGCCGGCCGCAGGGTATGCCGTCCGCTTCTACAACCCCGCCACGCCCCTGTTGCAAGTGAAAGATGCCTCCGTGGAATGGGTGGGCGAACCCGGCAGCCGGGGCACCACCATGGCCGTCGGGGCCAGCTTGGACCTGGCCAGCGTGGTGGCCAATTCCGGGAACCAGGACCTGCCCGAGTTCACCCTCACGAGCACGGTCATTTCCGCGGGCGGACAAACCGTACTGTCGGAAACCACCACGGTGGGCGCCCTGTTGGCGGGAGGCAATGCGTTGGTCGAGCTGGCCCAAGCCTTCTCGCCGGGCCAGTCAGGCACCTACAGGCATCAGGTCACCATCACGGGGGTGGCCGGCGAGCTGGTGTCCACCAATAACTCGATCACCCGGGAGATCATCGCCTATTCGCCCGCGGTCAACACACAGGACATCAGCTGGGCGGGCCCCAACGACGATGGGCTTGGACTGGGCTGGAACGGCGGCGACGGCGGCATCGGCGTTTACATCATGCCACCGTTCCATCCGTGCCTGGTCACCGGGACCACCGTGCGCATTTCCAGCAACAGCGGGAGCAGCTATGCCATGATGCTCTATGATGATGACGGGCCGGACGGCGGTCCCGGGACCTTGCTGGACAGCACCGTGGTGACCTTGGCGAACGGCGGGGCCGGCGACCATTTTTATCCGCTGCCCACGCCTGTGATGTCCGACAGTGGCGGGTATTACGTGGTGTGGTACATGCTCGGCCCCAGCGTATACATCGCCAAGGACGTGGCCGGACCGTTCTCCCTGCAATGCTACGAGGTGCTGGGCGGGGCCTGGGCCGAATACCGGGAGCGGACCACCACGGATTTCCACCTCGGCCTGCGCATCCAGCAGCTGCCCTTCACCGATGTGGGCGCGATGGGCTTTGTGGGCATAAACAACGGGCAGGTGATCACGGCCCCCACCACCATCCAGGTGCTGGTGAAAAACCTGGGCAACACCCCGGTGACCAACATCCCCGTGCACTACGCATTCAACAACGGGCCGGTGGCCACCCAGACCTACACCGGAAACAACATCGCACCCGGCAATTCCACCATCGTGGCGTTCCCCCAACCCTTCACCCCGCCGGGGAACGGCACGGGCCAGCTTTGTGCCTGGACCTCGGCGGCCAACGACGCACACCCGCTGAACGACACGATCTGCGTTTCGGTGAACATTGCCGTGGGCATTGCCGAGCAGGGGATGGAGGCGCTGCATACCTGGCCCAATCCGGCGCAGGACATCTTGGAGGTACGGGGCCTTCCACCCGGCGGAGTGGAATGGACCGTATTGGATCTACGGGGTGTCCGGGCCATGCAAGGAAAAGCGATGGCGACCGGCGGGTTCCTTCGGCTGGATATCCGCGACCTGCCGCCGGGGATGTATGCCTTGCGCTGCAAGGTCGCCGGGGCGCGGTTGGGCGGCCGCTTCGTGGTGCAACGGTGACGCGGCACGGAAATTGGGCGGGAGTGGCGGCTAACTTTGCGCCATCCCCTTTACCGGCATGTCGAAACGTTTCCTTCTGCTCTTGCTCGTTGTCTGGAACTTCCTGCTCACCGGGGCGATCATCTGGTCGCTGGGCCGCCAACGGGTCCCGGAAAAGATCCTGAAGGAAAAGCTCAAGGGATTGGAACCCGGGGAGACCGCGGATGCAGGGGACAGCCTCGTGCGCCCCGATACCACCCCGATCCCCGAGGCACGCATCGCCTATTTCATGATGGATTCGGTGCAGAAGAACTACGAGCTGGTCCAGGAAAGTGCCGCCCGGGTGCGCAGCGAAGGCCAGCGCATGGAGGGGAACCTGCAGCGGGAGATGCAGAAGGCCCAGGCACGGTACAACGAACTGGTGGCCAAGGACCACACGTACAGCACACAGGCCGAACTGAAGGCGGACCAGCAGGAAGTGGAGCAACTGGGCGGAAAGATCCAACAGTTGCAAGCGGACCTGCAGGAACAGTTTGACCATTTGCAGGCACGTACCCTTACGGAGATCGCCTCCCGCATCCAGGAGTTCCTGGAAGAATACAACAAGACCGCCGGCTTCGACTACATCTTCAGCATCCAGGAGGCGGGGCAGATCTGGGTGGGCAACAAGGGCCTGGACATCACCCCGGCCGTGGTGAAGGGCCTCAACGACCAGCACCGGGCGCGGAAGGCGGCAAACAAGGCCGCGAAATAGGGAACAACCGGCAATGGCCGCACAGGGCATGAACCAACGGCCAAGGCATGACCACGACCTGCCAACAGGCCTCTTCCTGGTGTTGATGGCCATGGCCCCCGGCATGCTCATGGCGCAGGATGACGGGCCCGCAAACGGCCAGCACGTGGAGGTGCTGAACGCCGACCGCTGGGAATATGACAAGGACCTGGCCACCGGTGCACAACGCCTGCTGGGCCATGTGCGCTTCAAGCATGAAAACGTCCTGATGTCCTGCGACAGTGCCCACCTCCGCGGCCAGGAACGGGTGGACGCCTTCGGCAACGTGATGCTCACCCAGGGCGATACGCTGCGCATCACCGGCGACCGGCTGGAATACGACGGTCGCGGCCATACCGCCCGGATGAGCGGGGAGGTACGCCTCCAGGACCCCGGCATGGAACTCTCCACCGGGGCCTTGCTGTACCACGTGAAGGAGCGCCGGGCGGAATACGGCACCGGAGCACGGATCACCGACAAACGGGGCGGCAGCACCCTGACCAGCCGCAAGGGAAGCTATGATGTGCAAGGGCGCATCTTCCACTTCACGGACAGCGTCCGGGTGCTGGATGCCGGACAGGTCATCCTGACGGATACCCTGACCTATGCCACCCCCACCGGAATGGCCGTGTTCGGCGGGCCCACGCAGATCATCCAGCCGGATGCCCACCTATTCGCCGAGCGCGGCAGCTACGACACCCGCACCGGTGAGGGGTGGTTCACACGCGCGGGACGGATCATCAGCGGCGGGCAGGAGTTGACCGGCGACACGCTGCATTACCTCCGGGAAACCGGCGATGGCGAAGGGTGGGGGCACGTCTCCGTGACGGATACCGTGAACAACCTGGTGGTGCGCGGCCATCACGGAACGCACCGCCCAGGGGATGGCCGTTCCATGGTCACCGGGCGCGCCGAACTGGTGATGCTCATGGGCGGGGACTCCCTGTTCCTGCACGCCGACACGCTCTTCGCCTGGCAGGACAGCCTGTCGCGCCGCCGCGTGCTGGCGCGACGCAACGTCCGGTTCTTCAAGAGCGACCTCCAAGGCGTATGCGATACCATGGCATACACGCAGGCCGACAGCCTGATCGCCCTGCATGGCGAGCCTTTCCTGTGGAGCAGGGAGGACCAGATCAGCGGGGACAGCATGAGCATCAAACTGCGCGACGGACATGCCGAAACGCTGCATGTGCTCGGCTCGGCCTTCCTTGCCTCACAAGTGGACACCACGCACTTCAACCAGGTGACGGGCCTGATGATGACCGCCTTTTTCCACCAGGACCAGATCGTGAAGGTGGTGGCCGAAGGGAACAGCCGCACCGTGTATTTCGCCAAGGAGACCAAGGATTCCGTGGAGCAGGTGACCGGCGTGAACCGCGCCGATTGCAGCATCATCACCGTGGGGTTGGACAGCGGCCGGGTGAGCACCGTGAGCTTCCTCACACGGCCCACGGCCACGCTGTACCCGTTGGCCGCCGCACCGGAGGAAGAGAAGCGGCTGGAAGGGTTCCGGTGGAACGCCGCCGCCCGCCCCGAGGACCGCGGGTCCATTTTCCGGACGGCGGGCGAGGGACGGCCGTGAACCCGATGGGACCTTTCGCTTAGCTTCAGCCGCTCACGTATTCCACCAGGTCCGGCAAGGGCTTGCGGTAGCCCTTCGGCCATTCGCCCGCCGGGTATCCCAGGTAAAACAGGCCCAGGCATTGATCATCCGGGCCCAGGCCCAGGAACCGGACCATGGACTCCCCGGTGAGCACCGCGCCGGTGCTCCAGAAGGCACCCAGCCCGTATGCGGTGCACGTGAGGTACATGTTCTGCACGGCACAGGCCACGGCGTATGCTTCCTCGTGCGCGGGGATCTTCCCCTTCGGGTCGCGGGCCATGCCCAAGGCGATCACCACGCTGCTTTGCAATGGCCGCTGCACATGGTTGTCGTACTTGCGCTGCAGGAAACGCTCCGGCGGCGTGATGCGCTTGTATTCCGCGCCCAAAAATGCCGAAAGCCGCTCCCGGCCCTTGCCGGTGAACACCTTGAAGCGCCATGGTTGTGTCAATCCGTGGCTCGGGGCCCAGATGGCGTTGCCCAGGACCTGGTCGATCATGTCGCGCTGTACCTCGCGCGGACTGTAGTCCTTGGGCTGGATGCTGCGGCGGTCGCGGATGATGGCCGTGATCTCACTGATGCTGTGTCGCATGGATGGCGGTATGGAAGGCGTTGGCCTGCAAAGAGACGAAGGATGGGCCAAACCGCCCCGGAATGGACTTTTCAGCAGGGTGCCGCACCCCGGGCAGCGCATGGTCCGTGCCGTACGTCTTAGGTTTGCAAGCACAATCCATCCATCCATGAACGTGGTCCGTTACGCTACCCTGCCCGCCGTCCTGATCATCACCATGGGCATCAGCGCCCAGCCCACCCTGGTGGCATCCGGCAATGTGCCGGCCCCGGGCGCACCATTCACCGTACACCGCGGCGCCTACATGGCACCTCCTGCCATGGCCAACGGGCAATCGCTTGATTTTTCCGCGCTGGCCTCCGACAGCCTGGTGACCTACCAGTGGCGCGACCCCGCCACCCTGCCCAATGGCGGGGACTATCCCGGGGCCCAATTTGCCCTGGTGAACGGCGGCCCGGACACCATCTTGTACAAGGCCACAGCTTCCGGGATCGAGCGCATCGGCGATACCCAGACGATCAACGCGCTGGGCACCTCCTATCATTTGGCGACAGGCTATTCCAACAGCTTGCTCAACCTGAAGCTGCCCCTGGCCGCGGGCGATGCCTCGTGGACCGACGTCTTCCAGGGCACCTTCACGGTGGATGGCCAGACCAGCACGCGCAACGGCGCGATCACCGGGACACCGGAGGCGTGGGGCCATGTGCAACTGCCCGGCGTGGCCGGAACCACGGAAGTGCTGCGGGTGAACACCCGGATCACCGAGACCATTCCCCTCAGCACGGGCCTGGGCACCGTCACCGTGAGCCACGTGCACAACGAGAGCGCCTACTATCCGCTTTGGGGGAAATTCCCGGTGGTGCGCATGGTATCGGACACGCTCAGCTCCCAGTTCCTGACGCTGAATTACGCCTACACCGAATGGCTGGACAGCGATTTCGTGGGCATTGCGGAACAACTGCCCGGCACATTGGGGGTTGAGGTATTCCCCAACCCGGCAACCACGCGCGCCATCGTGGCGATCGATCAGTTCACGGGGGGGCAGGCAGACGTGCAGGTCATGGACATGCACGGTGCCGTGGCGCTTGACACGCGGACGACCGGACGGTTCCTTGAATTGCCCGTGGAGGGCCTGGCCGGCGGGGTGTACCAGGTCGTGGTTACGGGCCGGAACGGTCATCGCGGTACCGCACGGATCGTGGTGGCCCATTGAACAACCGGCCGAACGGCGCAAAAGATCGAACCAGATGGAGGTGAAAGGACATTTGGCGTTGGTCCTGATCGTTTCGGCCGGGGCACTGGCGGCCCAACCCACCATGACCGTGGCCGACGGGCCGCAACCGGACCAGATGATGACGTACTCCTCCAGTACGTTCATACCGATCACCGCCACCGGCCCCAATGCCGTGTGGGACCTGTCCGCCGCGCAGGAAATGGCCGGGCCGGACGCCATCTACTTCGTTGCGCCGGATGCCACGGGTTTCGAGGCCCAATTCCCCGGGGCAACCGTGGCCACGGATGACGGCACCAACTTCATCTTCAACCGGGTGGCGGCCGATGGATGGTACATCATGGGCCAACGCGTCGTGGCGAGCGGGATGTCCTTCCTGGCCCATTACACCGACGAACAGTTGGTGATGCCCTATCCCTGCACCTTCAATACGGCGTTTGCCGACAGCTTCCTGTACAATTACACGGTCCAAGGCATGCTGGTCAACGGATCGGGCCTGTCGGACTACACGGCCAATGGCTTTGGCACGCTCATCCTGCCCCATGGCACGATCGACAACGTGTTGAGGCTTTCCGGTGAGTTCACCACGCAGGAGGAGATCCCGGGCGTGATCTCCATCCGGAGCGAGATGGACATCGTGAGCTTCTACAAGCCGGGATTCCCCGACTATTTGGCTCAGACCCGTGAGATCGTCCAATACCAGGACGGCGAGCAAACCGGCACGGCAAGCGGACTTTTCTACGCCTCGGAAGAAGTTTTCACGGCCATCGGCGGACCTGCGGCCCAGGCCATCGGCGTGCAGGCATGGCCGGTGCCGGCCGCCACGCAGGTGCAGGTGGCCTACGGCCTGCCCGGAGGGCGCGTGGCGGACCTGCAACTGGTGGACATGAACGGCAGGACCGTGCGCAGCATGCGGGACCACACTTCCGCATCGGGGATACAGGTGGCGCGCATGAGCGTGGAGGGCCTGCCTGCCGGCCTTTATGTGCTCAACCTCCGGGACGATCGCGGGCAGCGGGGCACCTGCCGCGTGGTGGTGGAGTAGGGGAGCTTTCCGCGGCCGTTACCTTTGTGCTGTACCCGTGCGGAACGGGTGGCAACCCCATGATCGGCCAGCGCTTCTCGAAATACCTGCCGCCCCGGGACGCACGGACGCCGTTCGAACGGTTGCTGCCGATCTTCCTGGAGATCCTCACCCACACCAGCGGCGACGTGGAGGAAGCTTTCGCCTGGATGAAGGAGGTGGACAAGGCCCGCGGCCTGTTCAGCAAGGAGTACACGTTTGACGATTTCCGCAACGACCTGCTCAAGCATGGATTGCTGGGTGTGTCCGTGCACGGGAAGGAAAAGATGAAGCTTACCGGAAAGGCCGAGCGGCTGATCCGCGAGCATGCGTTGGAACAGGTCTTCGGCAAGCTGAAAAAGGCCGGGCGCGGCCACCATGGATTGCGCCGCACCGGCCAGGGAGAAGAGATATCGAGCGACCGGCGCAGCTTCCGGTACGGCGACGGGCTGGACCAGGTGGCCATGAGCGACAGCATCCGCAAGGCCCAGCGGCGCGGCGCGGATGACCTGTGGCTCACCGAGGACGACCTGGAGGTGGTGGAGACCGAGCACCAAAGTGCCTGCGCCACCGTGCTGATGATCGACATCAGCCACAGCATGATCCTGTACGGCGAGGACCGCATCACCCCCGCGAAGAAGGTCGCATTGGCCTTTGCGGAACTGATCCACCGCCGCTACCCAAAAGACACGCTGGACATCGTCGTGTTCGGCAACGATGCCTGGCAAGTGGAGCTGAAGGACCTGCCATACCTGCAAGTGGGGCCGTTCCACACCAACACCGTGGCCGGGCTGGAGCTGGCCATGGACATCCTGCGGCGCCGCAAGCTGAAGAACCGCCGCATCGTGATGATCACCGACGGGAAGCCCAGTTGCCTGAAGGAAGCCGGTGGATACTACATGAACAGCGCGGGGTTGGATGAGCGCATCGTCAACCGCACGCTGGATGCCGCCGCACGCGCCCGGAAGGCCAACATCCCCATCACCACCTTCATGGTCGCCAGCGATCCCTGGTTGCAGCAATTCATCAGGCGCTTCACCGAGGTGAACCAGGGCCGCGCCTTCTACACCGGACTGAACGGACTAGCCGACATGGTGTTCCGCGACCACGCAGGGAACCGGAAGGCTTCATGACCAGGAACGAAGATCAAGACAGCCGGGTTGAGCGACCGGCGACATGTACATGAGAGACCGACCCACCACCCTTGGGGAACTGAAGGAAAGCGGCTGGAAGAGCCGCAGCGTGAAGGACGAACTGCGGGCCAACCTGATCGACCGCTTGCGCGGCGGAAAGCCCCTCTTTGACGGGATCCACGGATACGACGACACCGTGATCCCCGACATGGAACGCGCCATACTGGCCCGCCACAGCATCAACCTGCTCGGCCTGCGCGGACAGGCCAAGACGCGCATGGCCCGGTCCATGGTGGAACTGCTCGATGAATGGATGCCCGTGGTGCAGGGAAGCGAACTGAATGACGACCCGCTGGCACCCCTCTCGCGCCATGCCAAGGACCTGCTGGCCGCGAAGGGGGACGGCACGCCGATCGCATGGGTGCACCGCAGCCAGCGCTACACCGAAAAACTGGCCACGCCGGACGTGACCGTGGCGGACCTGATCGGCGACAGCGACCCCATCAAGGCCGCCAACCTCAAGCTCGATTACGGCGACGAGCGCGTGATCCACTTCGGGCTGGTGCCGCGCAGCAACCGGGGCATCTTCGTCATCAACGAGCTGCCCGACCTGCAACCGCGGATCCAAGTGGCCCTGTTCAACATCCTGCAGGAGGGCGACGTGCAGATCAGGGGGTTCAGGATGCGCCTGCCGCTGGACATCCAGTTCGTCTTCACCGCCAACCCGGAGGACTACACCAACCGCGGTGCCATCATCACCCCGCTGAAGGACCGCATCCAAAGCCAGATCATCACCCATTACCCGGAAAGCACCGAACTGGGGATGAAGATCACCGAGCAGGAGGCCCGGACGACCCGCGACCAGCGCGAACGGGTCGTGGTGCCCGGATTGATGCACGAACTGGTGGAGAACATCGTGGAGGCGGCACGCTCCAGCGAATACGTGGACCAGAAAAGCGGCGTGAGCGCACGCCTGTCCATCAGCGCCCTGGAATACCTGGTCGCGGCCGCGGAACGGCGAGGCATCATCACCGGGGAGCCCCGCGTACAAGCCCGCATCAGCGACCTCCTGACCGTGGCCCCGGCCATCACGGGCAAGATCGAACTGGTGTACGAGGGAGAGCAGCAGGGAACGGAAAGCGTGGCGGAAAACCTGATCGACGAAGCCCTGCGCCGGACGTTCCGCTGCCATTTTCCCGACCCCTCGCAAAAACGAATGGACGGGTGGCCCGACCCCTATGCGGAAGTGGTGGCCTGGTTTGAGGACAACGAGCTGGACCTGCTGGCGGAATCCAGCGGAAGGGACTACGAGGCGGCGCTGAACACCGTGGCCGGGCTGGCCAAGCTGGTGGATGACCGCGAGGAGCCCATTCCCCCCGGGGAGCGCGGTTTGTGGATGGAATTCGTCCTGCACGGCCTGGCCGAATTCAGCCGCATCGGCCGGAACGGATTCACCGCCTCCGTCACGTTCAGCGACCTGTTCAGCTCGCTCTACTTCACCAAGGATGATCCCGCCGGGGAAGGGGAGGAGGACGAGTGATACGGCCCCGGGCAGGCCGCCCCGCCGCGCGTTGAAAAACAACCCCGCGCGGCCATGCCCATCCGGACATTGCCTGCTAACTTCGCGTCGCCATGGTGGCACCGGAGATCCAACAGAACGTGCGGCACATTTTCAGCGAGTACCTCACACGCCAAGGGCACCGCAAGACGCCCGAACGCTTCGCCATCCTCAATGAGATCTACGCCCAGGACGGGCATTTCGACATTGAGCGGCTCTACGTTTCGATGAAACGGAAAAAGTACCGCGTGAGCCGGGCCACCTTGTACAACACCATGGAGCTGCTGCTGGATTGCAAGCTCGTGCGCAAGCACCGCTTCGGCTCCAACCAGGCCCAGTTCGAGCGCGCCTACAGCTACCGCCAGCACGACCACGTGATCTGCACCAACTGCAACAAGGTGATGGAGTTCTGCGACCCCCGCATCCAGAACATCCGCAACACCGTGGCCGAGGTGATGGGCTTCGAGGTGAGCCACCACACCATGCACATCTACGGCCTTTGCCCCCAATGCATCAAAGAACGCAACCGAAACCATGAGCAGCACAGCAACGGATAAGCCCACCTTCAGCCTCCAGGTCAGCGAGCAGGAGGGGGCCAAGATCTTCCACCTGAACGGCCGCCTGATGGACCAGCAGCAGGCCGACAACCTGATGGCTGTGCTGGACGGGCACCTCAAGGGCGACCAGGCCGTGAACGTGATCCTGGACATGTCCGGGCTGGTGTACATGAACAGCACCGGCCTCAACATCATGATCAGTGTGCTCACCCGCACGCGCAAGGCCGGCGGGCAGGTGCTGCTGGCGAACATGGCACACGGGGTACGCCAACTCTTCGTGGTCACCAAGCTGGATTCGGTGTTCCCCATCCTCGATACCGTGGAACTCGCCCTGGCCAAATTGCGCGCCTGACCATGGCGGGCAAGGTGGATGTGATCCTCGGCGCACAATGGGGCGATGAGGGAAAGGGGAAGGTGGTGGACGTGGTTGCGCCCCACTACGCGGTGATCGCGCGTTTCCAAGGAGGGCCCAACGCCGGGCACACCTTGATCTTCGACGGCCGCAAGCACGTGCTGCACACCATTCCCAGCGGCGTGTTCCGCCCCGGGGTGTGGAACCTGGTGGGCAATGGCGTGGTGATCGATCCGGTCACCTTCATGCAGGAGGTGAAAGAGCTTGATGCGGCCGGCGTGGATGTGCGGCCCAACCTGCTCATCAGCCGCAGGGCCCACCTGATCCTGCCCACCCACCGCGCACTCGACGAGGCCAGCGAGGCCGACAAGGGCCAGGCCAAGATCGGAAGCACGCTCAAGGGCATCGGGCCCACGTACATGGACAAGACCGGCCGCAACGGCCTGCGCGTGGGCGACCTGGAGCAACCGGATTTCCGGGGGCGGTACGGCGCGTTGGTGGCCAAGCATGAGCGCCTGTTCCGCATCCACGACCATCACCCCGAATGGCGAAGCCAGGAGGCCGAATGGCTGGCCGCAGCGGAAGCCATGCGCGGGTTCCGGTTCGTGGACGGCGCCCAATGGCTGAATGAACGGCTCGCCCAAGGAGACGACGTGATGGCGGAAGGCGCCCAGGGCACCATGCTCGATATCGACTTCGGTACCTACCCCTTCGTTACCTCCAGCAACACCATCAGCGCCGGGGCCTGCTCGGGGCTGGGTGTAGGACCCGCACGCATCGGCAAGGTCATCGGCATTTTCAAGGCCTACTGCACCCGCGTGGGCAGCGGCCCCTTCCCCACGGAACTGCATGATGATACCGGGGAGGCCATCCGCAAGGCGGGGAACGAATACGGTGCCACCACCGGCCGCCCGCGCCGCTGCGGTTGGCTCGACCTGCCCGCCCTGCGCTATGCCGCGATGATCAACGGGGTGACCGAGCTGGCCATGATGAAGGCCGACGTGCTCAGCGGCATGCCACGTGTCCGGGTATGCACGGCATACCGGGTCCATGGCCGTGAGACCACCGGATTCCCCTTCGACCTGGACGACGCGGTGCAACCCGTGTACACCGACCTGCCCGGATGGGGCCCGGCGGTGGCCAACAAGCCCCTGCCGGATGAGCTGGAAGCCTACATCGCCTTCGTGGAAAAGGCCGTCGGCGTGCCGGTGCGCATCGTTTCCCTGGGTCCCGACCGGGCAGAGACGCTGATGCGCGAAAAGGCCGCCGTGCCGCGTTGATCCCCCGGCCATGGGCAGGCGCAGGCCACGCAGGGAGGCACCACCCGGGCCAATGGCGCTGCCACCCGCCGTTGCCGGGCTGTTGGGCGATGAGGCCGGGGAACTGCTGGCCGCCTTGGGGCAACCCGCGCCGGTGAGCATCCGGCTGAACCCGGCCAAACCGGTGGAAATGGCCGGCAGCCCGGTGCCATGGTGCACCCAGGGACGCTACCTGCCGGAAAGGCCCGTCTTCACCTTGGACCCGTTCCTGCATGCCGGGGCCTATTACGTGCAGGAAGCCGGCAGCATGGTGCTGGAATGCGCGGTGAAAGCATGCGGCCTCCTGCCGGACGGCGCGGTGGCGCTCGACCTGTGCGCCGCGCCCGGCGGAAAGGCCACGCACTTGGCGGCCCTGCTGCCCGGATCCGCGCTGTTGGTAGCCAACGAGACCGACCCGGCGCGGCAGGCCGTCCTCACTGAAAATGTTTGGAAATGGGGCCGGCCCGACACGGTTCTCACCCAGGCCGCGCCTGAGGACTTCGAGGCCTTGGGCGCGTTCTGCGACCTGGTGCTGGTGGATGCCCCCTGCTCCGGCGAAGGCATGTTCCGCAAGGATCCCCACGCACGCGCCCAGTGGGGCGAAAACCTGGTGGAGACCTGTGCCGCCCGCCAACAACGGATCCTGGAGAGCGCGTGGCACCTGGTGAAACCGGGCGGGCACCTGATCTACAGCACCTGCACCTGGGAAGTCCGGGAGAACGAGGACCAAGTGCAACGCCTGGTCGATCGCGGGGCCGTGCCGGTCACCATCCCCGTGGAGGAAGCATGGGGGATGTTGCCCGCCACGGCCGGTGTGCGCTGCTACCCGCACCGCGTGCGCGGCGAGGGCTTCTTCATCGCGCTCCTGCACAAGCCGGGCCGGGGACCGGGGGAGGCCATCGGCCGGCTTGGCCCGCACCCGGGCAACGGAACGGACCAGCTGCCTGGTGAAGTGGTGCCATGGGTCCGGGAGGCGGAGACTTGCGCGGCCATCCGGCGGGAAGATGTGCTGTATGCCGTGGAGGCCCGGTGGGAGGGAAGGGTACGCACCTTGATGGCGGCGCTGCGCACCACCGCGCCGGGCACGCCGGTGGCCCGGTACAAGGGAGGGGCCTGGTGGCCCCATCCGGCACTGGCCTTGGGCGGGCGGTGCCACCACCGCGCCTTCGCGACGCTGGACCTGGACCGCGCACGGGCCTTGGCCTATTTGCGCGGCGAAGCTTTGCCGGGCACCGATACGGATGGCTTTGCTTTGGTGCGGCACGGGGGAATGGGCCTGGGCTGGGCCAAGGGTGCGGGCAAGCGCTGGAACAACCTGTGGCCCGCCGCTTGGCGGATCCGGATGCGATAGGGCCATCGTGCGGGGCAGACTTGCGGTTACTTTGCACGTCGCATGTCGCTGCTGGACCGATCGCTCGACCTCTTTGATCGCCATAAATACGGCATCATCGGCACCTTGGCGGTGCACACCGCACTGATCGGCGTATTCATCCTCGGGAAGTTCAGCACGCCGCCGGTGGAGCGCGAGGCACCGCCCATGGAAATGGTGCTTGAGGACGAGACGCCCGAAACGGAAACGAGCCAAAGCGCGGGGGACGAAGCTTCCGCAGCCACGGCCCAGGTGACCAACCTGGCCAGCAATGTGACGGCCAGCATCCAGCCGTTGTCCCGTGCGGCGCAGGAACGCATGGCCCAACGTGTGGAACAGGACCTGCACGATCTGGAGAAATCCGAATTCGACCGGCTGGCCGAGGAGCGCAGGGCTGAAGGCAAGGAGATCACCGTGCCTGAACTGGACCCCAGCAAGTTCGACAAGAGCAACTACATGGAGAAGATGCCCAAGCCGGTGAAGGTGGAGGGTCTGACCACCGTGTCCTACGACCTGGTGGGCCGTGCCCACATCGTGCTGGAGGTGCCCGCCTACCTGTGCAAGGGCAGCGGCAAGATCGTGATCCGTGTTGCCGTGGACCGCGCGGGTGCCGTCACCAAGGCTGAACTGGACCCCGCACAAAGCACCGACATCAGCGGGTGCATGGCGGAAAATGCGTTGATCTCGGCCAAAGGGGCCCGTTTCACGGCCTCCAATACGGCAGCACAGCCACAGAAGGGCACCATCACCTACATTTTCCTGGCCCAGTAAGACATTTAGGCAGGGGGCAGCCTCGGCTTGCGTCATTCTGTCGCGCGGATACGGGCCATTACACCATTCCGGCAGGATGCGGGCCTTGGCATTGGTTTCGCGGAAACGCAGACGAACTTCGAAACACAAACCCAAACACAAACGATCATGAACTACCCGACTTTCCCCACCCGGTTCCGTCCGTTCTCCGGCATTCTGGATCAGTTCTTCAGCAACATCGACCAGATCCAAGGAAGCGATGAACATTTCGGGTTGGCACCACGCGTGAACATCACCGAGAACGGCGATGGCTTCAAGCTGGAGATGCAGGCACCGGGCTACGACAAGGAAGACCTGAAGCTGAACTTGGAGAATGATGTGCTGACGATCAGCGCCGAGAAGGAGCACGAAGAGCTGAAGGAGAACGAGCGTTACACGCGCCGCGAATTCTCGCAAAGCTCATTCAGCCGCAGCTTCCGGCTGCCCCAAACCGTGGATGCAGAGAAAATCTCAGCGGAGCACGTGAACGGCGTGTTGAAGGTGAGCATCCCGAAGAAGGTCGAAGTGAAGCCGGCGACCAAGCAGATCAACATCGGTTGATCGCCGCCACAGGCCCAGGAATGGCCCCGCTGCAACGGGGCCATTCCCATTGGTGGCCTCAGGATCAGCGGGGACCGGCGAACAACGGGTCCGGTCGTATCCCACACGGTGCAACTTTGAAGTCATGCGCAACGTTCCATACGGCTACCATGGCGAAACCATTGATTGATTATTACAAGGAAGTACTGGGGAAGATCAGCTACGCGGACCAGGCGGTTTTCCGCAAGGAACTGCGCAAGGCGTTCCGGAGGCTGGTGCCTGCGGAGCGGGAACAGTTGAAGGCGTGGTTCCGCTCTTCCTGCGTCTGCAAAACGGGCCACGCACCGTCCCGGGGAGGGCTGGCCGCCTAAGCGCCGACACCGGCAGGCCTCAGTTGAAGGTCTTGCTGTCCCACGCGTCGCGGCTGAACTGGCCGAAGAACGCCCACCAGCAATAACTGGTGATCGCGCCCACCAGCATCGCGGTGCAGAAGAAGGCACCCAGGCGATAGGAGCCCCACCAGGATGCGTCAGCCTTCGCCGCCACCCATGCCGTAGGGATCAGGGCACCGATCAACAGGGCCGCCACGAATGACGTGGCCACGAACTGTGGCCAATTGCGCACCGGCCAGGCTGTAACCGCGCGCAACGGGTGCATGTCGCGGCCCCAGCGGTGCACCAAGTAATAGAGGTCCTCGCCGACCGGAACGAAGAGCATGGGGTCGGCATCGCAGTCACTCAGCTTGAAACGGCCCGCAGGTGCCAGGATCATGAAGCCTTTCGCCGGCATCCCCGTCCGCTTCTCCAAGTGTCGCACCGCCGTTACCGCTTGGGAGGGGATGGGACCCTTGAAGCGGCCCGACGGCAGGAAGCGCAACCGGTATTTGATGCAAGTGCGGCGGATCACTTCCCGGCTGAACAGGCGATGCGGCGCCAGGCCCGTTGCCGGGTTGATCTCCTCGTGGAACGTGGATCGGATCACGGCGCGCACGATCGCGTCCTCCTTTTCCTCCTGCTCCAGGATCGCATACAGTTCCTGGATCACCGCGCCTTCGCCTTTGAGGATGCTGGCCAATTCCTCCTCCTTGATGTCCGCCATTTCCTATCCTTATTTGTCCACCGGTACTTTCCTTGGCTGGTCCAGGCCCGGTATGTCCTGGTCGTCAAACTCCTCGCCGTGCGTGCCAGGCAGTTTCGCTGGCTGCCCGCCTGCCCGCAGCCGGCATGTGGCGCTGATGTCCGCCTCCCCTTTCTCCACCACCGCATGCCAGATCCCATCGAACGGCAGTTCGAAACGGATCAAGCCGTCCGAGTCCTGGCCTTTGTAATAGGTGTGCGTACGGCCGGCACCATAATTCTTGAACTCCTTCGCTGTCATGAACTTCACAAGGGCCGGTGCGCTCAGGTCCACTTCGAGCACTTCGCCACGTTTCGCCGGGTATTTCCTGTACAGGAACTTCATCTCTCGTGTTTGGATGGAGGTGCTAATGTAAGGGCATGCAGGTCCCGGCGGCGTTACTTTCACAACTTCACGCTCAGGATGGGGAAGGTGGTGCGGTTGACCAGGTCCTCCGTCACGCTGCCGTTCACCACATGGAAGAATCCCTTGCGGCCGTGCGTGGCCATGGCGATCATGTCAGCATCGATCCCCCGGGCGAAGTTGAGGATGCCTTCCTCGATGCTCAGGTCGTTGTATACGGTGGTGCTGAACCGCTTGAGCTCATACAACTGCAGGAAACGGTCGATCGCCTTGTACGTGTCGGCACTGCGCTCGAAGCTGCCCGGGGTGTTCACCTTCAGCAGGTGGATCTTCGGGTTGAACAGGTCGATCACCGGTTGGAACGCATGGAACTTTTCGATGTCCTTGGCCGTGAAATTCGATGCGTACACCATGTCCTTCACGTCGAAGTCCTCCACGTTGTGCTTGATCACCAGGATGGGCATGGGTGCGATGCGCACCACACGCTGGGTGTTGGAGCCCACCATGCCGCCCAGGCCCCGTGCGCCGTTGCTCCCCATCACGATCAGGTCCATGCCGCGCAACTGCTGGTTGCGGAACATCTCGGTGATGCCGAACTGGCGCAGCATGAAGCGCTTCATCGGGATGCCTTGCAGGAACGGCATCTCCGGCACTTTGTCCAGGCGCAGTTCGATATCCTCGCGCTTTTTGTGGTTGCTGGTATGGAAGTCGCCCATGTCCTCGTACACATGGACCAGGTGCAACACGGCACCGCTGATGCGCGTCAGCTTCGCGGCCACCCGCAGGGCATCGGTGGCACAATCCGAGAAGTCATAAGGCACAAGAATATTTTTGATGGCCATGGCAGAGGGTTTGTACCGGGCCTGAAATTACATCTTGCCGACAAATTCCGGCAATCGGCCCGCCACCTTTTTGAAACTTCCCCCACCGGGAAAAACACTCCGCCGCGGCCGCCGCTCCATTGGGGCGTGTGCAGGAATGGGCCCCGGCTCCGGCCAAAGGCAGGCACCCCAGGGCTATCGCGTCTTCATTCATCAACGGTCATGACTTCGGCAGAGGGGTAGGAACAGCAGGCCCAGCGTGCGTTCCTTGCTCCCCGGACCGCCGCTCGCTTTGGTCCGCCCCCTCGCCCTGGGCCTGCCGTTTGGCGGGCACGAGGGGGACGGGATCGCCGCACGCTGGGCCTGCTGTTCCGGCATATTCCCAGTACTGGCGGGAGAAATAAGACGCGATAGCCCTGGCAGGCACCCGATGCCATTGGCGGCGGCGAACTACCTTCACCGCGCCATGGCAGGCCTGCACTTGGACCGGACGGAGAAAACCCCTGAGGTCGATTTTGAGCCCGAGGCCGGTCTGTTCCGCCTGGAGGGCACCTCCATCCACGAGAACGCGGAACGTTTTTACCGGGAGCTGATCAACCACGTGGAGACCTATGTGCGCCACCCTGCGGCACGGACCAGGATCCAGATCAGTCTGGATTATTTCAACTCATCGACCTCGAAGTACCTGCTGGACCTGCTGAAGCTGCTGGATGAGGTCCATGCGTCCGGCAAGGGCGAGGTGGAGCTGGAGTGGCATTACACGGCGGACGACCTCGATATGAAGGAAGCCGGCGAGGACTATGACGCGTTGTTGGAAATGCCGGTCAGGTTGGTCAGTGACCCGCTTCCGTGAAGCGCGCTTCCCATTCACGTGCCGTCATGTCCAGCCCGTCCTTGAAGTAGAAGGTTTGGCCCCAAGGGTGCGCCACACGTTTATAGACCACCACCTTCCCGTTCTCCTCCACCGAGTTTTCAGTGACCACGGCCCCGGCCTGCAGGTACACCCGGCTTCCCGTTTCACGTACGGGTTGCTCCTCGGCCACCGCTGGCGGTGGGAGGGGAGGCGGTGGGTCGGCCTTGGCCGGGATCGCAGGTGGGCGTTCCGGCACCGCCGGCGGCTTGTCCGGTGCCGGGGCGATGGATGGTGATGCCGTGGGCTGCGGCGCTGGAGCATCCTCCGGCGCGGCCGCGGCCGGCGGATCGGCCGCGACAGCCTCCGGCCCCGGCGTGGCGGACACGGCTTCGGGCTGCGCCACGGGCGGTGCGGCTTCGGCGGCCACGGCAGCTTCACGTTTGCGGATCAGCGCCTGCAGGTCCTCGATCTTCACCTTGGGGTAAACGTTGTATGGCCGCAGTTCACGGGCTTGCCGGAACGTGTCCAAGGCCTCGTCGTAATGACCCGCCTGGAATGCCAGGTCCCCCTCGCGCATCAGCCGTTGGTACAAGGTGTCCTGCCGGGCTTCCTCCGCCTCCCGGGCCGCTATCCGCGAGCGTTCCTTGGCCGGCAGGCCCGCGAAATCACGCGTCAGGCTTTCCCGCTTTCCCTGCGCCAGGCACGAAAGGCATCCCCAGGCAAAAAACAGGAGGACCGGCGTGCGGGCCCGTACAGGGGTGAATGGGCGCATGGCGGGGCTCTCTCAAGCGCAAAGGTTGCTTTTTGCACCGGATGTATACGTCTTTTCCCCGGGAGGCGTTGCAATTAGGCAAAGACCATGGATCTTTGCAGGCCCGGCCGCAATGATCCGGCCGTCAAAAACACCAAACCATGAAAACATTGCTCAAGGCATGCATCGGGGCCGCCCTGCTGCTTTCCGCCTGCCAGGAGGACCCCACGCAGAGCGAACCGTACAAGCAACTGGAAGAGACCAACAAAGAGGTGGTGGAACAGAATACCGTGAAGGATTCCACCATCAATGAGATGTTCGGCGCGTTCAACCGGATCTCGGAAAACCTGCGGACCATCCGCGAGAAGCAGGGGCTGATCAGCGCCGGAAGAAAGGGCGTGGAACAGGGCGGCACCATGGAGCAGGACATCATGGCCGACCTGCAGGCCATCGATTCCTTGCTGGGCGTGAACCGCCAACTGATCGCCCGGATGAAGAAGAACAGCGCGGCCAAGGACACCAAACTCTCCGAGCTGGCCAAGGCCATTGAAGGCCTGGAGCAATCCGTGCGTGAAAAGGACGCCGAGATCGGGTCCATCAAGGAGCAGCTGGCCAGCACCAATGCCTCGCTCGCGAGCATGATCCAGATGTACCAGGACAAGGAGCAGCAATCGCAGATGCAGCAGGAGGAGCTGAACAGCGCGTGGTACTGCGTGGGCACCGCCAAGGAATTGCGCGACAACAAGATCCTGACCAAGGAGGGCGGGGTGATCGGCATCGGGCGGGTGAGCAAGCTGCGCACCGCCGACCTGAACACGGCCTACTTCAAGGAGGTCGATATCACCCAAACGCTTTCCATTCCCTTGAATGCGCGCAAGGCCAAGCTGATCACCTCGCACCCGGCGGCCAGCTTCGAGCTGGTGGGCACCAAGGACCACGTGGACAACCTGAGGATCAAGGACGCGGCCTCCTTCTGGAGCCTTTCCAAGTACCTGGTGGTGGAGGTGGAGTGAGCATACGTGTACCCCGCGATAAAAAATGGCCGCACATCCGTGCGGCCATTTTTTATTCGGCTTTCGCCGGGGCCTGTCCTAATTCGCCGACCGGGCCGATTTCAGGCCGCTGCCCGCATCGCGGCGCGATTCCTCCTTCACCTTCATCTCCTTGCGCAAGTCGTTGCCCTTCATCTTCGCTTCGCCCTTCTTGCCGGCGCAACAGCCCTTGCCGCCTTCCTTGCCGCAGGCTTCGAGCTTGCCCGAGCCGCGAAGCTCCTCAAAACGTTTCTGCTGCTTTTCATCCAGCAACTCGTTGATCGAAGCGTAGGTGGATTCATCCGCCTTCTTGGCTTTCGCATCCATCACCTCGCAATGGCCGCGCATGCCGGCCACGTTCTCCTCGTTCTTGGCAAGCAGGGCCTGCACCTGGGCGGCTTGGCCTTCATCCAGGGCGAGTTCCTTGGTCAACAGGTCGGCCTTGGCCTTGGCCATGTCCGCACAGGCCTTGTCCGCATGGCCCCCGCATTGGGCACTGGCGGTGGTGGCCACGCCGATCAACAGGGCGGCCGCAAACAGTTTCATCGTCCTCATGGGCGTTTTGGGATTTATGCGACCAATATAGATGATCGCCCTGAATGGCATCAAGGTGATGGTCAGCAGGAATCCTGCGCTTTGTCAGTTCTTAACACCGCGCACCATCCGCTCGATCGCGTCCCACATGCCCGCGTCCAGGGCACCGAGCATGTTGAACTGGCCCGCACCCTTCAGCCACTCGCCGCCATCGATGGTGACCACCTCCCCGTTGATGTACCCGCTGAACGGCGAGACCAGGTATGCCGCCAGATCGGCCAGCTCGTGGTGTTCGCCCACGCGCCCCAACGGCACCCGCTTGGCCATGTCGAATTGTTCCGCCAGGTCGCCGGGGAGCAGCCGCTGCCACGCACCCGGGGTGGGAAACGGGCCGGGGGCGATGGCGTTGGTACGGATGCCGTACCGGGCCCATTCCACCGCCAACGACCGGGTGAGCGCCAGCACGCCCGCCTTGGCGCAAGCGCTGGGCACCACGTAGCCGCTGCCCGTCCATGCATAAGTGGTGGTGATGTTGAGCACCGTCTTGTCCTTTTCGCCCTGTTTGATCCAGTGCTTGCCGAACGCCAAGGTGCAGTTCACCGTGCCCATGAGCACGATGCCGATGATGGTCTCGAACGCCTTGCTGCTCAGCCGCTCGGTGGGGCTGATGAAATTGCCGGCCGCATCATTCACCAGGCCGTCCACCCGGCCGAAGGCCTCCAGGACCTGCTGCAACAGGGCCTCCACATCCTGCCAGCGCCGCACGTCGCACGCCACGGGCAGCACCGTACCGCCGGTTGCTTTCCCCAGCTCGTCCGCGGTGGCGCGCAGCACGTCGATCTTGCGGCTGGTGATGCACACCTTGGCGCCCAGCCGCAGAAAGGCCTCGGCCATGCTCCGGCCCAGTCCGGTGCCGCCACCGGTGATCACGATGGTACGGCCCTCCAGCGCCCCGGGGCGCATCATGCTTGCATGTGCTTCCATCATTCAGGTGCATTGGTGCGTGGCGCGGCCTTTTCCGCCGGACGGTCCGGCATGTTGGAGGCCGGAGCCTGCGTGGGCACCCGTCCGCAGGAAGCGGCTACGCGCCCTTCCACTTCGTTGCCGTACAGCGCGGTGAAGCCCTCGTCCAAGGCTTGGCGGAAGAGCACACAGGCCTTGGCCGTGTCGCCCGCCTCCAGGGCGATCACGCCCAGGTTGCGGTAGACATACGGGTTGTGCGCCTTCTTCCGCCGCGCCTTCCCGATGTCCTTGAGCCCCTTTTCCGTCTGGCCCAGCCTGTACAGGCTCCAGCCCCGGTTGTTGAAGGCATAGCTGTAGTTCGGGTTCAGCTTGATGGCCCGGTCGTAGTCGGCGATGGCCGCTTGGTGGTCGCCGCGCCAGGCATGGCCGTAAAACCCGCGGCTGTTGTAATTCACCGGGTCCTTCGGTGCCAAGGCCACGGCCCTGTCCAGCTCCGTGCGTGCCATCGCCGTGTCGCCGGCCATGGCCGCGATTTCCCCTTTCAACCGGTGCAACCGTGCGGCCCCTTCTTGCACCGGCCCCTGTGCAAGCAGGGCCTGGTCCACCTCCGCCATCGCCTGGCCCAGGTGCCCGCGCATCTGTTCCACCGTGGCCAACCGGTAGCACACTTCCACATCCGGCGAACCGGCCAAAAGCTGCCGCAGATGGATGGCCGCGCTGTCCAACCGCCCCAGGCCCTGCTCGGCGATGGCCAGCTGGAAGAGGCCTTCCACGGAGCCTGGCGAGGCTTCCAGGGCCCGGTGTGCGTCGGCCCCGGCCTGGGCGAATTCGCCGATGCTGTTGTAGCCGCGGGCGCGAAGGGCGAAAAACTCCGGATGGCCTCCCTTCGCCAGCATGGCCGACGCATTGCGGATGGCCGGATAGGGTTTGTTGCGGTCCAACTGCGCACGCACCTTCCGTTCCATCTTCGAGGGGCCCTGCCCCAGGACCAGGAGCGGGATGAAAAGCACGCAGGCCAGGGTGTGCAGGCGCATGCGGCGAAGGTACTTCCCGCCGCGTTGCCGCCGATGACGCTTTTCTTGCCGGGCCCGCGAACCAATGTGATGCAGATCATGTTTCCAGTAAGCCCGGGCCTGGAAGGCCCCCAGTGGCGGATCGGTATGCAGCGTTACCTTTGCGGCAGGACGTACCCGCTCTTCCTAAAGGATTGAAAAGGATGAACAATACGCCCAAGTATTTGAATGTGAAGGAAGAGATTGAGCTCTTCCTGGACCTGCGGAAGCGGGTGACCACCCGGATCAAGGCCATTCCCGAGAAACGGGAGAACTACATCAAGATCAAGGCAATCATCCTGCCCTTGGTCTATTTCGGGTGCTACTTCACCGCGCTGCTGAACACGGCACGCCCGTGGCTGTACATCGGGCTTTACATGCTGATGGGGGTGACCCTGGTGCTGATCTACCTGAACCTCGTCCACGAATCGGCGCACGACAACATCTATAAGACGAAGCGGTACAACCGGTGGGTGCTGGGGATCTTCAATTGGGTGGGGGCCAACAGCTACATGTGGCATGCCCGCCATATCCTGAGCCACCACAGCTATCCCAACGTTGACGGCTGGGACACGGATGTGGAGCAGAGCGGGCCGATCCAGATCTTCCCCAACGTGTCGCCCACGGGGATCCGCAGGTACCAGCACCGCTTCTTCATCTTCATCTATCCGTTCTACCTGTTCAACTGGATGCTCATCCGGGATTTCCGGGATTTCTTCGGCAAGCACCGGGTGATCCGCAAGGTGACGGGCGTGCCGCCGATGAAGGAGAAGGTGAAGATGATCGCCTTCAAGCTGATCTACCTTTTCTACCAAGTTGCCATACCGGTGCTCTTCTTCAAGGCGGCACCCGCGCTGGCCTTCGGCGCGTGGTTCCTGCAAGTGCTGGTGGCCAGCGTGTTCGCCCTGTTCGTGTTGTTGCCGCTGCATCCGCTGCCCGACAATGAGTTCCCCGTACCGGACAAGCTGAACCAGCTGCCCTTCAGCTGGATGCGCCACCAATTGGAAGTGACCAACGACCTCACGCACAACAACTGGTTCATTCGGCACATCCTGGGCAACTTCAATTTCCACGTGGCGCACCATCTGTTCCCCACATACAGCTACGTGTACTACAACGAGATCACGGACGAGATCCAGAAGTTCGCCAAGGAACACGGCCTTCCCTATAAGCGCTTTTCGCTGTTCGGGGCCTTGGGAAAGCACTATCAATTGCTGCGGATGAATGCCAAGGGCATCCCCCTGCACCACGTGATGGAGGGCCTGGACTCGTAGGAAACCGCGTCGCGCGGGACCGGTGCAGGCTCGTCGTTGTGCTGGAGTGAATGCTGTGCAGGGCGGCCCGTTCCCGGTTCTTTGATCCCACCCCTGTATCTTCACGCGGCATGCGCATGGAATATCCGGCGAAGGTGTTGGTGGCCTGGGGCGAGGCCATCTCGGGCAATGCGGCCATCCGCGACTGGCTGATCAAAAACGGCTATCCGGAGCTGGGCTTGTTCGTGTTTGCGCTGTACCTGAAGCCGGACGCGAGGAAATGGCTGATGAAGAACGGCTTCCCGCACCTCATGGCCGTGATCCGGGGGATCGAGGGCGACGAGAAGGCCTTGGAGTGGCTGACCGCCCACGATATGCCGGTGCTGCGCAAGATGGTCGAATGCGGCGAGGATGACGAGGCCACGCGCTGGTTGCTGGAACGCGGCCATCGGGAGCTGGTGGTGCTGGCCAAGAAGATGTGGTCCATCAAGTGGCAGATCGAGGAGGATAACATGGACCCGCACAAGTATCCGAGGCATTAGAAAAGCTGATCCGCCTTCGCCAAGGCTTCGGCGGGACGAGAAGCGCTTGGTGCCACGGGCGCAATGGGACCTTGCCGACGGGAAACCTGAAACGTGAAACTTGAAACTTGAAACTGGAAACTTGAAACCACTTGGTGCTGCGGGCGCAACGGAGTTTCTCCTAGGTCCTACGTCCTACGTCCTACGAACTACGAACCCAGGTGGAGGAAAGCTGATCCGCCTTCGCCAAAGCCCCGGCGGGACGAGAAGCGCTTGGTGCCGCAGGCGCAATGGGACCTTGCCGACGGGAAACCTGAAACCTGAAACTTGAAACTGGAAAAGCCTGAAACTTGAAACCGGCAAAACCTCCGGCCTCAGGTCGGGGTGTTGCACGGACAGGTTGCGTCATCCGGGGCGATAGGCGGCCCAGGCAGCGAAAGCCCACGCCCTCCGGTCAGTGGTCCACGCGTTCCACGCGCTTCACCTCCGGCACGCCGCGCAGTTTCTCCACCAAGGCATGCAGGTGTTCGGCATCATGGACGTAGGCCATCACCTTGCCCTCGAAGATGCCGTCCTTGCTCTCGAAGCTGATGCTGCGCATGTTCACGTTGTTCTCCTGGCTGATGATGGTGGTGATGCGGTTCACCAACCCCACGGCATCGATGCCGCTGAACTGGATGCCCGCCAGGAACTCCACGCTGTCCTTGCCGGTCCAGCGCGCCTTGACGATGCGCATGGCAAAGTTGCTCATCAGCTGCACCGCATTGGGACAGTTCACCCGATGGATGCGGATGCCTTCCGGGGTGATGAAGCCGAAGACGTCGTCGCCCGGGATGGGGTGGCAGCACGGTGAGAGCTGGTAGTTCATGCTCTGCACATCATCGCCGATGGTGAAGGTGCCGCCTTTCGACCCGCGTATTTCGGAGACGATCTCCTCCAAGGGCCGTTCGTCCGTGGCGCGCACGCCTTTGGGCAGGATGAGGCGGCCGTTCTTCACCGGCGGCTGGGGCATGGCCTGCAGGTCGTGGCGCCCGCGGGCGATCTTCCAGTAGAGGTCCGTGGGGGAGGTGGCCAGGAAATGCTCCACCAGCGTGTTGATGTTGGCCTCGTTCATCTTGGCGCCCCAGGTGCGCAGCATGCGATGCACCGTCTCGCGGCCCACGCTGGCCAGCTTGCGCTTCTGTTCGCGCAGCGCCTGCTTGATCTTGTGGCGCGCACGTGCCGTCACCACGTAGTTCAGCCACTCCTCCTTCGGCTGTTGCTTGCGGCTGGTGATCACCTCCACCTGGTCGCCGTTGCGCAGCACATGGCTCATCGCCACCAGTTTGTGGTTCACCTTGGCACCGATGCAGTGGCGCCCGATCTGGCTGTGGATGTCGAAGGCGAAATCCAAGGCCGTGGACCCCATGGGCAAGGAGCGCATCTCCCCCTTCGGGGTGAAGGCCATGATGACGTCGGTGAAGAGGTTGAACTTGAAGTCCTGCACGAAGTCCAAGGCATTGGTGCCCGGGTCGCTCAGCATCTCGCGGATCTTGTTCAGCATGCCATCCATGGCCTGCACGTGCTCCTCTTCGCCCTTGTACCGGTAGTGGGCCGCCAGGCCCATCTCGGCCACCTGGTCCATGCGGCGGCTGCGGATCTGCACCTCCACCCATTTGCCGCCGGGGCTCATCACCGTGGTGTGCAGGCTCTCGTAGCCATTGGCCTTGGGCATGCTGATCCAGTCGCGCAGCCGGTCCGGGCTCGGCTGGTAGAAGTCCGTCACGATGGAATACACCTTCCAGCAGTCCGCCTTCTCCAGCTCGGGCTTGCTGTCCACGATGATCCGGATGGCGAACAGGTCGTACACCTCCTCGAAGGTGACGTGCTTGGTCTGCATCTTCTGCCAGATGCTGTAGATGCTCTTGGGCCGCCCCTTGATCTCGAAGTCGAAGTTTTCCTTTTCCAGCGCCTGGCGGATGGGCAGGATGAAGCGGCTGATGAAGCGCTTGCGCACGGATTCCCCCTTCTTCAGGCGGTGCTCGATGTCGTGGTACACCTCGGGCTCCTTCGCCCGCAGCGACAGGTCCTCCAGCTCGCTCTTGATGCTGTACAGGCCCAGGCGATGGGCCAGGGGCGCGTAGAGGAAGAGCGTCTCGCTGGCGATCTTCAGCTGCTTCTCGCGCGACATGCTTTCCAGCGTGCGCATGTTGTGCAGGCGGTCCGCCAGCTTGATCAGGATCACCCGCACGTCCTGCGCCAGGGTGAGCAGGATCTTGCGGAAGTTTTCCGCCTGCATGCTGTCCGTGTGCCAGTTCACCCCGCTGATCTTGGTGAGCCCGTCGATGATGGTGGCCACCGTGTCGCCGAAGAGATCGCGCACATCCTCCAGCGTGAGGTCGGTGTCCTCCACGGTGTCATGCAGCAGGGCGGCCACCAGGCTGGTGACGCCCAGGCCGATCTCCTCGGCGCAGATGCGTGCCACGGCGATGGGGTGGTAGATGTAGGGCTCACCGCTCTTGCGGCGCTGGTCCTTGTGTGCCTCCAGCGCGATGTTGAACGCCTTGCGGATCAACCGCGTGTTTTCCGGCGTGCGTTCGCCCTGCATGGACCGCAGCAGGCCGCGGTAGCGCCGAAGGATCTGCTCTTTCTCTTCCTCCAGGTCGATGGTCCCGGTGTCCACTGGTTGTGCCATTGTCCCAAAAATACGTGTTGGCGGTGAGCCAGGGGGGCCAAGCGCCCCGTGGGCCGGGCCTGCGGCACCTGCTTGCCGGTGGCCGCAAAGATCCTCGGTTGCATGCCCGCCTGCTCGCACCAAGGCCGCGCCCCGCCTGTTTTTACCCGCTATGGCCCCGGCTCATTCCCTTGCGGGCAAGATCTCGCCGCGCACCTCGCCAAAGCCGATGCGAAGCCCGTCACGCTCCGCATGGCCGCGGATCACCACGGTGTCGCCATCCTCCAGGAACCGCCGCTCACCGCCGTCGCCGAGCTTCAGCGGCTTGGTGCCGCGCCAGGTGAGCTCCAGCAGGCTGCCGTAGCTGCCGGGGTCGGGGCCGCTGATGGTGCCGCTGGCCATCACGTCGCCGGCCCGCACGTTGCACCCGTTCACCGTGTGGTGGGCCAGCTGCTGGGCCATGTTCCAGTACAGGTACTTGAAGTTGGTCCGGCAGATCACGGTCTCGGTGCCGTTCTTGGGGATCAGGCCCGCCTCCAGCCGGATGTCGAAGCTGTGCCGTCCCGGTATCCGCAGGTAGGGCAGGGGCTCGGGGTCCTGCCGGGGCCCGTCGGTGCGGAACGGTTCCAGCGCATCCAGCGTGACCACCCAAGGGCTCATGCTGCTGCCGAAATTCTTGCCCAGGAAGGGGCCCAGCGGCACATATTCCCAGCTCTGGATGTCGCGGGCGCTCCAGTCGTTGAACAGCACCATGCCGAAGATGTGGTCCTCGGCCTCCTCCACGCCGATGTGCTGGCCCAGCGGCTTGCCCTGGAAGGTGATGAACGCGGTCTCCAGCTCGATGTCCAGTTGGCGGCTGGGGCCGAACACGGGCGGGGCCTCCCGGTCGGGGCGCATCTGGCCCATGGGGCGCTGGATGGCGGTGCCGCTGACCACGATGGAGGAGGAGCGGCCATGGTAGCCCACGGGCAGGTGCAGCCAGTTGGGCATCAAGGCGTTTTCCGGCCCGCGGAACATGATGCCCACGTTGGTGGCGTGCTCGCGGCTGCTGTAGAAGTCGGTGTAGTCACCGATGCTGACCGGCAAGTGCATGGTCACCTCGGAGACGGGCAGCAGGGCCTCGCGGACCGTGGTGGTCCGTTCCTTCAGGAAGGGCTGGTCCGAGCGGAACAGCCCGATGAGGTGCCCGCGCAGGTGGCGCAGCCCCGTTTTGCCCGCCGCCATCAGCGGGTTCAGCGTGGGGGCCTCCAGCGCGGCCGGGTCCACCCCGATGCCGTTGAGCAGGCCGGCCTTTGCCAACACGTGCAGGTCGATCACCTGGTCGCCGATGCGTGTGCAGGGGCGGGGCTGCCGGTCGCCGGTGCTGAAGATGCCGAACGGGATGTTCTGGATGGGAAAGTCGCTCCCCTGCGGGACTTCGACCCAGGAACGCAGGGCTGCATATTCCCGGGGGTCATGTGGAATGCTCATGGCGCAAAGGTCAGGGGAAAGCGGAAAACCGGGATCGAGGACCGGGAGGGAAGGACGGCCCGTGCAAGGGGAAGCATCGGATGGCCGCTGCCCGTGGCCGCGTTGCGCACCGCCAACCATCCGTTCCCCGGCCCTCGGACATGGGCAACCGCGTGGCCTGGTGTGCGTCACGCACGGGGGCACCTCGGGCATTCCGGTGGTGCGGCGTGGCCGGTGATGCGATCACCGCACGGCGTCCACGCGGTAGGCGATGATGGTCTTGTGGTGCGAGCGGCTGAGCGTCCACGGCAACTTGCCGTAGCTGGAAGTGTACATCCCGGCGAATTGTTCCACGTTGAAGAACGTAGGGCACGACGGTGCCTCGTCCCAGCGGGCCACCTGCTCGATCTCCAGTCCGTAGGCGATCGGCTGGGCGTCGATGTCCAGCGGCAACACCAGGATATCGCCGGGCCGCACGGCGCTGGTGTTGGTGCTGTAGGTGGCCATGCCGGCCTCCCGGGCGTACCACAGCCATCCCCAGTGGCCCAGGCTCCACACGGTACCCTTCGTTTGGTGCGCCATCTGCCGGGCGATGGGGGCGGCATGCCGCCGGAAGAAATCGGCGTAGGCCTTGTCTGAAACGGTGAGCAGCACGCCCAGGATGGCGGTGGTGCCCACGGCGAGCACCCTGCCCGACGGAAGGAGGCGGTCCAGTGCGGGCGCGATCAGCAGCAGCAACGGCGGGAGCACCAGCAGGACATGCCGCGTGGCCATCATGGGCGAAAAAAGCGTGACGAACAGCGCCAGTCCCAGGGCCCAGGCGGCCAGGACCCAGGCTTCGGCCGTGTGCGCGGCCACGCTGCGGGGCAGGTAGCGGATGGCCAGCACCATCAACAGCACGCCGTTCAGCGTGAACAGGATGCGGAGCACCTGGTCGGACCCCGTTTCGGTGATCCATCCGAGGTATACGGCGGCGGTGAAGACCGCGGCCATCAGGATTGCGGCCCACCAGCCGCGCACCAGGTTGGTGGGCGAGGGGCGGCGGAAAGCCCCCAGGAAGGCCGGGGTGAACGGCGATACCGCCCCCAAGGCGGTGAACAGCGCCAGGTTGCGCACGAAGATCCCGCGGACGGACCCGTCGCCGCCCTGCCGGTCCAGCAGGTGGATGCCCCCGTATTCATGCAGGTTCCATGCGGACCAGGCGGCAAGCACCGCCACCGGCAACAGGACCATGGGCAGGGAGCGCCATTCGCGGCGCAGCACGAGCGCCAGGACGAACACGGGCAGCAGGGGCAGGGCGGTGTATTTGATCATCAGGGCGCCGGACAAGGCCAAGGCCGCCCCGGCATGGCGCCATCCGGGCGAACCTTGGCCCGGCACCAGCAGGAATACCGCGAACAGCAGGATCATCGCCAGCAGCGGCACGTCGGTCATCAGGCCCTGGTTGACCATCAAGGCCGGGCAGCAGCCCAGCAGCACGGTCAGCAGCAAGGCGTGGCGCGGGGCGCGGTGGCGCGCCAGCCGGTACATGCACAGCAAGGCCAGCAAGGTGAAGAGCGATCGCATGAGGTGCATGGGCACCTCGCGATAGCCGAAGAAATGGCCAGTGAGCGCCACCAGGTAGAAGAAGCCCGGCGGCTGGTTGAATTCGTGGATGGTCCCGGGGTCATGCGCCCAATGCACCGGCCCGCTCATGGGGGTCGCGGGGTGGTGCTCGATCCATTGCGCCGCCTGCAGGTGGAAGGTGTCGTCGATGTGGAACGCCTTGTCCAGGTCCAGCGCGGTGATGCCCAGCCAGAGCAGCAGGACGATCAGGACGGGACGGGTGCGCAAGGTGCCCATGCAAAACGATGTCAGCGGCGTAGCTTGGCAAGCATCCGACCGGCCCTCGAACGTACACCATGGCTGGCGGGTTTACAAAGGCCCGGCCTGCGGCGGTCCGTCAGGGTACGCCGGGGAGGCGTCCCTTCTATCCGGTGCGGGCCACCCGGTAGGCGATGATGGTCTTGTGGTGCGTCCGCGTCAGCCGCCAAGGCATGGCGCCGGTGCCGTAGCTGGAGGTGTACATGTTGGCGAACTGTTCCACGTTGAAGAACGTGGCCGGGCCGGGGGGCTCGTCCCACTTGGCGATGGGCTCCAACACGAGGCCCGGTGCCAACGGCTGTACGTCGATGTCCTGCGGGATCACCACGATATCGCCCACGGCCACCGGGCTGGTGGTGGTGCCATACACGGCCATCCCCGCCTGCTCGGCATACCATTGCCAGCCCCAATGCCCCACGCTCCATACGGTGCCCGGCGTGGCCGCATGCATCTCCCGGGCCACGATGGGGGCCTGTTGGCGGAAGAAGTCCGCGTAGACCTTGTCCGAGATGGTGAGCAGCACGCCCAGGAGGCCGGTGGATGCCAGTGCCAGTGCCTTGGCCGTCCGGTTGATGCGGTCCAGCGCGGGGGCGATCAACAGCAGCACCGGCACCAGGGTGGGCAGCAGGTAGCGGGTGGCCATCTGCGGGGAAAAAAGCACCAGGAACAGCGCCATGCCGAAGGCCCATGCCGCCAGCGTCCAGGTCTCGGCCGTGGCCGTGCCGATGGAACGCGGCAAGAAGCGTACGGCATAGCCCAGCATCAGCAGCCCGTTGATGAAGAAAAGATTGCGCAACACCTGGTTCACCGGGGCCTCCGCCAGATGCCCCGAGGCGGTGAGCAGCACCGCCACCGCCGCCACGGCAAGGCCGACGGCCCAGGCGGGCGCGATCCATCGGCCCGGGTTGCGGAAGAATGCACCCAGGAAGGCCGGCGAGAACGGGGCGACGGCGCCCAGGGCCACCACGAAGGCCAGGTTGCGCTCCACGATGTCGGCAAGGGCCGAATGGCCGCCATTGCGGTCGAGCAGGTGTACGCCACCGTATTCATGCAGGTTGATGGCTGACCAGATGGCCAGCGCCGCCACCGGGATCAAGGCCGTGGCGATGTACCGCCATTCGCGCCGAAGCACCATCCACAGGATGAACACCACCCACATCGGCAGGGCGCTGTATTTGATCAGCAGGGCAGCCGATAGCGCCAGCCCGGCCAGCACATGGCGCCAGCCCGCGGGCAGCCGCCCCGGCACCAGCAGGAAAACGGCGAACAGCAGGAGCATCGCCAGCAGCGGCACATCGGTCATCAATCCTTGGTTCACCATGTAGGCCGGGCACAGGGCGAAGAGCGCGGTGAGCAGCAGCGCGTGGCGCGGTGCGCGGTGCAGGGCCAGGCGGTACATGCAGAGCAGCGCCAGCAGCGTGAACAGCGAGCGCATCAGGTGCAGCGGACCTTCGTGGAAGCCGGTGAATCGGGCCGTGAGCGCCACCAGGTAAAAGAAGCCCGGCGGCTGGTTGAAATGGTGCATCGGCTCGGGGTCCGCGATCCAGTTCACCTGGCCGCCCAAGGGTGCCCCGGGATGCTGCTCCAGCCATTGCGCCGCCTTCAGGTGGAAGGTGTCGTCGATGTGGAACGCCTTGTTGTAGTCCAAGGCCGTGATGCCCAGCCAGAGCAGCAGGATGGTCACCAGCGATCGGGAGCTCATGGCGGACATGGACCGGGCCAAGATAGCGGTTCAGCCGGGCCGCTGGCAGGCGTGGCGGGCGGGCGTGGCGGTGCTCATCCCTACGGCCGCGACTTGCCGAGCAGCACGCCCAGCACCACGTTTTCCTGCACGAACCAGAAATGCTGGCGCGCGCGGTCCTGTCCCTGCCCGGTGGTGAGCACGTCGGGCAGGTTGATGAAGCCGGCGCGGGCGTTGACGCGCAGGAAAAGCCGGTCGTGGAACAGGGCGAACAGGCCGAGCTGCGCCCCCAGCCCGTATCCGGCCAGGTGGAAGCGGTTGTTGAGCCCCTCGCCCAGCAGGCGGACGTCCGTGCGGGGGATCACCGGGCCTGCCAGGATCCCTTCGGTGAAATACAAGGCATGCCGCCCGTTGCTGCTGGCCCACAGGCGCGAGTAGTGGTCCAGGTCCACGCTGAGCAGGTTCAGCCCGTCGGTGTGTTCGTAGGTCAGGAAATCGGGCGTCAGTTCCACGTCGTTGAGGTCCATACCCGGACCGCCGCCACCCGGCAATTCCTGGCCGATGTGCCCCGATGCCCGCACCCGCTGGCCGCCCTGCACCACGTATTTCATGTGGTCCAGCCCCAGGGAAAGGCTCCAGTGCCCGTTCACGAACCAGCCCGCCCTGTAGTTGTATTGCGGGATCCAGATGTTGGCCGGCTTGAAGTAGTTGGACAGGGTGAAGGCCTCCGGCTTGTCCTTGGCGGCCACATCGTACAGGGTGAAATCGTGGCCGGTCCCTTGGAAATGGATGTCGCTGCGGGTGAACTGGGCCCGGTTGTATCCCCAATACAGGAACACGCGGTGCCGCAGCCGCGGTGCTTCCTGGGCGCGGACCAGTGCAGGCACGGCCGCCGACAGGGCCAAGGCCAGCAGGGGCCAGGCGCACTTGGCATCAGGACGCGCGAAGGCCATGGGCACACGGGGCAAGGAAAGGCGTTGACGGGAGGAAACGGTTGGCCATCACCAGGCGAACAAGGGCCGCAGGCGCATCATGCTGTTCACCTGGAAGCGGATGCGGGCCAACTGGGCCTCGTCGTTGCGGTCCTTGATGGCGCCGTCGATCAGCTCCACCACCTGCCGGCAGTCGCTCTCATTGAGGCCGCGCGTGGTGACGGCCGGCGAGCCGATGCGGATGCCGCTGGTGGTGAACGGGCTTTCCGTGTCGAAGGGCACCATGTTCTTGTTCACCGTGATGTCCACCGCGCCCAGCACCGCCTCGGCCTCCTTGCCGGTGAGGCCCTTGCTGCGCATGTCGATCAGCATGCAGTGGTTGTCGGTGCCGCCGCTCACCACATCGTAGCCCTTTTCCATCAGCGATTGGGCCATGGCCGCGGCATTGGCCCGGATACGCGCGCCATAGACGGCGAAGCTGGGGTCCAGCGCCTCGCCGAACGCCACGGCCTTGGCGGCGATCACATGCTCCAACGGGCCGCCCTGGGTGCCGGGGAACACCGCCCCGTCCAGGATGCTGCCCATCATCCGCGGCTTGCCCTTGGGCGTCTTCAGGCCCCACGGGTTCTCGAAGTCCTGCCCCATCATGATCATGCCGCCCCGCGGGCCGCGCAGCGTCTTGTGCGTGGTGGTGGTCACCACGTGGCAGTGGGGCAGGGGGTCGCGCAGCAGCTTGCCTGCGATCAGGCCCGCAGGGTGCGCGACATCCGCCATCAACAGCGCGCCCACCTGGTCGGCGATGGTGCGGAAGGCCGCGTAATCCCAATCCCGGCTGTAGGCGCTGGCCCCGCAGATGATCAGCTTCGGCTTTTCCTTGCGGGCGATGCCGGCCACCCGGTCCATGTCCACCCGGCCGGTCTCCTTCTCCACGCCGTAAAAGGTGGCGCGGTACAGCTTGCCGCTGAAGTTCACCGGCGACCCGTGGGTGAGGTGGCCGCCGTGGCTGAGGTTGAAGCCCAGGATGGTGTCGCCCGGCTGCAGGCAGCCCAGCATCACCGCCGCGTTGGCCTGCGCACCGCTGTGCGGCTGCACGTTCACCCACGCCGCGCCGAAGAGCTTTTTCGCCCGCTCGATGGCCAGGTTCTCCGCCATGTCCACGAATTCGCAGCCCCCGTAGTAGCGCTTGCCCGGAAGGCCCTCGGCGTACTTGTTCGTGAGCACGCTGCCCATGGCCTCCATCACTTGGCCGCTCACATAGTTCTCGCTGGCGATCAGCTCCAGCCCCTTGGTCTGCCGCCAGCGTTCCTGCTCGATGATGTCGAAGATGGCGGCATCGCGTACCAACGTGGATTCCAAGGCTTGTTCAGGGTGCATCTGCATTCGGATAGGGGCCCAAAAGTAGGATGCGGGGACGGGAGCGGGCGGGACGGCCCCAGGGCTATCGCGTCTTCATTCATCAACGGTCATGACTTCGGCAAAGGGGTAGGAACAGCAGGCCCAGCGTGCGTCCCTTGCTCCCCGGACCGCCGCTCGCTTTGGTCCGCCCCCTCGCCCTGGGCCCGCCGTTCGGCGGGCACAAGGGGGGCGGGATCGCCGCAGGCTGGGCCTGCTGTTCCGGCACATTCCCAGTACTGGCGGGAGAAATTGGACGCGATAGCCCTGGGCGGAAGCACCCGGCCGGGGAAGGCCCGGTGGATATCTTCACCGCCCGCGATCCCATGGCCTGGAACAAAAGCAACGCCCTCCGCTTCTTCCTGGCCATGGCCCTGGCCTTTGGCGTCGGCGTCCGGTTCCTGGCCCTTACCCAATGGAAACAAGGATTGGCGCATGACGAGAGCCTGAGCTACCTGTGCGCCGCCGCCACCGAGGGACGCTACGAACGTGAGATCCCCAGCCTGGCCGACACGCTCATCACGGCCTCGGTGATCCAGTCCTACTACGACCGGCCGCCGGGCTTCCGCTTCGGGCTGGTGGCCCACGACCTGGTGCGCTACGACGGCCATCCGCCGCTCTACTACTGGGCCTTGCACGCGCAGTACGTCCTCTTCGGCAACGGGTTCACCGGCGGCCTGTGGCTGAACGTGCTGGCCGACCTGCTGGCCCTGTTGCTGCTGTACCGCCTGGCCCGGGAAGCCCTGGGTGGCGGCCACGCGGCACTGGCGGCCTGCGTGATCTGGTACCTGTCGCCGGCCGTGGTGCAGGCCGACCTGGAGGCGCGCCAGTATGCCTTCTGGGCGTTGTTCGCCACCGCCTCCTACCTGCTGAGCTGGCGGATCGCGGAGCGCGGTGCCTCCACGGGCCGGCTATTGCTGTTCACCGTCGTGAATGCGCTGGGCTTCCTCACCCATTATTTCTACGGCTTCGTGCTGGTGCCCGGCCTGTGGCTGATCTGGCGGCGCCACCGCTTCACGGCCCCCGCCTGGCGCTACGTGGCGTCGCTCGCCGCTTCCGTCGCGCTTTTCCTCCTCGCCTTTCCGCAGTTCTTCCAGTTCGTGGCGCTCTTCACCACCCGCGTGGGGTCCATCACCACCATGCCGACGGTCTGGGACGGGGTGCGCACGATGACGTACAGCATCGTCGATTTCTTTGCCGAGGAGCCCCGGTTGCGGTATGTGTACCTGGCCATGGCCGCCGCGGCCGCCGTGATCCTCGCAACGCGCTTGGCCAAGGGCCGGCTGCGATTGGACTTCGGGATCCACTCCGCCATGGCCTTCGTGTGGCTGGCCTTGGCCTGGTGCTTTGTCTTTACCCTCGCTTCCTATTTCGGGCGGCTCAGCCCCACCACGTTCGTGGGCCAGCGCTACTTCTCGTTCCTGTGGCCCTTGTTCGCCATCGCCGTGGTCCACGTGGTGCGGCTGGTGCTGCCGGCCCGCCTGCGCGCGCCCCTCCTGGTGGGCTACGTGTTGCTGCTGGGCCATTCCTTCACCGTGGCCGCCCGGTATCCCACGTACATCCCCCGCATGGTGCCGCAGGCGTGGCGACCGGTCATGGACCGCGGCGACCTGCTGGTGGTGACCGACAAGAGCCGCGGCTTCCTGCCCCGCACCATGCGCGGGGTGGCCCCGCAGACCCCGTTGTACATCCTGAAGCACGTCATGCCCGAAGTGATGGGCAAGCGCCAGGTGGCGTTCATCCACCCCTTGCGCAAGAACAGGGAGACGGCGGAACGCTTCATGGACTGGATGGGCGGCCAAGGATTCCGGGTGGATGAAACCCGGCGGATCGAGACCTATGCCATGGTGGTGTTCCGCAGATGAGAACGGCGGCACCGGGCCTGCCGTGCAAAGTGGATACATTCACCGCCCGCCTTCCCATGTCCAGGAGAAAAGCCTCCCTCATCCGCATCCTGCTCCTGGTGGCCCTGGTGTATGGCGCCGTGGTCCGCATCGTGGCGATCACCCAGTGGAAGCAAGGGTACTCGCATGACGAAAGCATCAGCTACCTCTGTGCCGCCGCCACCGAGGGCAAGTATGCCAAGGAGATCCATGGCCTGACGGACACCTTGATCACCGCAGGGGAGATCCAGGCATTCTACCAGCGGCCGGACCGCCTGCAACCGGGCACCGTGGCCGATGACCTTGCCCGCCACGATATCCACCCGCCCTTGTATTTCTGGGCCTTGCATGCGGCCTACACGTGGACCGGCGCCACCCTGACCGCCGGGGCCTGGCTCAATTTCGCTGCCGGGCTGCTCCTGCTGCTGCTCACCTATACGCTGGCCCGCAATACCTTGGGGAGCGTGGAGGCGGCGCTCGCCGCTACGGTGATCTGGTACCTGTCGCCCGCCGTGGCGCAAGCGGACCTGGAAGCTCGCCAATACCAATTCATGGCCGTGTGCGCCATGGCCTCCTACCTGCTGGCCTGGCGGATGGGGCGGCAGGGCGTCACGGCGAAATGGCTGCTCCCGTTCGTCGCCGTCAATGCGCTCGGCTTCCTGGACCACTACTACTACGGGTTCGTGCTGGTGCCCGGCGTGTGGCTGATCTGGCGCCGCCACGGCCTTGCGGCCCCCACCTGGCGCTTTGTGGGCTCCATCGTGGCCTCCATCCTCCTGTTCATCGCGGCGTTCCCCGGCTTCCTGTACTTCCTGGCCCACTTCGGCCAAAGGCCCACGGCGGGGGCCGTGCCCCCGGGATTCATGGCAGGGGTGTCCACGCTGGTCTATACCACGCTGGATTTCTTTGCCGGGCAGCCCCGCCTGCGCTATCCCACCCTGGCCTTGCTGCTGGCCGTGGCGGGCCTCATCGGTTACAAGCTCTTCCGGGGCAGGGTGCCGGTGCTGCGCGGTGCGGTCACCTTGCCGCGATACGTGGCCGCCACCTTGGTGTGGTGCGCGGGCTTCACCATGGCGTTCTATTTGGCCCGCATCAGCCCGGCCTCGGCGGCGGGGGAGCAGTACAACGCCTATTTCTGGCCCTTGCTCGCCATCATGCTGGTGTACGCGGGTCGCTGGTTCATCGCAGGGCGTTACCGTCCTTGGGTACTGACCGCCTACGTTCTTCTCCTGGGCCATTCCTTCACCTTCGCGGTGAAGGATTCGGACCTGCTGGCGCGCATGCTGCCCGATGCCTGGTACGGCCGGATGGGCGGCCCGGCCCTCCTGGTGACGGACCAAGTGGAGCGAGGCGTGTTGCCGCGCGTGATGCGCGACGTGTCTTCGGCCACGCACCTGTACCTGGTGGGAAAGAAATGGCCCGATGCGGGCGGGTTCGACCGGGTGGTCTTCCTGCACTTGGTGGGCAGCAAGCACAAGGGGCCAGGCAGTCTCCCCGACATCCTCGCGGCGGCGGGCCTCCACCACCGGCAGACGCTGACGTGGACCACCTCGCCGGAATTTGACGCGTATGAGCTCCGCCTTTACGGTCGCTGACCGGATTGCAGCGGCCCGGGGGCGGTGCCCTTCCGCCCTAGGTAACCCAGGGCTTCCAGCGTGTCCACCAGTTCCCCGGTGAAGATGCGGGCCCCGGCCGTGTTCAGGTGGTTGTAATCGTGGAACCAGTGATCATCCTCGATGTACGGCCGGTTGCTGAGGTCGATGTAGGGCACGTGGTCGGCTTTCGCCAGGCGGTCCATGAAACGGACGGTGCGGGCGTAGGTGCCCCCTTTCCTGTTCGCCCGCACGTAGTGGCTGCTGAACACGAGGTGGATCCCCTTCGCGCGGCACAGGTCGATGCAGCCCTGCAGGAAGCGTTGCTGCCGCCTCGGGATCTCCACGTCCGTCGTGTCCGGCAATCCCCCGGGGTCGATCAAGGTGTCCGGCCATGCGGAGAAGCCGCGGGACCGGTAGTGGCCGTAGTCGAAATAGGGCGAATCCAGCGGCAGCGTGAGGCGCAGCGCCATCAGGTTCAGCATGCGCAGGTCGCGCTGGGCACAGGCCAGGGACCAGGCCACCCGGTGGTCCGGCTGGTTGGTCATCAGGTCCACCGTGCTCTCAAACCCGTCGTTGATCAGCATCTTGTCGAAGATGTCATAGATCAACAGCGGGCAGTTGGTGCTGTCCAGCATGTACTTGATCACCGGATAGCTGTTCATCGGCGTTTGGGCCTTGGAGCCCAGCACGAACACCTTGTAACCGCGTTCGCGGAACACCTCGGGGTCGTATCCCCGGCTGGCGTGCGAGGAGCCCAGGATGATCGCGTCGTAGTGTTCGTCCCCATCGAACTCATGATAGGTGTACCAGGTGTCGTCGCCCGGCCATTTGGTGTAATCCCCGATGCGGTAGATCAGCGGCGTGCCGGATACGCGGACCTGGCTGAGGAAAACCACCGCCATGGCGTACAGCATTCCTGCTCCCAAGAGGAAGACCAGGGCCCGTGCCAAAAAGCGTCCCATGGATGGTGGCCTATCGCCGGTGATGGCCGGAATGGAATTCCCCGAAGTAACGCAGGAGCGCGATGACCATCAAGGGACCCGGCCGGGTCATCCCATCGACTTGATGGACATGCATCATTCGCGGGGCTACGAATTGTATGCGGCCGGGACAGGATGCCCGGGGCGGGTGGCTTCCACGAAATGAAAAGGCGGACCGATGGCGGGCATGGGGTGCGCGGAACATGGATGGGTCGTGCTCAAGGTCGGGAGCTTATTGGCTTTCGTGGCAGGTATCCCAAGGTTTCCAGGGTGTCCACCAACTGTTCGGTGAAGATCCGGGCACCGGTGTAGTTGAGGTGATTGGCATCGCAGAACCAATCGTGGTCCCCTATGCCCGCAACACTATTGTAATCCAGGTAAGGGATGTCCGTACCCCTGAGCATGCTGTCCACGAATGTTGCGAGCGGCACATGGAATGTCCCCCTCTTATTCCGGCGGCCGTAATGACTGGCCACCACCAACCGGATGCCTTTTTCCCGGCATAGCTCCACGATCTTGGCCATGTAGTGCCGCTGTTGGGGCGATAAGGATGCGGGGCCTTTTGGGGGCGGGGCGGGTGTTGCCGTGCTATCGGTCCGGGAGGAAAAGCCCAGGCCCTTGTAATCAGGGGCCGGACTGGCCGTCCCCAGGTGTTGGTAGACCAGGCCGTATGCCACCACATTGATGGCACGGATGTCCCGAAGTGCCCATGCCATGCCCAGCACCGGTTTGATGTGTGCCTGGTTCAATGCCAGGTCCGAGATGGATTCCAGCCCGGAGCTGGCCATCATCCCTTCGTAGGCATCGAGGATCAGCAAGGGCGCATTGGAGCTGTCCAGCAAGTCGCGGATCAAGAAATACGTGTTGAGCGGCGTTTGGGCGGTCGATCCCAGGTTGAAGGCGCGATGGCCGTGCTCCTGGAAGATGTGCGGGTCGTATCCGCGATAGGCGTGCGAGGATCCGATGATCACCACGTCATACGCCGTTCGGGGGTCGAACTCCCGATGGCCCGCCCACGTATTCTTGCCGAACTCCTTGTAGTAATCACCCGTGTCCGGCAACAAGGGATGGCCATTGGGCCTTACCAGGATCAGCAGCAGCAGGAAGGCCATGTAAACCACTGCGGTCAGGAGAAGAAATGCCATGAGATGGCCCCAGAACCGCCGCATCAGAACTGGAAATAAATGAAGCTCGCCGAGCCGAAATACCCGAAAAGAATGATCAACGCCAGGAGCAGGGCGTAGGCCAACTCCCCCGCCAGGCCCCTGGGCAGGCGCTTTTCCTTCAAGGTCCAGGCATCATAAAGCGGGTCGATCAGGATGAACAAGCCGGTCATGATCAGGGTAACCCCGAAGGCCCCGCGGGGCAACTGTTCGATCAGTTTGCTGATGTCCAGCGGCACCTGGACAAACAGCCGTTGGACCAGGGTGAAGGAATCATGGACACTGTCCGCGCGGAAGAAGATCCAGGCGAAGCTCACCAGCTGGATGGTGATGAACACGTTCAGCGCGTGCTTCAGGCGGGGCAGGCGGTCCAGGCCGATGCCCTTGGTGAATCGCGCCAGCAGCGGGGCGCAAATGATGGCCAGCACCAGGTATCCGCCGTGCAGGCCGCCCCAGATCACATAGGTCCAGTCGGCGCCGTGCCACAGGCCGCTCACCAGGAAGACGATCATCAGGTTCCAGTACCAGCGCCATTTCACCACGCGGTTGCCGCCCAGGGGGATGTAGAGGTAATCGCGGAACCAGGAGCTGAGGCTGATGTGCCAGCGCTTCCAGAACTCGCTGATGCTGGTGCTGCGGTAGGGGGTGCGGAAGTTCACCATCAGGTTGAAGCCCATCACGCGGGCCGCCCCCCGGGCGATGTCGGTGTAGCCGCTGAAGTCGCAGTAGATCTGCACGGCGAACAGGTAGGTGGCCAGGGCGATGGAGAGCGACCCGTACTGCCCGGGCGCGCCGTACACCTGGTCCACCACCACCGCGCAGCGGTCGGCGATCACCAGCTTCTTGAAGAAGCCCCACAGCATCTGGCGCAGGCCCTCGATCACCCGTTGGGCATCGAAGCCGGACCGCATGCCCGTGCCCGGCACCGTGGCATTGATCTGGTTCAGCAGGTTGGCGGGCCGTTCGATGGGGCCGGCCACCAGCTGGGGGTAGAACATCACGTACAGGGCGAACAGGCCCGGATGGCGTTCGGCCTTCTGGTGGCCGCGGTACACCTCGATGGTGTAGCTCAGGCTCTGGAAGGTGTGGAAGCTCAGGCCGATGGGCAGGATGATCCCCAGGTCGGGCACGTTGTAGGCGAAGCCCAGCCCTTCCACCAGGGCGCCCAGGTTTTCGTTCAGGAAGTGGTAGTACTTGAAGAAGGCCAGCACGCCCGTGTTGGCCAGGATGCTGGCCGTGAGCAGCAGCTTGCGCCTGCGCCCTTCGCTTCCCTCGATCCAGATGCCGGCGAAATAGTCCACCAGGATGGTGAAGGCCAGGATGAGGATGTACACCGGCACGAAGGCCATGTAGAACCAGCAGCTGGCCACCAGCAGCAGCAGCCAGCGCCAGCGGTGCGGCAGCACGAAGTACAGCCCCGTGACCAGCGGGAAGAAGATGCAGATGAACTCGAAGGAGTTGAAGAGCATGGGCTCACCGGTGCGGCTGGGGGCGCAAAGTAGGGGGCTAGCACGTCAATTCATGGGCCAAGGCGCCGTACACCTGCCGGGCATTGAAGCGGCTATTCCAGAAAGCCCGCACCTGCGCACGCGCACCGGTGGCATACCAAGGCGACTGCCTGAAGCCGTTGAGCACAGCGCCCAGCTCCTGCGGCCGGACAGCATGCGGCAGCAGGATCCCGCTTTGGGCGGTCACCACCTCGCGCACGCCGCCCGCATCGGCCGCCACCAGGGGGATGCCGAAGCTGGCGGCTTCCTGCATCGCCACCGGCGCGCCGCCCTCGGTGCTGCTGGCATGCACGAATACATCCGCCGGCCGGGAACGGTACCAGCCTATCACCTCGGAATTGGGACGGTTGCCCATCAGTTCCACCGCGATGTTGCCCGGCAGTCCCTTCACCGCGGCCTCCACCGCCCCGCGCTCCGGCCCGTCGCCGAAATGCGTCCATTGCACCGGGCCCTGCACCTGGCCCAGGGCCTCGGCGATCAGCGGTACGCGCTTCAGCTCCACCAGGTTGGAACAAGAGACCACGCGCAAGGTGGCCGAAGGTGCCCAGGGACCCGCACCGTGGTCCTGGGTGGCCAAGCGCGCCAGCTTGAATTTGTGCGCCATCGCGGGGTAGCGTGAAAGCACGTCATCCAGGCCCGCCTGCGAAGCCACCAGGATCCGCTCTGCCTGTTCCACCTGTAAGGCTTGCAGCATCGGCCATCCGTCCTCCGCGCGTTCCGCGTAGAGGTCGAACCCGTGCATGCGGCTCACGAAGCGGACATCGCGGTCGGCCAGCTTCCAACAGGCCAGCACGCTGGCCCAATCGCTGGTCCAATAGGAGTATAGGGTCACCCGGCCCGGATGGTATTGCTCGCCCCAAGCCTTGGCCAGGAGCCGCTGCCGGTTGAAGGTCTGCCGCAGGATGCTGAGCAGTTCGCGCCGCCGCTTGGCCGCCAGGTTGCGCGACGGGGCGGTGCGCACCACGGCATGCCACGCCCGCAGGAAACGGGGCAGGATGGCCAGCACCCGGAGGGGCGGGAGCGGCGTGTACATCAGCGGGCCGGGCAGCAGGTGGTGGACTTCCGCATGCGCCGGCAAGGGCCGGGCCGGGCCGTCGGCCTCCAAGGGGAAGATCCGTACGCGGTCATACGCCTCCGCAACGATGGGCAGCTCGGTCTCCAAGTAGGATTCCCCCAGCCCGTAAGGGAATTTCATGGTGAACAGCCAGAGCTCCTTGTCCATCGCCTTCATGCGCGGCCCTTGACCATGGCCTGGAGGGCTTTCCGCAACGCGGCGCGGGCCTGGCCCAGATAATAGCGCGGCCGCATCGGCGGGGGCGGTGTAGCCTCCGGGTCGAAGGTGCGCACCAGCGCATGGATGGCCTGCGGCCGGTGTTCGGCCAAGCGCGCCATCGCGCGCGCCAGCTGCGGACCGTAGGCTTGCAGGTCGGCCGGGTGGTCCACCCGGTAGCCCGAAAAATGCAACTGGCGGCGGTAGCTCTCGTCGATGGCCGCCAGCAACGCTTCCCCCCGCGGGGCGTACAGCGCGACGGCCGCGGCGTAGCACGCCAGCAGGTGCGCGAAGGCCTTCGACCGGTCCATGCCATTGGACATGCTGGCCGTGCGAAGCGCGTAATGGTACAGCGCATCGGGTACGGTGACCACCTTTTCCGCCCGCATGAAATTGCCGAAGCCGATGATGTAGTCCGCGCCGGAATCCAAGGCGCGGTCCAGCTGCATGGCCATGGCCGGGGCGATGACTTCCCGCCGGTAGAGCTTGTTCCACACCACGCCCTTGCCGAACTCGAACCGGGCGAAACGGCCCGGCAGGTCGTCGGTGATCACCCGTTCGGCGGGGTAGTTGAACGCGCTTTCCTCCTGCCCGTCCTCCCAGGCCGCGCGCCACCCGCCCAAGGCGATGTCCGCGCCCGAGCGCACCAAGGCACCGGCCAGGCGCGCGTACATCGCGGGATCCACATGGTCGTCGCCGTCCACGAACCCGATGAGCGCGCCCGTGGCGGCCTGGAATCCCGCGCGCCGCGCGGCGTGCAGCCCCACGTTGGCCGGCAGGTGCAGCACCTTCAGCCGCGCGTCCTGCTGTGCCAGGGCATCCAGCAACGCGCCCGTGTCATCGGTGGAGCGGTCGTCCACGGCGACCACCTCCAGGGGGACGCCCTCCTGGGCCAGTACCGACCGGATGCACCGCTCGGCCCACGGTGCCACGTTGTAGCAGGGGATGATCACTGAGATCAGGGGCACCGCCTGCGCTTCGGCCGTTGCCGCCGGTCGGTCCATGCCGGTATCCTGGGCCATGCTTCAAGCCATTTCACCCGCCGGGGCGGCATGGCCGGGCCCGGAGCGGTGGAGCATCCGTTTGGCCTGCACCTTGGCCAAGTAGGTCAACCAGGCCATGCGGCGGCCCGGGCTGTGGTACCACCAGGCCAGGCCCGCGCACCACCCTTGGTCGGCCACCCGGTGGAAGTGGCGGTGCCAAAAGGCCATCACCTCTTGCCGGAACAGCTCTTGCGGGAAGAGGCCGTGGTCGCGGTTGAGCGCCAGCAGGCGGTCGCGCCAGCGCCGGATGCGCGCGATGTCGCGTACCGTGAGGCCGTCGGGCAGGTATCCGGTCAGGGTCACGTGGTCGTCGATGTCCTGGTTGCTGGCGGGCCAGCCCAGCAGCTCGAACACGCGCCGGGCGATCTGCAGCCGGTCGGCCCGTGCGTCGCGCCCGCTGCGGAAATTGTTCACCCCCCGGCGGTAGCAGCCCAGCACCTCGGGCAGGTTGGCGAAGACCGCCCGGCGGCACACGGCCACCTGGAAGAGGTAGTCCATGCCGGGGATCCGCCAGTTTTCATCAAAACGCACCCCGGGGTCCGCGAAGAGCGTCCGCCGGACCATCGAGGCGGGGTGCAGGTAGGCATCGCCCAGGATGATGCGGGCCATGCCTTCCTCGTGCGTGGTGGGCCAGCATACGATCTGGTCCTCGTCGCGCAGCTCGCGCACGCAGGTGCCCACGATGGCCACTTGCGGATGGGCGTCCAAAAAGGCCACCTGCTTGGCCAGCCGTTCAGGGTACATCAGGTCGTCCGCGTCCAGGAAGGCGATGAACTCGCCGCGCGCCGCCGCGATGCCGCGGTTGGCCGCCGCCGGCCGGCCCGTGTTCACCGCGCTGGGCAGGAAGCGCACGCGCGGGTCCGCGATGGCCGCCACCTCGGCGGGCCCTTCGTCGGTGCTGGCATCATCCACCACCAGCAGCTCAAAGTCCGCGAAGGTCTGGGCCAGGATGCTGCGTACCGCCTCCGCCACGAACGGGCCCTTGTTGTACAACGTCAATACCACGCTGACCCGTGGCGGCAGAGCAGGAGCGGGCATCGCGGCGAAGATAGCATGGGCCTGTGCTCAGCGCTTGTGGACCACCATCAGGGCCATCGCGTCCGGCACGTCCGAAGGATGGACACCGGTCCTTTCGGACGAGTGGCCCATGACGCCGCAGGCGCAATGGGAACTTGCCTATGGGAAACTGGAAACTTGAAACTGGAAACTTGAAACCACATGGCGCCGCAGGCGCAAGGGATTTTCTCCTACGTCCTACGTCCTGCGTCCTGCGAACTACGAACTACGCAACCCAAGGGAGAAAAGCTGATCCGCCTTCGCCACGGCTTCGGCGGGACGGGAACCGATTGGTGCCGCAGGCGCAATGGGCCTTCTCCTGCGTCCTGCGAACCACGCCCCGCGCCGCTCACCCGTTGGCGATGTGCAGGGCCCACCAGTTGGCCAAGGCGAAATGGGGCCACAACTTCAGCCCGGTGACATGGCCTGCGGCCAATTCCCGGCGGAAAGCAGGGGCATAGAGCCGCAAGGCGTCATCCATGCCCAGGATCAGGTCGCGCTGCGCCAGCGCCTCCTTGTCGTTCAGCACCTGGTTCATGGGGATGTGGAAGCCCACCTTCGGGCGGTCCACGATGGCGGCGGGCAGCAGCTTGCGGGCATATTCCTTCAAGGCGAGTTTCTCGCCCGCGGGCCCGGCCAGCAGGTGCAGCTGCAGGCGCATGGCCTGTTCCGCCAGCCGGTGGTCCAGGTAGGGCACGCGGGCCTCCACCGAAGCCGCCATGGACATGCGGTCCACGCGCGCCAGCAGGTGGTCGGGCAGGCGGAACAGCAGGTCGAAGGCGCTCAGCCTTTGCAGCAGGTCGGCCTCCCGGTATTCCGGTGCGTCCATGTATGCCGCCACGGTGCCGTAGGCGGGCCGCGCCAGGGCCAGCAGGTCGGGATGGAAGATCCGCTGCTCCTGTTGGTCCGCCAGCGCGTCGATCCCGCCCCAGATGATCGTGCGGCCCTGCACATGGCGGCGGGCCCAGGCCACCCAGTCCGGCTTGCGGCGCGCCAGCACCGGCGCCCCCAGCGCCAGGTAGGCCCGCAACACGGCGCGGGGCACGCGCCGCAGCATCCGGTACACGCGCCAGGCATCGTGCCACTGGCGGTAGCCGATGAACAGTTCATCCGCCCCCTCGCCGCTCAGGCATACGGTGACCCCTTCGGCGCGCGCCATTTCCGACAGCAGGAGCAGGGGCCCGCAGGCGCTGTCGGCGATGGGCTCGTCCAGGATGCCGAAGGCCCGCTGCTGCGCCGCCAGGTACTCGGCCGGCGAGATTGCCAGGGCATGATGGTCCGTGTGGAGGTGCTTGGCCACCGTGGCGGCATGCCCCAGCTCGCTGGTGTGGCCGGGCACGTCCTCGCGGAACCCGATGCTGAACGTCTTCACCCGCCGTTGCCGCGATGCCAGCGCGGTGATGAGCGAGGAGTCCAGGCCGCCGGAGAGGTAGGTGCCCACCTGCACGTCCGCCACCATTTGCAGGTCAACGGATTCCGCCAGCAGGGCCATCACCCCGTGCGCATCGCCCAGGTCGCGCGGGCGGCCATGCGGCCCCAGGGGGTGCCAATAGCGCTGCGGCACCGGCTCTTCCCCGCGCTCCAGGGCGAACCAGTGCGCTGCCGGCAGCTTGCGGATCCCCTCATGGAAGGTGGCCGTCCCCTCGGTCTGCCGGAAGTGGAAGTAGGCCACCAGCTGGGCCCGGTCGGCGCGCCGCGGCACCAGGATGGCCTTGGGCTCGCTGGCGAAGGTGAGCACCCCGTCCGCATAGCGGTAGTAGAAGGGCTTGATGCCCATGCGGTCGCGGGCGGCGAAGACCTTGCCGGCGGCATGGTCCAGGTACACGAAGGCGAACATGCCGTTGAGCCGCTCCAGGCAGCCCGGGCCCCACTGGATGCAGGCGTGCAGCAAGGTCTCCGAGTCCGAGTGGTCGGTGCGGAACCGGTGGCCCAGCCGCTCCAGCTCCTTCCGCAGGGCCAGGTTGTTGTAGATCTCGCCGTTGTACACGATCCAATGGCGCCCGTCGGGGGTGCACATCGGTTGGTTGGCGTTGCTGGCCAGGTCCAGCACGGAAAGCCGGGCGTGGGCCAACCGCCAGGCGGCCGGACCGGGCGCGCCGGGCAGCTCGTCGGAGTTGACCGTGATCCGCGCATCCGGTCCGCGGTGGGCCAGGCGGTCGATGTCGAAACCGGCCGGCCGCAGCGACCGGCCGGCATCCCACGTGATGGCGCCGGCTATTCCGCACATGGTTGGCTTGCGCCCCGGTTCTTATCCTGACCGCTGGACCGGGGCGCGCAAATGTAACGGCGGCCACCTCCCCGTGCGGTCCGGTTATCTTCGTCCGCCCCAGCCCAGATGGCAGACCTGGACCCCTTGGCGATCTCCGTCGTCATCCCCGTTTACAATGCCGCCAAGTTCGTTGAGGCGGCCGTGGCCTCGGCGCTGCAGTTCACGGAGGTGGAGGAGGTGGTGCTGGTGGATGATGGCGGACCGGACAACAGCCTGTCCGTTTGCCAGGACCTGACCCGGCGGGAACCCCGCGTCAAGCTGTACCGCCATCCGGGCGGTGCGAACCTGGGGGCCGCCGAATCACGCAACTTGGGCATGCGCATGAGCCGCGCACCCTACATCGCATTCCTGGATGCGGATGACTTTTATCTCCCGGGCCGCTTCGATGCCGAGCGGGAGGTCTTCCGCCTGCATCCGGATGCCGATGGCGTATACGGGGCCATCGGGGCGCATTTCCAGGACCAACAGGGAAGGGAACGGTTTGAAAAAGTCTTTTCCCGCCAGTTGACCTCCGTGCGGCAGCGGGTGCAACCGGAGAAACTGTTCCACGGCCTGGTGGGCCTGCTGGGCGACTTCGGCTACTTCTCCCTGGATGCATTGACCGTGAAACGGCAGGCCTTGCAGCGCATGGACGACCTGATGCGCAGCGGCCTCAGGCTCCATCAGGACACCGACTTCCTGGTGCGCATGGCCTGGTACCTGCGCCTTTACCCCGGCTCGCTGGAAAAGCCCGTGGCCATGCGCAGGGTGCATGACGACAACCGGTTCCTGAAACAACGATCCTTCCACAGCAACACCCTGCTGTACGGGTCGCTTTGGCGGTGGTCTGTACGGGCCGGGGTCGATGGCCAGGCCAGGGAGGTCTTCCACCGCAAATACAGGATGTACGCCGTGGGTGCCGCATCCTCCAAGCTTTCGGCCCTGGCGATCGCCCTGCGGCATGCCAGGCTAATGCGCACCTATGTCTTCCGCGACGCGCTCTTCACGCGCCTGGTCGGCGAGGGCACCCGCATGCACCGTTTCCTGCACAAGGCCACCTGGCAGATCTGGAGGGGCTGAACCGTGGGGCGGTCCGTACGCGGCCTGCTACGGGGCGGCGAGAAAGGCGCTTCCCGGTTTTCGGGAAAGGCTGCGGTTCGCGGTTAGTTCCGGGTCCACGGCGGAGGTGATCAGCCGGTAGCGGGCGCGTGCGATCCGGGCAGCGGTGCGGCGCAACAGCAGGATGCTCTTGATGTACTCGGCACGCAGCCGGGCACATTCCTTGGCCGCATCCAGGTTCCTGTTCGGGTCGGCATAGGCCAGGCGGACGTTGCGTCGCTCCACCAGTGTCTCATCAAAATAGGGATTCGTGGTCCGCTCGGCCCGGTCGTGATGGATCCAGGCGGTGGGCAGCACCCCCACCAGCATCCCGTGGAAGTGTACCCGGTGCAGGTAGTTGTTGTCCTCCCCGTAATGCCGGAAGCTGGGGTTGAACCCGCCGACCGTTTGCAGGCATTTCCGGCTTAGCAACCACGCCGCGGCATTTACAAAGGGCAATGTGTAGGGCGCCGGCTTGGCACGGCCCAGCACCAGGTCTGAATACAGCCCCGGGCACTTGAATGGGATGATATACTCGGAGAACGGCCCATCCAGCGCATCACCGGCCCCGTTGAGGTGCATGGGGCTCAGCACACCGTATTCAGGGTGTTCCGTCATGGCCGCCACCAGCAAGCCTATGGTTTCCGGCTTCACCCAAGCATCCTGGTTCAGCAGGAACACATGCGTGGCACCGCGATCCTGCGCCAGGCGAATGCCGATGTTGTTGGCCAGGCCAAAGCCCAGGTTTTCCCCGGTACGGACCAACTCCACCTCGGGGAAGGCCGAATGGATGAGCTCCGGCGTACCATCGGTGGAGCCATTGTCCACCACGATGGTCTGCACGGGCAAGGCGGAGGCACGCAAGCTGCCGAGGCAGGTGTGTACCCATTGGGCACCGTTGTAGGTGACGATGATCGCGAACACGCTCATGATCCCGCAAGGGTACGAAGGCGGTGCACCGTCCTCGCCACCAGGCGGCCCATCGCGGTGTACTCAAAGAAGATCCGGCGGCGCACCGAAGGGTGAAGGTGGCGGCCGAGGTGCCGCAGGTAATACAGTGGCAGCCGGTCCAGCTCTGCCAGGGCACCGGAGCGCGCATTCACCTGTGTGGCCTGTGCCGCATGCAACCGGAAGGTGACGAGCTCCTCATCCACGAACCCGACCTGGCCATGCCGCAACACCTTGTACCAGTAAACGTAATCGAGGGCCTGGCGGAATTCCGTGCCGAACCAGCCATGGCGGTTGAACACACGTCGGTCCAGCAGCACAGCCGGGGGTTCGCCGATCTTGTTGCGCGGCAGGTCCAGGAGGGCCGGGTCGCCGAGCAAGGTGCGGCCCGGCATTACGCCTTCCTCCACGCGCGCGCTTCGCCAAGCCCGATGAAGCTCGCCGTAGCGGGCCACCCAGGCCGCATCTTGCGGGTTGTCCGGGTCATGCAGTATCCGCCGCCGGCTGTACACCAGCATCACCTCCGGTGCGCTCCCCGCCATGGCCACCATGCGGGCCACACAGTTGGGCGCGAGCAGGTCGTCCTGAAAAAGGAACTTGATGTAGGCGCCCTTGGCGTGTTGCACGCAGTTGTTCCAGTTGGCGCCGATGCCGGATGGCCGGTGCTTGACCACCCGCACCGGCATGGGCGATTCAGGGCGCAAGCGCTCCACCACGGCCAGCGTGCCGTCCGTGGAGCCGTCATCGGAGATCACCAGTTCGAGCGCCGGGTAGGTTTGCGCGAAGGCGGATCGCAAGGCCTCCTCCAGGAAACGCTCCCCTTGGAAGGTGGGGATGCAGATGCTCACAAGGGGAAGCTCCATGGCCTAGGTCAGCGGCGGCCTAAAATAGCGTGGACCAGAGGACTGCAATCGCCGCTAAAGGGCATGTACTCTCCGGCGCCATGGCGCACCCGATGGCCCTTGCCACCGTCGGGCCCGGGCTACCGTCACCGGAACCGGGTGCTGTCAATGTGCGAATGGGAGCGCGGAAGGTCACGGCCTGGCTTTTATCGGATTGATCCGTTTGACCAACAGCTGCAGCATCAGCCTCAGGTGGTCGCGGCCGGTATAGTTCGGGATGGCTTTCGCCTTGGCACGCAGCGCTTGCAAGGTGTTGCGCACCCCGGCCAGGTTCCGAAGCTCCGGCTTGTTGAATATGTAGGCCGTCACTTGATCCAAATGCAAGGCAGCTTCCTTGATCATTGAACCACCTCGAACCCGGTAGTTGAAAAGGATTTCGGGAACTTTATGGAAGCTTGCCCCGGCCACCCCGGCCCGGAGCCAGAAGTCCCAATCCTCATAACCCATCACCGGCATCATCCAATCATAACCACCCAGCCGTTGCCACAATTCTTTCCTGAAACCTGCGCAGGCATCGATCCTGTTGCGTTCCAAAAGGAATTCAAGGCCATGGGGTCCCATGGCGAAGCGACCGCTGCGCTCCCCGAAGTACTCCGCATCCCCGTATACAACATCCACATCCGGGGTGCTGTCCAGCACGGCGATGGTCTGGGCGATCATGGCCGGGCGCAGCCGGTTGTCCGCATCGAAGGGAATGATGTAGGTGCCACGGGCCATGGAGATGCCGTTGTTCCGGGCTTGGCCCAAGCCCATATTGGCCTGGCGGAGCAGCACATACGCGGCCGGGTCCAGCCCGTCCAGCACCGCTACCGTGGCGGGGTCCGTGGAGCCGTCATCCACGATGATCACCTCATAGTCCCGCTTTTCCGGATAGGCCGCAATGCTGTCCAGGGCCTCCTGCAGGTAGGCGCCCAGGTTGTAGCAGGTCAGAACGATGGAAACTTTCGGGGTCATTGGCTGAATTCCGACGATCAGGCCTTGGAGATCGGGTTTCGGGTTGGACCTGTTGCCGTCAGGTTATTTCGGATCACCCGGCATTGAAAGCGATCTGCCGATTGTCATGAATGGTCTCTTGTCCAAGGACGTTTTATGGCGTCTACAACCCGGAGAGACGTTTCGCCATTGGGGTCTTCCAGGTGTGCTTGGCGGAACCTAAGGTGTTCAATATTCGCTTGCGGGCAAAATGTAACTTGATGCGCAGCGGATCCCAGGAGCTTAATGCCCACCAACCGGGGGTCCAATAGCCGAGTTCCTTCAGCAGGTCACCGGCCATCCGGTCCATGACCCAGCGTTCCTCCAGGCTCAATTTGGTTTGCCAGATGGCCTTGGGCTTGTCCCGGAGGTCGTTCAGTTCCTTATTGCCCCAGCTCACCTGCTTCACGCTGATATCATTGGCTGCGGCAATCCGTGCGGCTATTGGATCGGGGGCGTCCAGGCCGACGAACCGGAACAGGTCCTTGAGCCCGGCCTGCGTGTGGGCGACCAATTCCTCGTAGCGTACCTCCATGTACCGGTCGGGGCCGAATTCCTTGCTGTTTGCGCGAGCCTCGCGGATGTTGCGGAACCATTCAGCGGTGGCGCCCTTGATCTCCCCCGCACCAAAGCCGACCTTACGCTTGGTGTTCATCATGCTCACCACCACTTCACGTCCGTCCCGGATGATGTGGATCACCTTGCATCGCGGAAAAAGCTTGTTGATCAGCGGCAGTTGCACGGCATAGCCCGGGTGCTTGTCCAGGATGTGTGTGGCTTCGGGCTTTCTTGCCAGCACACGCCCATACGCATCCAAGGCCATTTGGCGCATACTCTCCCGGAACTCTTCTTCAGTGTACAGTAACGGTGCGCCTTGCCGCCAATGGCCATTGTCCAACCTGTACTTCTCGTCGGCGTAGCGCTTGTCCAGCAAGCCCAAGTAATAGAACACCGTCAGCTCGGATTCGAGGCCGGCCACATCGGGATGCTCCAGGAGCATCTGGTGCAACCACGTGGTGCCGCTTCGTGGAGCACCTACTACGAAAATGAAGTCCTTGTCCGCCAAATAAGCCATGTCGTGCAATTCACTTCGCCATGCGGCGTTCGATCCCGGATGTTCGATGTGATCCCATCAAGCGATGGAACGAATGATAGAGATCGAGGTCATCGGCGTACCAATCCTGGATGGTCGCGATTGCCTTCGGACTGAGGGTGCGGGACATTTCCGGGGGATTGCGGTGTGCATCCTTGTCGGAGCTGGGCAAGGCCGGTATGTCCTTCAAGGCTAACAGGCGGGCGAGCGATGCAAAATCCTGGTCCAACCTGTCCTGGAAACCCACGAAAAGTATCCGGGGGTCGGCGAGGTCCAACTTTTCGCCAAACCAGTGGCTGAATTTGTCCCTGACGTGACTGATGGAGTTCATGGCATGCAATGCCGCCTGCTTGGTTGCCTCATCCCCACTTAACAACGCTTCCGCCAGATCATTGGGAGTGGAAAATCGCTCAAAGGCGATGGCCTCATCCGCCGTCCATTTGGAGGAGTAGCGGGGTTTGCCTTGTCGCAAACGGCTGTTGAAGCCGCTAACAAACCGATCGATGGGTTCCCTCAGGAAAAAGACTGCAAATTCCCCGATTGGAACATCGGCAAGCCGAAAACCGTGGTCATGGAGAGCAATTTCGAACTTGGGCGATACGGCACCTTGAAGGGCATGCTTGATGGCGGTTCCGCCGGTTTTGGGAATGTGAAGGAAATGGACGACCGGCTTGGACCTCTGCCGGGAGGGGAAGAGCCTTTTCAAGGCGTACCACGGATTCATCAACTTCGAGCCTTTCCTTGCGTTCAATTTTCCAAAATGTCCGGCATGTAGCCCAGCACGGTAGCCAATCTCTCCATTTCAGGCGCAAAATGGGCATAGAGTTGCCGCTCAAAACCAGGATCCATTGGCTCCACATAGGTCCTGTGGTTTGATCGAATGGATAATGCGGGGTCGTCCGGGTGCATTGCCGGGATGCCCAAGTGATCGCAGATCCCGTTGATCAGTGCGGCCGGATTCTGTTTGAGCGATTTGAAGGAATGGATCAGAAGTCGGGAAGGAGGGAAGTGCCTTCGGTAATCCGCCACCTGGTCGGCATAGGAGCTGCGGGCCAGATATTGGTGCTGTTCTTCCTGGACCTTGCCCGCCAACTCATCTTCCACGGCTTGGGTAAAGCTCCGCATGTCGGGTACCCCCAGCGAACCCGGTCGCCTTTGTACTGTCCGGTTCATATTCCATGCGGAGTACGCCCGCTTCACGGGGTCCCGCAGGAGGATCAGGCATGTGGCTTCGGGAAGATGTCGGGCTATTCGGGGTGCACATATCCCGGAGAAGAACAAATACCGGGGAGTGGCTTCCAAAGTGATATACCCCCTGGCCCGGAGCGGCAAGGCTGGAAACAATGACCGATAGTGCCGGATTCCTTTGCCGTATTGATCCTCCACATCAAAGAAGTGCAGCTCCTTGCGTACAGGAGGCAAGACCTTGGGGTGTCTGGTCAGCATGTTGAAGACGGTGGTGGTGCCGGCCTTCTGGGCACCCACGATCACCAATTTCGGAAGCATCCGGGGCCTTACGGCCTCCATGGTGCGACGAATGAGATTGGCCATGTTCAACCAATGGAACTGGATACAGTTGTCCGGTCCCATGCCAAGGGCATGCGCAACAGCCCCATCCTTTTTCCATGCCAAGCCCCGCTACGCGGAGGCTCCTGCACCTCAAAGCGTACCAGGCCGTCCTCCCGCCAAATGCTCTTGGCCCTGTAGCTCAGGTTCACCCCGATCTTGAATGTATTGGCATTAAGGAGACGTGCGGGCAACTCAACCCGTACATGGCTCATGCCCCGGTCCAGCTTGCCTTCCGGGCAGCCTTCGCGGAAGTTGGTGGTGAAGACCACGAGATCATCGCCGCTCATGATCCGGAAATTGACGTTGAGGTCCTCGGGCACGGCACTGAGGTTTTCCACGCCGGCCTCCACCACCACGGGGTCGTCCCATTGGAAGAGCTCGCTGCTGCTGGCGGGGCGCACGCGCAGGTAGCGCAGGCGGGCCAGCTCATTGCCGGGGGCGGTGGTAGGGTCGTCCCAGCGGATCTCCGTACGGTCCTCGGTGTAGTTGGCCAGGTAGGCGTTCACCACGTCCTCGGTGTTGCCCTGCATGCGGATGCGGCCGTGGTCCAGCCAGACCACGCGGGAGCAGAGGCTGCGCACGGCGGTCATGTTGTGGCTGACGAAGAGGACGGTGCGGCCGCTCTTGGCGCTCTCGCGCATCTTGCCCATGCTTTTGCGCTGGAAGGCGGCATCGCCCACGGAGAGCACCTCGTCCACGATGAGGATCTCGGGCTCCAGGTGGGCGGCCACGGCAAAGCCCAGGCGCACGCGCATGCCGCTGCTGTAGCGCTTCACCGGGGTGTCGATGTGGTCGGTGATCCCGCTGAAGGCGATGATCTCGTCCATTTTGGCATCCACCTCGGCGCGGCGCATGCCCAGGATGGCGCCGTTGAGGTACACGTTGTCCCGCCCGGACAGCTCGGGGTGGAAGCCGGTGCCCACCTCCAGCAGGCTGCTGATCTTGCCGCGCATGCGGATGGTGCCCACCGTGGGCAGCGTGATCCGCGACAGCAGCTTCAGCAGGGTGCTCTTGCCCGCGCCGTTGTGGCCGATGATGCCCACCACCTCGGCCTGGCGCACCTCGAAGGAGATGTCGCGCAAGGCCCAGAAGTCCTCGCCCACGCGCTGGGGGTCCACCTCGCCGCCGATGGGCACGGTGGGGTCGGGGCGGCCCAGCAGCTTGGCGGTCCACGCCTTCACGTCGTCGGTGAACTGTTGCCGGTTGAAGATGCCGAGGCGGTAGCGCTTGCCAACGCCCTCGACCTTGACCATGATGGGAGCGGACATGGGGTGCGAAGGTAGCACCGGGGAGGGTGGAACCGTCACTGCGACTGGTCGCGCATTAGGCATCCGCCCTGACGTCACGGCGAGCGATCGTGCACCTAACGACCTCCTTAACGTCACTGCGAGGCCTTGTGCATTCAACAAGGCCGAAGCAGTCTTTGATTCCGTGACGCGAGTGAAGGGGAATTAAAGATTGCTTCGCCCGAGGCGGGCTCGCAATGACGGTGGGGCCCGAGGCGGGCTCGCAATGACGGTGGGGCCCGAGGCGGGCTCGCAATGCCGGTGTGGCCCGAGGCGGGCTCGCAATGACGGTGTGGCCCGAGGCGG
>JAGFIV010000125.1 GCA_024103275.1 Flavobacteriales bacterium
TCCCCGCAATTGCAGGGCTGGGAGAAGAAGATCTTCACCTGGGGCAGCAGGGCCGTGATGCGGGCCATTTCCTTTTCGGAGAACTGGATCACCCGCAGGTCCATGTAACGCAGGGCTTTCATGCCGCCGATCTCATCGGGGAAATCCTCCAGTTCATTGCTCCAGAGGTCGAGTGAGTACAGTTCCTTCAGGTTGCCCAGGCACTTGGGCAGGCCCTCGATCTTGTTCCGGTGCATGTCCAGCCGCTTCAGGTGCTTCCACTGGCATACCACATGGGGGATCCGGGTGAACTTGTTCCGTCCCGCCCCGAACTCCTGCATGTACTGCAATTCGTTCATCCAGGGAGGCAGCTCATGGAGCTTGTTGCGGCCTAGCTCCAAGGCATTGAGGTTCTTCAGCTGGCGCACTTCCCCGGGCACCTGCTTGAGCTTCTGCTTGGACAGGTCCAGGCGGTACACCTTGTCCGGCTCAAGCAGGGCCCGCTGCAGGCTGCGGAAGGTGTGCGCCGAGTCCAAGGCGGCCTGTGGCAGCAGCTGGGCCTGGGCCTTGGGCAGCAGGCACAGTCCGCACAGTATGGCCAGCAGGTTCCGCATGGTCGATCAGGGTTCCGCATCCATTAACGCTTCCAACGCCTCAACCTTGTCCCGGGCAATGCGGTGCTTCATCACCTCCATGCTTTCGAAACGCAGTTCATCGCGCAGGCGCCGGTGCAGGTACACGGTGATCGGTTCCCCGTAAATATCGGCGTCCAGGCCGAAGAGATGGGCCTCCACGGTGCGCTCACCGCCCTCCTTCACCGTGGGGCGTACGCCGATGCTCATCATGCCCTTGAACCGGCCGCGCCGGATGGTGGCGGTGATGGCGTAGATGCCGTCCCCGGGGATCAACTTGTAGTGGTCGATGGCGCCGATGTTGGCCGTGGGCCAGCCGATGGTGCGCCCCAGCTGGTCACCCTTCACCACCACGCCGCTGAGCATGTAGGGATAACCCAGCAGGGCGTTGGCCTTGGCCACTTGGCCGACGAGCAGGGCCTCGCGGATCTTGGTGCTGCTCACTTTCACGTGGTCGATCTCCTGCGCGGGGATCTCCTCCACGGTGAACCCATAGACATCGCTGGTGCGCCGCAGCAGCCCGATGTCGCCTTCGCGGTTGCGGCCGAAGCGGTGGTCGTAGCCGATGACCATGGCATGGATGTGCAGGCGGTCCACCAGGATATCCCGCACATAGTCCAGGGCATGGATGCGGCTGAAATCGCGGGAAAAGGGCACCACCAGCAAGTGGTCCAGCCCCGCCTGTTCAAGCAGCTGCTGCTTTTCCCCGGGGGTATTCAGCAGGCGCAGGTCGTTGTCCTGCGGGTAGAGCACCATGCGCGGGTGCGGATGGAAGGTGAAGAGGACGCTTTCGCCCCCCTCGCGCCGGGCCACATCGCGCAGGCGCTTGAGTATGACCTGGTGCCCGAGATGGACGCCATCGAAGGTGCCGGTGGTGAGCACGGGCCTTTCCACCCCCTGGAAGGCAGCGATGCTGGTGTGGATCTTCATGGCGGACGGGCTGCCGGCCGGCACCCCCTTGGACATGGTGGCGCAAAGTTCGTACCCAGGCGGGGAAGGACGGGAAAATCCAAGCTCCCCGCCGTGCGTCAAGGAATTGTTGATCTCTCCATCGGCAGAGGGGGCTGGCGGCACGGGGCAGGCTGACCTTCAACCACTTGTGCACGGGTTGCCGGCAGCATTCATCAACAACCCTTCGGGCATTGGAGA
>JAGFIV010000130.1 GCA_024103275.1 Flavobacteriales bacterium
CCTCTATGGCCAGCACGTCTACGGCAAGGAGTTCGGCAACAGCGGCGAGCGCTTCAGCACCGTGCTCAACCTGCCGGGCGACATCGCCAGCGGGGTGTACCTGGTGAACATCACCATCAACGGGGAGTTGACCACCAAGCGCCTGACCATCGTGCGCTAAGCGACCAACCTACCGAAAGCAAAAAGGCCGTTCCCGCATGGGGCGGCCTTTTTGCTTGGGGCGTGGAGGGGCGTAGCAAGTGGTTCGTAGGGCGTGGGGAACAGGGCGTTGGGCGTGGGGAACAAGGCATAGGGCGAGGGCATGGTGCGTCGGATGGAGGTTCACCCCGCGCCTGCGGCACCAAGCTGCGGCCTACGGACCACGAACCTCGTCCTACGAACCGCACCCTACGAACTGCACCCCCTGCCCTTCGGCCTCAACGGCTTCATCTGCGACCAGCTTATTCCTTCCCCGTCCCGCCGAAGCCTTGGCGAAGGCGGATCACATTTCAGCTTTGGATCCACTGGACAGGTTACCCGCGCCGCGGCGCAACGCCAGCCTATGCCCTACGCCCTACGCCCTGCGCCCAACGGCCACCGCATGCTGCCTGCCGATTTTCATGGTGCCAAAGCCCCATCCTTCTATATTTGGTCGCTCTAACCCCCTCAAGGGGTTGGTTGGTACGCATGGCATCGAAAAGCGAGTTGATCGCCCGTCTGGAGGAATTGCTCCGGGAATCCGACATCGAGGGATCGTCCGAGGCAGTGGAGTCCCTGAAGGAATCGTACGAGGCCCTGGTGGCAGCGGAAAAGACCGAGGCCGAGGCCCGGGCGGCCGAGGCGGCGCAGGAGGAAGCCGCGGCCGTGGCCGAGGAACCGGCGGAACCGGCACCGGGGCCGCCCCCGGCACCCACGCCTAAAATGCCGGTGGAGGTTCCGAAACCCATTGAATCGGCACCCCTGCACAGCGAGGATGACAAGCGTTTCAAGCAACTGCTGGACGCGTTCAACACCAAGGTGAACGACCTGCGGCGGCAGCGCCTGAAGGAGGAGAACGACAACCTGGAGGCCAAGCGTGGCGTGATGGGCGAATTGCGCGCCTTGATCGCCAACGAGGAGAACATCGGCAACGCCTTCCAGCGCTTCAACGAGCTGGGCGAGAAGTGGCGGGCCATCGGTGCCATCCCCCAACAGCACTTCCGCGAGCTGCAGCAGGAATACAACCAGTTGCGCGAGGATTTCTTCTACCACATCCGCATTTACAAGGAGCTGCGCGACCATGACCTGCGGAAGAACACCGCCCTGAAGCAGGCCCTGGTGTCCGATATGCAGGCCGTGCAGCGGGTGGACAGCGTGCGGGAGGCGGAACAGCTGGTGCGCGAATACCAGGACAAGTGGCACCAGATCGGGCCGGTGCTGCGCGAGGAGCGTGAAGCGGTGAACGATGCCTTCTGGAACGCCACGCGCACGGTGTACGACCGGATCAACGACTACTACAAGGCGCGCCGGGCCGAACACGAGGCCAACCTGGCCAGCAAACAGGCGCTGGTGGAGAAAGTGAACGAGCTGGCCAAGCAGGCCGTGGACCTGGACGCGCAGCAATGGAAGACCTTGACGGACCAGGTGCTGGAACTGCAGAATGCGTGGAAGAACATCGGCTTCGCCACCAAGAAGGACAATGAGCGGGTGTGGCTTGAGTTCCGCGAGGCGTGCAACGCCTTCTTCGGGAAGAAGCATGCCCACTACGGCGCGATCAAGGCGCAATTCAAGGCAGCGCGCGACAGGAAGGAATCACTGATCGGCCAAGCCGAAAAGCTGAAGGACAGCACGGCGTGGCGGCAGACGGCGGACAAGCTCAAGGACCTGCAACGGCAATGGAAGGAGGTGGGGAGCGCCGGAACGCGCGACGAGCAAAAGCTGTGGGCGCGCTTCCGGGAAGCCTGTGACGCCTTTTTCCAGGCGCGCAAGGAGAACTTCGCCCAGCAGGATGCCGAGCAGGCCGCGCATGCGCTGGTGAAGGAACAGCTGATCGCGGAGATCGAGGCCTTCTCCCTGAGCGGCAACCGCAATTCCGACCTGGAAAGCCTGAAGGCCTTCAGCGTGCGTTGGCTCGAGGGGGGCCATGTCTCGCCCCGGCAGTATGAGCAGTTGAGCGCGCGCTACCGTGCGGCCATGGACAAGCAATACGACCAGCTCAAGGTGAACGTGGATGAGCGGCGCCGCATGACCTTCCACAACCGGGTACAGGAGATGGCCTCGGCACCGGACGGCAAGGACCGGATCGAGCGCGAAAGCCGGTTCGTGAAGCGCAAGATCGAGGAGCTGGAGGCCGAGGTGCGGCAGGGCGAGGAGAACATGGGCAAGTTCAGCTTCAAGAGCGCGGCCGGCGAAGCGATGCGCAAGGAGATGGAAAGATCACTGGAGCGCACCCGTCAGCAGATCGAACGGCTGCGGCAGGAACACAAGCAACTGCGGTCACAATTGAGATCGCCGAAGGCGGAGGCGGCCGATGCCGCGCCCGAGGGGCCCAAGTCCTGAAGAAGCAGCGGTTGCGGGGCCCACCCCCTTCCCAACATTCCGTAAAACCAATAACCACTTTGAAATGGGCATGCTGAAGGAGTTCAAGGAGTTTGCCATGAAGGGCAACCTGGTGGACATCGCCGTCGGTTTTGTGATGGGTGCCGCCTTCACCAAGTTCGTCAGTTCATTTACCGAGGGGATCGTGGCCCCGGTGATCAGCCTGTTCACCGGCAACATCAATTTCGGCGACCTGAAGATCGTGCTGCGCCAGGGTGTGCCCGAGGTACTTGGGCCCAACGGGGATGTGGCTGTCCCGGCCATCGCGGAAGTGGCCGTCAGGTATGGGAACTTCCTGCAGGCGGCCATCGACTTCATCATCGTGGCCTTCGTGATGTTCCTGATCGTAAAGGCGGTGAACCGGATGAAGAAGCCGGAAGCCCCGGCTGCGCCGGCCGGGCCCACCGAGGACCAGAAATTGCTGGCCGAGATCCGCGACCTGTTGAAGAACAAGTAAGGCCGGCAGGGCCATTCCGTGGCCATTGACGGCGGTGAGTGGCCTGCGGCCGTTGCTACGGGGCCGATCGGAAGGTCCTTGCATGGACCGCCCCCGGCAAACCGCCAACGCCAGGGTACAGGACACCGCAACATGAAAGACCCCGGCAACCGCGCCCGGGGCCTTAGCCTGCATGCCGGCCCGAACAATGTGTATGAGGCACTATGGCACGAACCGATGGGTGCCGGACCGCGGGTCGATCACCACCCCGCTCCCTTCGAAGACCTCGGCCAGCCGCCCGGAGGCCATGGCCTCCCCCGGTGCACCTTGCCAGGGGTCGGCCCCTGCGCGCAGCAGCACCAGGCGGTCGCACAGGTCCAAGGCGATCTGCAGGTCATGGGTGCTGAACAGGACGGCCTTGCCCTCTTTGCGGGCGACATCCCGCAACATCCGCACGATGGCCGCCCTGTTGGGCAGGTCCAGGAAGGCGGTGGGCTCATCCAGCAGCAGCACCGGGGTGTCCTGTGCCAGCGCCCGGGCGATGAGGGCCTTCTGGCACTCGCCGTCGCTGCACGTGTCCAGCAGGCGGTGCCTCAGCGCCTCGGCACCGGCCCGCTCCAGGGCGCGTTCCACGGCCTGGCGGTCGGCGGCCCGCCGCCTCCCCCATCGGTCGGTCCAGGGTTGGCGGCCCAGGCCCACCAGTGTCTCCACGTCCAGCATGCCCACGGGCGGCCGCCCGGTGAGCACCACGGCGATGTGCCGCGCCCGTTCCGCGGCGGTCATCGCGTGCATGTTTCTTCCATCGGCGAGCACCTGCCCGGCCATCGGCGGAAGCAGCCCTGCCAAGGTGCGCAGGAGCGTGCTCTTGCCCACGCCATTGGGCCCCAGCAGGGCCGTGAGCCCGCCGGGCCTGACCAGCAGGTTGACCTGGCGCAACAGGGCACGGGTACCGTGGCCCACGGCGAGGTTGCGGGCTTCCAAGGTACCGTGGCCCGCGGTCATCGCCTGTTCCATTTTCGTCCGCTGAGCAATACCCACAGCACCACCGGGGCCCCCATGAGGCTGGTGACGGCATTCAGCGGCAAGGACGTCCCGTTGGGGGCCAAGCGCACGATGAGGTCGCAGGCCAAGGCGACCACCGCGCCCAGCAGGATGGTGCCCGGCATCAGCAGCCGATGGTCCGCGCTGCGCAAAAGGGCGCGCGCCACGTGGGGCACCGCCAGGCCCAGGAAGGCCACGGGCCCGCAAAAGGCGGTGATGACCCCGGCCAGCAGTCCGGTGATCGCTATGGCCGTCCGGCGCACCCGGGGCACGTCCACCCCCATGCTGCGGGCGGTCTCATCACCGAGCAACAAGGTGTTCATGGGTTTCACCAGCACCAGGGCGCCGGCCAATCCGATGATCACGGGCACCACGATCCAGGCCAAGCGGTGCAGTTCCATGCCGGCGAATGAACCCAGGCCCCAGAGCACGAATCCTTTCAGGGCATTGGCCTCGCCGGCGGCCTGGAGCACGCCCACCAGGGCGGTGCAGAGGTAGCCCACCATCAGGCCCAGGATGAGCAGGGCCACCGGGTCGCCCACGCGGCGGTCCGCAGCCATGATCAGCAGCAGCACGGCAAATGCGCCGGCCAGGGCGGCCGCGGCCACCAGCAGTTCAACAGGCCATGGCAGCGTGGCCCACAGCGGCCTCGCCAGCATCACCAAGGCCACGCCCAAGGAGGCCCCGCCGCTGATGCCCAGCACGCCGGGCCCGGCCAACGGGTTGTGGAACACCGTCTGCATCAGCAGGCCCGCCGCGGCCAGCCCGGCACCGGCAGCGGCAGCCGTGATCACCCCGGGCAGGCGAATGTGCCGTACGATCACCACGGCGGCACCGTGCCCCTTGCCGTTCAATGCTTCCCACAAGTCGCCCACCGGCACGGCCACGCTTCCCAAGGCAAGGCCGAGCAGGGCCATGAGCACCCCCAGCACCGCGCATGCGACCAACCACCAGCCTTTGCCCCGCATGGGGCAAACTTATTGAGCGGGCACCACTGTCCCGGAGCGGTGGTCCTTGGCCCCCGCCGTCGCACCCGGATGGCCGCCCCGGGGGGGCGGCATGGCCAAACTTGCCTTGGCATGACGGACATTCGCCCCGGATTGGAAAACTTTGCGGCCGCCATGAACGAACACGCCGCCATCATCCGCAGGTTCCGTTGGATCGCGATCCTCGAGGGACTGAGCTTCCTGATCCTGCTATTCATCGCGATGCCCTTGAAGTACTGGTGGTCCATGCCCGCCCTGGTAACCTACATGGGCTGGGCGCACGGGGTGCTGTTCATCAGCTACGTGGTGCTTGCCGTGCCGATGTTCACCAAGGTGAAATGGCCCGGGGAACGCATGTACGGCGTGGGCGTGGCTTCCTTGCTGCCCTTCGGCACGTTCGTGATGGAGCGCCGCTGGCTGCGGTAAGTCATGCGGATGCTTCCCCCTAACGGGCCTTGAGCAGCCCCTCGTTCCGGTACTCGAGCATCACGGCATGGGCGTTGTTCCACCCGTTGCCGGGCCCGAGCTGCACCATGCTGAAATCCAGGTAGATCGGTTTGGCGGCCACCTCCCCATAGTGCTGGGGGAAGGATTCACCGTACAGCATCTCGGCCCGCATGAAGAACAGCGCCACATCATAGCCCAGGAAGGCATACTCGCCAGGTTCGTTGCGGAAGCGTGCCCGGTACCCCGCGATAAAATCATTGACCCGAGGCGAGGCCAGGTCGAGGAAGGCATTGGCGGGCACATGCACCTGCAGCTTCACCAAGGCTTGTACATCCAAGGTGTTCATCCGCGTCCATGCGTGCAGGCCGAACACCTTGATGGGGTACTTGTCCGCCAGGGGGGCCATCTTGCCCAGCACCGTGGTGACGAACTCCACATCCTCGCTGGGCACCACCAGGACATTGGTCCGCCCCGGCACCAGCATGGCCACGGCCTTCGATACATCCCGTCGCCCGCAACCCACCCACAGCAGGCTGTCGCGCATCCTGCCGCTTTGTTTCGCCAAGGCCTGGTCCAGTTCCCTGGCCACCAGGTCCTGCAGGTCGCGCTCGCTGAAGATGTCCGGCTTGAGCAGGATCACGTTGTCGCGGGCGTGGTTGTAGGCCACATACCGGGCCATCAGCTTCAGCCTGTCGGTGCGCCCGCCCAGCGCCTTGCTTACCGTGGGGTTGCCCAGGATCACCTTGTTGCTCTGCGGCACCGGGCAAATGATCGGGCTGCCCCCGGCCACTTTGGCCAGGCCCTCGATGGCGGCGCGGTGGAAGGGGCCGATGTACAGGTCCATCCCGCGTACCTGGTCGCTTTTGAACAGGTCGTTCCATTGGGTCGGCTTCATGCCGGTATCGAACACGTAGACATCTGCGTTAAGGCCCTGGGCCCTGAGCGTGTCCAAGGCGATGTCCACCCCCGCGCGGAATTCCACCGCGGCCTCGGTGGCCGGGTTCTGCCGGGGGTCTTCCTCGTTGGCCGGGGATTCCTGGTCGGAGGCCTGGGTGAACGGCAATAGGATGGCGATGCGGTGGCGCACTTCCGATGAAAGGGGGGCGGCCGTCGCGTCCTTCCCTGCCGGTTCTTCCTGTGCCCCGCCGGACCCGCCGCGCGGGATCCGCACATATTGGCCGGCCTTCAAGCCTTCGGGCAGGCCCCCGTTGGCCTCCTTGATCTCATCGGTGGAAAGGCCGAATTGCTGCCCCAGGGAATACAACGTCTCCCCGGGGGCCACCATGTGGAACAGATCGCTGTCGGCCTCGGCGGGCTGCACGGCCAGCGGCGGGGCGGCAATGCTGGAGGCTGTTTCGACGCGCAGCACCATGCCCACCACCAGTCCATATTGGAGGTCGGGGTTCCAACGCCGCAAGTCCTCCTGCGTCACCCCGTACTTTTTCGCGATGCCGTAGATGGTCTCCTTCCTGGCCACGGTGTGCAGCAGCCCACCCCCGCCCAGTTCCGGTGCGTTCTTCAGTTCACGCCTGGACTGGGCCTTCACCGGCACCAGGATCATCTGGCCGATGCTGAGCCCTTCCGCGGCGGCGGGGTTGGCCCCTGTGAGGTCATCCAGCGGTACGGCGTAGTGGCGGCTGAGGCCGAACAGGGTCTCACCCTGCTTCACCTGGTGGGCGATGAACTTTTCCCCGTCGATGGTGCGCACCTCCTGCGCCATGGCGCGCGCCGCCAGCAGGACGGTGAGGAAGAGCAAGGCGATGCGAAGGCGCATTATTCCCACTCGATGGTGGCCGGGGGCTTGCTGCTGATATCGTACACCACGCGGTTCACCCCTTTCACCCGGTTGATGATGCTGTTCGAGATCCGTGCCAAGAACGCATAGGGCAGGTGTACCCAATCGGCGGTCATGCCATCGGTGCTGGAGACGGCGCGCAGGGCCACGGCATTTTCGTAGGTGCGTTCGTCGCCCATCACGCCCACGCTGCGCACGGGCAGCAGGATGGCACCGGCCTGCCACACCTGGTCGTACAGCCCCTCGTCACGCAGCCCTTGGATGAAGATGTGGTCCACTTCCTGCAGCACGGCCACCTTGTCCGGGCTGATCTCGCCCAGGATGCGGATGCCCAGGCCGGGCCCGGGGAAAGGATGGCGGCCCAGGATCGCGGGGTCGAGCCCCAGCTCCCTGCCCACGCGGCGCACCTCGTCCTTGAACAAGGAGCGCAGCGGTTCCACCACCTTCAGGTGCATGCGCTCGGGCAGGCCGCCGACGTTGTGGTGGCTTTTGATGGTGGCGCTGGGCCCTTTCACGCTCACGCTTTCGATCACATCGGGATAGATGGTGCCCTGGCCCAGCCACTTCACCTGGCTGATCTGCCGGGCCTCCTGCTCAAACACCTCGATGAAGGTGCGTCCGATGGCCCTGCGCTTGGCCTCCGGCTCTTCCAACCCTTTCAGCGCCGCGAAGAAGGCGGCTTTCGCGTCCACGCCCTTCACGTTCAGGCCCATGCCGTGGTAACTCTCCAGCACTTGGCGGAATTCATCCTTGCGGAGCAGGCCGGTGTCCACGAAGATGCAATGCAGGCGTTCGCCGATGGCCTTTTGCAGCAGCAGGGCGGCCACGGAACTGTCCACCCCGCCGCTGAGCGCGAGCACCACCTGGTCCCGTCCCAGCTGTTCCCGGAGCAGGTGGATGGTTTCCTCGGCGAACGCCTTGGGCGAATGGTCGGCCGTGCACCCGCAGACGCCCATGATGAAGTTGCGCAGCAGCGTTGCACCATCGGTGGTGTGGAACACTTCGGGGTGGAACTGCACGCCGAAGGTCTCCTCTCCCTGAAGGCGGAAGGCGGCCACGGGCACGGCATGGGTGCCCGCCAGCACCTCCATGCGCGGCGAGGCCTTGACGATGCTGTCGCCATGGCTCATCCACACCTGGGTGCCGGGGCGGATGCCGGCGAACAGGGGTTCCTGCACGAAGATGTTGTCCAGCAAGGCACGCCCGTATTCGCGGGTCTCGCTGCGCACCACCTCGCCACCGGCACGCCGGGCCAGCAATTGGGCCCCGTAGCACACGCCGAGCACGGGCACCCTTCCTTGCAGGCCGCGCAGGTCCGTATCGGGTGCGCCCTGATCGAACACCGATGCGGGGCTTCCGCTGAGGATCACGCCCCTTACCGCGGGATCGTCGACGAAGTCCCCGGCGGCATGGAACGGGTGGATCTCGCTGTAAACGTTCAATTCACGCACCCGCCGGGCAAGCAACTGCGTGTATTGCGACCCGTGGTCGAGGATAAGGATCTTGGAATGCAACGGAATGGGATTTGGCCGGCCAAAGGTATCGGTCGCGGCGATCGGGAGCGAAGGATTTTGCACCGCCAGGCCCCCGTGGGCAGGCCTTGGTAAAAAACGTTTCAGGGGCGGTAGCGGCGATCCATGCCCGCATTACTTTCGTGCCACCGTAATCCGATCGCCGTGGTACGCATCCTGGGATCCAGTACGCCGCTCGGTGCGCAGCTGACGGAGGAACAGAAGCGGTCCTTTGCGGACAATGGCGCGATATTGTTCCCGGGCTTCATCAGCCGGGACACGGTGACGGAGATCTGGCGGGCCGTGGAGGACGTGCAGCGGCAATGGATCGCCGAGGGGCGGGAGAAGGTGAACGGCATCCCGATCAAGTACGGCCTGGACGTGGACGGCCGGAGGATCGTGCAGCGTTTCGCGTTCGCCAACCATTTCAGCCCCGTGCTTGCCGAGTTCCTGAAGGACCCGCGGTTCAGCGAGCTGCTGGAGCTGGTGGGGCCCGGTGCGCGGCTGGGGATCAACGAAAAGGACGGCCTGGTGGTGAACCATTACGTGAACGTGGACGGCAGCCAATTCACGCAGATGGGCTGGCATACGGACAGTGTGCGCGACATCTTCCTGGGCAAGCGGATCCTGCCGATGCTGAACGTGGGGATCCACCTGGACGACCAGGACCCTCAAAACGGGGGCCTGCGCCTGTTGCCGGGCACGCACCGGCAAAGCACCTGGAACATGCTGTTCCGCAAGAAGCCGTTCATGGACAATCGCCCGGACCCGCGGGAAGTGGCCTTCGACATCCACGCCGGCGACCTGACGGTACATGACGGCAGGTGCTGGCACCGGGTGGAAAGGAGCCGGCTCACGGGTGAAGCGAGCCGTCGCCGGGTGATGTACATCCCCATCATCGCGGGGAAATACACGCCGAAGTCGGAAAAGAGCCCGACCCCGCTGTACCATCATTTCCAGCATTTGGTGAAATAGCGGCGGTGGCTTCCTTTGCCCAAGGCAGGGCCATGGGAAACGGACGGGGATACGCATTGGTCACGGGTGCGAGCCAAGGGCTGGGGGCGGCGCTTGCGCTGGAATTGGCGCGCCAAGGCTTCGGTCTGCTGCTCACCTCGCGGCGGGCGGATGCGTTGGCGGACGTGGGCCGGCAGGCCGGGGCGCTGAACGGCGGACGGGTGCAATGGCTGGCGGCCGACCTCTTTGAACCGGATGCACCGGCGCGCATCACCGCCTGGGCGGAAGGCATGGGTGTTCCCGTGACCTGCCTGGTGAACAATGCGGGCCAAGGGCTGTGGGGCCTGTTCGACGAGCTGTCCCTGGGGGATCAGCAGCGCATGATGCGGCTGAACATGGAGGTGCCGGTGGAGCTGGCCCGGCGGCTTCTTCCCCGGCTGAAGCAGGCGCGGCGGGGCTATGTGCTCAACATCTCCTCGATGAGCGCCTACACGGCGATGGCGGGCTTTGCGGTGTACGCGGCGAGCAAGTCGTTCGTGCTGCGGTGGTCGCGGGCCTTGCGGGGCGAACTGTCGGGCAGCAGCGTGACGGTGACGGCGGTTTGCCCGGGCAGCATCATCACCGGGTTCACGGAGCGGGCGGGCATGCAGGCACTGGACCGCCTGGCGCGGCGCTTCGGCACCGGGCCGGCACCGGTGGCGCGCGCGGCGGTGAAGGCCATGCTGAAAGGCAAGGCGGAGGTGGTGCCGGGGCTGATGAACCTGCTCACCGCGCGGATCCAAGGGTGCCTACCGGACCGCCTGAACGAGCGGTTGACGGACACGATCTACCTCAGGCGGCTTCCTCGGAAGCGCTGAGGCCCCACCGGGCCAGCAAGGCTCCGGCGGCCCACCAAGCCGCCCATGCGGCCGGCACGGCGGCCACCACATCCAAGGTCCAGTGTACATGCTGGGCCAACACCAGCAGGGCCACCGTGGCGGCACCCAAGGCGGCCAGCCACCGCACCCGGCCGGGCGGCACGAGCAATGCCATCAACACCAAGGTGGCCGTGTGGCCGGAGAAGAAGAGGTCCTTCAGGAACGGTGCGGCACCCGGGTAGAAAAGTTGCGTCACGGGGTCGACCAACGGAATGATCCCGTCGGGCGGCTCCAAGGTGAAGGAAGCCATGGCGGCCATGCGCAGGAGCACCATCAGCAGGTAGGCGTACAGGCCTTGCAGCAGCCGCCACGGGTGCCTCGCCGCGGAAACGATCGCCACGGCGAGCACGGCATAGAGCACCCCGAAGGTGAGGCCGGAAACATCCATAGGTCCGAAGCGGTCCAACACCGGATCATGCAGGCGGCTGCCGGGCTTCGCCCCTATCCAGGCGAAAAACCGCGGCAGCACGGCCACCAATGCCGAGCCCGCCAACACAGCCCCGAGGAAGGCGGTGCGGAAGGGCGGTGCCGCCCACGCCTGCCGCCATGCGGGAATGCCGGTGCTGCCCATGCCTGTTCGCGCCCCAAGGTAGCCCGGACGCGGTGCTGCCCGCACGACATGCCCAGGACCATCGGCTCCCTTTCATGCGCCTGGCGGCGCATCCGATGAACGTGGTCGGCACCACGGATGGACGCGGATATGCACCGATAAAGACACCTGCATGGCCAGCTGCGACGACATGGGCTACTCGTTCAATGGAAACGGCCCATCTGCGTCCAACTGCGTGGATCCGTGGTTCTCATTCAGGAAGTCCATGTGTCCGTGCGTCGTGCAAGGCGCAATGACCTTGGGGCATGCCCGGCCAGGACATGCACGGCCGTGGATTACATTGCCCCCGTGTCCAGCACGCTGTTCCATGAGATGGCGATCGCGGCCCGGCGGAGGCCGCTGTTCTGGCTTACGGTGATCGCCATGGTGCCCCGCCTGCTGGCGGCGTTCTTCTCGGGCGGCTACTATGCGCAGGATGACCACTTCCTGGTGATCGAGGCGGCCCAGAGCTGGGTGGACGGTTTCGACTACGACAACTGGTTGCCCTGGAACCAGGGCGGCCATCCGGCACCGACAGGGCACATGATGCTGTACCCGGGGCTGCATTACCTCCTGTTCCTGTTGTGCAAGGCCCTGGGCATCACCGGGCCGTTGGCGAAGATGGTCATCGTGCGGGTGCTGCATGCCTTGTGGAGCCTGGTCACGGTGCGCATCGGCTACCGGATCGCGCTGCGGCTTTCCACCCCCGCAGTGGCGTGGCGCACGGGTCTTTTCCTGGCACTGTTCTTCTTCATGCCGTTCCTCTCCGTGCGGAACATGGTGGAAATGGTGAGCATCCCGCCGTTGATGCTCAGTGCTTGGTGGCTGATGCGCGATGGCGGCAAGCCTTCCGCGAAGGCGCTGCTCATCGCCGGGCTTTTTGCCGGGCTGGCCGTGGACCTGCGGTTCCAGACGGTCGTCTTCGGCGGTGGCGTCGGCCTGGCCCTGCTGATGCAGCGGCAGGTGAAGGGAAGCCTGGTCTTTGGCGCGGGCCTGTTGCTGGCGGTGGCCGCGGTGAACGCCACGGTGGACCTGTTCCTCTGGGGCCGGCCTTTTGCCGAGATGTGGGAGTACGTGCGCTACAACCTGGCCAACAGCACCACCTACTTTGATCAACCGTGGTACAACTACCTGCTGGTCCTGGGCGGGATCTTCATCCCTCCCTTCTCCCTGTCGGTGCTCTTCGGTTTTTTCCGCAGACCGCGGCCCCTGCCGGTCTGGATGGGCGTGTTCTGCTTCCTGTTCCTCCATTCCCTTTTCCCCAACAAGCAGGAGCGCTTCATCCTGACCATTGTACCGCTGGTGCTGGTGCTGGGCCTCGCCGCGTGGGAGGACTTCCGGGCGCGCAGCGGGTGGTGGCGGCGGCATCGGGGACTGTGGCGGGGCGTGCTGATCTGGACCTGGTGCCTGAACGCCCTGCTGCTGGTGCCGCTCACGTTCAGTTACAGCAAGCATGAGCGCGTGGAGGCGATGTTGCTGCTGCGGGACCGGCCCATCCGGGGCGTGATCATCGAGGACACCGCCGAGCAGGACCCGCCGATGCTGCCGCTCTTCTACCTGGGCCGGTGGGGCATCACGCAGCAGATCCTCACCGACCCGGACGCGGATCCACGGGCCTTCGTGCAGGAGGTCGGCCCGGACCACCGGCCCGACGTGGTGATGTTCATCGGAACGGAGGACCTGGATGCCCGCGTGCGGCACATGGAGGAAGGCACCGGCCCGCTGGAGCTGATCGGGCGGGCGCGCCCCGGCCTGCTGGACCGCGTGATGCACCGGCTGAACCCGGTGAACCGCAACGTGACGATCACCCTTTACGGCATCCCTGGGGACAAGGGCGGCCACTGAAGCCCTGGTCCGTGGGGGTCGGCGGGCAGGGTTGCCTACTTCGCGATGATCACGAAGGTCGTGCGCCTGTTCTCGGCGCGCCCGGCCTCGGTGTCGTTGGAGGCGATGGGCTTGGTGGGGCCGTAGCCCTGGCTGGTGAGGCGCTGTGCGCCGATGCCATGCGCGGTGAGGTACGCCACCACCGCCCCTGCCCGGTTGTTGCTCAGCACCATGTTGCTTTCCATGTCGCCGACATTGTCGGTGTGGCCCTGCACCTCGATGCGCACCCTGGGGTTCTCCTTCAGGAAATCGATCAATTCATCCAGGATGTACCGGCTGGCACCAGTGATCTTCGAACTGTTGGTGGCAAAGCGCACATCGTTGACCTTGTAGCTGCGCCCCACCTCCACCTTTTCCAGTTTCATGTCCACTTCCGCCACGCCGCCCCGCGCGGTATCCTCCACGCTGAATGACCGGCTGTCGAACACGTGGTCGGCCTTCTTCACCGTGACGATCACGTCGCTTCCCGCCTTCAGCCGCACCACGGCTGCGTACCGGCCGTCCTCCGCATCCACCTTCACCAATTCGGTCTTGCGCGTGTCCATGTAGGTGATGGACACGGTGGCGTCCTTCACCGCGTTGCCCTTTTCGTCCTTCACCACGCCCTTGGTGATGAGGATGTCCTCGGGCCGCGCCTCCACCGGCAGGTCGAAGCCGTAGATGTCCAGGCCGCCGGCGCCGCCCTTGAACCGGCTGCTGGCGAAGTATGCCGTGCGCCCGTCGGCGCTCACCACCAGCCCGTGTTCATCCTGCGGGGTGTTGATGGGATTGCCCAGGTTTTTAGGTTGCGTCCAGGTGCCGTCGTCGTTCAGGCGGCTGAAGAACAGGTCGTAACCCCCAATGCCGCGGTGGCCCGCGCCCACATCCTCATTGCCACGCTCGTCACGGGGCGGCCGGGCCGCGAAATAGAGGGTGCGGCTGTCGGAGTGCATGAAGGGTGCCTTCTCGTCGCCATCGGTGTTGATCGGTGCCGGCAACGGCTTGGCGGGGCTCCATTCCCCTTTGTCGTTGCGCGTGCTGCTGTAAATGTCCATGCCCCTGCTGCCGGGCCTGAGCGCCGCGAAGTACAGCGTGCGCCCGTCGGTGCCCAACGAAGGTTGGCTCTCCCAGCCATCCTCGGTGTTGATGTTGGGCCCCAGGTTCACCAGCTCGCCCCAGCGGAACCGCTGCTGGCCGGTCCCGAACTCCATGTCGGTGGTGTAGTGGGTGCTGTAGAGGTCGCAGTTCTTGTAGTTGGCCGACACCGGCTTGCAGATCGTGACGAAGAGTTCCTTGTTGTTCAGGCTCACGGTGACGCCGCCATAGCTGTCGCCCTCGTTGAAGGGAGGAGGCAGGGGTTTTCCACGGTCGAAGTCGTCCTTGGGCGAAGGGCGCCTGGCCTCGGAGAGTTCCTCGATCTCGCGCGGGAAGCGGTCCCCCAAGGCTTGGTGCTTGCTGACGCGGGTGAAGAAGATGATCTCGTTGTCGGGCGAGAACATGGGCAGGTATTCATCGGCCGGCGTGCTCACGCCTTTGAGCGGATGGGGATTGAACTCCCGGTGGTCCTTGTAGAAATCGCGATAGAAGGCCAGTTCGGGCATCAGGCGCTCCACCTCCAGGATGCGGGGAGCCGTTGCCTGCTCCTTCATCGAGGGGTCGTCGGCGGGGAAATCGAGGAACTTGTGGAAGGCCTGTTCCGCATCCGCAAAGCGGTCCTGGGCATAATACATGGACCCGAGGAAATAGTACATGGCGGCATGGTATTCCGGGCATCGCGTGCGCAGGTCCTCCAGGTAGTTGATGCCGGGCCCAAAGCCGCCGGCACCGGCGCGTGCCCGTTCAAACGCGCTCTCGCCGACGCGGAACAGGCATTCGGCACAATCGGGCCACTCGGCGGCCAGGGCCTTCAGCTTTTGGTGGCGATCACCCGGGCTGCGCATGGCCATGGCCTCGTTCAACTGCTTCAGCAGCTTTTTGTCCGTGGGCTTGGCGCAGGGCCCGCCCTCCCCGTCCTGCGCGCGGACGCCGGCCAGGCCGGTGGTGGTGGTGATGAGCACCAACAAGAGCACCCGGGCCCAGGCAGGCCAGGCCCCGCTCCGTCCATGCTCCGATCTCCGCATGTGCATCACTTCACCGTGGCATCGGTGGCCTCCGCCTTTTGGATGATCTCGTCACCCCGTTTGCGTGCCGCGTTCACCAAGGCATCGGCGCGCTTGTCCGCCTCGGCGACAAATTTGCGTTCCTGGTCATCGGCAACCTTCTTCGCCTTGTCGGCCGCCACCTTGGCCGCCGCCTTGGCCAAGGGGTTCGCGGCCTGGGTCACCAGGTCATCCGCGGCCTTGTAGGCCTCCGCCTTGGCATGGGCGGCCTCGCTGCGGGCCTTGGCCTTGATATCGTCGGCCTGCTTTTGTGCCTCGGCCACCAGCCTGTCCGCCTCCGCCCGCGCCCGGGCAAGGGCTTCCTCCTTGGCCTTCCCGATCTGCACGTTCACCTCTTCCTTCACGGCATCCTTGATGTTTTCCTTGACCTCCTGCACCACGTTGCCGCCGCTGCCGAACACGGGTTTCACCACGGGCTTGTCGATGGTGCCGGTGATCTTTGCCGTGAGGTCCAGCTCCGCGGGCATCTTCATGTCGCTGCCCACGGCCTTGTTCACCTGGCCCAGCAGGCCGCCCACCAGCTCATTGGCACCGGCGCCGAACAGTTCCGTGGGCACCTTCGCCTTCATGGTGTAGTCGATGGCCTGGTCCTCGAAGGCGGTGCTGCCCTGCACGTTGGCCTTGATGCGGTCGATCTTCACGTCGAAAGGCTTGGTGATCAATTTGCCGTCGGCGATCTCGTAGCTGAAGTCCAGGTTCTCCAACCGGGCCGAGGCCAGCTCGGGCTTCTTCAGCACGTTGGCGATCTCCACCAAGGGCTTGAATTCCTTGATGTATACGTCCTTGGTCTTCAGCGTGCCGGCCCCTTGCAACGATCCCATCACCGGTGCCATCTGTGCGTCCAGCGTCCCGGCGAGGTTCAGCGAGGTGGTCATCCGTCCCACCACGTAGCGCGCGGCGGGCGCCATGTTCCGGATCATCTCCATGTGGTCCACCAGCTGTTTGATGTCCACGTCGGACACCAGCACGTCCATGTCGAAGCGGGGGTCTTTTTCCTTGGTGCTGTACCAGCCGTTCATGCCCAGGCGGCCGTCGTACATGTTGAAGCCCATGTCGGTCAACGTCACCTTTTGGTCCGCGACCCGCAGCTTCCCCCGGGCATCGGTGAGGTGCATGTCGCTGTAGCGCACCTCCTTGGCCGCGGCGACCAAGGTGAAATCGATGTTCTTGGGCACCTCGATCACGCCCATGGCCGCCGTGTCGGCGGAAGCGGGGGCGGCCGTCCCGTTGGCTTGGGGCGGCCCCATGAGTTCGTTCACGTCGAACCGGTTGCTGCTGACGTTGAAGGTGCCGGTGATGGTGCTGTCCTTGAGCCACCACTGGAGGTAGTTGTCGAACCGCCCCGAGGCCTGCACATCGCTCTTGCCCACCTCGCCGTTGAAGTCGGAGAGGGCGAGGAAGCGCGGGCTGAAGTCGAGCACGAGGGAGCGGATGGCCACGGGCCAGTCTAGCGAATCGCTTCGGTAGTTCATGCCGCTGAGGGCCACTTGGCCTTGGGCCTTGAACTTGTCATGGCGCCCGGCCTCCACATCGCTGATGCGGCCCGCCATTTCCACGGCGGCCTTCACCTTCCCGGTGAGCTCGTCACCCTTCGCCATGGGCACCACCTTGGCGATGTTGGCCAGGTCCAGGTCGGCCTTCAGGGCCGCATCCACGACCGGGTCGCTGATGGGTTTGGTGAGGTGCATGCGGGCTTCCACGGGGTTCCCGGCGAGGGTCACGGCAAAGCGCTTCAGGTCCACCACCATGCCGTCCAGGTCATTGCCTTGCGGGCTCCGGATGTTTGCATCCACGAAGATGTCCTCCGCGCTGGCGGGCAGGTCCGGGTACTTGAACCGGCCCTTGTCCACATTGATGTCCAGGCCGAAGCCGGGCATGGTCCGTTCGTTGTACGTGCCCTTGACGTATCCGCTGAAGGCCGCCTTGCCCGACATGTCCACGCCCTTCATGTCCTTGGCGAACTCGGCGGGGATCAGGGAAAGCAGGGCCCCGATGTCGCTTTTCCTCATGTTCCACTTCAGGTCCATGTCGATGTCGTCCGCCGGCATGGCCAGCCATCCGTCAAGCCCCAGTTCCAGCTGGTTCACCTTCACGTCGTTGTCCTTGAAGGTGAATTTCATGTGTGGCATGTCCATCTCCAGGTCGGCGCGTATGTCGGCCTTGGCGTTGCGGAGGTATTTGATTCCGTCGTAGGCGACGGTGGCCTTGTCCGCGACGGTCTTGGTGGCCAGGGTGAACAGGTCTTGCGTGAAGTCGCCTTTCCCCGTGTGGTCCACACCGTCAAGGTCCATGAAGAAGGCAAGGCTTTCGTCATCGTAGACGATATGCGCTTGGGAGATGCTGTACTGCTTCAGGGCCACGTTGAACCGCGTGGTGCCGGTGTCCACGGGCAGTTCGGCCGCGGTGCTGTCGGGCAGCGTGATGTCCCAGTTGGCGGTGCCGTCCGCCAGCACCTTGATGTGGATGTCCGGCTTCACCAGGTCCACATTGCGCACCTTGATCTGGTCGCTGAACAGGCTCATGATGCCGATGGTGATCCGAAGCTCGCCCACCTGCGCCAGGCAGATGCCTTCGAAGGGCGCCTTGTTGCACACGTTCAATCCCTTCACGGCGATGCTGGCGTTGGGGAAGCTGCGCAGCAGGCTGATGTCCAGCCCTTGCCAGTCCACGGTCGCATTCAGGTTTTTGTTGACCTGCTGCTTGGCGGCCTGCTCGATCTTGTCCTTGTACAGGATGGGCACCAGGATGGCGGCCACGAGCAGCAGCGCGATGAGGATCGCGAGGGTGACGAGGATGCGTTTGGTCCACTTGGCCATGATCTATGGGAAGCTTGGGGGTACGGATGCGCGGCCTGGGTTGCCCTGCGGATCCCGTACACTTAACGGATACCGGCCACAAAGATCATGCGGCCTGCAGATTTTCCTCGCTTGTGAAAAGTTTTTCGCCCTGCGAATGGGCGACCACGGTGCACACGGCGGCATCCCCGGTGACGTTGATGACGGTGCGCATCATGTCCAGGGGGCGGTCGATGGTGAAGATGATGGCGACCCATGCGGGGTCGAGGCCGAGCGAGGAGAGCACCACCACCATGAGCATCATGCCGCCGCTGGGGATGGCGGCGGCGCCTATGCTGGCGAGGGTGGCCGTGAGCACGATGGTGAGCTGCTGGCCCAAGGTGAGGTCCACCATGTGCAATTGGGCGAGGAAGACCACGGCCACGGCCTGCATGAGGCTGGTGCCGTCCATATTGACGGTGGCTCCCACGGGCAGGACGAAGCCGGCGGTGCCCGTGCTGACGCCGATGTTGTGCTCCACGCACCGCAGGGTGGCGGGCAGGGTGGCGGCGCTGCTGCTGGTGCTGAAGGCCAGGAGCTGTGCGGGGCTCATGGCGCGGAGGAATTTCATGTAGACGTTGCGCCGCATCAGCAGGGACATCAACCCGGGGTAGATGCCGAAGAGGATCAAGGCAAGGCCCAGGGTGATGGTGAGGGCATAGCCGGCCAGGCCCATGAAGAGTTCGCCCACGGCGGCGACATCATCGCCGGCCATGCGGGCGACCACGCCCGTCATCAGGGCGAACACGAACCAGGGTGCGGCGAGCATGATCACGTCGACCATGCGGATGAAGGCGGCATTGAAGGCCTCCATGAGGTTCCTCAGGGGGGCGGCATGGTTCTCCGGCAGCATCAGCAGGATGATCCCGAAGAAGATGGCGAAGAAGATGACCTGCAGCATCAGCATGTCGGAGAGGCTGAGGAAGATGTTTTCGGGCACCAGGTCCACGAGGAATTGCAGCGGGCTGGTCCCGGATCGCGATTGGGCGGTCTTGGCGGCGGCCTCGGTCCATTCGTTGGGCACTTGGGTGCCCCTCACCGCGGCGATGGAATCGCGCAGGGCCTGGTGGGCGGGCTCACAGGCCAGGCACAGGCCGTCCACCGGGGCTTGCACGCCCGGGGTTTCCTGCACCCACAGTTCGTAGTTGATGCGGTTGGCCACGCGCTTGTCGCCGCTGCCCCACGTGCCGGGCTGCAGGGCATTCACCAGCACCAGGCCCAGGACGACCGCCATGATGGTGGTGGACAAATAGAGCACCAACGTCTTCAGGCCGATGGCGCCCAGCCGCCGCACCTCCCCCATGCCCGCCACCCCGCTGATGATGCTGAACAGCACCAAGGGCACGGCCACCAGCTTGAGCAGGTTGATGAAGATCTTGCCGAAGGGGTCGATCCAGTCCAGGTTGAAGCGGCTCCAGCCGAGGTAGCTGCTGAGCAGCGCCCATGCCACGCCCGCCGCCATGCCAAGAAGGATGCGGACATGGAGGGGTGTTCTCATCGGCGGGATGGCGGCCAGGGCGGGATCACCGTTCGGTGTTCACCGTCCAGATGTGCTCGGTAATGCTTTGGCCGTTCTTGAAGTAGAAGGTGCCCCACTTGGCGATCACCTTGCTGTATTCATCCGCCTTGTTGCCTTGCACCAGCACGCGGCGGATGATCACCTTGTTCCCTTCGGTGTAGCTCTCCTCGGTTACCCCTTGCGGATATTGGGAGGCGAGCTCGTTGCGCGCGAAGTTGTCGAAGGACCGTTGCTGGTCGGGCAGGATCTCGTTGATCCGGGCCTCGTTGCCCTGTTGGCGTTCCAAGGCGGCGGTCTGCACCATCTTTCCTCGGGCTTCCAGGTCCTGCTTCCAGTTGTCCATCACCTCCTGGTTCCTTTCGGCGCGGGCCTGGTGCTGCTGCGTTTGTTCCCTGATGCGTTGCTGTTCGTCCTGGATGTTCTCCCAGGCCTTGTCGCTCCGCTCTTCGCCCGCATTGGCCAGTTCTGCCTGGTATTGCAGCCATTCCTGTTCCTGCACACCCGCCCGCGCCGTGCGCCGATCCTGTTGCAGGGAGATCTGCCGCTGCCGCTGATCGGCCTCCTGGTCCTGCACCCGGGCGTAGGACGCATCCGTTTGTTGTTGCCCCCGTTCGTTCCACGCACTCATGCGCCGTGCATTGGCTTCCTTCAGGGCCTCCACTTCCTCGATGTGCCGCAAGCGCAGGGCCTCGCTTCCCTGGTAAAGGCCAGCCGCCGCGCCTGCGAGCTGGTCCTGGCGTTGCCGGGCCTGCCCATGTCTTTCACCGGCCTTTCCCCCCCATGCATCGGCCTGTTCCTCCTCTTGCGCCCTCATGCGCTTCACCCGGCCATATTTCTCCGCTTCCTCGCGCTCGCGCGCCTCGCGCATGAACTCCTCGGCTTCCTGTTCCTTCCGGCTGTCCATGCTGCCAGAGGACACGGGCGGCGCGGCCGCCACCTCCTGGCGGCGTTCAGCCTTTTCGCGCAACTTCCGCTGTTTCTCCAGTTCGGCCTCCAGCTTTTCGATCTGGTCGATCTTCACTTGGGGATAGGATTCGTCCGGCTTGATGTCCAGGGCCTGGGTATACAGTTCCCTGGCCAGTGAATAGTCCTTGCCGGCCATGGCCTGGTCGGCATCCCGGACGGTGCTGGCATAGCGTTCGTCCAATGCGCGCTGCGACTCCCGTTGGCGCTTTGCCTGAGCCAACGCATCGGCCTCCTCCTGCTCCTTGCGCAGGCGTTCCTGTTCGGCCAGTCGTTCGGCCTCGGCCCTGGCCAGTGCATCCTTATCGGCCTTTGCCTGGTCCTTGATGGCCTTCTCCAATGCCGCCAACTGGTCCTTGGGGTATTTTTCCTTGGGCATCAAACCCAAAGCCTCCTGGTACCCGGTTCGTGCGTCGTCCCAGGCCTTGTCCCTGAACGCCGCATCGGCCTTGGCCACGGCTTGGTCATAGCGCGCCCGCAGCTCGGCGGCCGCTTGCTCCTTGCCGGTCCTCTCGGCCTCCAGGCGGGCGCGTTCCTCGGCATCGCGGGCCGCCTTCAGGCTGTCCGCCTCGGCCTTCTTGCGTGCCTCTTCCTCCAGGCGTGCCCGTTCCGCCGCTTCCCGGGCGGCCTTGTCCCGGTCAGCAGCGGCCTGCGCCTCCAGCAATTGCCGGGCCTCCGCCAGCTTCTTGGCGGGGTATTTCTCATCCGGCTTCACCTCCAGGGCCGACCCGTACCCGGCGATGGCGGCTTCATAGGCCTTGTCTTTGAGATCCTTGTCGGCCTGGGCGACGAAGTCGTTGTACCGCCGGTCGCGCTCGGCGGCCTCGCGGGCCAGGCGCTCCTTCTCGGCGGCTTCCTTGGCCTTGGCGTCCAGCAGGTCGTTGATGGCGGCGATCCGGTCCTTCGGATACTGCTCCTCCGGCTTCAGCCCGGAGGCATCCTTGTAATCATTCAGGGCATCGGCGTGCTTGCCCGCATCGTACTTCTTGTCGGCGCTGGCGACCAGGGCATTGTACCGCGCATCGAGCTCAGCCTGCTTGCGCCGGGCTTCGGCATCACGGGCCTTCTGCGCCAGCAAGGCATCGATCTCCACGATGCGTTCCTTGGGCCTGGGCTCCGCGGGCTTCACATTCCCCGCCTCGGCGAAGCGGGCCTTGGCATCGGCGTATTTTTCCTGTGCGAAAAGCGCTTCGGCCTGGTCCATGAGCCCCTGGTACTTGGCATCCCGCTCCGCGGCCAGCCGTTCCTCCTCGGCCTTCTTCGCCTTGTCGGCCACGGCCTTGGCGATCAGCGCCAACTGGTCCGCCGGATACTTCTCCTTGGGCTTGAGGGCCAGCGCCTCGTTGTATTTCTTCTTCGCGCCGTCATAGTCCTCCTGGTGGAAGGCCGCGTCGGCCGCCGCCACGGCGGCCTGGTAGGCCGCGTCCAGCTCCTTGGCCTTGCGCTCCTCCTCGGCCTGCTTGGCCAGCTCGGCCAGTTTCCTGGTGATGGCCGCCAATTGGTCCGCCGGATATTTCTCCTTCGGCTTCAGCGCCAGGGCCTCGTTGTACTTGGTGCGCGCCTCCTCGTATCGGGCAGCCTTGAAGGCCTCATCGCCCGCTTTGACGGCCGCCTGGAACGCCGCATCCAGTTCGGCCGCCTTGCGGTCCTCTTCGGCCTTTTTGGCCAGTTCTTCCATCTTCTTGGCGATGGCGGCCAGCTGGTCGGCGGGGTATTTCTCCTTCGGCTTCAGGCCCAGGGCCTCGTTGTACTTGGTTTGCGCGGTGGCATAGTCCGCCTTGTTGAAGGCCGCATCGCCCGCCTTGACGGCAGCTTGGAAAGCCTCCTCCAATTCCTTGGCCTTGCGCTCCTCCTCGGCCTTGGCGGCCAGGAATCCGTCGCATTCCTTGATGCGCTGCCTCGGGTAGGTCTCCTCTTCCTTGATCTGCAAGGCCGCCGCATACTTCGCCTTGGCCTCCTCGTAGCTCTTCTTGCCGAAAAACGCATCAGCCTCCTTGACCAGGTCTGCATATTGCTTATCCCGCTGGGCCGCACGTTCCAGTTCGCCCAGCCGCATCTGTGCATCGCTCAGGCGGGCGGTGGCCACGGCATCGCCCGGCTTGATCCCCAGCGCATCGGTAAAGGATTGTGCCGCCTTTTTGTAATCCTTCGCGGTCATGGCGGCGTTGCCCTGGTCCATCAATTTCTGGAATGCCGCGTCCGCATTGGCCTCCTTCTTCTTCTTTTCGTCGTATTCCTTCTGCAGGCGGTTCAGTTCCGCACGCATTTGCTCGGTGTAGGCCAGGTCCCACGAGAGCATGCCCTGCCCGCCATCGTACTTGGACTTCCCGATGGGCTGGTCCAGGATGGAATAGTCGATGCCGGGGATGTCCTGGAAAAGGGTCATCTCCACGTTCATCGCCAGCCCTCCTACGCGCTCCTCCTCCGGGATGCCGCGCGTGTCGATGACCACGTTCTTGCCCACCATGCCCGCCTTTTCGTACAGCAGCTTGTACTCGTAGCCGTAGTCAAGGTTGAACTCGTACTTCCCGTTGGCGCTGGTGACCACCGAATTGGTCCTGGTACCGTTCTTGATCACGGTGACCGTTACGGCATCAAGCTTCTTGGAGGTGTTGTAGTCCTTCACGGTGCCGTACACGTACACGTTGTCCACCTGGGCCATGGACATGCATGCGACCAGGGCCAGGACGGAAAGAAACAAGGCACGCAGGCCCCGTGACAAGGGGCGGATGGCCAAGCGGACCGGTTGCTGAAGCATCGGGTATGAAGCCGCAATTTAGCACAACTTTGCGGTCCAACTGGAATTCAACGCGTTGAAAGCTACATGACACACAGTTTGTGGGAGGACAGGTCGTTCCGTGGGCAACCGGACCTGGTGGTGGTGGGCGGCGGCCTCACCGGGCTTTTTACGGCGCTGCACACCAGAAGGAAAGATGCTTCGCGAAAGGTCCTGGTGTTGGAGCGCGGCCCCCACCCGGCGGGTGCCAGCGTGAAGAACGTGGGCTTTGCCTGCTTCGGCAGCCCCGGCCAGCTGCTGTACGACCTGGATACCGAGGGTGAAGACGTGGCCCTGGGCCGCGTGGAGGAACGGTGGCGCGGGCTCAACGAGCTTCGCCAGACCCTGGGCGACACGGCCATCGGTTTCGAGCCGGTGGGCGGATACGAGGTGTTCCGAAAGGATGACCCCATGCATGCGAAGGTGGCGGAGCGGCTGAGCGAGCTGAACGGGAAATTGCGGGCCATCTTCGGTATGGACGTATTCTCCTGGGTGGATGACCGCATCGGGGAACTGGGCCTCAACGCGGGGCACCTGGCCTGGAATGCCCTGGAGGGCGCCGTGGACAGTGGGATGCTGATGCATGCGCTGCTGCACCGGGTGCAGGGTGAAGGAGCGGACGTGCGCTTCAACGCGGCGGTGGAGGGCTGGGAAGAACAGCCGCACGGCGTGGAACTGCATCTGGCGGATGGAACGCGCATCAAGGCCGGTCGCGCGGTGATCGCCACGAACGGCTACGCTCGCGACCTGGTGCCCTCCACGGACATCGTGCCGGGCCGGGGGCAGGTGGTGCTTACCTCGGAAGTGCCGGGCCTGGCCCTGAAAGGCACCTTCCACATGCGCGAGGGCTTCTACTATTTCCGGCACTTCCATGGCCGGGTAGTATTGGGCGGCGCCAGGCACCTGGACATCGCCGGGGAGACGACGATGGCGGAAGGGACCACGCCGCTGATCCAAGGCGACCTGGAGCGCATGCTGCGCGAGGTGATCATCCCGGGCAAGGACTTCCGCATCGAACGGCGGTGGAGCGGCATCATGGGATTCCGGGCCCACGGGGGGCCTGCGGTGGTGGAGCACCTGTCGCCGCACGTGGTGCTGGCGGCAGGCCTGGGCGGCATCGGCGTGGCCGTGGGCATCCGCGTGGGGCGCAGGGCGGCCGACCTGGTGGGCTGAATCCAATTCCCTGGCGGACGTCACCCGTTTACCCTGGCGTACCTCACCTGCAGCGCACCAACCCCTCCGGCATGGCGGCCCTTGGGCGCCCGGAAGCCTCCGCACACCAGCGGCCGCCGCATACCGGGCCGCAGGCCTCCCCCGCGGCCGGCATTCCGGGGTGGCTGCACGGGCATACATTTGAAGCGATGAGGCATTGGATCACCGCAACGGCGCTGTTGGCGTGCGTTCCGCTCATGGCGCAGCCCCTGAAGCGGGTTGATGCGTACACGCGGGCCGACACGCTCCGGGGCAGCATCGGCCCGTACCGCGCGTGGTGGGACGTGGTACACTACGCCATCACCGTGCGGCCGGACCATGGCAGCAAAACCATCCAAGGAAGCAACACCATCCTCATCCGGGCGGTGCATGACGGCCAACGGATGCAGATAGACCTTCAGCAACCACTGGTGGTGGACAGCATCAAGGCCTATGTGGCCGCCCCTGGCGCGGAAGGCGGGCGGGGCGGCGGGCTTGTCCCCTTCACCCGCGACGGCAATGTGATCTGGGCCGATCTCCCGGGCACCATCGGGGCCGGCTCGGAATTCGCCGTACACATTTACTATCACGGCAAACCGCGCGAGGCGCGGAACCCGCCCTGGGACGGCGGTTGGATCTGGGCCCGTACGCCGGACGGGCGCCCCTGGATGACCGTGGCCTGCCAAGGCTTGGGGGCCAGTGCATGGTACCCGTGCAAGGACACACAGTCCGATGAGCCGGACAGCGCCGCGTTGCTCATCGTGGTACCGGACAGCCTCACGGGGGTGGGCAATGGCCGCCTGCACGGCACCACGCCCAACGGAGACGGCACCACCACTTGGCATTGGAAGGTGGCCAACCCCATCAACAACTACAACCTGGTGCCCTACATCGGGCCATACACGCACATCGGCAGGCGGTACAAGGGTGCGGACGGCCCGCTGGACCTGGACTATTGGGTGCTGCCCTCCCATTTGGCGAAGGCCTTGGAACAATTCAACCAAGTGCCCCCCATGCTGGCCTGCTTCGAGGACTGGTTCGGGCCCTACCCCTTTTACACCGACGGCTACAAACTGGTCGAGGCACCCCACCTGGGCATGGAACACCAGAGCGGCATCGCTTATGGGAACGGGTACATGAACGGCTACCTGGGCACCGACCTCAGCGGCAGCGGCTGGGGATTGAAGTGGGATTACATCATCGTTCACGAAAGCGCGCACGAGTGGTTCGGCAACAACATCACTACCGCCGACATCGCCGACATGTGGGTGCATGAGGCCTTCGCCAACTATGCCGAGGCGCTGTACACGGAATGCCTGTTCGGGGCCGGGGCCGGTGCGGACTATGTGACGGGGCTGCGCAAGAACGTCCTCAACGACATCCCCGTGCAGGGCCGCTATGGCGTAAACCAGGAAGGAAGCCGCGACATGTACTACAAGGGGAGCAACATGCTGCACACCATCCGGCACATCATGGACGATGACAGCCTGTTCAAGGGCATGCTGCGTGAAATGAACAGGCGCTTCCGCCACGGCATCGTCACCGGTGCGCAGATCGAGGCGTTCATCAGCACGTACAGCGGGCACGACTTCAGCAAGGTATTCGACCAGTATTTGCGCTCCACGCAGGTGCCGGTGTTGCAGTGGGGCGTTCGGAAAGGCCGGTTGTATGTGCGGTTCACCCAATGCCTGGAGGATTTCGCCATGCCCACATCGATCATCGTGAACGGGGAAACGCGGACGGTGCCGATCGGCACGCGGTGGAGCTCCCCTGCCGGGGGGCTGCGGGCACGGACCGCCACCTTGGAGCCCGACCGGAACTGGTATGTGGGCGTGCAGGCGGTCCGGGGAAGGGAGCTCAAGCAGGCCATCGGGGCATCTCTGCCCCATCACCCGGATTAGGGATGCGGTGGTCCGCGCCAGCTTCCCTTATTTTTCGACCTATGCGGCTGAAGCTTGCCCTCCTGTGCGCCATGTCGGCGGCCGGGGCCCATGGCCAACTGGGCGACAAGCTGCGCGGCCTGGTGGAAGTGGACGTGAACGCGCCATCGGACTACGACACGGTTTATGTGACGCAGTACCGGGGAAACCTGCTGGTGAGCGCGGTGGTGAAGGCCCAGTCCGTGGACGTCGGCATCGAGCCAGAAGAGGGCGAAGGCCTGGAGTACTCGATCAACGGCATGGAGCAATACGGCATCGGGCTGGACTACAAATGGCTGAGTGTCGAGGCTCTTTTCTCCCTTCCGCAATGGAGCGACCTGGACCCCGCCTTGGGCAAGAGCAAGTCCCGGGGCTTCGGGCTGGGCATCACCCGCAACCGGCTGTGGGCGCGGGGTTCGTGGAACACCACGGAGGGCTACTTCCTGAACGACCCGCTGCGCTGGACGGGCAGCGCCGAACCGTACGTGCGGCCGGACATCAAGAACCGGACCTTCCTGCTCTCGGTGAACTACGCCTTGAGCAGGAAGCGGCGCTACAGCCAACGGGCGGCCTTGTTCCAGACGGAGCGGCAGAAAAGGAGCGCGGGCACCTGGGTGGCGGGCTTTTCCGGATGGCACACCACCCTGACGGCCGACAGCTCGCTGCTCAGCCGGGCGCTGCTGGACACCTTCCTGCTGGACGTCACGGGCTTCATGGAGGCCCAGCGTTTGATCCTCGGTGCCACCTTCGGCTACACGCACACCTTCGTGTTCTGGCACAAGGGCTTCATCCAGGCCTCGCTGCTCCCCGGCCTGAGCTACGCCCAGCAATGGCTGGCCACGCCGGAGGAACGGCTGCACGGCACGGGCATGGTGCCGGTGGTGGAGTTCAAGGGCGGGCTGGGCTTCAACGGTGACCGTTGGTACTGCGCGATGACCGCGGCGTACTACTACACCACGGCACAGATCTCCGAGCAAGTGTACCTCAGCCTGAACACGGGACATGTCCGTTTTGCCCTGGGCGTGCGGTTTGGCGACCCGCGGATCAAGGCCCTGAAGAAGGTGGGGCTGTAGGACAGCGCTGGACCGGTGGAGGCATGCTTGCCTAACTTTGCACGCTATTCCCGAGGCCGCATCCATGCCCATCATCGACCCCCATCGCGTACAGCTGAGCCCCAACCAAAAGGCCAAACGGATCAATGCCGACCCGGATGCCTACGGCACGTTCGCGGAGATCGGCGCGGGCCAGGAGACGGTGCGCCATTTCTTCCGCGCGGGTGGCGCCTCGCAGACCATCGCGAAGGCGATGAGCGCGTATGACAAGGACTTCAGCAACGCCATCTACGGTGCCGAGCCGGGCAACCGCTTCGTGTGCGAGAGCCGGCTGCGCAACATGATCCGGCACGAATACGGCCTGATCGTGGAGCGCCTGGACCGCAAGGACCATCCCACCAAGCGCTTCTTCAGCTTCGCGAACACGGTCACCACCAGTACCTTCAACCAGCCCCACAGCGGGCATGGCTGGCTGGGCGTGCGTTTCCAGACGGCACCGGAGCGCCCCACCAACGACGTGGTGATCCATGTGCGCCTGCACGACCCCGACATCAACCTGCAGCAGGAATGCATCGGCGTGCTGGGCGTGAACCTGCTCTACGCCTGCCTTTTCCACCACGACGACCCGCAACTGATGATGACCACGTTGTACGACAACGTGAGCCGGCACGTGGTGGAGATCGACATGATCCAGATGACGGGCCCGGACTTCTCCGATGTGGACAACCGCCTGCTGAGCCTGCAACTGGTGAAACGCGGCTATACCGACGCGGTGATCTTCGGCCCCGACGGGCAGAACCTGCAGGCCACCGAGGTGCTGTACAAAAAGAACATCCTGGCCATCCGCGGCAGCTTCCGCCCGGTGACGAAGGTGAACATCGACATGATCATGAACGGCTACAACATGTTCATCAAGGAACAGCGTGTGGACCGTCAACAACTGCAGGTGCTGTTCGAGATCACCCTGAACAACCTGCAGGCGGACAGCGGGGACGTGGACGAAAAGGACTTCATCGATCGGGCGGACATCCTGTGCTCGCTGGGCCAGACCGTACTGATCAGCAACTATCAGGAGTATTTCAAGCTGGTGGAATACTTCAGCCGCTACACCAAGGCGCGCATGGGCCTGATCATGGGCATCGACAACCTGGTGAAGGTGTTCGACGAGAAGTATTACCGCAGCCTGAACGGGGGCATGCTGGAGGCGTTCGGCATCCTGTTCACCCGCGACCTGAAGATCTACGTCTACCCCAGCCGCCCCAACAAGGAGGCCGAGCTGGTGACCCTGGACAACATGCCGATCCATCCGCGCGTGCGGCCGCTGTACGACTACTTGCGGAACAACAAGCGGATGGTGGACATCGACAGCTTCGACCCCCAGGTGCTGCACATCTTCAGCAAGTCGGTGCTGCAAATGATCCGCGAGGGCAAGCCCGGCTGGGAGATCCTGGTGCCGCCCTACGTGGACAATATGATCAAGGACAACAAGCTGTTCGGCTACCGCCCCGCCAAGGCCGCCAAGGTGGAGCTGAAGAACTGAGCACCCCCGGCCCGGCCATGCCCGGGCCAAGCCCGCGCAGCCAGGCTACCGGCTGGTGAGGAAGGCGTGGTCCGCGACCAGGGTTTGCAGAAAAGCCTCCGGTCCCATCCCTTGGCCCTTCGGGAACAGCTTTGCGAAATGGTCGGCCAGCTTTCGCAACGCCGCCTGGCGGGCCCCGCTCCGGTCGGCTAGCACTTCCCTGATCAAACGGGCCTGTGCGTCGGTGAGGCGGGCGGCATCGGGGAAAACGGGGTCGCGTCCCTCCTGTGCCCCGATCCCCAAGGCATCGGAAAGCTTCACGCGCCGCCTGAGGGACACCACCGAGGTGCCCGCGGCGATGTCGCCCAGGCGTTGGCCCTTGCCGTTGAGCAGGATCACCAAGGCCCCCACGAAGAACAAGGAGTCCACCAGGCGCAGGGTCCAGCGCAACAGGAAGTGGCCGATGCCAGGCTGTCCGCCGTCCAGGCGCGCCACCTTGATGTTGCGGGCCCGCTTGCCCAGGCTTTGGCCGTCCATCAGCAACTCGCTGAGCAGGTGGTAGAAGGTCCAGGGAACGCCGATGAGGATGACCCACACCCAGTCCGGGAAATGCAACCCCGCCTCGTTGGCCAGGACGATCCAACCCACGGTCCATCCGGCCAGCACGAGCCAGTCGATCACCACGGCCAATCCCCGGTCCACGATGGTGGCCACCTGCACGGTGAGCGCCACGTTGTGCGCGGTCTCGATCCGGACGGTCTCCATGGGGCCGCAAAGTAGCGCGGCACGTTAAGTTTGCTTCACCCTTGTGGCATGCGCGAAGCGGCATTCGTGAAACGGAACGGCGCCAGATGGCAGCGGCTGGAGGCCTTGGTGTCCAAGGAAGGCCCCGCGATCACCCCGGACGAGGCCAGCAGCCTGTACATCGGGCTGAACGACGACCTGGCGTATGCACAGACCTTCTTCCCCGGCTCGCAGGTGACTGCCTACCTGAACGGACTGGCGGGCGGGATGCACCGCCACATTTACCGCAACCAGCGCACCGGGCTGGGCCGCTTTGCATCCTTCTGGAAAACGGAGCTGCCCTTGTTGCTGGCCCGCAACCGCAAGGCGTTGTTGATCTCGGCCACCGTCTTCGGCCTGGCCGTGCTGCTGGGGGCGCTCAGCACGCGCCATGACGACACCTTCGTGCGCCTGGTCATGGGCGACGGCTATGTGAACATGACCCTGGAGAACATCAGGCAGGGCAAGCCGATGGCGGTGTATGGCAGCGCCGGCCGCATGGACATGTTCCTGGGCATCACCCTGAACAACATCATGGTGTCCTTCCATGCCTTCGCATACGGGCTGCTGCTGAGCTACGGCACTTGGATCATCCTGCTGCGCAACGGGATCATGCTGGGATGCTTCCAGTACTTCATGTACGAACAGGGTGTGCTGCGTGAAAGCGTGATGGCCATCTGGCTGCATGGCGTGGTGGAGATCAGCTGCATCGTCATCGCCGGGGCGGCGGGCATCGTGATGGGCAACAGCATCCTTTTTCCGGGCACCTACACGCGGCTGGCCAGCTTCCGGCGCGGGGCGCTGGACGGCGTGAAGATGGTGGCCGGCCTGGTGCCATGCTTCATCCTGGCGGGCTTCATCGAGTCGTTCATCACCCGGCACAGCGCCGCCTTGCCCACGGCGGCCAGCCTCGCGATCATCCTGGGCAGCCTGGCCTTCATCATCGCCTATTTCCTCATCTACCCGTACCATGTCCAACGAAGCAAGCAACTACATTGAACTGCGCAAGGTCCGTGACTTCAGTGAAGTGATCGGCACGGGCTTCCAGTTCATCCGGCAGAACTGGAAGGCCCTGTACCGCCCGCTGCTGTTCTACTACCTGCCGCCCTACGTGGCGGCATCGTTCTTCCTCGGCCGGTTCCTGCGCAACGTGGGCCTGACCACCGCCACCGGTTCATCGGCGGGCCTGGTCTCCGGGATGGGCAGCATGCTTTTCGGCTACCTGCTGCTGGTGCTGGCCTCGGTGCTGATGTATGCCATCGTGTATGAGTTCATGGCGTTTTACCTGATGAACCACGGGCTGGCCCCCGGCGCGGGCGAGGTGGGGCGCCGGGCGCTGCGGCGATCGCCCTCCTATCTGGCCGTGATCATCGTTGCCGGCATCATCACCTCGGTTGGCCTGGTCTTGTTCATCCTGCCGGGCATTTGGCTGGCAGTGCTGTTCAGCCTGGCCTTGCCGGTACTGGCCTTCGGCAGCGGTGACATCGGCGACGGCATCAGCCGACCGTTCAAGCTGGTGCGCGGGCAATGGTGGGTGACCTTCGGGCTGATCGTGGTGCTGGCGATGTTGATCACCTTCATCAGTTACATCATCTACCTGCCCTTGATGCTGCTCACGGGCTTCGGGGCCATGAGCGGTGCCACGGGCATGGAGGACCCGGAATCCCTGGGGTGGTTGATGAGCTTGTTCATGATGGGCGCCGGTGTGGTGAACATGCTGTTGCAGCCGTTCCTGCTGGTGCCCATCGGCTTCCACGCCCTGTCGCTGATGGAGGCGCAGGAAGGGCAAGGGTTGATGGAGCGCGTGGACGCGGTCACCGGGACAGGCCAACCGCAGTAAGCCCCGGCCGTGCTTCTCCGTTCGACCTTCCTGGTGGTGATGCTGTGCGCAAGCCTTGGCGCACGGGCGCAAGCCGGCGGTCAGTCGGCGGCGGAACCGCCCGGGGCCGGCGCAGCCGCCGCCGTGGAACGCGTGGAGCTGCGCCAAGCCGCCTTCGACACCGCCGCGATCAGCGAACTGAAGGCCGTGCCGGACCATGACTACGACCGGTATGTGTACGAACAGGAGCTGTTGTGGGACCGCTTCAAGCGCTGGCTGGGCTACCAGCTGCGCAAGCTCTTCGGCAGCCGGACAGGCCAGGCCATCATGGACCACCTGCACTACGTGATCCTCGCGTTGGCGGTGTTGGTGGTGCTGATGCTCCTGCGCAAGCGGCTGTTCAGCCCGGTCCTGGTCCCGGCGCCGCATGCGGCCAGGCAGGTGCGCGAGCTAATGGTGGACCCCACGTCGCTGGACCTGGACGCTTTGCTGGAGCAGGCCGAGAAGCAGGAGGATTGGCGCGGCGCCCTGCGTTTGCACTACCTGAAGATGCTGCGGCACCTGGTGGACCAAGGGCATGTGCGCTGGCAGCCCGAAAACACCGATGAAGACTATCTGCGCCAGCTGGATGACGCGGAGGAGCGGTCGCGCTTCCGCGAGCTGAGCTTCCTGTTCCGCTGGGCCTGGTTCGGCGGCCTGCCCGTGGATGCCGGCCGCTACCGCGATTGGGCACCGGCATTTATCCGCTTCCATTCACCCCCCCGCGCCACCCGGCCATGAGCCGCAGCGAAAAGGCCATCCTTTGGGGCACCGGGCTGCTGGTGGTGCTGACCATGCTGCTGGACACCCTCGCGCCCCGGGAACCCGACTGGCGGCGGAGCTTCTCGCGCTACAGGAACGACCCTTACGCCTGCGCGATGGTCTATGGCCGGCTGAAGGATTTCTTCCCGAAAGGAGTGCGCACGCTGCGGCAATCCCTGTACGAGACCGGCCTGGAGCGGGCGGAGGAAGCGGATGCCCCACCGGCCACGCACATGTTCATCGACCAAAGCTTCGGTGCGGACTCCCTGGGCGTCGCGAGCCTGCTCGCCATGGTGGAGGCCGGTGATGATGCCTTCATCGCGGCGGAATGGTACACCGAATGGCTCACCGGGGAGTCGGGGGTGCAGACCGCCAGCCACTGGGACATGCCCGCGGTGGAAGATGCCTTCCCGGTGAACAAGGAGATGCCCTTCGCCCGGCCCGACACCCTGCACTTCACGGCGGCGCCGCTCCGCACGGGCACCCCTTCGGTCTTCGTCCGCGGGGACATGACCACCTACTTCAGCCGGCTGCCGGGGGACACGGCACTGGTATTGGCCACCAACCAACGGGGGCAGCCGGTGCTGGTGCGGCTGCGCCACGGCCAGGGCCGCCTGTACCTCTGCACCGTCCCGCTGGCCTTCACCAACTACTACCTGCTCAAGGATGAGGCCCGCCCCTTCATGGCGGGCGTGTTCAACCTGCTGCCGGACCGGCCGGTGCTGTGGGATGAATTCAGCAAGGCCGGGCGGGAAGGCAGCCGCACGCCCCTGCGCTACATCCTTTCGCAGCCCGCGCTGAAGGCGGCCTATTGGGCCGCGGTGGCCCTGCTGTTGCTGACCATCGTGGTGCATGCCCGCCGCCGCCAGCGGGCCATCCCGGTGGTGGCGCCGCCGCGCAACACCAGCCGCGACTTCGCGGAGACCATCGCGCGGCTCTACTACTTCCGCGGCGACCATGCCGACCTGGCGCGCAAGCTTTCGGCCCAGTTCCGCGAGGAGGTGCGCCGCCGCCTGCGGCTGCACGGCACCACCTGGGACGCGGCCACGGTGCGGGAGATCGCCTTGCGCACGGGCATCCGCGAGGGCGAACTGGACCACGCGCAGCGCCTGATGGAGCATCTGGGCAGCGCCGAACACGTCACCGAAGAACAACTGCTGCGGCTCAACCAGGCCCTCCGGCAGATCCGTACCCGACTCTAAACACCACATGTCCATGAACGAAACCAACCCGCCCGCGGACGGCCGACAGCCCGAGCCCGCCGGCTATACCCCTGCCCTGCCCCTGGGGGGGCTGCACGGCACGGCGGAGCGCATCCGCCACGCGATGAAGCGCGTGCTCATCGGGCAGGATGCGGTGATCGATCAGCTGCTCATCGCCCTGTTCAGCGACGGGCACGTCCTGATCGAAGGCATGCCCGGCGTGGCCAAGACCCTGGCCGCCAAACTGCTGGCGCGCACAGTGGACACCGGCTTCAAGCGCATCCAGTTCACCCCGGACCTGATGCCCGGCGACGTGGTGGGCACCAGTGTCTTCGACCCCGCCTCCACGCAATTCCGCTTCGAGCCGGGCCCCATCTTCAGCAACATCATCCTGGTGGACGAGATCAACCGGGCACCGGCCAAGACGCAGAGCGCCCTCTTCGAGGTGATGGAGGAACGGCAGGTGACCGTGGACGGCACCACGCGCCCGGTGGGCGAGCCGTTCATGATCGTGGCCACGCAGAACCCCATCGAGCACGAAGGCACCTACCGCCTGCCCGAGGCGCAGCTGGACCGCTTCCTCTTCAAGGTGGACATGGGGCAGCCCAGCCTGGAGGAGGAGGAACAACTGCTGCTGCGCGCCCAGGAAAGCCCGGACCGGCTGGAGGTGGAACAGGTGCGGCCGGTGGTATCGCCCGACGAGCTGCGGCACCTGCGTGCCTTGATCTTCGCGGTGAAGTGCGATCCCAAGCTGGTGCGCTACATCGCGGAGATCAGCCATGCCACGCGCACGGACAAGGACCTGCTGCTGGGCGCCTCGCCGCGTGCCAGCCTGAACATCCAGCGCACGGCCAAGACGGTGGCCGCGTTGCAGGGCCGCGACTTCGTCATCCCCGAGGACGTGCGCCACGTGCTGCCAGGCATCCTGCGCCACCGCATCATCCTCAGTCCCGAACGGGAAATGGAAGGCGTGCGCCCGGACGAGGCCATCGAACGCATCATCGCCCAAGTACCCGTGCCCCGGTGAAGCGCCTGCCTGGTTCGTTCTTCCTCACCGGCCGCTTCTTCCGCATCGGCTGGGGCATCGCCGTGGCCTATGTCGCCGCCTGGTTCCTGCCCTGGCTGATGCCCATCGCCACCGTCGCGCTGGCCTTGCTGGCCGTGGCCACCCTGCTCGATGCGCGGCGCCTGTACGGCGTGCCGGGCGCCATCACCGCCTCGCGCCACACCTTGGGCAAATGGAGCAACGGCGACGAAAACCCCGTGGGAATCCGCATCCACAGCCGCTACGGCATCCCGGTGCAGGTGCGCGTGCTGGACGAACTGCCGGAACAATTGCAGGAGCGTTCGTTGGACCTGCGTGCCCGGATGCCGCCCCGGGGCACCGTGCAGGTGGACTACATGGTGCGGCCGGCCACGCGCGGCGTGTACGGCTTCGGGGCCATCAACGTGCTGGTGCGCACCCCGCTGGGGCTGGCGCTGCGCCGCTTCCGCCAGGAACAGGGCCGTGAGATCGCCGTTTATCCCAGCTACATCCACCTGCGCAAGTACGAGCTGATGGCCCTGGCGGACCCGTTCAGCGCGGCGGGCGTGCGCAAGCTGCGGCGGGTATCACAGCGCTCGGAGTTCGAGCACATCCGCGAATACGTGCCGGGCGACGACCGCCGCAGCGTGAACTGGAAGGCCGTGGCGCGGCGCGGCAAGCTGATGGTGAACCACTACCAGGACGAGAAGGCGCAGCAGATCGTGTCGCTGATCGACACGGGGCGCACCATGAAGATGCCCTTCGGCGGCCTCACCCTGCTGGACCGCGCCATCAACGCAGCGCTCGTGCTGGGCGACATCGCCTTGAAGAAGGACGACAAGGTGGGGCTCGTCACGTACAGCAACACGGTACACAGCGTGCTGCCGCCCGAGCGGGGCCGCCAGCGCCTGCCGCAGCTGATGGAGCTGCTGTACGCCCAGCGCACGGATTTCGCCGAGACCGACGTGGAAGCCTTGTTCACCGAAGTGCGCCGGTCGCTGCCGCGCCGAAGCCTGCTGATGGTGTACACCAACTACGAGACCGTGCAGGCCATGCACCGCCAGCTCCCCTACCTGAAACTGCTGGCCCGCACCCACCTGGTGGTGGTGGTCATCTTCCGCAACACCGAGCTGGACGCCTTGCTGGCGGGCCCTGACCGCAACACGATGGACGTGTACCTGAAGACCATCGCCACCAAGTTCATCCAGGAAAAGGAGCTGATCGCCAAGGAACTGGCGCAACACGGGGTGCTCTCCATCCTTACCGCGCCGGAAGACCTCACCACAAGCGTGCTGAACAAGTACCTGGAGATCAAGGCCCGCGGGCAGCTGTAGCGGATCGGGAGACTTGTAGGCCGCTTGCCACTTCGCCAATTCGCCAATTTGCCCATTCGCCCATTCGCCCATTCGCCAAAGGGCCAGTGGGCGCGCATTGCGTTGCGGTGCTTGCAGGCTGGATCATCGGCGGGCAGGAACGGCAGTTTGTACCGCAATGGATCGACCTTTGCCACGGCTTCGGCGGGATGTGGCTGGAACGCACGCCACCGCGATCGCTGGGGTTTCCATTCCCCCCACTACCCACGCCGCTGGCATCAGGCCGGGCGGCAACCGGGAACCCGGTGCGGCAGCAACGGCGTGCACGTGAACCGACAGCCTGGGCGGACCTGGGGCCTCAACTACCTTTGCCGACCGACCGGCCCCGGGGCCGGGGAGGCATTACCCCCACCGATTCACTCTCCGCCCCATGATCTTATGGATCGCCTTCATCGCCTTCCTCATCGGGGCGTTGGTCCTCGACCTCGGGGTGTTCAACAAAGATCCGCACGTGATCTCCACCAAGGAGGCAGGCACCTGGACGGCGATCTGGGTGGGCTGCGCGGCGTTGTTTTCCGGCGTGGTGTACCTGGCCTTTGAACACGGTTGGGTGGACAACCCCACCCACCTCACCCCGGGCACCGCCGTGGTGAAATACATCACCGGTTACCTGATCGAGCTGTCGCTCAGCGTGGACAACATCTTCATCATCGCGTTGATCTTCTCCTCCTTTGCCATCCCGCGCCAATACCAGCACGAGGTGTTGTTCTACGGCGTGCTGGGTGCCGTGGTGTTCCGCGCGGTGATGATCCTGTTCGGCGTGGCGCTGATCAACAAGTTCAGCTGGATCATCTACGTGTTCGGCGTCTTCCTGATCTTCACCGCCATCCGCATGCTCTTCCACAAGGAGGAGCAGTTCGACCCGCGCAAGTCCAGGACCTTCCGGGTCGTGCGCCGGTTCTACCCGGTGACCCGCGAATTCCAGGAGGACAAGTTCTTCATCCGCAAGCGGGGCCTGCGCCTGGCCACCCCACTATTCGTGGCGCTGGTCATCATCGAGGTGAGCGACATCTTCTTCGCGGTGGACAGCATCCCCGCCATCCTGGCCATCACGGCCGACCCGTTCATCGTGTTCAGCTCGAACATCCTGGCAGTGATGGGCCTGCGCTCGATGTTCTTCCTGATCGACAGCATGCTGTCGAAGTTCAAGTACATCAACTACAGCCTGGTGGCCATCCTCGGTTTCGTGGGCGTGAAGATGCTGCTCTCCCATACCGTGGACATCCCCGAATGGCTGTCGCTGGGCGTGATCGTGGTGGCCTTGGGCGCGGGGATCGGCGCATCGCTCAGGGCGGCGCGCACCGCATGACCCGTGCATGCCCGTGCTTCCGGGGTATGGCCTTGCCGCTCCTCCCCGCCCGCCATGCGCATCCCCCAGCCGCCAATGCACGGAACCACCCAATAAAAGTACCGGCATGCTTTTATTCCCGATCGCGAGGTTTACCTTTGCGCCACTTCCACACTATTTAGAATCATTCCATGGAAACTGTCACCGAGAACATCCTTGATGTCACCCAACTGGCGCCGATGGTGAAGCACAGCACCATCTTCAGCCGCATCGCCCAGCTGAAGCCCGGCGAGAGCCTGACCATCCACAACGACCACGACCCGGTGCCCCTGCGCTACCAATTGCAGGCCCAGCACGGCACCGATGCCTACGGCTGGGAATACCTGGAGCAGGGTCCCCAATGGTGGAAGGTGAAGATCACCAGCCACAAGGCGGCCGGTGCGACGGAGGACAACGTGCTGGACGTGACCAAGCTGGCACCGAACGTGAAGCACAGCACCATCTTCAACCGCATTGCGCAACTGAAGGAGGGTGAGAGCCTGGTGATCCACAACGACCACGACCCGGCCCCCTTGCGCTACCAGTTGGCGCATACGCACCAGGACACGGTGGCCTGGGAATACCTGGAGCAAGGGCCCGAATGGTGGAAGGTGAAGCTGACCAAGCGCGCGCCGCAGAATGAGAAGGGCCGCAACATCCTGGACGTGACCAAGCTGCCCCCGCACGAGAAGCACCCCACCATCTTCAGCCGCATCGAGGCGCTGCAAGGGGGTGAAAGCCTGACCATCCACAACGACCACGACCCCGTGCCGCTACGCCACCACTTGGAGGCCCAGTATGGCCCGGTGTTCGACTGGGAATACCTGGAGCAAGGCCCCCAGTGGTGGAAGGTGAAGATCACGCGCAAGATCGCGGGCGGTGCCGCAGGGGAGAACATCCTGGACGTGACCAAGCTGGCGCCCCGCGAGAAGCACCCCACCATCTTCAGCCGCTACCACGCCCTGCAGGAAGGTGAAAGCCTGACCATCCACAACGACCATGACCCCAAGCCGCTGTACTACCAGATGCAGGGCGAGATGGGCGACGTGTTCACCTGGGAATACCTGGAGCAAGGCCCCAGGTGGTGGCGCGTGAAGATCACCAAACGCCCCAGCACGGGGAGCGTGGAGACCCTGGGCGAGATCGTGGCCAAGGACATGCGCAAGACCGAGGTGTTCAAGAAATACGACCTGGACTTCTGCTGCAACGGCGGCATGACGGTGAAACAGGCCTGTGACGCCAAGGGCATCGACTCCACCAAGGTGGAGCAGGAACTGCGCGAGGTGGAGAAGGACCAGGGCAAGACGGCATTGCCCTACAACGATTGGGGCTTGGATTTCCTGGCCGACTTCATCGTGAACACGCACCACGCCTACCTGCGGAAGAACCTGCCGGAGATCGCCAAGTACAGCGCCAAGGTGGCCACGGTGCACGGCATGAACCACCCCGAGCTGCACCAGGTGAACGAGCTGTTCACCAAGGTGAACGCCGAACTGTCGGCCCACATGCAGGAGGAAGAGGCGGTGATGTTCCCGTACATCAAGCGGCTGGTGGCGGCGAAGAACGCCGGCCAACCGCTGCCGGCCAGCACCATGGGCCGTTTCAAGGATGCGCTGGACGCCTTGGTGGCGGAGCACACCAGCGTGGGCGGCATGCTGGACGAGATCAACGACCTCACCGACAAGTACACCCTGCCCGGTGATGCATGCGCCAGCTACACCCTGCTGTTCCGCATGCTCAGTGAGCTGGAGGATGACACGCACATCCACATCGCGCTGGAAAACAACATCCTGTTCCCCAAGGCGGCCGACGTGGAGAAATCATTCTGATGCCCTGGACCGAGAAAGGCGCGGAGCTGCGGTGGACCGCCTTTACCCATGCAGGCTCCGCGCCTTTGCGGCCTTGGACCCACCTTTCCGCGAACCGCGCAGCCGGGATTCCCGGCTGATCGGCACCCGACCAAGCCCATGCTGAAGATCGATGCCAACACCAAGATCTCGCACCTGCTGCGGGAGAATCCCGATGCGCTGGAGGCCATCGTGGGCTTGTCGCCGAAGTTCACCAAGCTGCGCAATCCCTTGCTTCGCAAGCTGATGGCCTCGCGCACCACCATCGGCATGGCCAGCAAGATCGGGGGCTGCAAGCCGGAGGACTTCTTCGCCAAGCTGCGGCCCTTGGGCTTCGAGGTGAACACGGAGGAGGAGGAGGTGGCGGAAGAAGCCTTGGAGGCGGCCCCGATGCCGGCGTTCATGAAGCAGCTGAAGCCCACGGACGTGGTGGACCTGGACGTGCGCCCCATCCTGAACGCAGGCCAGGACCCGTTCAACCTGATCCTGAAGCAGGTTGGCGGGCTGGCACCGGGCCAGGCGCTGAAGATCATCAACGACTTCGACCCCATCCCCTTGGTGCAGCTGCTGGAGAAGCGCGGCTTCGAGACCTACGGCGAAGTGCTGGACGGCGGCATCTTCCACACCTACTTCTTCAAGGGCGACGAAGTGCGCATGGGCAGCGCCAAGGCCGAGCGCCGCAGTGCGGACTGGGAGGAAAAGCTGAAGCACTACGAGGGACGCATGAAGGAGATCGACGTGCGCGCCCTGGAGATGCCCCTGCCGATGATGACCATTCTGGAGGAGTTGGACCAGCTGCCGGCAGGCCATGCGCTCTATGTCAACCACAAGCGCATCCCCATGTTCCTGCTGCCCGAGCTGGAGGACCGCAAATTCGACTACCGCAGCTGGGAGATCGAGGAAGGCAACGTGAAGATGCTGATCTTCAGCAAGGCGTAAATGATCGGCTCCCCGCTCGCCAGCGCCGCACGCACCACCTCGTGGAAGGTGGTGATCCCCTTCTACGTCTATGCTGCGATCTCCTTCCTGGCGGGCACCCTGCTGCTGCTCTTCTCGCATGACGCCTTCAAGGGCCACTACTTCCAGCCGCACATCCTCGCGGTGACGCACACCATGGCGCTGGGCTGGGGCACCATGATCATCCTCGGGGCCAGCCACCAGTTGTTCCCGGTGCTGATCGAGACCGATCTGCACAGCGAGAAGCTCGCCTATGCCTCCTTCCTGCTGGCGGGCACCGGCATCCCGCTGCTGATCTACGCCTTCTACCGGTTCAACATGGGTGCCGTGGCCCAACTGGGCGGCAGCCTGGTGGTGGGCGCGGTGCTTTGCTACCTGGCCAACATCTTCATCAGCATCAGTAAGAGCAAGCGTGAGAACGTGCACGCCGTGTTCGTCTTCACCGCCGCGCTTTGGCTGCTGGTGACCGTGGCGCTGGGCCTGACCCTGGTGGTCAACTTCACGGGCACGCACCAGCTGCTGCCCCGCGGTTCGCTGCACTACCTGGGCCTGCACGCCCACTTGGGCATCGTGGGGTGGTTCCTGCTGCTGGTGTTGGGCGTGGGCTCGCGCCTGATCCCCATGTTCCTGATCAGCAAGTACACCAACACGCGGGTGCTTTGGGCCATCTACCTCCTGGTGAACGCGGCGCTGGTGGGCTATGCCGTGCTCTTCCTGTACTTCCCGAAGACGGGCCTCAACACCATCCCGGCGGTGCTGGTGTTGGCGGCACTGTTGCTCTTTGCCTGGTTCTGCCGCAAGGCCTTCCTGGCGCGCATCCGCAAGAAAGTGGACCACCAGATGAAGGTGTCGCTGCTTTCGGTGGGCCTGCTGGTGCTGCCCACGCTGGTGCTGCTGGCGCTGATCGGCATCTTGACGGCCACTGGCCGCGAGCACACCGGGGTGACGCTGCTCTACGGCTTCACCATCTTCTTCGGCTGGATCACCGCGATCATCCTGGGCATGACCTTCAAGACGCTGCCCTTCATCGTGTGGAACAAGGTGTACCGCCCGCGGGCCTACATCGGCAAGATGCCCAGCCCCAAGGACCTCTTCAGCGACCGCGTCTTCGTGGCCATGGCCTTCACCTATCTGGCCGGTTTCATCGGCTTCGCGGCGGGCATCCTGGCCGTTTCATCGGGGCTGCTGCAGCTGGGCTCGGCCCTGCTGCTGGCAGCGGCCGTGCTGTACAACTGGAACATCGGAAAGATGGTGACCCAAAAGAAATTCAACACATGAACTTCCGCACCAACAACGAGGAGAAGACCGAAAAGGCCTTCGAGGGCCTGCGCTTCGTGGACGACCCCGAGGTGGGCCTCAACGTGGTGGACCTGGGGCTGATCTACGGCCTGGACTTCGAGGACGGGCCCAAACGGGTGACCTGCCTGATGACCTTCACCACCGAATTCTGTCCCATGGGCGAATCCATCCAGGCCAACGTGACCGAATCGCTGAAGATGTCGTTCCCCGGGGAGGAAGTAGTGGTGAACATCACGTTCGACCCGCCGTGGAGCTGGGACATGATCAGCGATGCGGGGCGCGAATTCCTCGGCGGCTAGTTGCCTCAGCCATGCTCAGCCCATCCTGCAAGGCAGCCATCAAGGCGATGGTCTTTCTCGGCTCGCGCCTGGCCTCGGGCCGGCGCAGCAGCGTGAAGGAGGTGGCCTCCTTCATCGGCGGGAACGGACACACCGTGGGCAAGCTGATGCAGCGGCTGGTGAAGGAGGGGCTGGCATGCAGCGCCAAGGGCCCCAACGGGGGCTTTTACCTGACACCCGGGCAGGCGGCTCTGCCGGTGGTCCGCATCGTGGAGGCCATTGACGGGCCGGAGGTCTTCAAGCAGTGCGGTCTGGGGCTGAGCACGTGCAGCGACAGCCGCCCCTGCCCTTTCCACGAGGACTACAAGCCGATCCGTGAGCAGTTCCGGCAGCTGTGCGAGGGCCGCCGCGTGCAGGACCTGTACGCGGACGTGAACAGCGGGCTGGCCTACCTGGTGGGCTGAACCCACCGGCCGGTGCCTCACTTCAGCTTCTTCACCATATCCGCCGGTATCCCTTTCCGGTTCACCATGAAGCTCGTGGTCTTGTACCGCACATAGTTCTTGGTCATGTACAGGTAGCCCTGGTGATCGTTGTCGGTGCCCCACGAGTTCTTCACGATGTACCACTCGTTCCCGGCCTGATCCTTGGCAATGCCGGTGATCTGCATGCCGTGGTCGTCCTGCGTGGTGTAGTTGTCGAACGCCTCCTGCCGCAGCTCCGGGGTGATCTTCATCTCCGGCTTCGGGCCGCTGAAGAGGTCGGCCTTTTGCTCCTTGGTCAGGTCTTCCGCGGGGGTCTCGGGGATCCAGGCAACGCCGTTCTTCCAGCTGAAGGAAGGTTCGCTCACGTCGCCGCCCCAGGCCACGGTGTATCCGTTGCGCAGCGCGTTGTCGATGATGGTGATCATGTCCTCCATGGGGACGTTCCAGGCCAGTTCCAGGGCCCAGTTGTCGGGCACCATCATCATCGTTTTTTGCCAGTACGGCTTGTCGGTCACCGACACGAACTCGTAGTAGTCGTCGGGGTTGATCTTCACCACCTCCTTGGCGAAGCTTTGGGGCGTGTATGTCTTGCCCTGGTACTTGAAGGTCTCGGGCACCGGGCCGAGGTAGGCATCGAGCACGCTGCTGAACGCCTTCTTCCACACGGGGGTGAGCTTGCCGCGGTTCGGTGCCTTCACGATGGCCTCCAGCATGCCCTTCAGCACGGCCTGCATCTCGCCGAACTGGTTCTTGGTGGTGCCGTAGTTCAGGCCGGTGTACAGTTCCTCCGGGATCGTGCCGTACTTGCGGTACATGTTGATCACATCGTGCGGTTCGCCCCCGTCGCCGTACCCGATGCCGCCGTGCATGCGCACGTATGTCTCCGCCTTGTCCTCATAGCTCATGCGGGCGGTGTAGATCTTCGAAAGGTGGATCTCCGGCCCGCCGTTCCTCAGCATCTCGGATTCGATGAAGCTGTTGGCCGCATAGCTCCAACAGGTGCCCGATGAGGCTTGGTTCTCAACCGGGGTGGCCTCGGCGCTCACCACCGTGGTGAAATGGTAACCGGTGCTGTCGGTGGCGGTGGCGCTGGTCTTGCGCACCAGGTCATCCTGGGCCGCGAGGGATCCGACGAGGAACAAACAGGCCAACAGGGCCGAAGGACGTATGTGCATGCTGGGGTTCCGTGTGGGCCGGGAAGGCCGTTCAATTTGGTGCGGCAAAATAAAGGGCACGGTGGAAACGGATGCTTCCCGAAAAGCCAAGGATCTTGAAATGCAACGGCCTTCCTCCTCCTTTCCGCGCACGGCGGCTTGCGGGGATCGCGGCATGGCCCGACATGTTGGTTACATCTGAAACTATTTCACCATTTACCTTTGCGCCCCTTTCACGGATGAACGCCCCGGACGAGGAACCCTTGGGTTATTGGTATGCGCTGATCGGCCAGCAGTACCTGCAGGTCCTGCGCAAGGAATTGGCCCATCTCGGGCTGGACCGCTGGTATCTGGCGCTGGTGCATCTGGCTGAAGCGGACGGGCCGATGACCCAGCAGGAACTGGCGGACGGGCTGCACCTGGACAAGGCGACGATGGTGCGGGCGCTGGACCACCTGGGCGCCGAGGGCTATGTGCGGCGGGAACAATGCCCGAACGACCGCCGGAAGCACCATTTGGCCCTGCTGCCCAAGGCCAGGCCGGCGATCAAACAGATCAGGGATGCCTACCGGATGGCGAACGACGTGGTCTTTGCGGGCATCAAGGCGAGCGAGAGAAAACGGATCATGGACCAGATCAAGCCGATGCTGGACCGGTTGAAAAAAGCGGAGCAGGCCATGGAGGCCCCGACAAGCAAAACGCACAAATGATGAATCAGGAAAGGCCGGCCATTGCCGGTGCCGGGAAGATCAAGGGTGCCGTCGTCCGTTGGCCATGGGCGGCCGCGGCCCTGATGCTGGTGGCGGGCTGCGGCGGCAGGGGCAAGGATGGCCGGCAAGGCGGGGGCATGGGCCCCATGGGCCCGATGGCGGTGCAGGTGCACGTGCTGGCCTCCGCCCCGCTGGACAATAGCTTCACCGCCAGCGGCACCCTGCTGGCCAACGAATCGGTGGAACTCCAAAGCGAGGTGAACGGGCGCGTCACCGCCATCGGCTTCGAGGAGGGTGGGCGCGTGGCGGCGGGCCAGGTGCTGGTACACATCAACGACGACGACCTGCAGGCGCAGCTGCGCAAGGCCCAGGCCGAATTGCAGCTGGCGGTGGTGACCGAGCAGCGGCAGGAGCAGCTGTTGCAGGCCAAGGGGATCAGCCAGGAGGTCTTTGACGCCACGCGGGCCCAGCGCATCGGCAAGCAGGCCGAGGTGGACAACCTGCAGGCCCTGATCGCCAAGCATACCATCCGCGCACCCTTCAGCGGCACGGTGGGCCTGCGCAACATCAGCAAGGGTGGCTTCGTGGGGCTGAACACGCCCATAGCCACCCTCACCCAGACGGACCCGATCAAGCTCGATTTCTCGGTGCCCGAGCGCTATGCGCGCCAGCTGCGCCCCGGCTCCAAGGTGGCCTTCACCGTGGAAGGCGACACCACGCGCCACGTGGCCACGGTGTACGCGGAGGAGGGCAGCGTGGACCTGGCCACGCGCAGCATCAAGGTGCGCGCGCGCTGCGCCAATCCGGGCGGGCGGCTGGTGCCGGGCAGCTTCGCCAAGGTGGACGTGCGGCTGGAGACCATCCCCGATGCGCTCACCATCCCGGCCGAGGCCCTGGTGCCCGACATCCAAGGGGAAAAGGTGATGGTGATGAAGGGCGGCAAGGCGCACAGCGTACGGGTCCATGTGGGCATCCGCACGGAGACCAGCGTGCAATTGATCAGCAACGTGCAGCCCGGCGACACGGTGATCACCAGCGCCCTGTTGGCGGTCCGCGACGGCATGGCGGTGCAACCCGCGACACGGAAACAGGCCACCAACGGGACCAAGCAGGAAGCTTCCTTGGCATCCGACGAGGACAAGTAGGCCATGAACATCAGCTCGCTCTCCATCAACCGGCCGGTGATGGCCACGGTCTTGTCCATCCTGATCGTGCTCTTCGGCGTGATCGGCTTCACCTACCTCGGTGTGCGCGAATACCCGAGCGTGGACCCGCCGGTGATCACCGTCACCACCAACTACCCCGGTGCCAACGCGGACATCATTGAGAGCCAGATCACCGAGATCCTGGAGGAAAGCATCAACGGCATCGCCGGCATCCGCACGCTGAGCAGCATCAGCACCGATGGGCGCAGCACCGTCACGGTGGAATTCGAGCTGGACCAGGACCTGGAGGCGGCGGCCAACGACGTGCGCGACCGGGTGAGCCGGGCCGTGCGCAACCTGCCCCAGGATGCCGACCCGCCCATCGTGGTGAAGAGCGATGCCGACAGCAGCCCGATCATCTCCATGACGATCCAAAGCGACCAGCGCGACCTGCTGGAGCTGACCGAGATCGCCAACAACGACTTCAAGGAGCGGCTGCAGACGATACCCGGCGTGAGCCAGATCAACATCTGGGGCGAGAAGAAGTACAGCATGAAGCTGCTGCTGGACCCGGTGAAAATGGCCGGGTACAACATCACCCCGGGTGACGTCCGCTCGGCCCTGCTACGCGAGAACGTGGAGCTGCCCAGCGGCCGCATCGAGGGCTACCGCACCGAGCTCACCATCCGCACCATGGGGCGGCTCACCACCCCCGGCCAGTTCAACGACCTGATCCTGCGCGACAACGGCGGCACCGTGGTGCGGTTGCGGGACGTGGGCCGCGCCGAGCTGCTTCCGGAGAACGAAAGGAGCCTGCTGCGCGGCAACGGTGCCGTGCCCATGGTGGCCGTGGCCATCACCCCGCAGCCCGGCAGCAACTACATCGCCATCGCCGATGCGTTCCACCAGCGTGTAGAACAGATCAAGAAGGAACTGCCGGGCGACCTGCGCTACACCGTGGCCATGGACACCACCATCGGTATCCGCAAGGCCATCAGTGAGGTGGAGGAGACCATCTTCATCGCGTTCGCGCTGGTGGTGCTCATCATCTTCATCTTCCTGCGCGACTGGCGCACCACGCTCATCCCCGTGATCGCCATCCCCATCTCGCTGATCGGCGCCTTCTTCATCATGTACATCGCCGGCTTCAGCATCAACATCCTCACGCTGCTGGCCGTGCTGCTGGCCACGGGCATCGTGGTGGACGACGCCATCGTGGTGCTGGAGAACATCTACAGCAAGATCGAGCGCGGCATGGACCCCATACGTGCCGGCCACGAGGGCAGCAAGGAGATCGCCATGGCCATCGTGAGCATCACCATCACGCTGGCGGCGGTGTTCCTGCCGGTGATCTTCCTCAGCGGCCTCACCGGCAGGCTCTTCCGCGAGTTCGGCGTCACCGTGGCGGGCGCCGTCATCATCAGCGCCGTGGTCAGCCTGACGCTCACCCCCATGATGAGCGCCCATTTCCTGAAGGTGCGCCACCACCGCAGCCGCCTGTTCGAGGCCTCCGAACGCTTCTTCCACCGGATGACCGAGGGCTACAACCGCTCGCTGAAGCGGTTCATGACCGTGCGCTGGCTGGCCTGGGTGATCATGCTGGCCAGCGTGGGGCTCACGCTCCTGGTGGGCAGCCAGCTGCAGAGCGAACTGGCGCCCTTGGAGGACAAGAGCCGCTTCCGGATCATGAGCACCGCGCCCGAGGGCACCAGCTTCGAGATGATGAACGACTACCTGACCGACATCATCGAGACCGTGGACACCCTGCCCGAGCGCGAGTCCATCATCAGCGTCACCGCCCCCAGCTTCGGGTCCGCCTTGAGCACCAACAGCGGCTTTGTGAGCGTGACCTTGGTGCAACCCGAGGAGCGGACCCGTACGCAGGACCAATTGGCCAAGCAGGTGATGGCGCAGGTGCAGAAGCACAACTTCGCCCGCACCTTCGTGGCACAGGAAGCCACCATCGGCGGGAGCCGCGGCGGGGGCCTGCCGGTGCAGTATGTGCTTCAGGCACCGGACTTCGAGCGGCTGCGCGAGGTGATCCCGGCCTTCATGGAGCGGGTGAACCAGGACAAGACCTTCCGCGTGAGCGACCTGAACCTGAAGTTCAACAAGCCGGAGATGCGCGTGGAGATCGACCGCGACCGGGCGCGTGCCATGGGCGTCACCATGCAGGACCTGGCCGAGACACTACAGCTCTACTTCAGCGGCCAGCGCTACGGCTACTTCATCTTCCGGGGCAAGCAGTACCAGGTGATCGGCCAGGCCATGCGCAGCAACCGTGACGCTCCCGTGGACCTCAGCAGCGCCTACGTGCGCAACGCCAAGGGCGACCTGATCCAGCTGGACAACCTGGTGCGCCTGACCGACGAAAGCACGCCGCCGCAACTCTTCCGGTACAACCGCTTCGTGAGTGCCACCATCAGCGCCGACCCCGCCGAGGGCTACACCATCGGAGACGGCATCGCCGCCATGGACCGCATCGCCAAGGATGTGCTGGACGACAGCTTCAGCACCGCGCTGGCCGGGGAAAGCAAGGAATTCGCCGAGAGCGGCAGCAGCCTGGTGTTCGCCTTCGCCCTCGCCCTGGTGCTGGTCTTCCTCATCCTGGCCGCCCAGTTCGAAAGCTGGGTGGACCCCATGGTGATCATGTTCACCGTGCCCTTGGCCTTGACCGGTGCGGTGATCTCGCTCTGGCTGGGCAACCACACGCTCAACATCTTCAGCAACATCGGCATCATCGTGCTCATCGGCCTGGTGACCAAAAACGGGATCCTCATCGTGGAATTCGCCAACCAGCGCAAGGAACACGGCCTGCGGAAGTACGACGCGGTGATCGATGCCGCCACGCAGCGCCTGCGCCCCATCCTGATGACCACCTTGGCCATGGTGTTGGGGGTGCTGCCCATCGCGCTGGGGCTGGGCGCGGCGGCCAAGAGCCGGATCCCCATGGGCATCGTCATCATCGGCGGACTGCTGTTCTCGCTGGTGCTCACCCTGTACGTGGTGCCAGGGCTATACAGCTACATGAGCGGTGAGAGCAAGGAATACCTGAAGGCACATGCCGGTGGACCCGGGGAAAACCAGAACGCGCGACCATGATCACTTCAACCTTCACGCGGTATCCGGCACATTCGTCGGGGCAGCCCCGCATCCCCCGCCATCGTCCCGGCCATACCTGGTTCACCTCCCCCGCCTTCTTTACCTCCCTTACCTTCCTCACCTTCCTCCTTCCCTTCTCCTCCACCGCCCAAGTGCTCACCCCTGAGCAGGCCGTGGCCATCGCCCTGGAGAAGAACCACGGGATCCAGGTAGCCAGGCTGCAGGCGCAAAGTGCCGCGGAGCTGAACAGCGCGGGCAATGCGGGCATGCTGCCCACGTTGGACGCCAACGGTGCGTATAGCATCAACAATGCAGCCACCAAGCAGACCTTCTTCAGCGGCGAGGTGCGCGAGGCGGACAACGCCGACAGCCGCGCGCTCAGCGGTGCCGTCTCGCTGAACTGGACCATCTTCGACGGCCTGGCCATGTTCGCCGCCAAGGACCGCCTGGCCGCGCTGGAGGGCATGGGCAAGATCCAGCTGCGGCAGGAGGTGGAGGCCACCGTGTACGATGTGCTCACCTCCTACTACCTCTCCGTCCAGGTCAAGAAGGCCCTGGAAGCGCAACGCGATGCCATCCAGATCACGGGGGAAAGGCTGGAGATCGTGCGCACCGGCCTGCGCGTGGGCACGTCCAGCGGCCTGGCCGAGGTACAGGCCCGCCTCGACCTCAGCGCGGACAGCATGGCCATCCTCAACCTGGAGGAACAGCTGGCCACGGCGTACACCCGCCTGAACCTGCTGTTGGGGCGGGCAACCGGCACGCCCGTGGAAGTGGCGGACGAGATACCGGCCGCGTTGGTGCTGGACCTGGGCACCATCCAGCAGCAGGCCCGGGCGGACAACGCCGCGCTGCAACAAGCCCGGCAAGCCCGTCTCCTGGGCGACCTGCAGGTGAAGGAATTGCGCGGGGCGCTCTTCCCCCGCCTGGACGTGTACGGCAACTACGGATACAACCGCAGCACCAGCTCCGTGGGCTTCCTGATGGAGAACACCGCCTTCGGTCCCGATTACGGCGTGCGGGCGAGCGTCCCCCTCTTCCACGGGCAACGCGCCAACAAAGCGCTCAAGGTGGCCCGGATCCAAAGCGAGCAGGCCCGCATCAGCGCAGAGGAGGCCCAGCTTCAGGTCGACCGCCAGGTGCAGGATGCCTGGTCTCGGTACACGCTCGCCAACCAGCGGGTGGCGCTGGGCCGGAAGGACCTGGAAGGCATCCGCACCCAGGTGGACGTGGCGCTGGAGAGCTACCGCCTGGGCATGATCACCGCGGTGGAACTGCGCGACGTGCAGCAAAGCATGCTCGACGCGGAGAACCGCCTGCTGCTGGCCCAGTATGAGGCCAAGAGCGCCGAACTGCAACTGCGCCTGCTGGCGGGGACGATCCTGCAGTGAGGCGCCCACAGCCGATGGCCGGGACCTGGTCCGGGCGCTTCAGGGACCTTGCACGCCCGCCACATCCGCGCTGGCCGGTTGCATTGTTTCCGGCGCGAACAGTTCCCTGGCCAGGCGGGCATCATGGCCGTACACGTCATCGCGGAAATTGAGCCGGCCCTTGCCGTCCACCCAAGCGGTGAAGTAGGCAATGGTGACGGGCATCGGCGGCTTTACGTCCACCATTTGTTCACGGCCGGCGTGCATCGCTTTTTCGATGGCCTTCGGGGTCCATGTACTGTCATTGCGCAGCAGGTATTCCGCCAGTTTCACCGGTTCGCTCAGCCGGATGCAGCCGTGGCTAAAGGCCCGTTTCGCCGGTTCGAAGCGGCTGCGCGCCGGCGTATCGTGGAGGTAAATGCTGTACTCGTTGGGAAAGAGGAATTTCACCCGGCCCAGCGAGTTCTTCGGCCCCGGCTTCTGCCGGATGCTGTATCCCCCTCCACCCGCGTAGGTGGCCCAGTCTATGCTGCTGGCCGGCACCACGGCACCTCCCCGCAGCACCTCCATGTTCTGTGCGGCCAAGTAGCCCGGGTTGCGGCGCATGGCGGGCACGATCTCATTCCGCACGATGCTGGCGGGCACGTTCCAGTATGGCGCGAACGCAATCACCGAAACCTCCCCGCTGAAGATGACCGTGCGCGTGGCCACCGCACCCACCACCACTTTCATGCTCCAGGTTTCCTTGCCCTCCTCGAAGACATGCAGGCGGTACTCCGGAATGTTCACCAGCAGATGGTCCTTCGGCGGCGAAGGGTTCACCCAGCGCAACCGCTCCATGTTCACCAGCAACGTGCGCATGCGTTCACCGATCGGCACGTTGAACGCTTCGGCCGTCGGCCCGTCCAGGATGCCGGTGCCCTTCAGCCCGTGCCGTTCCTGGAAGTTGACCAGGGCCTTGAAGAGCGTGCTGTCCATCACGTTGGTGATGCTGTCCTCCCATAAGTCGCCGAGCTGGAAGAGGCGGTGGCGCACATCACACAGCAGGGGCAGCGAATCACCTAATTCAACCTGCTGCCCGGCGAAGGTGAACGGAGTGAACGGTTCGATGGTGTCCGCGTACATGTACCGGCGAAGCCAGAACTTCAGGTGGTTGTACTGCGGATGGACGGGTTCCATGGGCGAAAGGTCGGTGCGCCCGGCCACCAGGGAATCCAGCAGCATGGTGTAGTCTTTCTTGAACCGTGGGATGTACCAGCCCAGTTCGCGGAGGTCACCTTGGATGTAGCCGTGATATTCCTTGGCCGCCAGATTGAAATACTCCGCCGTGAGGCCGAGTTCCACCACCAGGCGGGCACTGTCGGCGAGCGGCTGCCCGTGCCCGTCCCGGACCAGGGCACGCCACTTGTCCGCCTTGGCATCGTGTCCCAAGGGATCGAGCAGGTTGAGCATGGCATCGGCGGTGGCGGACAGGGTGTCGTGGAGGAACCAGGCGTATTGGAACCCGCGGCCGGCATAGAAATCGAGGATCTGCGCCGAATCCTTCCCCGCTTCGGGGTGGGCCTCCAGGAAGCCCAGCACCTCCAAACTGTCCAGGCGCAGCGGCGTGTACGGCTCCGGGGTCTCGAAGGTCCGGGTGATCTCCTCCGCGGCCTGCGCGATGCTCCTGCGCGCCGGTTGCTCCCCGCCGCCGCATGCCGCCAGGAACAACAAACCCGGCATGAGGATCGACAGAAGCTCCTTGCAGCGCATCAGGAGGCCCTTCAGTTTGCGTGGACGTACAACAACCGTCCCTCCAACAGGCCGATCACTTGCGGGAGCACTTCGGGCGCCACGGCGGGGCAGCCGAAGCTGCGCCCCAGCCGGCCGTGGCGTGCAATGAATCCCGCGCCGACATAGTCGGCGCCGTGGATGATGATCTCGCGCCGCAGGGCCGCCGAGTTCAGGCCCGGGTCAAGTCCCTCCAGCAACAGCGCATCGCCGTGCTTGGGGCTGCTGATCTTCCCGCCCACCCGGTACAGCCCCTTGCTGGTCTGCAGCGACCCGCTGACGTTGCTTACGCGCTCACAGTACAGGCCACCGGAGTTCTTGCCGTGGGCCACCCAGGTGCGCAACAACAGTTTGCGTGCCTCCAGGTCCACCACGAAAAAGCGCTGTTCGGTGGACGGGCGGGTCATGTCGGCAATGGCGATCACGCCGGCCTGGATCCCATGCTTCGCGCAACCCGCAAGTGCCGCATGGAACGCCTCCTCCTCCAGCACGCCGTCCAGCCCGCATGCATGGTAGAGCGTACCGGCCTCCGGGTCCGCGCTTTCTCCGGGTATCGCCGGGGCCGTAGCCCGCGGTGCCATTTTCCACAATGGGGCACAGGCGATCAGGAAGGCAACCAGCAATTGCATGGGCGTGCAAAACTAACGTCGGTTACAAGCCATCCGGCCTACGACGGACCGCCCCCCGGGTTCCGCACATCCGATTGCCCTTGGCGTCCCCTATTCCGCCAGCACCTGCAACAGATGCACATCAAACCACTCGGGCTGCTCCACGTTGCCGGCGTGGCCCGCATGCGGGATCACCAGGAAATGGTCCGCCGGCAGGTGGTTGTGGTAATGGAGATGGTGATAAGGTGATCGCCTTGACTAAGAATATAACCATTTGCCTTATCGAAGATGGCCTTTATGGAGAAGCTCAAGTATCCGTTTAGGGGAATGGGGAGGATCGTGGACAAAACGGGGGCGCGGGAGGCAACCTTGGGTCCAGGGGGGCGTCTATTTCCCAACTGCAATGCTATGGAGCCATTTGGAATATTCCGGATTTTCTTGATTGCCACTCTCCTTCCCTCCTTTCTTTATGGGCAGGACACGGCATGGTTCCACTTGTATGGGAACACGAATGCCCGTTGCAGCAGTTTGCAGCGTTCCTCCTCCGGGGACCTGTTCATGGCAGGAGACATTCTCAATGAACACCCGTTCGATGGCCAAATACCTGAATGGTACGGATACAACGATGGATATATTGGACGTACGGATCCCACAGGCAATATGCGTTGGATCCATTCAATCGGGGCATATAGCGCCGATTTTACATGGGCTCTCACGGAAACCGGGGGGCGGATCACCATGCTCGGGGAAGTGACCAATTTTGGAGGAACCTCAAACATCTATTATAACGGCACAGCGACCCCTATTACAGCTGATGGTAAATACGTCATGCAGGTTGATACTGCTGGCAACCAACTGTGGCTTCAGCAACCTTATCTCGGTGGTAGAAGCATTGAATCGGATGGAGAAGGCAACATTTATTATTTCGTCATTGAAAATGGGATGAGGCAATGCAGGAAGGTGGATCTCAATGGCAATATGCTTGAGCAATTTGAGGTCACTGACTTGGTTGAATGTAACGGATTGGCAATCAGTCCCACAGGTGACATCTGGGTGGCCGGCAGTACGGGAATGTCAATTCCAGGATCGATCACATGGGCCGGGCAAACCTATGTCATGCCATCGGGGGACTACGACATTTTCCTGGCGAAATTCAATCCGACTGGCGTTCCGCAATTCGCCACCAGATTTCGTAGTGCCGGGAACGACCTCCTACATGGTTTGGTTGTCGCTGCCGACGGAACTGTCCACATGTCCGGCTATTTCGGTGGGATCGTGGAACAGGACGGTGATACGCTCAGCGGTGATGGCGATCGTTGGTTCCTGGCTTCGTTCAATTCTGATGGGAACTTGGTCGCACTTGACGATACGTCCTTCAGAACGAAGCCAAGCATTGGCCACACACTTGGCCAACTCAGGGTGAACGACGCAGGGGAGGTATTTGCCGGCTTAAACTTTAGGGATACGCTATTCCAAGGTATGGATACAATATTGCAGCCCCCATTCAGCTCTGGGGGAGTTCTAGCCAAATGGAACACCATGGGGCAACTGAGCTGGTACCGGTCTTTCGGGACGGATGCATTGGGAAGGGTGAATACGACCGTCACGCTCGGCTCTGTGGTACAGGACAGCGTTTTCATCGGTGGACGTGCACAATACGGGGCCTACACGGCCCTGGTGATTGATACTACGTACGTGCCTCTTACCACTTCGGTCCCTGCCAATGATGCTATTGTGAATATGAATTGGAAAGTGTTCCCCAACCCCGCGAAGAACTACCTGACCCTGAACAATATTGGACCAGGAACACGCGTGCAATTGATCGATCCAATGGGACACATTTTGCTCGAACGCATATTAAGCGACGGGAAGGAGATCATTGATCTAGCCGGTGTTCCGTCGGGTTGCTATATAGTGCGGTTGCGAAGTGCGGCCGGTACCGCCTCTAAACGAGTGATCGTGCTTCAGTGAGCAATTGGATGGCCACCTCCCGGTCCGTGGGCTCCTTGAGGCATCCCTAAAAGTTTGGTGAATGTAGTAATGAGCGAATCCCTTCAGGTCTCGAGGCCCAAGCTCAACAATTATGGAAGGCTGGATCCTTTGAGAAAGCACCTCATTCCGCCAGCACCTGCAGCAGATGCGCATCAAACCACTCGGGCTGCTCCACATTGCCGGCGTGGCCCGCGTGCGGGATCACCAGGAAATGGTCCGCCGGCAGGTGGTTCCGGGCCACGATGGCCCGGCCCACGGAGATCGGGATCAGGCGGTCGCCCTCGCCCCAGAACACATACACCGGCATCAGCCAGTGGTAGGTCTTCTGCTCGTATTGCGGCGCGCGGTCCAGCAGGTCTTGCAACAGTGAGGAGTAGTTCGGCATCTTGTCCTTCATGGCCTCGTATAGCTGGCGCAGCGCGAAGCGCGGCACCTTCCTCGGCTTGTAGGTGATCAATGAGATCAGGCGCTTCTGCCCTTCCATGTCCTTGGGCTCAAAGAGGTCCTTGATGCCCGCAGCCCCCACGGACCGCGCCACGCTGTCGGCCATGGCGGGCGTGTAGTCGCTCGCGGGCCCGTCGTAGATCACCAGCTTCTTCACGAGCTCCGGGTGCTGCTCGGCGAAGTTGGCCGCGATGGCGCCGCCGTAGGAAGCGCCCACCAGGTTCACCGGTTGTTCGATCTTGAGGCTGTCCAGGATCTGGTCCAGGTGTGCGGTCTGCACGTTCACACTGTTGCCGGTCCACCGCGCGGTGCTGTGGCCATGGCCGATCAGGTCGGGGATGATCAGGTCGTAGTGGGCGGACAGGGCCTTCACGTTCTTGGCCCACATCAGGCTTTGGCTGGTGATGCCGTGGACCAGCATCAGCTTCGGGCGGCCGTTGTCCGGTGCGCCGGGCGGGACGCTGCTCCACGTGTAGTGCGGCCCCGCGGCATCGGTGAAGGTGTAGGCCTTCAGCCCGGCCTTCTCCATGGCCTTGGTGTCGCGGCGCACGCCCATGCGCACCACGTTGCACGAGCTCAGGGCGGCGATGAGCAGCAGAAGGATCGGAAGTCGGCGCAGGATCATGGCGGAAAAGTAGCCTGTATCACGTGATCCTTGGCCCTTGCAATTGTGTGATGGGAGGAACCGGACACACACCGTTCACGCCCTCCTCCCCGACGACCACCACTTCTTGCCCGGCCCTTCCTCCGGTTCCACCGTGTTGCCGCTCATGTTCACGCCGTCGCTGCGGCGCAGGCCGGAGAAGCTCAGTGAGGAAAGGATGGTGAAGGCGCCCAACGCCAGGAAGGCGTGGTGCAGGCCGGCGGCATACAGTGCCGCATCCTGCTCCGCCGTATGGCCGGCCAGGAAGAGGGCGGCCACCAACGAGGCCACGGCCACGCCGAAGCCGCGCGCCATCTGCTGGAAGGTGGAGGCGATGCTGCTGGCCTTGCTGGCATCGTCGTCGCTGACGTCCGCGTAGACCAGCGTGTTCAGGCAGGTGAACTGCAATGAGGAGAACAGGCCCTGCAGCAGGCTGAGCAGCAGGATGGCGCCGATGGCCGCGCCGGGCCCGATGAGCGCGAAGGCCATGATGTTGGCGCCCAGCAGCACCGTGTTCACGCGCAGCACCGTGCGGAAGCCGAAGCGGGCGATCAGCCGCGTGCTGAGCACCTTCATGCCGATGGACCCCAGCGCCTGCGGCGTGGTGAACAGCCCGGCCTGCAAGGGGGAATAGCCCATGCCGAGCTGGTAGAGCAAGGGCAGCAGGAAGGGCATGCCGCTGATGCCGATGCGCGTGATGAAGCCGCCCACCACGGGAATTCGGAAGGTGCGCACGTCGAACAGGCGCACGGCGATCAGCGGGTTGGGGATCCGCCGTGCGTGTACCGCATAGGCCACCAACAGCACCACCGAGCCGATGGACATGGCCAGCATGGGCGCAGGGCTCCATGAATGTGCGCCGAACACCTCAAGGACATACGAGAGCAGCGCCACCCCTGCCCCGAACAGCAGGAAGCCCCAGCGGTCCATGGGCGGCACGTCAGGGTCGCGGTGGTCGGGCATGTAGCGGCCCACCAGGTACCAACCCACCGCCCCGATGGGCAGGTTGATGAAGAAGACCGCGCGCCACGGGAGCCATTCCACGATGAGGCCGCCGAGGAAAGGCCCCACCATCGGTGCCACCAGCGCCGGGATCACCACGAAGTTCATCATCCGCAGCAGGTCCTTGCGCGGGAAGGTGCGCACCAGCACCAGCCGCCCCACGGGGTTCATCATGGCGCCGCCGATGCCTTGCAGGATGCGCGAGGCCACCAGCATCTCCACGTTCAGCGCCAGGCCGCACAGCAGCGACCCCAGGGTGAAAAGGGCCACCGCGGTGCGGAACACGCCTCGCGTGCCGAAGCGGTCCGTCATCCATCCGCTGATGGGGATGAACACGGCCAGGGTGAGCATGTACGCCGTCACCACGGCCTTCAGGCTCAGCGCGGTGACGTTCAGGTCCTCGGAGATCACGGGCACCACCGTGTTGAGGATGGTGCCGTCCATGATCTCCATGAAGAAACCCACCGCCACCAGCCACGGCGTGATGCGCCGGATGCGTTCCTGGTGGACCTCGGTGACGGACCTTCCGGTGGGCATGGGCAGGCAAAGGTGCCGAAACGCGCTCTGTGCGCCGGAAAATTGATCAGCGTCGTCGCCCCTACTGTATTAGCTCGATGGATAGGTTGTTAGGCCAATTACAATAGCCTCCGTGAATTGGAAGCTTCAGTCCAAGGGAAGACTATGTCGGATCAGTACTTCGGAACGGAGGACTGGAAATGAGAGTCGCTCTACGCCACTGTAATCACTGTTTCACTATCCGTTGGACATAGGTCCCAATACCTGAAAAAAGGCTCAACATGTACACCCCCGCCGGTTGTTTGGAAAGGTCGATGACCTGTTTCTCACCTTTTAGCTTGCCATCAAGTACTGTTTGGCCAATCGGGTTCGTCACGGTATACCGGTCACCTGATGCCGTACGCAGCCAAATCAACGTAAATACACCATCTCCTGGATTGGGCGTTACCGTGCAAGGGCAATGGATCAGATCCAGGTCCGGTGTTGCCGAGATTGACGGCGTGGCTTCAGCAGAAGCGTATCCCTGGCCGGGACCTCCGCTGAACTGGGCCTGAGCCGATGAGGCTATACAACATACCAGACCCAATGCCATGGTGGCGCGGGCAAGATGGATGTCGAAATGCACGTGGTCCATTTGCTGACGGGTTTGCAGTTCATAGAAAGCTGTTTGGGCAGGTCCGGAATCCTTGCAAATCTTTTAACTGTGGGCCATCATCTGACGCCACGCGCACCAGTCCACAAATCATGTAGATAGTAGGGTGGGGAGAGATCAGCATAAATCCGGTCTGAGAGGGGTTCCAGATCACCCATGTAGACATCATAGTCCCCCCCACGGTAACAGAAACCTTCAACGGTCGGCCAGTTCTCGACATCGGCATTACCACCGGGACTCAAGGTGCCGTTGCCCAAGACACCTGTGAAGGCGCGTCCCGGGGCAATGCTCACAGAAATCACGCGATTCTCAAGGTTGCCGGTCAGGTCCAATACGCCATAGTACCCGGCACCGGACTCAGTACGTGTATTTCCAGGCGTGGCGGTAATACCTACACGGGCAGGGCCCCACACCGATGTGTTTCTCACATTATACAGGTCGTAGTCAAAGCTGACCACGTTACCTGTTCCGGTTTCATCAATCATCCCCGCATTGCTGAGGTTTCCCCAGATCGGTGTGAATGAGGTGGTACCCCAAGCAAATTCATTCGGCACCGGCATGGCAGTCCCCCTCCCGGCCTTCTCGTATTCCAGCTCCGTCATGGGCCGCAGGCCGCACCAATCCAAATAGGCGGCCTGATCGGACCAACTCAGGAAATTGCAGGCCACCCATTGCCCGTCGTCATCCTCATTGCCAATGCCATTTCCATTGGCATCGCAATAAAAGGTGATGGGGGAATAGCCGTCGATCACAGAATCGCAGCATATGAATTGCCGGATGCTGCTGTTCACGCTGTCGGCCATCACGTAACGGTGGGCCACGTAAGTAATACCAGCAGAGAGATCAGCAGCCGTTCGGTTGTTCTGCTGGACCCTGGTCAGGCAATTCAAGAAGTCGACATACTGGCCTTGTGATACAAGGTCCTTCATCATATAAAAGCCCGAATAGCCCTTCGGAAAAGCTAAGGGAAGTGTGGCCGTTTCGATGGCGGATGTGGCCCAAAGGTGGCCCATGGTGCTGGACATGTTAAGTGCGTCTTCCGAGCTGATCAAGAATGGGTTATTGGTGTTGCCATCCTTGAAGTGGACGGTCTCAGTGCCGCCACTGCCTACGTAAAAGGCCCCTTCCGGTATCCACACCATTTCAATCGCACACACTTTCACAGTGGTAATTTCACCGTAGGTGATGCTGTTCTGGGAATAGTTCCAGCGCAGTTCCACACCATCGGAGGAGAAAGCTCCACTTCCATCACCACTACGGTATACAAAGACACCCACTGCCCAGTTATTGGCAGCATCATACGGCGCGCCGGGTGTGAGAAGGCCATTAACCAAGCTGGCCGAAGTGCCGATTCCGGGCACATGGTCGGTCTCACTGCCCAAGCAGGCATGGTGCCACACCCCTGAAGCGTCCTTGTACTTTATGAAGATCCAGGCGGCATCCCAATTGGACGGGGGGCTGCTAGTGCGCCAACTGTTTTCCCAGCTAAGGTTAAAGCGTACGTTCACATAGCCCTCGATGCTATTGTTGTTCACCAACTGGGGGGCAGAGACCGTAATGTTATTGGCGTGGCTCGGAACGGACAAGGTCACGAAGGCCAAGCCCAAAAGCGCAACCGCGCGGCTGGGAGGTGAAATGTGTTTCATGACCGGGAGATTTTAAGTGTCGGAACAGGCCATGATCATGGCCGGGGAGTTTGGCTTACCTTACCACCACCGGCTGGCTGCTCACGGCGTTGGTACTGATGATTCGGAGCACGTAGTTGCCTGGGGCCAATTTGCCATCCAAATGAATGGCCAGCGGTTGGTCGGTACCCATGGCATGCTGCTCAGTGAGCACGTTGCGGCCGGCCAGGTCCAAAAACTCCAGGAGCACCATTCCCTTGAGGCCGCCATCACCGATGATGAGGTCACCCTTGGTTGGATTGGGATACACGGCCGGTGTTGCACCATTGCTCTCTTTCACGCTGGAGCTCTCTTCGATATTCACCGTGTAATCTTCCGTCTCGCCGTACGCGAGGAACATGCAGGGGTCCATATTGCCGGTTCCCGGAGTTTGTGCCCCGACCATCGAGATGCGGATCCTGAGCCTGGTCGGTCCCGCAAGGGCATCAGCCGGAACCTGGAAGGTAAGGGAGGCATGTTCGGTCGTTGTGCCTTGAACCAGTTCACCGAGCACCTCGGCCAGTTTTTCCCCGACTTGCCAAATGCTGTCCCCGTTGTAGTCGATCCATGCGGCGAAGACATCCTCCTGGTTCGTCCCCTCCCCGATCGGCCCGTCAACGGAGATCGTGTAAGAACCGTTCTGTTGCAGTGTCGTGCTTTGTGAGGTGAAATCCGAATAGCCGGACGGGTCTGATGAACTTGATGTCTGGTGAATGTCACCCAGTGTGAACTGGGAGATGTAATTCCCATCGGACGTGTACGGGGGAGCGAGTGTACAGTACTGTGCTTCAACTGCGCTACCCTGTAACAACAGGGCGGCTGGAACAAACAATGCCTTCCGCCATGATTTCCGGACCTGCCGGGAAAGTGAAGTGGGGTTGTTTTTCATCGTGCTTGCGTTTAGGGTTGATCGCAATACGCAAAAACACGATCGAATGTACCATCACTTCAATCGAAAGACAATACATGCAATCGGGTATTTTTCAACCACGGAGCACCTTGTGATTATTGCAATTTCAACACCATGATCAATAGCGGACGATCAACGTCGTCACTCGCTTCAATTGATTCCATATCACTCATTTTTCCCCGCCCAGCCTGCCTCAAAAGGCATATTACCGGCGGGGTGGAGGCATGCTTGGTCACCCTTTTCCCACGTGCCTTTAGTGGAAGGCCAGATCCGAATAAGTGGTGCATCCCTTGGTATTGCGGATGCTTCGGGAAACCTGGGGGCTCCGATACGCCCCCACGACGTGGCCCTACAAATGGTCCATATCATGCACCGGTCTTCCCGATCTGCGCGAACGGTTGGAATGGACCCATGCCGGTCTTCATTCCAACAAGCGGTTAAACTATCGCACAGGTACCGTGTATGCCTAAAGGGGTGTTCCAATGATCCATACCACTGTGGCAGATGCAATGCCCTGGCCGCTGTGCATTGTGGGCGCCAATACCTTCCTGCCCCCATTCATCAATCCGATGGCCACCGCGTTGCATCTTTCGCAAACCTTTGCCAAGGAGAATTGGAGCCATCAAGTCGTGCCGACCGGTGATTTCGAGCCATGCTCCTTCACGCAGTGCAACATCTCCCACTGCGATCTTTCACGGGGCAAGTTCGCGGAATGCACGTTCACCGGCTGCGACCTGTCGATGATCAAGTTGACCGAGGCGGCCCTGCGCGATGTGACATTCAAGGAATGCAAGCTTCTCGGCGTGGACTTCAGCCGGTGCAAGGAGATGCTCTTCGGCGTAGCGTTCGATCACTGCATACTTGACCATGCCGTGTTCCACAAGCGGAAGATGAACGGTACGCGCTTCCTCCGCTGTTCCCTGAAGGGCGTGGACTTTGAAGAGGCCTACTTGGAGAAAGCGGTTTTCGATCAGTGCGACCTGGATCAAGCGTTCTTCGTGAACAGCCAGCTCCAAAAGGCGGACTTCCGCACTGCCAGGTACATCGCCCTGGACCCGGACCGCAACAAGGTGGAGGGTGCCCGCTTCTCCGTGGAAGGCGCGCTGGGCTTGCTGGGTAAGTATGGGCTGGAGAACGGGTGAAGCCGTGGCAGGCCCACCTTCATGGAATTGAGGATCCTTGGCGGATTGGTAAGTTCATGGCTCAGGAACCACAGCACCTCCCCACTATTCCTTCCCGTACCGGTAATGCCCAATGATCGTGAACTTGAACAGGCAATCCTCCAGCACCTGTCCGGCGCCGATGTTGTGGACGATCAACGGGCGTTGGCCATCAGCGGAGCGTTTTCGGGATACGATCCCGATGTGCGTGATCCCGCCACCGAGGTTCCAGCACACCACATCGCCCGACTGGTAGGCTTGGGCATCCCGGGTGATCGGCACTACGGTGCCATGCCGCCCGAAGAAGGTCATCAGGTTGGGCACGCGCCGATGGTCGATGTTGGGGTCGGGCTTGGACATGCCCCAGTTCTGCGGGTACTGTGCGAAGGCGGCCTTCATGTCCTCATGAACCGCCTTCTGGAGGTCGATGCCCAGCATGCGGTAAGCGCGGATCACCACATCGGTACACACGCCCTTCCCCGCCGGCACATCCCCGTTGGGGTAGGCAATGCGATAGTACGATGGATCATAGACCACCTGCTGCTTGGTCAACACCAGCGCGGAATCCGCCAAGCGCACTTGAAAGCTGTTCTGGGCCGTCGCAGGTAGCGCGACGCAAACAGCAAACAGGCACCGGACGATGATTGCTTGCGCTTTTGGCATGAAGGAGGAACGGGGCAAGCCCAAACTTCTTGTCCGGCAAGGTGACGCAGAGCAGGTTCTGGGCTCAGCCAACTGCCAACCAACAACCAACAACTAGCAACCAACAACTAACAACTGCCAACCAACACCCCTCAAGCCTTCACCGCCACGGGCAGCATCACCTTCTCCAGCACCTCGGCGGCGCGGTCCACGTCAGCGGTGGTGTTGAACTTGCTGAAGGAAAAGCGGATGTTGGCGCCGGTGCGGCCGGGGTACAGCGCATCGATGACGTGGCTGCCCTTGTTGCTGCCGCTGCTGCAGGCGCTGCCCCCGCTGCACGCGATACCCTCGATGTCCATGTTGTAGATCAGCATCTCGGCCTTGCCGTCGTCCGGCAGGTGGATGTTGAGCACGGTGTAGAGGCTGTCCGCGCCGGGGTCGCCGTTCACGCTGCTGCCGGGGATGTTGGCCAGGATGCGCCCGCGCATGCGGTCCTTCAGGCCCTGGATGTGGCGTTGGTGTTCCTCCAGGTCGCGGTAGGCCACTTCCATGGCCTTGGCCAGTGCCACGATGCCGATGATGTTCTCGGTGCCGGCGCGCATGTTGCGTTCCTGCGCACCGCCCATGATCATGGGCTTCAGCACGGAGCTGCTGCGCATGAAGAGGAAGCCCACGCCCTTGGGACCATGGAACTTGTGGGCGCTGCACGTGAGGAAGTCGATGGGCAGTTGTTCCAGGTCGAAGCGGTAGTGGCCCATGGTCTGCACGGTGTCCGTGTGGAAGAGCGCGCCGTACTTGCGGCACAGCTGGCCGATGGCCATCAGGTCGTTGCGGCTTCCGATCTCGTTGTTGGCGTGCATCAGCGAGACCAGCACATTTTGATGCGCCTTCAGCAGTTCCTCCAGATGGGCCAGGTCGGCCTTGCCGTCGGGCAGCAGGCGCAGCCAGTGCACTTCGGCCTCCTTGGTGCGCTCCAGTTCCTGGGCCACGTGCTCCACGGCATGATGCTCAATAGGCGAGGTGATCACGTGCTTCACGCCCAGGTCGCGCACGCTGCCGAACACGGCCATGTTGTCGGCCTCGGTGCCGCAGCTGGTGAAGACGATCTCGCCCGGCGCGCAATGGAGCAGGGCGGCCACCTGCCTCCGCGCCTGCTCGATGCCGGCCCGCGCCCTGCGCCCGAAGGCGTGGATGGCGCTGGGGTTGCCGTAGATCTCGTGCATGTACGGCAGCATGGCCTCGATCACCTCGGGGTCCAGCTGGGTGGTGGCGGCGTTGTCCAGGTAGATGCGTTCCATGGGCGCGAAATTAGGGGTTGCCACGGAGCCTCATCCGGCGATGGCGTCGGCAATCCTCCACAGATCAGGTACCTTTATTGAAAGCCTTTGACCATGGCCGACAACACCTCGATAACCTTGGGGGACCATTTTGACCGCTTCGTGCAAGAGCAGATCTCTGGAGGACGGTACCGCGATGCAAGCGAAGTGATCCGTGCAGGTCTTCGCCTGCTGGAAGCCGATGAGCAACGACTCCAAGCGTTGCGCAAAGCCATGGACGAAGGTATTGGGAGCGGCTTCGTGGCGGATTTCGATCCGGAAAAGCACTTGGAAGAATTGAAGGCGCGGCGGCATGATCGGTCATAAGTTCGTCCTCAGCCGTAAGGCATTGGCCGACTTGGATGAGATCTGGGAATACACGGTGGAACGTTGGTCGGAGCAGCAAGCGGAAAAGTATTACCGGTTGGTGATCCATGCCTGCCAAGAGGTCGCCAATACCCCAATACCCCGGCATCCGGAGCAGCCTATGATTTGATCCTACCGGGTTTTACGTGGCCTGCATACGGGAAGGCACATCATCTTCTATCGATTGAAAGACACCGGATACATCGAAGTGGCGAGAATACTGCACGAGCGTATGGACCTGCCAAGTCGATTGAAGGAGTAGCCCAACCATCGCCCGCGATTGAAACGCAGGCGAGGTAGGACATGGAATCGGATCCATTGGGATCCATCCGTGTGAATCCGTGGTTGATGCTCACGCCACCGCCAGCTCCTTCATCTCGGCCATGATCCGCCGCGCCAAGGCTTCGGCCTTCTCGGGGGAATCGCTTTCGGCGTAGATGCGCACGATGGGCTCGGTGTTGCTCTTGCGCAGGTGTACCCATTCTTTTCCGAACTCGATGCGCAGGCCGTCCACCGTGCTGTGGGGCCGGTCCTTGTGGCGCTGCAGCATGGCATCCACCACCGCTTGGACATCCATGTCCGGTTGCAGCTCGATCTTGTTCTTGCTGATGAAGTAGTCCGGGTAGCTCTTCCGCAGCGCGCTCACGCTTCCGCCCCGCTTGGCCAGCAAGGTGAGGAAGAGCGCGATGCCCACCAGCGCGTCGCGGCCGTAATGCAGTTCGCTGAGGATCACCCCGCCGTTGCCCTCGCCGCCAATCGGCGCGTTCACGTGGCGCATCAGCTCCACCACGTTCACCTCACCGACCGCGCTGGCGTGGCGTTTGCGGCCGTGGCGCTCGGCCACATCGTCCAGGGCGCGGCTGCTACTGAGGTTGCTCACGGTATCGCCGGGGCGCTGCGCCAGCACATGGTCCGCGCAGGCCACCAAGGTGTACTCCTCGCCGAAGAAGCTGCCGTCCTCGCAGACCAGCGCCAAGCGGTCCACGTCGGGGTCCACGGAGATGCCGAGGTCGGCCTTCTCCTTCACTACTGCTGTGCTGAGGTCGGTGAGGTGGGCCGGCAGCGGCTCCGGGTTGTGGGCGAACTGGCCGTCGGGCGTGCAGTTCACCTCCACCACCTCGGCCACGCCCAGGGCCTTCAACAGCTTGGGCACGGCCACGCCGCCCACGGAGTTCACCGCATCCACGGCCACCTTGAAGTTGCGGGCGCGGATGGCCGGCACATCCACCAGGTCCAGCGCGAGAATGGCCGCGATGTGCTTGTCGGTCCAGCTGTCATCCACGCACACGGTGCCCAGGTCATCCACCGGTGCGAAGGCAAACTCCTCGCTCTCCGCCAGCCGGAGCACTTCGGCACCCAGTTCGGCACTGATGAACTCACCCTTGGCATTCAGCAGCTTCAGGGCGTTCCACTGCTTGGGGTTGTGGCTGGCGGTGAGGATGATGCCGGCATCGGCACCTTCGCCGGCAACAGCCATTTCGGTGGTGGGTGTGGTGGCCAGCCCGAGGTCGATCACCTCATAGCCGAGGCCGACCAACGTGCCGCGCACCAGGTCGGCCACCATGGGGCCGCTGGGGCGGGCGTCGCGGCCCACCACCACCTTGGGGCGGTCCTTGGCGGACTGCTGCTTCATGATCTGCCCGAAGGCGGCGGTGTAGCGCACCACGTCGAGCGGTGAAAGGCCTTCGCCGGGCCTTCCGCCGATGGTGCCGCGGATGCCGGAAATGGAACGGATCAAGGTCATGCTTGCGTTCGCTTTACTTGTTGGTCATCTCTTCCAGCGCCGGAGAGGGCCCCAAAAGTACCAAGGGGGCCAGGGAGTTGCATGATGAACGGTCCACCGGTGCCTGTTCACAACGTGACGGCCATCACCGCCCATCGGCCCCTACTTTTCTACCTTTGGGCATCTTCTTTATCGATATCGCTTATGAGCGAAGGCAACCGACCCATGCCGGAACACAATGCGCACCAGGAGCGGTGCGTCCGGCGCTATGAGGCCATGGAGGCCGCCCACGACAGGCTCTTCTTCGACGTGGAGGAGATCGAGATGATCGTGGACCACTACCTGGAACGGAGCGAACCGCGGAAAGCGGAGAAGGTCCTGGCCTTCGCCAAGGAGCTGCATCCGTCGTCGACGGCCATCACGTTCGCGGAAGCGGTGGTGATGATGGCCTTGGGACGGCTGCGCAGGGCCCTGGAGTTGCTGGATGCCGTGGAGAAGGTGGAACCGTACAATGAGGAAGTGCAGCTGCACAAGGCGGGCATATACAGCCAACAGCGCAACCACCGCCGATCGGTGGAGCACTACAAGCGGGCCTTGGAGCTGGCCGAGGAGGGGTTGGACGAGATCCACCTCGACCTGGCCTTCGAGTACGAGAACCTGGAGGACTATGAGTCGGCCATCGATTGCCTGAAACATGCCTTGGAGCTGAACCCAGAAAATGAGGTGGTGCTGTATGAGCTGGCCTATTGCTTCGACCTGGCCGGTGCCGACGAGGCGAGCATCAGCTTCTTCCGGAATTTCACCAACGAGGAGCCGTACTCCAGCGTGGCGTGGTACAACTTGGGCAACGTGCTGGCGAAGGTGGAGCGCTACCCGGAGAGCAACGATGCGTTCGATCTGGCCTTGGCCATCGATGAGCGGTTCAGTTCGGCCTGGTTCGGCAAGGCGCGCAACCTGCTGATCGCCGGCAAGTACGCCGAGGCCGTCGCGTGCTATGAGGAGACCTTGACCTATGACGGGCCGCAGGCCATCACGTACAGCTTCATCGGCGAGTGCTACGAGAAGATGGAACGGTACGAGCAGGCGTTGATCAACTACGACCAGTCCATCGCGCTGGACCCCGAGTGGGTGGATGCCTGGATCGGCCGCGGGGTGGTGAGGGACATGCAGGAACGCATCCCCGAGGCGCTGGTGTCCCTGCAACATGCGGTGCGCCTGAGCCCGGAGCACCCCGATGCGCTGTACTATTATGCCTTGGTGCTGGGCCGCGCGGGCCGGTATGACGAGGCGCTGGCAACCTTTGAAAAGCTGCACCGGGTGGAGCCGCAGAACCTGGATGCCTGGATGGACCATGCGGACCTGCTGCTGGAGCTGAAGGATGCCGAGGCGGCGCTGGTGAAATTCCGTGAGGCCGGCCAGGTACACCAATTGAACCCCGCGTACAAGTACCGGTTGGTGAGCTACATGCTTCGCTCCGGGCGGGAACAACAGGCGCTGCTGGAGCTCGAGGAAGCCTTGGCGAATGACCACGCGGGCCACTCCCAATTGCTGGAGCATTGGCCCGATGCGGCCAAAATTCCCCAGGTGATGCACCTGATTGAACTTTACCGCCGATGACATTCCGTTTGGAACACATTCCCTCCCGCTCCACCAAGCCGCGGGAGGAAGGGCTGACCATGGTGATGGACAAGGGCTTGAGCCTGCGTCAGGCCGAGGATCTCGTGGAAGGCTCGGGGCACCTGGTTGACCTGGTGAAGCTCGGCTTCGGCACCAGCTACGTCACGCCCCGCCTGAAGGACAAGATCGCCCTGTACAAGGCGGCCGGCATCAAGGTGTACCTCGGTGGCACACTGTTCGAGGCCTTCATCGCCCGCGGCCAATTTGAGGGCTACCGCAAGCTGCTGGACGACCTGAACCTGGAAACGGTGGAGATCTCGGACGGTTCGATCGACCTCGACCATGATGAAAAGCTCCGGTTCATCCACATCCTGGCCAAGGACCATACCGTATTGAGCGAGGTGGGCAGCAAGGAGACCGGCATCCTGATCAGCCCGGCCAAATGGGTGCGTTTGATGAACTCGGAACTGGAGGCCGGAAGCTGGAAGGTGATCGCCGAGGCACGCGAGAGCGGCACGGTGGGCATTTACCGGCCCAGCGGGCACGCCCACACCACCCTGGTGAACCGCATCATGGCCAAGGTGCCCGGCAAGGACATCATTTGGGAAGCCCCGATCAAGAGCCAGCAGACCTGGTTCATCAAGCAGGTGGGCGCGAACGTGAACCTGGGCAACGTGGCACCCGACGAGGTGATCGCCTTGGAGGCGCTGCGCCTGGGCTTGCGCGGCGACACCTTCTTCGAGTACCTGCCCAAGGACATCGCCGAGCACCTGCGCCAGATCAAGCACGAAGGGCCTGCCGAAGGGAGCAAGGACACCGGCAAGGCAAAGGCAAAGGCCAAGGTGAAATGAAGGAGATCACGGTGAAGGAACTCCGACGGTTGCAAGCCAACGGGGAGAGGGTCCTTGTGATCGATGTGCGTGAACCCTACGAGACGGAACTGTCCAGCATCGGGGGTAAACACATACCGATGGGCGATTTGATCGACCGCATGAGCGAAATCCCCAGGGATGTCCCGGTCGTGGTGCATTGCAACAGCGGCAACCGCAGCTGTGCGGTGGTCGATGCCCTCTCCACACGCTACGGGTTCACCAACCTGGTCCATCTTCGCGGCGGCATACAAGCGTGGTTGGCCGAGGAGGATGTGTAGATGTGGAAATTGCCAATTGGACAAGTTGCCCAATTGCCAATTCAAAAATCCGCCACTTCGCCAATTGAACGCCGCGCAAGCCCAACGATCCAACCCTTGCATTGCTCCATTGGCACATTGGCTCATTGGCAAATTGGCAAATTGACACCCTTCTTCCATGGACCTGCTCCTTGAATTCTGGCATTTCATCACCCACCTGAACGAAACGTTGCCGCTGTTCATCGATGAGCACGGCAACCTGATCTACCTGTTGTTGTTTGCGATCATCTTCATCGAAACGGGGCTGGTGGTGATGCCTTTCCTGCCGGGCGACTCCCTGTTGTTCGTGGCCGGCTCCCTCGCTGCCATCGGGTCGTTGGAGCTGGGGCTGCTGCTGGGCCTGCTGATCCCGGCCGCCATCATCGGCGACAACATCAATTATTGGGTGGGCCGCACCTTCGGGCTGCGGGTGCTCAAATGGGAACTGTTCGGGCGGCGGCTGGTGAGCCAGAAGAACCTGGACAAGACGCACGGCTACTTTGAGAAATACGGGGTGCGCACCATCATCATTGCCCGCTTCGTGCCCATCGTGCGGACCATCACGCCGTTTGTGGCCGGCATCGGCAAGATGGATTATCGGCGGAAGTTCTTGCCCTTCGACATCGCCGGGGGCATCCTGTGGATCACGTTGCTTACCATGGCGGGGTTCCTGTTCGGGCAACACCCCTTCGTGCAGAAGAACTATGAGACGGTGATCTTGGCCATTGTGTTCATCTCCGTCCTGCCCATGGTGATCGAGCTGGTGCGGGCACGCCTGGCGGCCAAGGCTGCGGAGTGAGGGCCTGGGGCGGCGGACCCTCCATGGGCTGGCTGGCCGGCCCGCCATGCATCCCTTCCTCCCTGCTTACCTTCCCCCCATGCAACGCTATGGCCTCATCGGCCGGAAGCTGGGGCATAGCTTCAGCAGGAAATACTTCACCGAATTGTTCCGAAAGGCGAAGCTGGCCGACCACTGCTACGACCTGTTTGAGCTGGCCGATATCGGGGAGTTCCCGGCATTGCTGCGCGACACCCCGGGCTTGCGGGGCCTGAATGTGACCGTGCCGTACAAGGAAACGGTGATCCCATACCTGGACCACTTGGATCCCCTGGCCGCGGCGGTCGGGGCGGTCAATACCATCGTGGTGGACCAAGGCCGCACCACGGGATACAACACCGATGTGGCCGGTTTCCGCGCGCTGGTGGAGGGGGCCGTCGGATCGCTCACCGACCCCGGCAGCGCCATCAAGGCCCGTGCGCTGGTGCTGGGCAGCGGCGGAGCCAGCCGGGCCGTGGCCTACGTGTTGCGCGACCTGGGTATCCGCTTCCGCGTGGTCAGCCGCAGCCGCGAGCGCGGCGACCTCACATGGGACCAGGTCGACCCCACGGTGCTGCGGGTGTGCCGTTTGGTCATCAACACCACCCCGTTGGGCATGTTCCCCCGGGTGGACGAGGCCCCGCCCCTGCCCTACGCCGCACTGACGGCCGGACACACGCTGATCGACCTGGTGTACAACCCGGAGGAAACGCTTTTCCTGAAGCACGGCGTGGGGCACGGCGCACGGACCATCGGCGGCTTGGGCATGCTCAAGGCCCAGGCCGATGAATCCTGGCGGATCTGGCGGGAACGGTAGATATGGATTGGGCGAGCCAATGCTTGGATCGACGCATTGCTGGTTGGGCACGAACAGGATTGAAGGAGCGCTGATCGGAAACTTCGACCTACCGGCCCATTGAGCGCCATACTGGTGCGGGGCCGAACCGGATCCATTCATGGCCATGAATGAATCCTAGCGGCTGTTACTCTGCACATTATGCTGGAATGCACATCTCTCCCGAAAGTGGTGTTCGCACAAAACCCTGCGGACTGATGCATGGCAATGAAGCAGTTGGGGCCTCCTTCGCCCCACTTCCCACGTATGGTTGAAAGCGCGGCGCCATGCTTGGATCGACGCATCGCTGCTGGGGCGCGAGCCGAAGCGAAGGAGCGCTGATCAGAAACTTCGGCCTACCGGCCCATTGAGAAGCAAACTGGGGCGGGGCCGAACCGGATCCTTTCCAGGCCCTGAGATGAACCATGGGGGTGTTACTGTGCACAGTAGGGGTC
>JAGFIV010000019.1 GCA_024103275.1 Flavobacteriales bacterium
CGGTGCCGGTGGCACCGGTGTTCCACAGCAGGTCTCCGCTGGCCGATGCGGTCAAGGTGATCGGCCCGCTGCCGGTGCACAGGGTCGTGGCCGGGTTGCCGGTGATGGCCACGTTGGGCGAGATGCAGGTGCCTTCCACCACGGTGATGGTCTGGTCGGCATTCAGGCCTGTGAAGGACTCCTCCAGGCCGCTGGGCCAGCGCACGGTCATGGTGGGGATCACGGTTTCCATGCCGAGCCCGAATTGCAGGATGAAGGAATTGATCAGGCCGTAGCTCTCGCCGGAGCGCACCTCGCGGACCTGGGTGCCCCAGGGGCCGGTGATGGTCACCCGCGCCCCGATGGCGTCCGGGTTGCTGGTGGAGCCCTTCAGCCGCACGCGGAAGAAGTGGTTGCCATTGGGCGTGTTCAGCCACAGGATGTCGGGGTTGCCTGCGCTGGGCGATACGTAGCTGTTGCCGTAGTTGGCATACACGTCCTCGAACCCGTCGCGGTCCAGGTCGCCGAAGGCGAAGCTGTGCATGGCCTTGGAATAGGGGAATAGCCCTTGGGTGAGCGTGAAGGTGCCATCGCCGTGGCCCCGGTAGAAGAACTCGCTGCCGCCGGCGATCAGGATGTCCAGGAATCCGTCGTTGTCCAGGTCGCGGAAGAGGCATTGCAGCGGGAAGGAAGTGGTGCCCAGGCCGCTTCCCACGGTCACATTGGTGAAGTGGCCGGTGCCGTCATTCTCGAAAAGCTGGATGCCGGTACTGTGTTCGATGCTCACCAGGTCCAGGTCGCCGTCGTTGTCGAAGTCGCCGAAGTCGGAGGCCCAGGTCTGCTCATGGTCCTGTACGCCGTACACGTCGGCCATGTCGGTGTAGTTGTTGTTGCCATCGTTCACGAACAGCCGATTCCAGCGCCGCGGGTCGTCCGGGTTGTTCACGCCTTGGCGGCACTTGGCGATGTAAAAGTCCAGGTGGCCGTCGTTGTTGAAGTCCATGAAGCAGCTGCCGTAGTTGCCGCTCATGTCGCTCGCCGGGTTGGTGGTCCAGTCGATGTAGGTGGAGGTGAATTGGGGCACGCCGTTCTGGTCGGTGATCAGCAGGCGGGGCGGCCCCACGTCGTTGCAGGCCATGATGTCCACGCGGCCGTCGTTGTTCACGTCGGCCACGCTCATGTTCTGTTGGAAGGTGGTGGGTACATTGAGCTCCTCCAGCGTGTACGTGCCGCGTGCGCTGATGCGCAGCAAGTGGGTGCCGTCGCTGCTGCCCCCACTGATGATGTCCTTGTGCCCGTCGTGGTCCAGGTCGCCTGCGGCCCAGCCCCATTGCTGGCCGCCCGAGACCGTGCCGTAGTCCACGGTGGTGAAGCTGCCGTCCGCTTCCTGGTAGAGGATGTACACATGGGTGCTGTTGTGAAGCTGCACGACATCGTCCAGGCCGTCACCGTCCATGTCCACCACGGCCATGCATCCGCCGCTGTTGGCGGCGTGGCCCAGCAAGGAGGTGCCGTTGGTGAAGGCGGGCTGTGCCGCTGCATGGCCCACCAGGGCCAAAGCAAGCGTCCCGGTCAGGTAGCGGTGTTTCATCGGAGGGGTGTTAATGGCTTGGTGAAGGTCATGAAAGGTCGGGCCCGTTGTGGCCGGTCCCGCTGCCATTCCCGGAGGAAACTTGGATGCCTGCGCCCATGCGCCCTTGCTCCCACACCTCCGTTTGCCGGCGGATGCTTTCATCGTGGATGGCGTCCATCAATGCCTGGATGAAATGCGGGGCGAGGCCCTGCACCTGGCCGAAGGCATGTGCGCCCTCCATGATCCGGCGCCAACGTTCGGGCTGCAGGATGGCGATGTTGTGCGCGAGCTTGAACAGGCCGATGCGCCCGCTGATCTCCATGCGGGCGCCCAGCTTCTGCAGGATCTCCTCGTCCAGGCGGTCGATCAGGTCGCGGTGTTCCTGCAGCTCGTCGCGCAGGGCGGGCCCGGCCGAAGCACGTCGCCACTCCAAGCGGCCCAGCAGCCGGGCCAGGTCGGCGGGCGTGATCTGTTGGCGGGCATCGCTCTTGGCCTGGGCCGGGGCGCGGTGCGTCTCGATCATCAGCCCGCTGTAGTTCAGGTCCAATGCCTGCTGGGCCACCGGTGCCAGGAGCGCCGGGTCGCCGGCGATGTGGCTGGGGTCGCCGATCACCTCCAGCTCGGGGAAGGCCGCCTTCAGGCGCACGGGGATCTCCCACATGGGGTTGTTGCGGTAAGGCGTGCGCTCAAACCAATGGAAGCCCCGGTGGATGGCCGCCACGCGCGTCAGCCCGGCATCGGAAAGGCGCTCCAGCGCCCCCATCCACAAGGGCAGGTCGGGGTTCACGGGGTTCTTCACGAACACCGGGATGTCCGTGCCCCGCAGCGCATCGGCAATGGCCTGAACGCTGAACGGGTTGGGCGTGGTGCGCGCCCCGATCCACAGCATGTCGACCCCCGCCTTCAGGCACGCCTCCACATGGGCCGGCGTGGCCACCTCCGTGATCGTGAGCAGGCCGGTTTGCGCCTTTGCCTCCTTCAGCCATTCCAGCGCCGGGTCGCCCGCACCCTCAAACCCCCCGGGCCGCGTACGCGGTTTCCATGCCCCGGCCCGGAAGGCCCGCACCTGTGGCGCCCGCTCCCGGATCTCCCGTGCCGTGTCCAGCACCTGTTCACGGCTCTCGGCACTGCACGGGCCGGCGATCACCAACGGCCGTCCCAGCCCCAGGCCCCAATGGGCGAACGGCAGGGGATGGAGGGTGGAAGGCGCCATGTGATGCAAAGGTATTCGTGGGCCAAGGTCTTGTACAGGGTGCGGACGGTACGGGCCAGGGGTGCGGCCACCGGATGGCCCGCAGGTTCCCTTGGAAGGCCATCGGTCGTCCGGTTCTCTCCTTTGCGGGCACGGTACATCGGAAAAGGCGGGGCCGTCCGCGGTCGTGAACAATGTCGCCCCCTTCAGCCTTACCTTGGAGCAGGACAATAACCAAGCACGCCATGGATACCAAGGACCAGGACAAGCACAAATTGCGTCCGCTGGGCAACGAGAGCACGGACCCGTTCTCACCCACGCTGCCGCCCGGGTCGTTGCATGAGATCCTGCGCCAGGATGAGGGTGATCCCAGCGGTGAGCCCGCGCAGGCCATGGACGATCCCGATGCGGTGGACCCGAAGAAGGAAAAGCGGCATCGCCACCACGACGAAGGCGAGGATTAGCCCCAACGGACCACCACCTTGCCGATGCTGCGGCCTGAGGCCAACAGGGCCAGCGCCTTGGGCAATTCAGCTTCCCCGAACGGGGGATGTGCACGTACACGCAGTTCGCCGTTGACCAGTGCCGCCACGGCGCCTTTCAGGCAATGGGCCGACAACTCGGGCTTGTGGTCGCTGATGCGTAAGACGTTGATGCCGATGATGCCCTTGCTGCGGATCATCAATGATATGGGCGACATCAGGCCCATTTGGACACCGAACCGCAAGGTGCGGACCAACCCGGTGCCGCGTTCCGAAGCCCCGAAAAGGACCAGCCTTCCGCCGCTGCCCAACAGCCTCCAGTCTTTCTTGAAGGTGCTGCCCCCTACCGGGTTGAAGGACACATCGAGCCGTTCCGCACCGAGTGCCTTGCGCACCTGTGCGGCATAGTCGGCCACCGAGCGATCGATCGGATGTTGCGCCCTCAGTTCCTTCAGGAAGGCCATCTTCCCGGGGCCGCTGGCCACGGCGAAGACCTCACAGCCCTGCCGTAGCGCCAGCTGCACCAGCAATTGTCCCACGCCGCCGGCCGCCGCATGCACCAGCACCCGGGTGCCGGGCAGCAGCACCGTGGCCACCTTCGCCATGTACCACGCCGTGGTGCCCTGCGTGGCCATGGCCATGGCCTGGCCCGGGTCCAGGTCGTCGGGGATCACGGCCA
>JAGFIV010000023.1 GCA_024103275.1 Flavobacteriales bacterium
TCTCGGCCAGTTTCTTCCCCGCGGCGATGTTGGTGATCTTGTGGTAGCTGTATCTCACCCGCTTGCCGAGGCTCCGCAAGAGTTCCCCCATGAATTCCTCCTCGTGGGCATTCTTGCTGCCCTCGTCCTCCTCGTGCAGCCATTTGCCCGGCCAACGCTTCTGGATCTCGCTGGGCATCATGCCGGCGAAGAGGGCGTTGCGCGCATACTGCGTGGCCGTGGGCAGGATGCTGAAGAACTGGCCCTGCTCCTCCACCTTGAACAGCTCGCCCACGATGGGCTCGATCATCCGCCATTGGTCCAGCCGCAGGTTGTCGATCAGCACCAAAAAGAGCGGGGCCTGCTGCTCATCGATCAAGGGCGCGATCTTGTTCTTGAACACCTGGTGGCTCTGCATGGGCACGTCGCTGCCCTTGTTGGCCACCCAGTCCAGGTAGTTCCTTTCCACGAAGCGGCTGAACAGGTCGTTGGCTTCGGCCCACTGGCTCCGCAGGATCTCCGCCATGCCCTGGTCCGGGTTGCCGCTCAGCTCCAGGTCCCAACGAACCAGTTCATCGTACAGCTGCATCCATTCCGCGGTGGTGAGCCGGTCGCCCAGGCGCATGCTGAGCCGCCCGAACTGCTGCTGGTAGCTGCTGGAGGTCTTCTCGTTCACCAGGCGGCCGCCCTCCAGGTGCTTTTTCAGGGCCAGCAGGATCTGGTTCGGGTTCACCGGCTTGATCAGATAGTCGCTGATCTTGCTGCCGATGGCCTCCTCCATGATGCTCTCCTCCTCGCTCTTGGTGATCATCACCACCGGTGTGCGCGGCGCCACGCCCTTCACGCGCGTGAGCGTCTCCAGCCCGCTGAGGCCGGGCATGTTCTCGTCCAGGAAGATGATGTCATATTCCTGCGCCGTGGCCTTTTCCACCGCGTCCAGCCCGTTGTTCACCGTGTCCACGTGGTAGCCCTTCCCCTCGAGGAAGAGGACGTGCGGGCGCAACAGGTCTATTTCGTCGTCGGCCCAAAGGATGCTGGCTGCCATGGTCGTTTGCTCTGGTGCCCCTTGAGGCCGGGGCCGGGCCGTGTTCGTGGATACCATGCAGGGCGAACGGAACGGCGCATGCGTTGTTGCCCTGTACTTTCGGGGCGTGAAGTTACGGGGGGAGTGCCCGCCTGCCTCCCTGCCCGGCCCGGCCATGAAGATCCTCAACGACCCCATCCTCGGGTTCATCTCCATCCCGCACCCGCTGCTGCTGCGGTTGGTCGACCATCCGTGGTTCCAGCGCCTGCGCTACATCAAGCAATTGGGCCTCTCGCACCTGGTGTACCCCGGCGCGCTGCACACGCGCCTGCCGCACGCCATAGGGGCCATGCACCTGATGGGGCTGGCCATCGAAAGCCTGCGGGAAAAGGGCCACATCATCACCGAGGATGAAGCCTTGGGCGCACGCATCGCCATCCTGCTCCACGATGTGGGCCACGGGCCCTTCAGCCACGCCCTGGAGCACAGCCTGGTGGAAGGTGTGGGCCACGAGGATGTGAGCGCCCTGGTGATGGACGCCCTCGACCGGGAGTTCAACGGTGCGCTGGACCTGGGCATACGCATCTTCCGGGACCAGTACCCCAAGCGCTTCCTGCACCAGCTGGTGAGCAGCCAGCTTGATGTGGACCGCATGGATTACCTGAACCGCGACAGTTTCTATACCGGCGTGAGCGAGGGCGTCATCGGCGGCGACCGCATCATCAAGATGCTGCAGGTGGTGGGCGACCGGCTGGTGGTGGAGGAGAAGGCCATCTACAGCATCGAGAAGTTCATCGTGGCGCGCCGCCTGATGTACTGGCAGGTGTACCTGCACAAGACCGTGCTGGCCTGCGAGCAGATGCTGGTACAATCGCTCCGCCGCGCCAAGGCCCTGGGCCTGCAAGGCGTACCCCTCTTCGGCAGCCCCGCGCTGCTGGGCTTCCTGCGCGAGCGCCGCGACCGCTCCTCCTTCAACGACCCCGCCGTGCTGGCCGATTTCATGCGCCTGGACGACCACGACATCATGGGCGCGCTGAAGGTGTGGGCCGACCACCCGGACCGCATCCTGGCCCGCTTGGCCACCGACCTGCTGCACCGCCGCACCCTGCGCATCCGCTTGGCCAAGGAACCCTGGGGCGCCGCCCACCTGGCGCGGGTCCGCGAAGCATTCGCCAAGCAAATGGGCATCTCCGTGCAGGAGGCCGAACTCTTCGTCCTGGCCGGCAAAGTGGTGAACAACGCTTACGACACCACCCACGACGGCATCAAGCTGCTGTTCAAGAACGGCCAGCTGAAGGACATTGCCGAGGCCAGCGACAACCTGGGCGTGGCCGCCTTGGGCGGGGTGGTGGAGAAGCACTACCTGGCTTTCCCGAGAAGCTTGGGGAAGGAGTGGTTTGAGGGGTGAGGCGGCCAAGCGTGTTGGCCCACAGTGGTTACTTTGAGCCCCGCTGCCGTTCCGTACTTGGAACCGGACCGCTGATCGATCAATCATAGCAAAAGCCCTGCACCGTGCGGGGCAGAAGAACAAAGGATGGAAACCACCAAGCGTGGCCGCGGACGGCCGCGAAAAACAGAACCCGGCAACGGGGCAACCGCATCCACCGCCCGTACCAATGGCAAAGCGCAAGGCAGCGCCTTCGAGCAGGCCTTCCGCAACATCGACGACATCCT
>JAGFIV010000065.1 GCA_024103275.1 Flavobacteriales bacterium
ACGCCGGGAAACGTGATGGTGTACCTGAAGAACGACATCAACCAAGTCTTGGAGACCTGGACCGCGAATGTGGGTGCCAACGGCATCCCGGATACCAGCACGTTCATCCACTACTGCACCGGGCGCCTGAACCGGGAGTCCCCGGTGATGGAGCACCCCGCTCTGCTGGGGGTTTCCTACCGGATGGACTACACGGTGACGCCTGCATTCTACACCAACGATACAGAGCCGAACCAGAACACCAGCCAAGCCACCGATACCATTCCGCCCGGAACGAACACGGACGGCCATGTGGCTTTCAACTACGATGACGCTACGGATTACTACCGGATCCTGGCGCCGAACGACGGGATGATGACCGTGCAGGTGATGGCCGAACATGCGGGGAACACGCCGGGAAACGTGATGGTGTACCTGAAGAACGACATCAACCAAGTCTTGGAGACCTGGACCGCGAATGTGGGTGCCAACGGCATCCCGGATACCACCACGTTCATCCACTACTGCACCGGGCACCTGAACCGGTATTACCTGGTGATGGAGAACCCCGATGTGTGCGGGGTTTCCTACCGGATGAGCTACACCGTGGCCCCGGCGGCCTTCGCCAACGACGTGGAGGAGAACGACAATACCTCCCAGGCAGCCGATACCATTCCGCCCGGAACGAACATGGACGGCCATGTGGATTTCTACTACGACGATGCTACGGATTACTACCGGATACTGGCGCCCACCGACGGGGTGCTGAGCGTGAACTTCCAGGCAGAACATGCAGCGGCCGGGCCTGGTACCGTAACGGTATACCTCCGGAACAACATCAACCAGACCATCGTGACCTGGTTCGCGAACGTGGGTGCCAACGGCATGGCCGAGGACACCACCTTCACCCACAACTGTACCGGCCATCAGGCCATATACTACCTCTTGGTGCAGAACCCCGATGTGTGCGGCGTTTCCTACCGGATGAGCTACTCGGTGACGCCTGCGGTCTATGCGGACGATGCGGAGCCGAACCAGAACACGGGCCAAGCCATCCCGATCGACCTGAACAATGCAGGCGCGACCGGGCATGTGGGATTTGAATACGACAACAACGAAGACTTCTACGTGATCAACCATCCGGGAGGCGACATCAACGTGTACACCCTGGCGGAGAACGCCGGGGCGGCAGGGGCCATGACCGTGTACATCAGGAACAACATCAACCAGACCCTGGTGACGGGCACTGCCGATGTCGGCGGGAACTCCATCCCCTCCGCGGATACGATCTCCTTGGCCGGAGCAGCTGCAGGTACGTACCACATCGTAGTCTCCAACCCGGACGTATGCGGGGTGAGCTACATGCTGCGCTGTTACGACGATGATAACGACGGCGTATGCAACGGATCGGACCTCTGCCCCGGTACGCCCAACGGCGAAGGTGTGAACGGCGACGGCTGTGCCTGTTCCCAGCTCACCGTGGATGATGGCGACCCCTGTACGCTGGACGAGTGCAGCAACGGCATCGTGACCCACACCTTCCAGGATGCCGACGGCGACCTGACCTGCGATGCGCAGGACGGCTGCCCCAATGATCCCAACAAGATCGCCGCGGGTGCCTGTGGATGCGGCAACCCCGATGTGCCCACCACCTGGTATGCGGACACCGACGGTGACGGCTTCGGCGACCCCAACGACAGCCAGGCCGGCTTCACCTGTAACCAGCCCCCGGGTTATGTGGCCGACAACACCGACCTCTGTCCCACGGACATCAACAAGCAGGACCCCGGAGCCTGCGGTTGCGGCGTGGCTGATGTGGCCACCACCTGGTACGCGGACACCGATGGCGACGGTCTCGGCGACCCCAACAACAGCCTGGCCGGTTTCACCTGCAACCAGCCCGTGGGCTATGTGGCCGACAACACCGACCTCTGCCCGGCCGTGGCGGGCACCGTGGGCAGCACCTGCGATGACGGCAACCCGAACACCACGGGCGATGTCCTCGATGGCAGTTGCAATTGCGTAGGATTCCTGGTGGATTGCGAAGGCACGCCAGGCGGCCCCGCTTTGCCAGGCACGGCCTGTGACGATGGCAACGCCAATACGGGCAACGATACCTGGGACGGCAACTGCACGTGCGTCGGCCAACTGATCGACTGCCTGGGCGTACCGGGCGGCCCCGCCCTGCCGGGCACGGCCTGTGACGATGGCGACGCGAACACGGGCAACGATACCTGGGACGGCAACTGCACGTGTGTCGGCCAACTGATCGACTGCCTGGGCGTACCGGGCGGCTCCGCCCTGCCGGGTACCTCCTGCGACGACGGCAATGCGAACACGGACAACGACGCCTGGGACGGCAACTGCACCTGCGTCGGTACGCCGAGCGGCGGTCCCTGCACCGGTGACCAGGTGATGGTGTACATCACCACGGACGCCAACCCGGGGCAGCTTTCCTGGGAGATCACCAACGACGGAGGCACGGTGATCGCGGCGGGATCCCCGGCCGCGGCGAACACCCTGGTGGGCGAGCCGGCCTGCCTGAACGCCTCGCCAGCCAGTGCCTGGTACGGCTTCCGCCTGATGGACAGCAACGGCGACGGCATCTCCGGCGGCGGATGGGAACTGCGCACCACGGATGGCAAACTGATCATGGGCGATGCGTTCAGCGATGGTGCCTCCAGCCCGGCGAACCCGCCGCTGGCGGGCAGCTACGGCAGCCACCACAGCTTCGCCCTGCCCCTGGCGGCGCCGGACGTGCACCCGGCGGAGTGCGGGGTGTTCAACAACCGTTCGGACAACAAGGTGTTCGCCAACAAGGTGGCGGGCACCAACTACTTGGGCGGGACGCTGAACTACCAGTTCGAGTTCTCCGACCCGGACTCGGGGTACGTCCGCCGGATCAAGAAGCCG
>JAGFIV010000104.1 GCA_024103275.1 Flavobacteriales bacterium
CTTCCAATCATCTGCCCCGGCCACCGCCACCTGGACATCGGCGGGCAATGTTCCGGCACTGGCCAAGGCCTGTATCTCACTTAGTGGCAGCGGGCCTTTTGGCGCACCACCTGCGGACATATAGAAGTACTTGGCATCCGGTGCCTCCTTGATCTTTTCAGCGAGCATCTTGCCGGCCTGCCCAGCCTGTTGTGCCAGGTTGCGCGTGGTCTTCGCAATGGAGTTGCCGGCCCCGGAGATCAATTGTTGCAGCCGCTCGCCATCATCCGTACGGAATTCCTTCAGGCTGTTGGGGTCGACCGCGCCACTTTGGTCGAATTGCAGGTACGGCGCCTCACCGAAACCCATGGAGCGGGCAATGAAAATGGTGGGGATCGTGAGCCGGTGGCTGTTGTAACGCTTCACCACGGCGTTGTACCCTTCACGGCGGCTGCCGATCTGGCCTTCGCAAGCCTCGATGTTGTCGATCAGGCGGTGGTACTGTTCATTGGCTTTCAGGTTGGGGAAGCGCTCGGCCAAACCCTGGATGGCCGATATCACGTTGCCGGTCTGCTGGTATGCGTTGGCCATGGCAGCCGTGGAGTTGTCCTGCGAGACTTTCAGCTGCACGAGCTGTTCGCCGGCCTGGTAGTTCTTTACCACGTCGATCAGTTGGTTCACCAGCGAAAGTTTCTTGCTGATGGCAACCTGTACGTTGGATGCCGATTCGCGCACGTTCTGGGCCAGGTTTTGCAACCCGTTGTATTGGCGGGCCAACCAAAAAGCGAGGACGGCCAGGATGAGGAGGAGGGTAAACCACATGTGCGGGATTTGTTTTGATGGGTATGGGACTTTGGGTACGTGCCTGTGTTGATTCAATGGCGTATGGTCAAGGTGCCAATGGAAATGCCTGGGCCGCCGCTCACAATGACCCTATAGATGCCAGGTGCCTCCCCGTCGAGGTCAAGGGTGAACCGACCCGCGCCGTCCGCGCGGACGGCTCCGCCGATCTGCCGGCCGACTGCATCGTACACACGGGCCTGGGAATGGCGGTCGGCACCATCGCATGCCATGGTGAACCGGCCATCGGAAGGGTTGGGCCAAATACGGACCGGTGACGGTGCCCATTCCGCAACCCCGGCACCCGTTTCGTCAAAGATCCAGCGGAAATAATTGAGCCAGTCGGGCTGCGGGGAGGGAATGGCCTGGTTGCGTTGGAACGTTTGGTTCAGCAGGCCATCCCCGGCTTGTGTCCGTAGTTCAAGCAAATAGGGTATGGGTGCCGGGTTTGGCCAGTACAGGAACGTTTGGATGGAGTCGATCTCACCGTCGGCACCATGGGACCATGCTGTAATTGAGGAAGGAATGAACATGCCGAAGAAGCTGATCCATGTCGTTGTTTCCGTCCTTTGTCCCGATCCGTTGTACCAGGTGGAATCGACGGATACCATCTCCCAGATCGTCCCATTGAGCGTGTCCGATCGGTTTACGATGGGATTGCCGCTCCCATCCAGTTCCAGGGTATCACGCCCATACAACACCCAGGCCCCGTTCCATCTGGACGACTGGGTACGGACCAAGTGCCCATTGACATCATAGGTGTGGTCATACTTGTACGTGGCCACCCAAGAAGAGCCGTTCCAGACGTGGTCCTGTTGGCTGATGGGCGAGGTGCCCCCATTGAAGGTGGCGGTCTTCAACTCCGAGTTCTCCCATGCCATTTCCCCGTCATCCCAGAGCCGGATAACGATGGAATCCAACACGTCAGCTGTTCCGTAATGGAAGGCTACCTGCTTTTTGGGTTGCCATTGGACATCGAGGCTATCATAAGTGCTGGCCAGCACCCGGCCACCGGATGCTTGGAACAGGTGGGTCAGTCGCATTTCATCGTTCCAAGTGGATGTTGCCGTATCCCAGGTCTGATAGTAGCCAGTCCGTGTGTAGGTCTGTGCGCAGATCGTGTGGCAGATCAGTACCAGGCCTAAAAATGTTGTCGGTGTCCTCATGCTTTCCGGGATTCCGCAGGGCTTGTCTGTTTTCAATGCGAATCTGAACGCACGTGGGACGAATTCCCAGCCCCTTCGAGAATCCGGTGGCATTCCGCGAGAATGCGGTGCCGGCTAGATCTTCTCCAACGCCCGCATCAACTCCCCCTTCATCCGCCGGCTCACCGGCAGGTTGGTGCCGTTGCTCATGATCACCTCTCCGCCTTCGCCCCGGATGTAGCGCTTGATGTGCCGCCGGTTCACCAAGTGGCTTTGGTGGATCCGCACGAAACCCTTGTCTTGCAGGAATTCGTCGAACAGGGCCAAGGAACGTGTCACCAACAAGGGTTTCTCCTCGCCGGTGACATGCACCAGGGTGTACGCGTCGTCGCTGCTGCAGAATAGGATGTCGTCCAATTGCAGCACCGTCAACCCCCGGCCGTCGGCAATGGCCACTTGGCGGTCATTGGTCATGGAGCCCAGCAAGGCGGACAACACCGCGGGGCGCCCCTTGCCGTCCAGGCGCCGGAGCGCCTTCTGCACCGCTTCATCGAATTCATCCGGTGAATAGGGTTTCACGATGAAATCCAAGGCGTTGAACTTGATGGCGCGGACGGCATAGCCCTCATGTGCCGTGATGAAGATCACCAAGGGTTCCAGCGGCGCGATCCGCTTCAGCAAGTCGAAGCCGGTCATCCCGGCCATTTCGATGTCCAGGAAAAGGATGTCGGGCCTGCGGGCCTTCACCAGGGCGGCGCCGGAAGGCACGTCGCCGGCATCCCCTTCCAGGGTGATCTCCGGGAATCTTGACTTCAGCAGGTTGCCGAGGAGTTCGCGGAAATGCGGCTCATCATCAACAATGGCGGCAGTGATGGGCATGGAGGCTGCGTTTCTTGTGCCCGGTGCAGGTCTTCGTCCACCTCAAATATGGCGCGCCTGGTTTTCCACAAGGTCATTGCATCGTGGAATTGGTAGGCCTTTTCGCGAATCCGGTACCCTGGGCCGTCGAACCGGCGGCTCAGGCCAGGGGCACAACGATTTCCACCCGTGTTCCCTGTGCCAGGTCCGTCACCCGGGCATCAGCCGGCCGGCCTGTGGCCTTGGCCAACAGCCGCAGGCGCTGACGCGTAATGGCCGTTCCGAGTGAGAGTTTTCCTTCCGGGTCGCCGCCGGACCGGTGCAAGACCGCCCGGCGGCCTACGCCATTGTCTTCCACGACAATGGACAGCTGATCGTTCACCGCGCCGATGTGGAGGGTGATGTGCCCCCGGCCTGACAAGGGGCCTACGCCATGCCTGATCGCGTTCTCCAGGAAAGGCTGCACGAGCATGGGCGGAATACGTACATGGAGCAGTTCCTCATCGTCAGGCATTTCGATGTGAAAGGTGAATTTGTGCTTGGTGCGCACCTGTTCCAAGGTAAGGTAGGTGCGCATGGCCTCGATGTCTTCCCGCAGCGAAACATCATCCCGGTGACTGCTCACCAGGGTGGTGCGCATCCATTTGGAGAACAGGGAGAGAAGCTCGCTCGCGGACTTTGGATCATTGGAGAGCAAATAGGTGTTGGCCGTATGCAAGGTGTTCCCGATGAAGTGCGGGTCCATTTGTGCACGCAGGGCCTTGGCCTCCAGCTCCGCGGCCTGCTTGGCATACCGCTCACGCCGCCGCTTCCGGTCCAGTACGAACACCAGCGAACCGCCCAAGGCCAGGAACAGGCCGCCGGCGGCCAACACCAGGCTGCGGCGGCGTAGGCGGTACACGCTGGCCATGGCCGTGCTGCGTTCCCTTGTCAGGGTTTGGACATGGGCCAGGCTGTCCACCACCTGCTGGTTGCGGAAGGCATGGCGGAGTTCCGTTTGGGCGATCCTGTCGGTGACCTGCAGCCCTTCCAGCGAATCCTTGAGGCTGTACCACCTTTCCTTGTATGCCAAGGCCTCCGCGTACCGCCCAAGCTTCACACTGGTATGGGCAAGGCGGTTCAAGGCCAGCATCCGCAGCGTGTTGTAGTTGCTCTGTTCCGCCATGGCCAATGCAAGCCGCAGCCAGTGTTCCGCATGGTGCCATCGCCGCATCGATATTTCGTTCGACGCGATATCAATCATGGTGGAGACCTCGAAATATTGATTACCGGCGGCCCGGAACTTGGACAAGGCCCCCATCAACGCTTGTGTGGAGGCATCAAAGAGGCCCTGCCGGTTCAAGATCTTCGATCGGGTCTGCACCACGTACGCGGTCAATTCCGGCTCCCCGTGGGCCGCGGCAATGGAGTCCGCCTGGTCGATATACCGATGGGCCGCATCATAGCGTTCGGCATACGGGACCCCGGCCTCCACGGAACCGGCACTGTCCAAGGTTACATTGAACTTGGCCATGTTCAGCCGAACGATCACCGACTCACGGAAAATGCCCAGGCTATCGGCCAACTGGATCGCGGGGAGCCATTGGTCCAGCACCTTACGCGGACCCAGAACGTCCCAATAGCAATAGCCGAGCAACTTTTGGGCGGAAACGACACCATACGGGTCACCGGCTTCCATCAATTTCTCCTTGGCGGCAAGACAGGACTCAGCCGCCTCATCATTATTCCCCAGATCGATCTGTGCGTGGGCCATGCCCAAGCGGCAACGGCCTTCCAAATAGGCATCATCCAACTTGCCCGCTTCCACCCATGCACTCCGGAAATACTCCAAGGCACCCGCGGGGTCTGCGGCAGCGGAATGGGCTTCCCCCAGGGATCGGAGGAGTTCTACGGTAAGCCGCAGATCCCCGGATTCCCGGGCGCGGGGTCTCCACGCTGCAGCGATCGAATCCGCATGGGCCAGGTGGCCAAGCCGCCCGGCCTGCCGGATGGCAATGGTCCGGGCCAGCAATTGAAGGGAAGTGTCCGAAGCATGGCCCGGCATGCCGACCAATTGTGCAAGAAGACTGTCCACCAATGGCCAGTTGCGGCCGGATTCATGGAGCTTGGCTACATAGTAGGTGGACCAGGCAGCTAGCACGTCCCGGTCCCGTATAGGTGCCTCGGACACGATCTCCGCGATCCTGCCGGCAGCATCCGGAGACTGGCGGGCCACCACGGCCTCCATCAGGAGAATCCGGCCGTCCAGTGCCCTGGAATGATCCCCACGGGCATCGCTGGCCTCGATGTCCCCTGCAAGGAATATTTGGGTGCTGTCCGGGTTCCTGTACAGCCGACGCTGCCATTCAGTGCGCAATGAAGGGCCACCGGAATGGCTTGCCGGTACCTTGCCATCGCCAGGCGGATCGGTGCAGGAATGAAAAACAGCCGCGCAAGCCAATGGCCAAATGAACTGGGCAAACCCGTACCTGAGCGGCATTTCGATGGAGTGAAAGTAGCAATATCACCCGACCCGATGGGGGAAAAGGCAACTAAACACACCCGTGCCTGTTGCCATTCACCTGCCATGCGTTTCAACCCGGAATATGCCGTAGGATTTCTACTACGGCCGAAATCGCTGCGGCAGCAAGCGTTTCACTGGCGTTCCTTTCGTCAGAATGGCATAAGCCATTCCTCCTCGACGAAAGCCTTGCTGCCATTGCGCTTTCGACCCTTGCAACGAACCCTACCGCATAATCCGGGTTCAACACTTCGGCGGTTCGTTGATCAGGGGGATCCGGGGCCGGGGAAACCCCTCCGCCTGCACCTTGTTTCCACGGGGACATACCTGTCGCGGCAACCGGAATTTCTCGTCCCTTCCGCCAATGCCCCGGTGCTTGCCCGCAGCCACCGCATGGGGAACCCCGGGCGCAGGAAAACTTCCCATGGGGGATGATCGTGGCACAGTTGGTCATGGGTTCACAGGAAAATTTCGTTGCCAAAAGACCCAGGCCGGGATATGTGATGATGTTGGCATTCTGACTTCCGGCAGCCGGAAACGGGAGCCTGGATCGCGCCCGGGATATCAGGCACGCGATTTCGGAACAAGACCCCATTCACCATGGGCACGGCGATGCAAAGCTCCTTGCCTTCAAGAGGATAGCCAAGAACCCCGGCAACGAAGGCACGGCCACACGGAGTTGGCCCGGACCGGTCCCGTGCATCGGCAGATCCCGCTTTGGGCCCGCAATCTCCCCACCCGCCTATATTTGCCACCCTTTTAAGAATCAAGTAGATGGCAGTTATCGGCAAGATCCGCGAGCGGGGCACCCTGCTGGGGATCATTGTGGGCGGCGCACTGGCGCTGTTCGTGGTGGGCGATTTCATCGGCAACCGCTCCGGTGCCCGCGACTACAATGTGGGGAGCATCGCGGGGAATGAGATCAGCATGCAACAGTTCTCCAGCATGGTGGACCAGCAGCTGGACCTGTACCGGCAAAACGGCACCACGGTGGACAACCAATTGCAGGAACAGGTGCGCAACGGGGTATGGAACGACCTGCTGCGCCAGTACACCTTGGGCGAGCAGGCCGAAAAGGCCGGCTTCGGCAACACGATCAGCCGTGAGGAATACGACGATATCCGGTTCGGGAACAACATCCTGCCCGACTTCCGGAACAATGATGCTTTCAAGGACCCGGCCACCGGGCAGGTGAGCAAGGAGCGGCTGCAGCAGTATTTCAAGTACGTGCAGGAAAACAACCTCGCGCTCCTGGACATGCAGCGCAAGACGTTCGTTCCCCAGCGCATCCAGGCCAAATACAACGACTTGCTGAAGAAAAGCTGCTTCGTGAACAGTGCGCAATTGCGGGATGATTGGGCCGCGAAGAACACGAAGGCCGAGTTCCAATTCGTTGCCCAGCGCATGGATGCCCAGGCGGACAGCCTCTTCCCGGTAGGCGAGACCGAGCTGCGCCGGTACTACGATGCGCACAAGAACGACCGCAAGTACCGCCAGCAGGCCTCGCGCAGCTTTGCCTACGTGCGGTTCACGGCCGTGCCGTCCCAGGAGGACATCGACAACGCCCGCGAGGACATGCTTGGATTGAAGGCGGACTTCGAGGCGGCCACCACGCGCGCCGCCGATAGCGCCCTGGTGGCCTCGGCCTCCGATAGCCGTTCGGCGGTGCCCACCGCCTATCAGGAAGGCACGGCCGACCACCTCAACGACTCGTTGATCACCCACGCCGAAGTGGGCACCGTGGTGGGGCCCTTCCGTGAAGGCAATTCCTGGAAGATCGTCAAGGTGGTGGAACTGGCCGACGTGGAGGAGGCCCGGGTGCGCCACATCCTGCTCACCAGTTCCGGCTCCGGTGCCGAGGATGCCAAGGTGAAGGCCCGCGCGGACAGCATCCTCAACGTGGTGAAGCGGGACCGCAGCAAATTCGAGTCGCTGGTGCAGAAATTCTCGGATGACCCGGGCAGCAAGAACACCGGCGGGGTGTATGAGTGGTTCGACCGCCAGCGCATGGTGCCCGAGTTCACCAAGGCCAGCTTCGACGAAAAGGTGGGCGCCATCACCGAGGTGAAGACGACCTATGGCTACCACATCGTGGAAGTGCTGGGCCAGCGCACCCGCAAGGAACGCCGCGTACTGACCATCGACCGGAAGATCGCGCCCGTACAGGCCATGAAGGTGATGTGGAAGATCGCCAACGAGTTCTCGCTCAACCACCCCGACAGCGCGTCGTTCCGCAAGGCGGCCGAGGATTCCGGCTATGTGTACACGCCGGTGGAGGACATGCGCCCGGAGCAACGCTATGTGCCCGGCCTGCAGGAAGCCGACGAGGTGGTGCGCTGGGTGAACCATGCCAAGGCGGATGCCAAGAGCAGCGAACCCTTGGTGAGCGGTGACAGTTACGTGGTATGCACCTTGCTGCGCATACGGGAAGAAGGCGTGCCCAAGCTGATGGACGTGCGTGAAAAGTTCACGGCGGAGTTGCGCAAGGAAATGAAGGCGGAGGCCTTGGTGAACAAGATGTCTGGCAAGACCGACCTCCAGGCATTGGCCACGGAACTGAACGCCACGGTCCAGCAGTCGGGCGATTTCGCGTTCAGTGCCAACTCCCTGCCAGGAGGCTTCAGCGATGCCACGGCCATCGGCAAGATCTTCGGCATGGCGGACGGCACCACCAGCGCACCCTTGAAGGGCGACATGGCGGTGTATGTGGTGAGCATGGCGAAGCTTACTGCGGCCGGGGAAATGCCGCAAGGCGCCGAGGACCCGAAGGTCCTCACCGACCGGTTCCGCAACCGGGCGCCGGGCCAGGCGTTCAATGCGTTGAAGGAAGCCGCCGGGGTGAAGGACAACCGCTCGCAGTACTACTGATCGGAGCTGGCAACGGCCATTCGGAAAGGCTGCCCGCGGGCAGCCTTTCCGCTTTCATGCCCCCGACCCGCCGGCCCGGGCGGCTCAACGGAGGTGTTCCAGCCGTTCGGCATCCAACCGGACCAGGATGGCCAGCAGCACGGTGAAGCCGATGAGCGAACTGCCGCCGTAACTGAAGAAAGGCAACGGGATGCCGATCACCGGGGCCAGGCCGATGGCCATGCCCACGTTGATCATCAGGTGCAGGAAGAAGATGCTGGCCACGCAGTAGGCATAGATGCGGGTGAAGCGTGATCGCTGCCGGTCGCTGATCTGGATGCAACGCAAGATCAGCCCGCCGAAGAGGAGCACCACCGCGGTGGATCCCAGGAAGCCCCACTCCTCGCCCACGGTACAGAAGATGAAGTCCGTGCTTTGCATGGGCACGTATTTGTATTTGGTGAACGTGCCCTTGAGGAAGCCCTTGCCCGTGAAACCGCCGCTGCCGATGGCGGTCTTGCTTTGCTCCACGTTGTAGCCGTAGCCGCGCGGATCGTGCTCCAAGCCCAGCAGCACGCGGATCCGGGTCTGTTGGTGCGCGGGCATGTGGTCGATCAGCTGGTCCACGCTGGCGATGAACGCCGATGAGCCCAGCAGGCCGATCAGCAGGTAGGCGTAGATCCGTTTGCGGCGGTGCTTGAAGACGAACTTGTTCACGAAGAGGAAGCCCAGGAGGGTGAACACGGCCAGCATCCCGATCAGGAAGTATTGGCCGTGGAATTGGATGTCCGTGAACGGCAGGGTGTAGATGCTTTCCTTCATGATCAGGGAGAGCACCACGAGGATGGCCGCCATGATGGCGATGAGCAGGATGTTGCCGGACAGTCCTTCCCGGTACAGCACCAGCACGAACGCGCCGCTGACCAGGGCGGTGCCGGTATCGGGTTGCAGCATGATCAGGCCCACCGGCAGCAGGATGAGGATGGCGGAGACCACCCTGGCCCGCGTTTCCTTCAAGGTCTTCAGGCCGCTGAGGTACTTGGACAGGGCCAGCGCGGTGGCGAACTTGCTGAACTCGGCCGGTTGGATGCCGAAGCCGCCCACTCCGAACCAGGCCTTGGCCCCGTTCACCTCGCGGCCGATCAGCAGCACCAGCACCAGCAGGAACAGCACCACCAAGTAGGTGGGGTAGGCCAGGTTGCGGATGAATTCCCCCCGCACCAGCAGCATGCCGGCCCCGATCAACAGGGAGACCACGATCCATACGCTCTGGGCACCATACTCGCGGGCGCGGTCGAACAGGTTGGCGTGGTCGGGGTCGTATGCCGCACTGTAGATGTTCGCCCAGCCCATGGCCATCAGCAGCAGGTACATCACCACCAGGGGCCAGTCCAAATTGCGTATGATGCTGTCCCGTTGGCTCATGGGCGGCGCCTTTTGGCGGGCTTCACATAGTTCTTCTCCTCGGCGATCAGGTTGGCGTCCAGCATGCGCTGCATCAGCTCGGGCCGGGTGATGGTATCGGTGAGGTACTGCTCCATGCACAAGCTGGCGATGGGTGCCGCCCACGTGCCCCCGAAGCCGGAATTCTCCACGTACACGGCGATCGCGACCTTGGGGTCCTCCATGGGGGCAAAGGCCACGAATACCGCATGGTCCTTGCCATGCGGGTTTTCGGCCGTGCCGGTCTTGCCGCACACGGTGATGCCCGGTATCCGTGCCGCCCGCGCCGTGCCGCCCGGCTCGTTCACCACCCGGCGCATGCCTTCCACCAAGGGCGGGAACCACTGGTCGTCCACCAGGGTGTGGTGCCGCTGCACCTGCGTGTTCAGGCTGTCCGGGTGCCCGATGGCGCGCACCAGGTGCGGGTCGTAGTAGTAGCCCCGGTTGGCGAAGATGGCCGCCAGGTTGGCCATTTGCACCGGCGACACCAGCACCTCCCCTTGGCCGATGCTCAGCGAATAAATGGTGCTGAAGGACCAGGCCTTCTCCCCGTAGATCCGGTTGTAGAACGCCACCCCGGGGATGCTCCCCCCCTTCACCGACGGCAGGTCCAGCCGGGGTTGGTGCCCCAGTCCGAAGCTTTCCATGGCCACCTTCCACTTGGCCAGCCCAAGCGCCGCGTCCTCAAAGCGGTTCTTCGACGCCCCCTGCTCGATCTCGCGCTTGAACACCTGGTAGAAATAGGGGTTGCACGAGAACTGCACGGCCTGCTCCACATTGGCCGCCGTGGGGTGGTTGTGGCATCCCACCAGGGCCTTGTTGCAGGCGAAGCTGGTGTTAAGCGTGATCACGCCCTCCTGCAGCGCGATGGCGGCCTGGGCCAATTTGAAGATGGAACCCGGCGGATACTGGGCCTGCAGGGCCCGGTCGAACAAGGGGGTGAGCGGATCTTGCTGAAGGACGCGGTAGTTGGTATTGCGCACACGGCCCACCAGCAGCTCCGGGTCGTACGTGGGGGAGCTCACCAAGGCCAGCACCTCCCCGGTGCGCGGGTCCAAGGCCACGATGCTGCCCTTTTTGTTGCGCATCAGCCGCTCGCCCAGTTCCTGCATCTTCAGGTCGATGCTGGTATACAGGTTCTTGCCCGCATGGGCCAAGGTGTCGTAGCGGCCTTCCTGGAAAGGGCCCTGGACGTTGTTGTGCACGTCCACCACCACGTACTTCACGCCCCGCTTGCCGCGCAGCGCCGTTTCATAATAGCTCTCCAAGCCGCCCACACCGATCACGTCGCCCGGCTTGTAGTACGGGTCCTGTTCCACCTTGCGGGCCCCCACCTCGCTGATGTAGCCCAGCATGTGGGCACCCACATGGGGCGGATAGGTGCGCAGGGTCCGGCTCTGGGCATAGAACCCTGGGTATTTGTACAGGTGGACCGAAATGGCGGCATACTGTTCGGCGGTGACCTGCTTCTCGAACTCGCTGGGCTTCCACACGGAATAATCGCGGGCCTTGCGCAGGCGCTCCCTCACTTGGTCCATGGGTACATGGAGCAGTTCGGATAGTCCCAGGGTATCCAGGTTCTTCACCTCGCGGGGCACCACCATGATGTCGTATACCGGGGTGTTGGCCACCAGCAATTCGCCGTGCCGGTCCAGGATCAGGCCCCTGGACGGGTACACGGTGATCTTGCGCTCGCTGATGTCCGCCGCGCGTGCCGCCCAGCCCTGGTCCACCACCTGGATCCAGAAAAGGCGCATGATGAACACGGCGCAGATGAACACCACCGCCGCGATCAGGACGTACTTGCGATCGTTGAAATTCATCGTGGCCGCACCCCGCCCGAGGTAAGCGCTTGGGCCAGCAGGCAGAGCAACAAGGTAGCAACGGCGCTCATCAGGGCACGGAGCAACGTGGAAAGGAAATCGTCAAACCGGTACACCTCAACGAAGAAAAGCCACAGATGGTGCACGAGGATGAGCACGCCCGCGAAAGTCATGAACCAGGTGAGCCCCATGTCGCGCACGTTGGGCCGCTTGATGATGTCGTAGCCATCGCGCGGGGCCAGGATGCGCAGCATGAACAGGCGCGCATAGGCCATCAACGTGCAGGCACCCGCATGCATGCCGGGCGTGCTGCTGAAGAAATCCATGGTAAGGCCCAGCACGAAGCCGATCACCAAGGTAGCCCACGGCGGCGTGTCGAAGGGCAAGGCGATGATGAACAGGACGTAGAGGTAGGGCACCACCCAGCCATGGGCCAGGTCCAGGTGATCCAGTACCAGGGCCTGTAGCAGCACCAGCAGGAGGAAACCGAGGATATGGTTGCGTACCAGGGTGATCATGGGCGGCCGACCTTTGCCTCCAGGGTGTCGCGCTCGGCCTTGAACAGGTCGACCACCACGTGTACGTAGGCGGTGCGGGTGAGGTCCTCGCTGAGCTTCAACCGGATGTCGTGGAAATTGCTGCCGGGGTCCTCGTTCACCTCGGTGACGGTGCCCACGGTGATCCCCGGGGGGAAGATGCCATCGTTGCCGCGGGTGACCACCGTATCGCCGGGCGCCACCGGCACGTGGTTGGCCACATCGGTCATGGACGCGGTGCGCGGGTCGTCGGTATCCCAGCTCAACAGGCCGAAATGGCCGGTGCGCTTCAATTGTACGCTGATCCGGTACTCATCGCTGAGCACGCTGGTGACCAGTGCAAAGCGGGGACTGACGTCGCGCACGATGCCGACCACGCCGCCCATGCCGATCACCCCCATGTCCGGCCGGATGCCGGCCAGCGCCCCGCTTCCCAAGGTGATGTAGTTGCGCTCCTTGTGTGTGGTGCTGTTGATCACTTGTGCGGTGACGAAGGTGTACCGCGCCACCCCGGCGGTGTCGCGGGCCGTTTGCACGCTGTCGGTCCCGTCCAGTGAACGGAAGCGCCGGTCGCGCTCCCGCGCCAGCGCCACGGCCAGGTCGCGGTTCACTTTCCGCAGGTCCGCATACTCGGTCACCTCCTGGCGCCAGGCATAGATCTGCCCGACCAGCGCGTTGCTGCTGCTGATGGCCTGGGCGCGCTGGTGCATGTTGCCGTTCACGAGCAGGAACAGGGACAGTGCCATCAGGCCCAGGAAGAGCAGGTTGTTGCGCTGGCGGAACAGGAAGCGGAAGAGGTCGCGCATGCTGGGATCTTGTGGCGGGCCCCGGCCCGGCGGCCGTGCCCTGCATGGGCCTCTATTCCCGCATGAGGAACTGGAAGCGGTCGATGTTGCGCAGTGCGATGCCGGTGCCCCGGGCCACGGCGCGCAGGGGATCCTCGCTCACATGCACGGGCAGCTTGGTCTTGATGCTGATCCGTTTGTCCAGCCCCCGCAGCAGGGCACCTCCTCCGGCCAGGTATATACCTGTGCGGTAGATGTCTGCACTGAGCTCGGGCGGCGTGGCCTCCAAGGCGCTGAGGATGGCCTCCTCGATCTTGCTGATGGACTTGTCCAGCGCCTGGGCGATCTCGGAGTAGGTGACGGTGATCTCCTTGGGGATGCCCGTCATCAGGTCGCGGCCGCGCACGGCATAGTCCGCCGGGGGGTCTTCCAGCTCCACCATGGCGCTGCCCACCTCGATCTTGATCTGTTCGGCGGTGCGCTCACCCACCAGGATGTTGTGCTGGCGGCGCATGTATTCCTCGATATCGTTCGTGAACTCGTCACCTGCCACGCGGATGTTCTTGTCGCACACGATGCCGCCCAGGGCGATCACCGCGATCTCGGAGGTGCCCCCGCCGATGTCGATGATCATGTTGCCCATGGGCTCCTCCACGTCGATGCCGATGCCGATGGCCGCGGCCATGGGCTCGTGGATCAGGTAGACTTCCTTGGCCCCGGCATGTTCGGCGCTGTCTTTCACCGCCCTTTTCTCCACCTCGGTGATGCCGCTGGGGATGCAGATCACCATGCGGATATTGGGCGTGAAGAGTTGGCGGCCCGGGTTGATCATCTTGATCATGCCCTTGATCATCTCCTCGGCGGCCTGGAAGTCGGCGATCACCCCGTCCTTCAGCGGCCGCACGGTCTTGATGTTTTCGTGGGTCTTGCCATGCATTTGTTGGGCCTGCCGGCCGATGGCGATCACCTTGCCGGTGGTGCGGTCCTTGGCCACGATGCTGGGCTCGTCCACCACCACCTTGTCATTGTGGATGATCAAGGTGTTGGCGGTGCCCAGATCGATGGCGATCTCCTGGGTGAAAAAGCTATTGAACCAGCCCATTCGGGGTCGTCAGTGTTTGAAGTGTCTGTATCCGGTGGTGCACATGGCGATGCCGAGCTTGTTGCAAGCGTCTATGCTCTCCTGGTCGCGGATGCTCCCGCCGGGTTGTACGATCGCCGTGATCCCCGCGTTTGCACCGATGGTGACGCAATCGGGGAAGGGAAAGAAGGCATCGCTGGCCATCACGGCGCCCCGCAGGTCGAATTTGAACCTGGCGGCCTTGGCAACGGCCTGCTCCAGCGCATCCACCCGGCTGGTCTGGCCGGTGCCGCTGGCCAAAAGCTGCCTGTCCTTGGCCAAGGCGATCGCGTTGCTCTTGGTGTGCTTGGCCAAAATGTTGGCAAAGAGCATGTCCCGCACCTCCCCTTCCGTGGGCTTCTTTTGCGTCACGGCCTGCAGGTCCGATGCCCTTTCCACGACCTGGTCGGGAAGCTGGGACAAAAGGCCGTTGAGCGCAGACCGGAAACGGCGGTCGCCACGGGTGCCAACCTTCCTTTCCAGGATGACACGGTTTTTCTTTTTGCGCAAGATCTCCAGGGCATCCGGCGTGTAGCCGGAGGCACACAGGATCTCGAAGAACAAGCCGTCCATCGCGGCTGCGGTCCGGTCGTCCACCACGCTTGTGGTGACCAGCACCCCGCCGAAAGCGCTCACCGGGTCACCGGCCAATGCCGCCTCCCAGGCTTGCGGCAGCGTGGGCCGGATGGCCGCCCCGCATGCGTTGTTGTGCTTCAGGATGGCGAAGGGAGCTTCATCCCCGTCCTTGGCCAGCAGGGCCAAGTCGTCGATCAAAGCGGTGGCCGCATCCAGGTCCAACAGGTTGTTGTAGCTCAGTTCCTTGCCATTGAGCTGCACGAACATCCCGTCCAGGTCGCCGATGAAGCTGGCCGGTTGGTGCGGGTTTTCGCCGTAGCGCAGGACGTGGATGGGTTGCCCAGCCAGCCGGGGAACACTGGCTGCCGCGTCGAACCCGTGGAACCAGGCGTTGATCGCGCGGTCATACCGGGCGGTCTCACCGAAGGCCTTGCGCGCGAATGCCAGCCGCTGGGCACCGGTCGTGGCACCGTCCTGCTCCCGCAGGAGGCTTAGCACTTCATCATAGTCGCGCTGGGCGGGCACCACCAACACGTCGCCGTGGTTCTTGGCCGCGGCACGGATCAGCGACACGCCCCCGATGTCGATCTTCTCGATGATCTCCTCCTCGGTGCCGCCCGACGCCACGGTGGCCTCAAACGGGTAGAGATCCACGACCACCATGTCCATCGGCGGAATGGCGTGTTCCTCCATTTGGGCCACATCACCCGCCACGCCACGTCGGGCCAGGATACCCCCGAAGACCTTCGGGTGCAGTGTCTTCACCCGCCCGCCCAGAATGCTGGGGTAACCGGTAAGGTCCTCCACGGCGGACACCGGTATGCCCAAGCCTTCGATGAATGACCTGGTGCCGCCCGTGCTGTACAGGGTCACCTTCAACCGGTGCAGTTCACGCACCAAAGGTTCCAGTCCGTTCTTGTCGAATACGGAAATCAACGCGCTATGGATCCGCCTCCTGTTCTCAGCCATCCCGCCGGGGTTGCGCAAGTTTACCGGTCAGGAATGAATAAAGGCCGCCCGGCCCAACTGCTTTTCAGCCCGTTTACCAACATTTTGCGGACGGTCGGCGGTGGCCGGCGCATGGGGTCGCCCGCCAACGGCACATAACACCGGTGCCGTCAGAAGCGCAAGCCCACGCCCAACAACAGGTTCAGTGTACCGGTCGTGCTCTGCAGCGTGGAAAAGGCCACATTGCCCTGCCCATCGATGGCGATGGATCCGGGATCCACGTATTCCGCCTTGCCGCTGTACATGCGTTCCACGCGGGCCTCCAGGTACGCGGTTCCGCCAAGGCCCACCATCAACCCGGCCGCCCAGCCACTGCTCAATACCATGTCATCGCTGTGGCGGCTGCGTTGCACGGCCCCGCCGGTCCCGTCCACCGTAATGTTGCTCTTGGTGCTGAAATGGCGCAGGCCCACCATGCCCTCGACATACGGGCGCACCGGCCCCTTGAGCGGGCTGAAGCGCAGCAAGGGATGGTAGCTCAGCACTTTCTCCGTCAAGGCTATGCGCCCCTCGGTGGGGACCTGCACGGCATCCATGACCACGACCTTGCTCGTCTTGCGGCCCATGATGCCATAGTCGAAGGCAAAACCAAGTTGGAACGGGAGGCGCTTGGCCGGGAGCGTCAGTACACCGCCGAAGGTGAACATGCCGCGGCCCATGGTATCGGCATAGCCCCCCAGCGGGATGCCGGCCCCGATAGTGGCACCCACGGATCCTTGGTAGCCACCGGTTTGGCCCAAGGTCGTGGCCGTGATCAACAAGGCGGGAATGAGGGTGAGTTTGTACATCGGGATGGGTGTTGACCGCATTTCTTCCGATCCCGTGCCAAACTTCGGATCTTCGCGCCCATGGAGCTTTTCACGGGCTGGGCGGATGCCGGCCTGCCCGCCCTTTTCGCCGCCTGCTTCCTGGCGGCCACCATCCTGCCGTTCAGTTCGGAGGCGCTGCTGGCCGCCATGGCCTTGGGGCCGTGGAGCAGCTTGGCGTTGTTGACCGTGGCCAGCGTCGGGAATACGCTCGGGGGGCTCACCAACTACGGCATCGGCCGCTGGCTGCCGGAAGGAAGACTGATGCGGTGGCTGCGCGTGGACCCGGCCAAGGCCCAACGCTGGCACGCCTTGGTGCAGCGCCGCGGGGCCTGGGCCGCGCTGCTTTGTTGGCTGCCCGTGGTGGGCGATCCCATCGCCATCGCCCTGGGCATGTTCCGTGCTCCTTTCCTGCCGGTATCGGCACTGATGTTCATCGGCAAGGCCGCGCGTTATACCGTGGTGATCGCGGCGCTGCGCGGTTGGTAGTTCCATGCGTTCACCTGGCGATGATGCGGACTTCACGTACCGGTAACATGGCACCCGGCCGGAATTCGTCACTTTGCAGTGCGATCCGTGTGGATGCTTGCAGCTGAAATGGCCAAGAAAGTATTACTGGTGGATGATGAGGAGGACATCCTGGACCTCCTGAAGTACAACCTGGAGCGTGAGGGGATCCTCGTGTTCACCGCCAAGGACGGGGCCGAAGCGTTGCGAATGGCCAGGAAGGAGCAGCCCGACCTGGTGGTGCTGGACATCATGATGCCGGGCATGGACGGTGTGGAGACCTGCGGCCAATTGCGCCGCACACCCGGCCTGGAGCATGTGCTCATCGCCTTCCTCACCGCGCGCACCGAGGACTATTCCCACATCGCGGGCTATGAGGCCGGTGCGGACGATTACATCAACAAGCCCGTGCGGCCAAAGGTCTTCGTCTCCAAGGTGCAGGCGCTGCTGAAACGCACCGGCACGTCTGCACCGGCAAGCCCCGTGCTCGAGTCGAACGGGATCCGGGTGGACCTGGAGCGTGTTACCGTGGAAAAGGGGAACGAGGTGCTGCAGCTGCCGAAGAAGGAGTTCGAGCTGCTGGCCCTGCTGATGAGCAAGCCGGGCAAGGTCTTCCTGCGGGAGGAGATCTATTCGCGCGTCTGGGGCAACGACATCATCGTGGGCGACCGCACCATCGATGTGCACATCCGGAAGCTGCGCGAGAAGATCGGGGACGACCGTATCGGCACGGTGAAGGGCATGGGCTACAAGTTCGAGGCCTGATGCTGCACGAAGGACCGACGGTCAGAAGAGGATAACTGCTTTACCTCCCTCACCTCCCTTACTTCCCTTACCTGCCTTTCTTCTCTCCTCCAAAGCGCTCTCAAGCCCGCCCGGCCAAGGCTTCCGAGACGTGGAGCAGATGCCCGGCCAGGCGATTACCGCCGTTCACGAGGTCCGATATGATCAGGCCCGCACGGATGTCCTGTTCCTCGCTGCCTTGGTGGTTCACCAGGTCCAAGCTGAGCTGGCCGCACAGGCGCCGCACCTTCTGCACGGCAAGTGTGGCCTCGTCCAGGGCCGGTGCGCCCTGATCCGCTTCCAGGTTTTGCAACATGGTGCGGCACGCCTGGTCCAGCAAATTGATGAGGCCGATCAATTCCTGCCGCTGCCCGGGCGCGAACCAGAGGCGTTCATCCGCCTTGCGTTGCAGCGTCCGGCTCATTTGGAAGAGGATGTCGCCGGCCTGTTCCAGGTCGCGCGTGATGGCAAGCATGGCCCGGATGCGCAGGCTGTCCGCCTCGTCGCGCACGGCGGTGGCGGTGCGTGCCAGGAAGCGGTCCACCTCCACTTCCATGCGGTCGGTGATGGTCTCGTACTTGGCGAGGCGCTGCATCAGTACGGCACGTGCAAGGGGTTCGTTCTCGGTGAGCAGCTCGCGCACCATGCCCAGCATGCGCTGGCAGGTGCGGCCCAGCTTGGCGATCTCTTTGCGCGCCTCGGCCAGCGAAAGTTCCGGGGCGATCGCCGTCACCGGATCCTCGATGTAGGCCAGGCGGTGCCGCTCCTCGGCATCGTCGCTGGCGGGCACCAGGCGTGCCGCGGCCTTCTCGATCCAGGGGATGAACTGCAGCAACAGCAGGCCGTTCAGCAGGTTGAAGCCCACATGCAGGTAGGCCAGCGCCCATTTCAGCGCATCGGGGTCGGTGAAGGGGTCTCCGCCGTTCCAACGCTCCGTGAGCACGCCGATGCCCAGCAGGATCGGCTTGAACAGCAGCAGTGCCCAGGCCACGCCGATGAGCTTGATCAGCAGGTGGGCCCGCGCCGCGCGCTTCGCCCACGCATTGCCGGCCAGCGCCGCGATGTTGGCGATGAAGGTGGTGCCGATGTTCTCGCCCAGCACCAGGGCCGCGCCCGTGGCGTAGTCGATGGTGCCGGCCTGGCACAGCGCCAGGGTGATCACCAGGGCTACACTGGAGGATTGCACCAGCAGGGCCAGCACCGCCCCGACGGCGATGAAGGCCAGGTGCGAGAGCACGCCCATGCCCTGCACGGCCTGCAGGAAGGACAGGCTTTCCGCGCCGGGCGGCGGCAGGTTGTCCTTCAGCAGCGCGAACGCCAGGAAGAGCAGCGCCGTGCCCACCAGCAGATGGCTGGCGGGGCGTGCACGCTGGCCGCGCATCAGCAGCAGCGGCAGGGCCAGCGCCAGCAGGGGGCCGGCGATCACCGTGAGGTCCAGCGCGGAGAAGCCCACCGCCGCGAAGAGCAGCAGCTTCACCGTGGTGCCGATGTTGGCGCCGATCAGCACCGGGATGGCCTTGCGCAACGTGAGCAGCCCGGAGTTGACGAAGCTGACCACCAACACGGACACCACCGAGGAGTACTGCATCAGCAACGTGGTGGCGAAGCCGGTGGACACCCCCCGCAGCCGGTCCGCCGTGAGGGTGTGCAGCGCGCGGAGCATGCGCCGGCCCGCCACCTGCTGCAGGCTTTCGCTCATCAGCTTCATGCTGAAGAGGAGCAGGCCCAGGGCGCCGGCCAGCATCACCGCGTGCAGCAGGTTGAAGTCCGTCATCGTGCGAAAGCAGGCGAAAGTACCCCGGCCATGTTGCCTGCACGTTAAGTCGTGGAAACTTCCCTCGCCCTACGGAAACAAGGGTTTGCGGTCTTGCGATGGGCTATTTTCGCGCCGCATGCATAGCCGCTCCCCGGATCGGATCGCTTGGATGGTGGCGGGATTGTCCGCCGTTGCTGCGGCACCGGTGCTGCACTTCATCGCGCACCTGCAGGCTTGGCAGTTGCTGGCGGTGGCCGCAACGGTGTTCGCCATGGCGTTCCTGGCCAGCCGGCTGCTGGTGAAGCGCTTCGTGCAGGAACGGGTGGAGCTGATCCACCGCACCGTGCATGAGGCGCGCAGCGGGCGTGGCAGCACCGGTGCCGCACCCCCGCCGGACCTGGCCCGCGTGGGCGAGGAGGTGGGTGCATGGGCCGAGGAGAAGCGCCGCGAGGTGGCGGAGCTGAAGGAACGCGAACGGTTCCGGCGCGAGTTCATCGGCAACCTGGCGCATGAGCTGCGCACACCGATCTTCAGCATCCAGGGCTACATCCTCACGCTGCTGGAGGGCGGGCTGGAGGACCCCAAGGTGAACCGCTCCTTCCTGCAACGGGCCAGCGCGGGCACGGAGCGCATGATCCGCATCGTGGAGGACCTGGACGTGATCGCGCGCCTGGAAAGCGGCGTGCTCGGCGTGGAGGCCGTGCCCATGGACCTGCAAGCCGCGGTGGACGGGACCTTGCATGAACTGGCCCGGTTGGCGAAGGGCCGCAGCATCCGCCTGAACAACAAGGTGCCCGATGATTGCCGGGTGCTGGCCGACCGCGACCGTGTGGCGCAGGTGATCTCCAACCTCGTGGGCAATGCCATCCACTACGGCAAGGAGGGCGGGCAGTGCACGGTGCAGGCCTTCGACCTCGGCGAGCAGGTGCTGGTGGAAGTGGCGGATGATGGACCGGGCATCGCGGCGGAGCACTTGCCGCGCCTCTTCGAGCGCTTTTACCGCGTGGGCCAAAGCCGTGCGCGCAATGAAGGCGGCTCGGGCCTAGGCCTGGCCATCGTGAAGCACATCGTGGAATCGCACGGCGGAACCATCACGGTGCGCAGCACGGTGGGCGCGGGAACCACCTTCAGTTTCACCCTGCCCAAGGCCCGGTGATCACGGATCCATCCAATGCAAAAGGGCCGCCCGGAGGCAGCCCTATCGCTTGGGATGGTGTTTGCTCAGTAGGCCGTGTTCTGCGGGTCCCAGTTGCACCAGCCGCTGGTCCAGTCCTCCGTGCCGAAGGCACCCTTGAAGGCCACTTGGGTGAAGAACGGATCGGCCGCGTTGCCGCTGAAGTCCGCGCCGCTGAGCAGGGGCGAACCGCCGTTGGGCAGCAGCGCGGGGGCGTTCAAGGTCAGCGGGGTGGTCAGTTGGAGGTCGCTCACATTGGCCAGCATGCTGTTGCCCCAGCCCGCGGTGTTGAACCAAGTGCTCACGTCGAAGGTGCTGCCCGAGGCGGTGGAGAGCGGTGTGGTGCAGCCGGCCACCGTGCTGCCGCGCACCAGCAGGATGTTGTTCGTGGCGTTGGCCTCCGAGGCGGAACCGTCCACCAGCAGGCCGGTGGGGTAGCCCGCCCACACCGTGTTGTAGGCGTTCAGGCGGCTGTTGCGGCGGATGTGCGCGGCGCGCTTGAACTGCGTGTTGGGCGTGCCGCCGTTCACCGCGTAGGGCCCGTAGAAGGTCACGTTGCTGAACACCGGCATGGTGAAGGGCTCGGCCGTGGTGCCGCTGGCATCATTGTCGCTCTCGAAGCCGTTGCTGCCGCTCTGGTCGGCGATGGCCGGATCGACCACGGAAAGGGCGAACTGCACCTTGCCGCGGTAGCCGTTGTCGGTGTCGAAGCTGTCGTCCCAGCCGCGGAAGGCAACGATGTTCTTCATGTTCACCGAACCACCGAACCATTCGTAGCTGTCATCGCCGCAGTGGCTCACCTGGATGTGGTCGATGGTGGTGCCGCTGCCCACGGAGCCGAGCGTCAGGCCGTTGATCTCCTGGTTGGGCTGCAGCGCGATGCCGGGGAACTCGATGCGCACGTAGCGCAGCACCCCGCTGTTGTCCGCGTCGTTGGGGCTGCTGCCACCGCCGTGGTAGGCATCCGGGCCGCCTTCCACGATCGCCTCGCCGCCGGGTTGGTTGTTGCTGGCGCGCCCGCAGATGATGATGCCGCCCCAATCGCCGTAATCGCGGCTGCCGGCGGGCTGGTTGCTGGTGAACACGATCGGTTGTGCGCTGGTGCCATCCGCGTGGATCTTCGCTCCGCGCTTGATGATCAGCGTGCCCTTGCTGTCCTTGTCGCCCTTGATCACCGTGCCCGGCTCAATGGTCAGCGTGGCGCCGCTTTCCACGTACACGAAGCCTTGCAGCAGCCACTTCTTGTCGCTGGTGAAGGTGTAGTTGCCCGCCGTGCTGCCTTCCACGCGGATGGTGTTGTTGCCGATATCGGTGGTGGTGAACACCGAGGCCGAGGGCGTTTCCGGCGTTGCGATCTCGTCATCGTCCTTCTTGCAGCCGGTGGCGGACAGCAGTGTGCCGCCGATCAGCAGGGCCCAGAGGGAGCGGTTTTTCAATAGGTCCATGGTCGTCTTCAGTTTGTAGCGTTTCATGCCGCAAAGGGACCATGTGATCATTGCCGGGGCTTCAGCCGTGGCTTAAGAGATCGTTTCCGAAGGTGAACGTTGTGTTACCGTGCCAAGCACCGTGGTAGGGAGAAGTTGGTTCCATGCGAATTCAAATAAAGTTAGTCGGCTAAATAAAAACACCTATGTTTGCGGCATGAAGGGGAATGGAGGGATAAGCAACCTGCTCGTGGAGATCTGCAAGCAACGGCGGAATCTGAGCAACGCCTTGCTGGCGGACGCGGGTGTGCATGGAGGCCAGGACATTCTCCTGTATCAGTTGAGGACCCGGGATGGACAGACCATATCGGAGTTGGTTGAGAAGATGTGCATCCAGTACGCGACCCTCTCCACCATGGCCACTCGGATGGAAGCGAAGGGATTGGTCAAGCGGGAGAAGGATGGAGCTGACCAGCGGGTTTCGCGCTTGTTCCTGACGGAAATGGGCAGGGAGGCCTTTCACGAGGTTGCGTCGGTCTGGCGGCAAATGGAGCGACGACTTTCCCGGGACCTGTCGGAGGCCGAACAGCAGACCCTCAAGCGCCTATTGGAAAAGGTTTTGAAGAGCTTGTGAGGTTTTTTAAAAGAGAGAAAGTTAGGCGACTAACAAAATGTGCAGAATAAACGAAGACCAAACCAGGAAACGATGAAGAAACAGGAACGGATCGCCGTATTCGGCGCGACTGGAAAAGTGGGAAGGGAGTTGATCGGACTGCTTTCACGGGACGGCATATCGGCCATCGCGATTACCAGGAACAAGGCCAAGGCTAAACCCCTGGCAGGCATTCAGTGGATGGAGGCCGATATGAACGACCCTGGGGCCGTTGAACAAGTGATGCGTGAGTGCCGGACCGTGTTTCTGGCATCGAGTGTGAATCCGAACTTCACCCAGGAACAAGGGAATGTGATCGAGGCGGCCGTGCAGCATGGCTTGGCACACATCGTGAAGCTATCATCCCCCGGTGCGGACAAGGATTCCAGGAACTTCATCGCCCGTCCGAACGGCGTGGTGGAGGAGCATTTGAAACGGTCAGGCATCGCCTACACCATCCTACAGCCCAATACGTTCATGCAGAATTGGATCGGCCACTTCTCCGAAACCGTACAGCGGGAGCGAAGGATCTACGAAGCCACAGGTGACGGCAAGAAACCCTTCCTCGACACGCGGGACATCGCGGCCAGCGCGCATGCGATCCTGATGCGACCGGAGGGGCATCGGGACAAGACATACCTGTTGACCGGAGGGGAGGCGGTGAGCTACGGACAGGTCGCGGAGGCGATCGGTGAAGCGATTGAGGCACCTGTGGAGTATGTATCCATGACCAGTGAAGAAGCCCGGGAGCGCATGGAGCGGTTCGGCATGCCGGCCATGATGGTCAACACGTTCATCGCCATCGCCGAAGGTCAACGGCAGGGGAAGGCCGATTACGTGAACGACCAGGTGGAGAAGCTGTTGGGCCGGAAGCCCATCGACATCCGGCAGTTCGCGAAGGACCATGTCCGGTATTTCAAGTAGGCCGGGATCGAACATTCCCCGGCGCTTGGCTATGGCGAGGGGCGCTTGGGTAAGGAGAAGGCCAGAGGCCGAAGTAGGCAGGCACTCGGCGAAGCCGAGCACCGCGGTGTTTAGCCGAACACCGGGTGCTGAATGCAAACGGCCGCACCCAAGTGATGCAGCCGTTAGCACGGGTTGAACAAGCGTTCGTCACAGTGACCACGAGAGCCCGGCGGTGAAGTACGCTCCGCGGCGGAAGCTGCTGATCATTTCGTCGTTGTCCGTGATGGAGCCGTCGCCGTTGCCGTCCTGCCGGAGCAGCGTGCGTGCGTTGAGGATGTTCTGGGCGCCCACCTTCAGCTGGACCCGGTTGCCGAGCTCCATGCCCACCGTGGCGTCCAGGCTGCCGGCGGGCATCTCGTAGATGTCGGGCGTGCCGAAGCTGCCCACGGCGTAGAGGCGCTTGCCGAAGGTGTTGTACACCACGTTGCATTGGATGCCGCTGGCCGTGTCAGCGTAGAAGACACCGGCGTTCACCACATACGGGCTCTGGCCCATCATCGGGCGCTCGTTCTCCTGGCCCACGGCCTGCGGCCCGAGAATGACGTTGCTTTGCACCAGCGTGCCATTGAGCAGCAGGCCCACGTTGTGCAGGCGTTCAGTGCCCAATATGGAGCCGATGGACCGGCGCACTTCCACCTCGGCACCGATGCTGCGCGCACCCTCGGCATTGCGGAAGGTGAAGTTGTGCGTGCCGCCGGAACCCGCGCCGGGAACGAAGAACAGCTCGATGGGGTCGGTGAAGTCCTTGTGGAACATGCCGAGGCTCACCGTTTCGCCGGGTGACGGGTACCACTCCCAGCGCGCGTCCAGGTTGCGGATGGTGGCGGTGGTGAGCTCCGGGTTGCCGTAGAGCACATTGTTGGTGCTGAAGTCGTAGAAGGAGAAAGGTGCCAGCTCGCGGAATTCCGGGCGGTTCACGGTGTTGCTCCAGGCTACGCGCACCAAGGAGGTTTCCGTGATGTTCCAGGCCGCGTTCACCGAGGGAAGAACGCTGGTCACGAGTTCGTCCACGTGCACGGGTTGCCCGCCGTAAGTGGCCCCTTGCAGTTCCTGGCGGTTGTATTCCACACGGACGCCACCCTGCACGGTGAACAGCTCGGCCCATTTCACCGTGGTGCCCGCATAGCCCGCGACCAGCGTATTGGCGGCGGTGTAGCGGTCGCTCGGGTTGGTGCCTTCCTGCAGCTTGAAGCCGGTGCTGCCGTTGATGTGCTCCCCGGAGAAGACCTGGTCCAAGGGCAAGGTGACCAAGGTGTTGTCGAATTGGCCGGTGTTCGCCTTGCGGAAGCTCATCCAGCGGGCGCTGAAATCACGGTCCTTGCGCTCGGCCAGGCCGCCGGCGCGCAGCACGGCGCTGAGTTTCGCGTCCTCGGCGCCCAGCTTGTGCGTCAAGCCGAGCTTGCCGGTCCAGGTGCTTTCATCCAGGTCGCTGTAGAAACGGCCCGCGTCCAGTGTGGAGGCAGTGGGGGCGATCACCACCTGGAAGGGACTGTCGCTCTCGCCGATGTTGCGCACGGTGCGCAGGCGCCGCAGGTCGGGCACCTTGCTCCAGGCGCGGCCGTAGCCGATGGTCCAGTCCACGTTGCCGCGGTCCTCCATCACGTCGTGGCTGCCGTGCAGCTGCCCGCTGTACAGCGTGCGCTGCTCATAGCGGAAGGCCTGGTTACGCACTTCGAAGCCCTCCTCCAGGTTGCGGCCCGTGCGTTCGGTCACGCCGTTCTCACCCATCTGGTTGAAGAGGTTGCGGAACTCCAGCTTGGTCCGCGTGCCGATCAACGCGCTCCAGTTGTGCATCACGCCTAGGCGTGCGGTGCGGAGGTTCTCCTGGTCGAGGTAGTTGTAGATGGTGTCGCTGCGGCCCGTGTTGGCGTTGAACGCGTTGTAGTTGTAGTTCTGCGCGGACCAGGTGGCGCTGGTATTGGAAAGGTCGATGGAGGTGACGGTGCCGTAGCGGGTATGTGCGCCTTCCTTGCCGAACCGGCGGGCGATGAGCAGCCCCAACCGCAGGTCGGGAGCGGCGGTGGCCGTGGAGGCGGACCAGGTGTTGGGCAGTGCGCGCCCGTAGGCCGCGAGCTGGGCGGCATCGTCCACGTTGTTCAGGTGGTCGGGAAAGGTGGTGGGCAATGCACGGGAACCGTCGTCGAATCCGAGGAAGTCCGTGCCGCTGCGCTGGTCCTGGCGGATGTCGCCGAAGGTGCTGCCACTGCGGATCCCCGTGCCTAGGCTCACCTTCACCTCGTTCTTTTCGGGTACGCCCAGCGTGGAAAGCGCGATGGTTCCACCGGCGAAATCACCGGGCAGCTCGGGTGCGCCGCTCTTGTACACCATCATGCGGTCCAAGGCCCCGGCCGGCAGCAGGTCGAAGCTGAAGGCGCGGCGGTCGGGCTCCATGCTGGGCGCGGCCACGCCATTGAGCAGCACGGTGTTGTAGCGGTCTGCCAGGCCGCGCACCATCACGAAGCGGCCGTCGGTGACGGTGACGCCGGGGATGCGTCGCACGGCATCGGCGGCGCTGCGGTCCTGCCCCTTGGCGATCTGCTGGCGGCCCAGTCCGTTGGCCAATTGTTCGCTGTTGCGCACGGCCATCATCACCGCGGCCTCGGTGTGGACACGGCGTTCGCGCACCACGTGCACGGCCTCCATCTCCATGGTACCGTCGCCCAAGGCGATCGCAGCCTGCACATGCGCACCGGGCGGTACGCTCACCACCTGCTCCACATTGGGCCGGCCGACGATGCTGGCCACCAAGGTGATATCGCCGGGGGCCACGGTGAGGGTGAACCGGCCGTCCAGGTCCGTGCTGACACCCGTGGCCGTTCCCTTCACCAGCACATTGGCGAAGGGCTGGGGCACCGGAACCCCATTCTCCATCGCGGTGACGGTGCCTTGGATGGTGCCGTTCTGTGCGAATGCCGCCAGCGCAGGAAACAATGCGGACAGCAGCAGGGCCAGGCGGAAAGCAGCAGCGCGGAACGAATTGCGGTTTTTCATGCCGCAAAAGTCCCGGACGGCCATTGCGCCATCCTTACCCCAATGTTATCGGATCGTTCAGACGGAAGCCTCCCGCTGGCGCTCCTTGAACGTCTTTCCCTTGATGGGCTGTTTCAGGAACCACCATTCCGGGATGTCGCCGCCTTTGCCCTTGCGGTCCTGCCACATGTCCACCAGTTGGTCCTGCAGCACGGCGGTGGCCTCTTCCACGCTGTCAACCACGTGGATGAAATCCATCTCACCCTTGCTGATGGTGCCTTGGCCCACCATGTGTTCCAGCTGCTGCAATGTGCCCTTCCAGAATTCCTTTCCATAGAGGATGACGGGGAAGCCCTTCACCTTGCCGGTCTGGATCAAGGTGGCGGTCTCGAAAAGCTCATCCATGGTACCGGCACCGCCGGGCATCACCACGAAGCAGACGCTGTATTTCAGCAGCAGCACCTTGCGCACGAAGAAGTGGTCGAAGGTGAGGTCCACGTCGAGGTACTTGTTGGCGAACTGCTCATGAGGCAGCACGATGTTGCATCCCACGCTGGTGGCGCCCACGTCCTTGGCGCCGCGGTTGGCGGCCTCCATCACCCCGGGCCCGCCACCGGTCATCACGGTGAAGCCCACGCGCCCCACACGCCGGGCGATGGACCGCGTGGCCCCGTAGTAGGGATGATCCTCCGGGAAGCGGGCGCTGCCGAAGAAAGTGACGCACGGCCCCACGAAATGCAGCTTGCGGAAGCCATAGAAGAATTGTTGCGCGATCTTCAGCAGCGTCTTGAACTCCTTCCATCGGGAGCGTGGGCCGCTGAGAAAGCTCAGGTCGATATGGCTCCTTGTGGCTTTGGTCTTGGCCATGGCCGCGAAGGTACCTTCTTGTTCAATGGCTTCCTGAAGCAGACCGGTAGGCAATGGGATGCTCTGACCCATGTGGATCACGATCGGGAACGTACGGGCCGTGATACGAACCGGGATGGATGCGGTTACCCTGATCCGAACCAAGTCTAATCCTTTTCAATCGCTTCAACCTCCGAAGGGTGTCGCACAGCGGGCCTTGCCATCCATGTCAAACACCCACCATGATCGCCGCCGCGTCACCCGCACTGATCGCAGGGTCTCCGCCAAGAGCGCGGGAGACCCTGCGAAGGGTTAAAAGGGTTAGCGCACGTAAGGCCTATTTTTGATTGATGCACACATACAGGTCAATTATTGCGTTAGCTGCCGGCACGGTGTTCCTCATGGCCGGATGCAGTAAGGACCCGGAAGTGCTGCCCGCGCCGGAGGTCGGTTCCGTTGCGCTTTGCGATGCGTTCATCCTGCCCGAATACATGTCACAGGATACGGTAATGATACCGACGAGCAATGGCCTGAATACCAGCGAGGCCTGTTTTCGGTATCCCTGCATGACCTATTCCCTAACGTTGCGGGCGTCCCGGACCCAGTATCCGATCAATGGCCAGGAAATCACCAGCATCAGCGTGGAAGTCGACGGCAACAGCCTGGACAGTATTGGGCTGTTGGCCCAGCCTCCGATGGTCAACACCTTCAACCCACGCTCATTTGAAGTGGGCGACACGCTCAGCCCCTATCAAGAAGTACGACCGGCAGCCTACCTGTATTTCGCCGATGGCATGGAAGGGGCCAGCTCGATCTTTCCGGAGGTATGGTACTTGGGATTCGTAAAGATCATTGATGGGGTGAAACATGTCGGTTACATGCGGATCGGCACCTATGACCCGCCTTCGGGCTATTTTTTCCAGGAGGTTAAGCTGGCTGGGTGCCCCGGCATGCCGATCGTGATCACGGAGTGAGGAAATTGGCTGGCTTGGCGGCCGGCGCAAGTGCGGGAAGGGACCTTTCCGGGAGGTGGTGGCCCGGATCCATTTAACGCTGTACCTTGCCCCCGGAAATGATCCGCCGGGTCGGAAGCACCACTCTCCAGTGCCTCCTGCTCATCGCGTTATTCCAGGGGTACCGTCCACTCTCATCGTTGCACGGCCCCGGAAGACAACCTGGTCACCCCGTGGTGACCGCACACGCGATGGTAGTGAGCGCCCATCCCGTGGCCACGGCCGTGGGCGTGGATGTATTGCGCGATGGGGGCAATGCGATCGATGCCGCCGTGGCGGTCCATTGGGCCCTGGCTGTCACCTCCCCCTGGGCCGGCAATGTGGGTGGCGGCGGATTTGCGGTGGTACGGCTGCACGGTGGGCAGGCCATGGCCTTGGACTTCCGTGAAACCGCTCCCGGCAAGGCCTCCTCCGACATGTTCCTGGGCGCCGACGGCCGGCCACTGCATGAAGTGAGCACCCATGGTGCCTTGGCCAGCGGGGTTCCGGGCAGCGTGGCCGGGTTGTTTGCCCTACGGGACAGCCTGGGGCGCCTGCCGATGGAGCGCCTGATCCAACCGGCGATCGACCTGGCGCGCAACGGATGCGTCCTGTCCCCCTTGGAGGCACACGAGATCAATGTGTGCATGCCCATGCTGCAGAAGTACAGCACACGCCCCAGCGCATTCACCGCCCGTGCAAAGTGGGAGGCGGGTGATACCCTGTTCCAGCCCGACCTGGCCCGCACGCTGGAGCGGATCCGCGATCGGGGACGTGACGGCTTTTACCGGGGCGAAACGGCGCAGGCCATTGTCCACGAAATGGAGCGGGGCGGAGGGATCATCACCACGGAGGACCTGGCCGGGTACGAGGCGGTGTGGAGGCCGGTGGTACGGGGGCAATACCGCGACATCGGGGTCATCAGCATGCCGCCCCCGTCAAGCGGTGGCATGATGCTCCTGCAGATGCTGCAAGGCATGGAGGCCATGGACGTGGGTGCGGCAGGCTGGCAATCCCCCGCCACGGTGCATCGGATGGTCGAAGTGGAACGGCGGGCGTTTGCCGACCGTTCCTCGTTCTATGGAGATCCGGCATTCACCCACATCCCCGTGGAGGGCCTGCTGGACAGCCTGTACAACCTGGGGCGCATGGTCGACTTCAATCCGCTGCACGCCACCTCTAGCGCGACGGTGCGCCCCGGGCTGCCGCCCACTGAGCATGAGCAGACCACGCACTTCTCCATCGTGGACGGGGAAGGGAACGCGGTTTCCTGCACCACCACCCTCAACGGCATGTATGGCAACGGCGTGGTGGTGGGCGGGGCGGGCTTCGTGCTGAACAATGAGATGGACGATTTCAGTTCGGCACCCGGCGTGCCGAACAGCTACGGCCTCACCGGAGGGGAGGCCAATGCGATCGCCCCGGGCAAGCGCATGCTCTCGTCCATGGCGCCCACGATCCTCGAACGGGACGGAAAACTGCTGATGGTCCTGGGCTCACCTGGCGGAAGCGCGATCCCGACCTCGATCTTCCAGGTGATCCTGAACGTAGTGGACCATGGCATGGACATGCAGCAGGCGGTGTCGGCCCCCCGTTTCCACCATCAATGGCTGCCGGATACCATCCAGGTTGAATATGACGCGATCGCGGCGCAGGACAGCTTGAAGCTGGTGAACATGGGACACCGGTTCAAAAGCCGCCGGGCGATCGGCCGGGTGGATGCCATCCTCAGGCTCCCTGATGGCCGTCTGGAAGGTGGCGCGGACCCGCGCGGTGAGGATTCTGCAGGTGGTTATTGATCACCGTCCGGGGTGAAGGCAACTTTGCGGCCCCGCCGCCGTGCAGCCAGGCGCCATCCGATCAGCCCCGCCACGCCGGCCAAGGCGACCGCATACCAGATCCATCGCGGTACCCCGGCCCTGCCCAGTTCCACGGGACCTGTTTCGCCGATCAACACCAGGCCCGCCCAATAGTATGGATGGACCAGGTCATCCTGGGCCGTGGACAGGAAATCCAGCTTGGCCCGGCGAAGGGCTTCGTGTTTCGGCATACCCTCGCCGAGCAGGTCAAGGAAGCGGGTAATGATCTCCGCCGAGACCTTTTCATCAATGTTCCACAGGGCTACCACCATGCTCGGGCAACCGGCGTAGGCGAAGCTGGCACCCAGCGAGCGGATGCCCTCACCGGCCTCCTCCTTGCCGGTCCCGCTCTCACAGGCCGTGAGCACGGCCAGCTGGGCACGCAGGTCCAGTTCATAGATCTCGTAGGCATGGAGGTAACCGTCGTCATCCGGCTCCAGACCTGCACCACCCTTGCTAAGCACCAGGCGCGAGTACATCGGGTGGGAAGGGTCCATTTCGGCATGGGTGCCCAGGTATAAGATGCCATAGTCTCCGGCTTCCTGCCGGAAGCGGCCTTCACTGGCGGCTTCCCCGGTGAGCACCTGTGCGGAGGGTGAATGCCCCAGGACCTGTGCGGTCCGCACGGCGAACGGTTGCCGGACGAACCGGAAAAAGTGCTTGTCCAGTTCCGAGGTATCGGCCACGGCCTTGCGGTAGTCCGCCTTCACCTGGTCGCTGAAGCCGGGCGCCAAGGCCAGCACCCCCTTGCTACGTTCCCGGGCCATGCCGGCGAACTGCACCGCCGTGGCGGCGCTGATCAGGTACGCGATGGTATGCCGCTGAATGAGCAGGTGGTCGGTATAGTCCTGAACTCCTGGGACCGTCAGGAGCAATTCGAAGTTCACGGTGCGCAGCTCGCCATCCGGGGCCACCAACAATTCCTTGGCCGTGATCCGGTGGGCCACGGGTTCGAAGACCTGATGGTACAACGCGTAGGCGTGATCGGTGAACTCCTTCACCTGTCGTTGGGCGATGGCTTGGTTGAAGCCACGAACCCCGGCCCCCAAGGTCCGTGCATCGATCCGGGTGATGCTTGCGGTCCCTTGGCCGAGCACCAAGGCATAGAGGTGGTCCCGGGTGCGGGCATACATCAACAGCTGGCGATCCGGGGCCAGCAACCGCTCGCGCACCTCGGCAAGCGTGGGCACGTGCTCCCCGTAGCGCAGGTTGAAGTAGCGCGGATACCGCTTTTCGAGCAGCTGCAGGAGTTCCCGGTATTTCGCTTCGCGCACCCCCCTGTCCGCCATGCTGGCATGGTCTTCCTGCTCCGCCTTCAAGCTGGTGCGCAATTCCTGCTCCAGGGCGATCAGGCTGTCCGGCACACCATTGAAGTTCACGCCGGTGAAGGCGTTGAGCCGGTTCTTCAGCAGCACGGACCGGTCGGCCTCGGCCAAGGTGAAGAAGCGTTGCACCGCCTGTTCCGACCCCGACCGTTCATAATCCGCGTACGCGCTTTCCAGGGCGAGGCTGAACAGGCGCTGTTGCGCGGCCATCAACAGGAGCTTGGAGCCGTCATCCCCCACGGCAGCATGGCTGCGCTGCAGGTAGCGGACGGCCAGGTCGATGTCGTCGTTCCATCGTTCGCCGCCGCTCTTTGGCGCCATGGCCTGCCCCGCGCGGACCTTCCAGTAAAGGGCATCGGGCAGTAGGTGCGGGTCGGGGAACAGCACGGGAAGGCCCGATGAGCGCACGGCATCCACCCGGTCCTTCAGCAAGGCCAAGGCCGAATCGGCGCGGGCTGCGGCTTCCGGCAAGCGTCCCAGGGCAAATGCCTGTTCGGCCAACAGGACGTCCAGCCTGGCCACGCGATAGTTCGTCCGTCCGTGCACGTTCACCTCGATGGTACGTGCCTGCTGAAGGTCCTTGATGGCTTGTGCGTGATCCCCGGCGGCGGCATGGAGCCTTGCCTTGGCGGCAAAGGCCTTCACCAGTTCCACGCTGGTGGTGGCGTAGTCCGTGGTGCGGCTGGATGCAATGCCCAAGGTGAAGAGCGAGTCCGCCCGGCCTGGATGTCCCTGGTCCATGGCCACTTCCCCGAGCTTGCGGGCTGCCCTGGCATATTCGGCGCTGCGTACGCCATACTTGGCCTCACAAGCGACCAGGTAGGAGCTCACCAAGGCGGCCGCCCGGTCAAGATCACCGGCGGCCATGGCCACATCGCCTTGGCGCTCGCGCACAGCCAGGAGCTGGGGATCGTCGGGTGCCAGCACGGACGCGCGATCGTGCCATACCTGCTCCAGCAAGGCACTCGCTTGGCCCAGGTCACCCAGCTCAAAGTACACGGTGGCGAGGTTGAGGTAGCTGCGCGACCGGGAAAGGATGACCTCATCGCGCGTGGACGGGTCGGTGGTGTTGGCGATGATCCGGTCGCAGAGGTGGATGGACCGGTAGTAGAAGGACTTGCTGCGGGCCTGATCGCCACCATCCTGCCAGAGCACACCGAGGTTGCCCAAGGTGGACACCCGGCGGTTCATGGCCGCCTCGCCCGTGTCGTTCTCCAAGGCCTCCAAGGCCCGGTTGTATTGTTTCTCCGCCTCGCGCAGGCGGCCCAAGTGCCAAAGTGCCGCACCAACGGCATTGTACGATTCGGCCCATTGGATGGCGGGAACGGAATCGGCCTTGGCATACTCGGCCAAGGCCATTTGCGCATAGCGGGCCGAGCTGCGGTGGTCGCCGATCACGCTGTAGTCGAAGGCCAGGTACTGGCATGCTTTGCCGCGTTGGACAGGTGGAACGGCGGGATCACCCAGCGCCACCGCCACGGCGCTGGAATCGGTGCGCACATAGTCTTTGGTGCGTCCGGCCTCGTAATAGATCCAGCTCAGGTCGAACAGGGCCTCGAGCAAATACTTCGACTTGCCCCGCCGACGCACATGATCCACCAAGGATTCCGCCGCCGCGGCACCATCGCCGCCGTGGAGATTGCGCATGGCACGTCCGTACTTGTACACGTAGCGGTGCAGCGAGTCCTGCCAAGGGGTGCCTTGCGCCTGCTCCACCTGAAGTTCAATGGCCTTGGCCAGGTCCGCGTAGCGCTCCTTCTTGTAGAGGTCCCTGATCAGCGAGTCACGCCATGCGAGGTCCTGTGCCTGCACCGCGGTTGCCCAGACGACCAACAAGGGCAGCAGCAGGCGGCGCATCACGGGTTGTATTGGCGCTCGATCTCCCGGGCGCGTTCACCATAGACCGGATCATCGGTCATCCCCAGGTGCCGCATGGCCTCGCGGTTTCCGCTTCGCAGATAGGCAAGGTAGAGGAACCAGCGGGCCTTGGCCTGGAAGGCGGAAGCCGTGTTGGAAGCCACCCGATCGAACCGGGGGGCGGCATCCGCGGCCCTTCCCTGGGCCAACAGGGCACTGGCGATGTAGAACTGCAACGTGTCATTGTCCGGGTCCGTTTGCAGCAAAGGTTCCCACTTGGCCACGGCCTCGGCATAGTCCTCCAGTTTATAGGCCACCATGGCATCCTGGAATTCGGGGTCCTTCACCACGCTCATGGGCACGGGCAGGCCGGGATCAGGGTGGTAGTACTGTGCAAACACCCGCTCATGGGCCGATGGCCGGACCGCCCACCAGATCCCCGCCCCCAGGAGCAGGGCCAGCATGGCCGCATACTTGAGCAGCGGTGCCCAACGGCTTCCTGCCTCGGTTGAGCCCGCGCCGTGCCCCGCCCGAAGGGTCTTCAGGGTTCGCTCCACACCGGCCATTTCCACGGCCCGGATGTTTTCGCGCCCCAATTCCAGCTCATTGCGCAATTCCGCATCCTCGGCCAGGCGTTGCTCGAACCGGCGCCGCTGATCGGCCTCCATGGTCCCGAGCACATAAGCCTCCAGTTGCTCAAAGGCATCCTGCCGCAACGGTCCCTGGCTCATGCCCCCTGGTGGTTTTCCCCGCTGATGGCCTTTCGGCAGGCACGCAGTTTCATCATGCAGCGGTATTTGATCGTACGTATGCTCTCTTCCTCCACGCCCAAGGTCCCCGCGATCACGGACAGGCTTTTGCGCTCGAAGTAAAACAGGTCCAGCACTTGCCGGCACTTGGTGTCCAGCATGCCGTATACCTCGCGCAAGCGCACGATGCGGTCCTCAACGTTGCCCGCTTCCGGAGCATTTCCGGCCAGTTCTATGTGGTTATCGCCCAACGTGTTCATCTCTCGTTTGGATGGGGACCGCAGGATGTCCAGCCACTTGTTCTTGGCCACCCGGAACAAAAACCCGCCTGCATCGTGGCCCTCGAACCCGCCTTCCTTCACTTTGAGCCACAGCACCAGTACCGCCTCCTGGAACACATCCTCCGAGTCGGCCTTCCGCCCATTGTTCGCCAGCACATATTGGCGAACGGCCGGAAAGTGTTTCCTGTAGAGCATGCGGATGGCTTTCGGGTCGTTCGCCAACAATCCGGCCTTCCAATCGGCTTGGATCTCCGGGTCGATGAATATCGTCTTTGCCACGACGAATGCTATCGGGGCAACGATAATACGACGAATCGGTCAACCAGTTCAAGTGCATGTCGTCACGAGGGCATCCGCGTTCCTGCTCCTTCCCATCGGGCCAAGTCGGAAATGTGAACAACACACCGGTTTTTCATCCGGCCCTGTTCACAATCGGTTACCTCGCCCGATAGATGGAAAACGCCCATTCATGTCGGACCAGAACACCGCCGCAACACCTCCCGCCCGCCACGAGATCAGGATCATTGCACTGATGGAACCCGATCAGGCCACCCCCAATGGTACCCTTGCCACGGGCTTCCTGATAGGATCCGCCGACAGCGCCACCTTGTCCCGCACCTTGCAGGCCATTTGCGACGGGACCAGTACCGCCCCTCCCTCAGCAAGGCGGGTGCGCATAACGGTGCATGAAGAGGGGGTGATGGAGGAGGAGCGGGCGCTGAGCCCGCGCGAGCAGCAGGTCCTTTGCGGCCTGGTGCGGGGCCTCAGCTACAAGATGATCGCCGACGAACTGGACATTGGTTTCGAGACGGTGCGTAGCCACATCAAGGGAATCTATCTGAAGCTGAACGTGAACAACAACACCGCTGCGGTGGCCAAGGCGATCCATGCGGGCCTTGCGGCCGCCTGATCCCGTCTTGTGCCCCATGTTCAAGTCACGGGGACCTTGGGGGGTGGCGTACCGTTGATGAAACCGGATTCAAGGTCCTTCACCAGCACGTTCACCAGGTCCACGCGGCCATGTGACACATTGGTGATGGTGAACCGGAAGGGACCGTCCTCCACCACCTCGCCGGGTTCGGGCACGGTGCCGGTGCGGAACATGATGTAGCCGGCCAACGTGTCGTATTCCTCGCTTTCCTGCAGGTTCAGGCGGTATTGTTCCACGAGGTGCTCCACTTCCACGCGGCCGCTGAACACGAATTCGGCCTGGCCCACGCGTTGTTCCACGGTATCCTCGTCATCGTGCTCGTCCTCGATGTCGCCCACGATGGTCTCCACCACATCCTCGATGGTGAGCATGCCGGCGGTTCCCCCGAACTCGTCCACCACCACGGCGATGTGGGTGCGTTGCCGGGTGAACATGCGCAACACCTCATCGGCGGCCATGGTACCGGGGATGAAGTTGACCGGGTGCATGATGGAGCGGATGTTGCGCGGATGTTTGAACATCTCGTAGCTGTGCACGTAGCCGATGATGTTGTCGATGCCGCCCCTGTGGATCAACAGCTTGGTCAACCCGGTGGCATGGAAGCGCCGGGCCAGCTCGCCAATGCTGTCCTCCACATCCAGTGCCTCGATCTCCGCCCGGGGCACCATCAGGTCTCGCGCCTTGGTCTGGCTCAGCTCAAGGGTGTTCCGGAAGTATTCCACCTCGGCATCCACCTCCACGTCCGGCGATGTCTTTTCGCTGGCTTCCTGCAGGAAGGCATCCAGGTCGATCCTTCCGAAGCCGGCCTTGCCCATCTTGGGCTTTACCCCCAACAGGCGCAGGATGCCTTCGCTGATGGTGGTGAGCACCTTGGTGGGCAGCCACAGGAGCACGAAGATGAAGCCCAGCGGTACGGCCAGCACGCCCAGTGCCCCATTGGGGTCCAGGCGGAACAGGGCCTTGGGCAGGAACTCGCCGACCACCAGGATGAGCAGCGTGCTCAGCACGGTCTGCATCACCATGATGAAGCCTTCGTTGGGGTACCAGGCGCGCAACCCCGGCTCCAGCCATTTGGCCATCAGGATGCCATAGATGACCAGCGCGATGGTGTTGCCCACCAGCAGCGAACTGATCACTTGGGAGGGATTCCGCATCAGGGAGGCCGTCACCTTCGCCCACACGGCACCCTGCTTGCGCTGCAATTCGATGTACAGCTTGTTGCTGCTGACAAAGGCGATCTCCAGCCCCGAGCACAAGGCCGACACCAGGACGGCCACCACCAACATTATGAAGTCATATCCGCCCATGAACTGATCAATAAGGTATCGTGACGACCGCAGGCCCGGCCCCGGTCACCCGTCGGGCATGCCATCGCACCTGTATGGTCATGGTTCATGCTTTCCATTCGGAGCCCGGCCGCGCTCCTCCCACTGCGCAATCTTGCCGCGCATGTAACGGCGGTAGCCCCACATGGCAAAGGAGATCACGGGGAACAGCAGCCAGGTCCTTCCTTTATCCCAGCCCACGGCGTACAGGGCATAAAAGGCCCAAGCGATGCTGAGGATGCCCAGTACCATCCAAAACCTTTCCATGAACAATGCGACCTTCTGCATCAAGGCTCTGTGTTCCCCGTCGCCAAGGTATCGCTCCGGCCGATGAAAAGCGTACCGGTGATCTTGCGCACCGTGAAGCGGCTGAAGTCCTCGGCGGCATCCAGCCCTTGGCCGTAGATGATGTCCCGGGCGCGGGTGATCTTCACGGGCCGGTCGGTATATACCCTGTTGCTGTCCTGGCTCCAGGCCAGCATCTCGGTCTCCAACTTTTCGCCCTTGGTATTGACGAACACCACGCGCTCCTCCACCACCATGTGGTCGGTGGCCGGGTCGATGCGCCCGCGGCGGGCCGTAAGCCTGCTCCCCTCCTCCCCGTCGGGTCCGAAGAACACCAGTTCCACGCCGCCGGAAAGCTCCGTGCGGGGCGTGGTGCCGCTGAACTCCTTGATGATGGCGGCGCGCAGGCGGTTGCGGACCATCCCGCTGTCGGAGTATAGATATTCCGCGCCGGTGGTGATGCGGTCAGGCCCGTTGTTGCCCACTTCAATGGCGGCCACCCGCTCCAGGTCGTTCTTGCAGGCCGTGAAGAGGCACAGGGCCGCACACAGCGGCAACGACCATGCACGGATCATTGGATCTTGCTGGGCGTGAACCATCGCTCACCGCGCCACGGGGTGAAGGTGAGGCCCAGCCAAAGGGCGATCTGCCGTTCGCGCAGCAGCCCGTTCCCGGTGGTTCCCCGCAAGGCGTATTCGCCACCCACCTGTACCCAACTGTTGGTCTGCACCGCATTCACGGGGATGGAGATCCCGGCGGAGAGGGCGGTGCCGTCCAGTCCTTGGCCGAACACCAGTTGTGGTGCCTGCCGGTAGGATAGGCCCACGCGGTAAACGGACCGGTTGAAGGCACCGCCTTCCATCCCCGGGCGGTAGCGTGCGGCAACCGCATAGGATGCGGCGGCACGCATGGGTGCGGGCATCGCGTATCCGGGCACATCCACCTGTATGCCGCCCCAATCACGCCATCGCATCTCCGCGTTAAGGCCCCAATGCCTGTTCTGCACGCCTAGCCCGATGCCCACGCCAGGCGCCAATTTCATCCGGCCCTCGCCATCGGAAAGGGCAACCGTGTCCCGGATGGTCTCCAACCCCGATGCCTCCACGTAACTAACCACCAATTGATGGTACCGGGCCATCAGGACGGTGGGCATGCCGGCAGCCAAGCCCACGGTCCATCGCCAGTTATCGCCGTCGCGGAATTTCTTCCGCGTCAGGTCACCCTGCCAAATGAGGCTGGCATCCGCGGAGGGTGCCCTCAGGATCAGCCCCGAGAAGGCCCGGATGTTGGAATAGCCCGCGTCGCGGGAATAGATGGCATCGCGTGTCTGGTCCAGGCTACCGAAAACGAAGTTGAAGTCGGCCCCGAAGGTGACGCTCAGGCCGGCATTGCCCAAGGAATCCGGTCGTTGGCGGTACAGGCTGCGGCCCAGGCCCAGGAAGGCCCGGTTCAAGCCACCATCGCCCTGGTACCGGTATTTCACCGGTTGGCCGTCCACTTGTGCATCGCGCCCCAAGGAATAGCCCACATCGCTTTCCGGGGCCAGGCCCAAGGCAAGGCCCCATTTCCCGGCACCGAACGGCACCCCGATGGAAAATCCCATGAACCGCGCATTCCGGTGGGAACTCGAAGCCTCGGACGAACTGCTGCGCACGGCGTTCATCCGCACCCCCACTTCGAAGGCGGGCCTGTGCAGGAAGGGATAGCTGGCGGGATTGCCGGGGATCACGCTGTACGGTTCGGGCAAAGCCAGCCCGGTGCCGCCCATCATGGCCTGGACGGCTTGGCCCGTGGGCAGCATGTCGCCAAGTCCATAGGAGCTGTATGGGGAGCCGTCGGAACCGCCTTGGGCGCTCAAGCCCGCGATGCCCAGGTCAGCGATCAGGAGCAGCGCGGAGATCCGTTTCATGGTGTGCCAGTACGTGGAGACCGATGAGGGTCAGGGTCGGGTGTGCAAAGATGCCGTTTTTCAGCCCCCGAGCGGCACGCACCGCATCGCCGCCGGTGATGACCACGGCCAGGCCGGGGTGTTGGTCAGCGAAATGGCGGATGTAGCCCCTCAGTTCCATCATCATGCCATGGTGGACCCCGGCGGCGAGGCATTCCGTGGTATCGGTGCCCGGCAAGGGGGTGTCCTCGGGGGCCTCCACCTCGGGCAGGCGCGCACTGTAGTCGTGCATGGCCTTGGCACGCATCCGCAGGCCGGGGGAGATGATGCCCCCGTGGTGTACACCCTTCGCGTCCACCAGATCGCAGGTGATGCAGGTTCCCGCATCAATGGCCAGCGCGGTTCGTCCGGGAAAGATGGCGGCAGCGGCCACCACGTTCGCCAGGCGGTCCACGCCGAACGTGTCCGGGGTACGGTACCGGCTGCGCACCGGCGACGGCGATCGGCCGGTGAGCCGGCATACCGGCGCCAGCTTTGCCAAGGCCTCCAGGAAACCCGGATCGGGACGGGCCACTGACCCGACGATGCAGCGTATGGGCGCCCTGTCCTGCACAAAGCGCCTCACGGCATCCAGGTCGCCCACGGCCGCCTTGGCCATGGCATGGGGCCGCCCATGGCGGAACAGCCCCATTTTCATCCTGGAATTGCCGATGTCCAGCACGAGTTCCGTACCGCTTTGTCCGTCCATTCCCTGAACCGGCTATATTTGCCGCCCCTTCGCGCGGATCGAGGTCCGCAAAGATGGTGATCCCGATCTTGGTGCCTTAGCTCAGCTGGTAGAGCAATGGACTGAAAATCCATGTGTCCCCAGTTCGATTCTGGGAGGCACCACACGCCCGAAGCCTCCACGACCTGGAGGCTTCGCCGTTTTCAGGACGGCCGTTCCCGCTCAGGGGTGGTCCCGCAGCCACTGCCGGACTTCCCGCAGATGGCGCTGTTTCACCGGTTCCCGCAAGGCGATGGAGGTTTGCGTGAGGTAGTGGTGGCCTGCCAGGAAAGCCTCCTGGAGCAGGTTCCATGCCCGCCGGTCCGTCACACCGCCATGGACCATCAGTTCACGGAACAAGCGGTCGCCCACCAGGAAGAAATCCTCACGGCCCAGATAGTCCAAGTCGGCATCACAAAGGATCCGGCTCAACGGGTCATGGGCGTTTTGCGGTATACGGGTGGACAGGATCAGGTTGCAAACGCGTTCCACTTGCGACGGTGGATAGCCGAAACGGGGCAGGTGCTGCCGTGCCAGGAGGCAGCTCCCCTGTTCATGGGCATCGGGCATCACCAGGAAACCGGAATCATGGAACAAGGCCGCGGTCAGCAACACGTCCAGGTCCTCTCCTTCCACACCCTCGTTCTTGGCAATACGCAAGGCGGCCCCATGCACATCCAAGGTATGTTCCACGGAATGGTAGGGGCGGGAGCCAGGCAACCCCCATGCCAATTCCTCCAGAATAAATGCCTGAGCACCGGGCTTGTCCATATGAAGCTTGCAAGGATAATCAATCGTGCCCGATCCATCTCCCCATCGGTGATGAAGGACTGTATTCCTGACGGCCCTCAGGCAGCCTGGCAGGCCCCGGTCGGGCACCTCCTACTTTTGGCCCATGGCCCGCACCGTCCCGCGCCCGCCCGTGTTGCTCTTCGGCATGTTGGCGCTGTACATCCTGTTGCAATCGGCCTGGTGGATGTGGCTGCTGGTGAGCAAGGACCGTGACATATACGCCCTGCAGCAGCAATTGGTGGGTGCTGGGCTGGTGCCTGAATTGCCGGTGCGCCTGCCCAGGCACACCCTGCTCATGGTGGTGGGCGAAGGCCTGGTTTTCCTCATCCTCGTATTGTTGGGCCTATGGATCATGTTCCGTACGGTGCGGCACGAACTGTCTTTGGCACGCCAACAACGCGACTTTCTGATGGCTGCGGGCCATGAATTGCGGACCCCTATCGCCGCGTTGAAGCTGCATCTGCAGACCTTGATGCGCCCCGGACTGGAGGCTGAAAGCCGGGATGCCCTGGTGCAGAACGCACGCGGCGATGTGGACCGCTTGCAGGCCCTGGCCGAGCAGGTATTGCTGGCCAGCCGCCTGGAGGAGCATGCCGCTGCGCCGCAACAATATGAAATAGTGGATGTGGCCCGGCTGACGGGCGAGATCCTGGGCGAGGCGCGATCCACGTACGGCCGGTCCCACCTGCTGGTGGGTCGTTTGCCGGCCACCCTTCCATTGCGGACCGATGCCGGTTCCTTCCGGACGATCGCGGGCAACCTGCTCGAAAACGCCTGCAAGTATTCCCCGGCCGGCACCACGGTGGCCGTGGAGCTGGGGGCGGTGCCCGGGGCGGCGTATTTCCGTGTGACGGACCAAGGCGCAGGCATCGCCGAGGAAGACCGCAGGAACATCTACACCAAATTCTATCGCGGGGGGGACGAGGCCACCCGGAGCACCAAGGGCACCGGGCTGGGCCTGTTCATCGTGCTGCGCCTGTTGCAGGACATGGGCGGGCGGATCGAATACCGGCCCGCGCGCCCGCACGGCTCTACCTTCACCGCGCTATTCCCAAACCGACCATGACCTTCAGGAAAGCTGCCTTGATCATCCTGGACGGCTGGGGCATCGGTGCCGGTGACCAAACCGATGCCATCGCCCAGGCCCACACTCCTTTCATCGACCACCTCACCCGTACCGCGCCGCATGCGCAGTTGCGTACCGACGGGGAAAACGTGGGCCTGCCGCCCGGCCAGATGGGGAACAGCGAGGTGGGCCACTTGAACATCGGTGCCGGGCGCGTGGTGTACCAGGACCTGGTTCGCATCGACAAGGCCATCGCCGATGGTTCCTTCGGGCAGAACCCGGGGTTGCTGGACATGCTGTCCAAGGCCAAGGTGCAAGGCCGGCGCCTGCATCTGATCGGCCTGGTGGGCCATGGCGGCGTGCATGCGTCCAGCAAGCACTTGGTCGCCCTGTGCCGGGAAGCCGCGAAAGCCGGCTTGCAGGAGGTGTTCATCCACGCCTTCACGGATGGGCGGGATACCGACCCGCACAGCGGGCTGGGATTCATCGCCGAGCTGGAGGAAACCCTTGCGGGGACGACCGTCCGCATCGCCTCGGTCAGCGGCCGCTATTATGCCATGGACCGGGACAAGCGCTGGGAACGCATCAAGAAGGCCTACGACGTGCTGGTCCATGGCGTGGGGGAACGTGCATCGGGCGCGAAGGCGGCCATTGAGGCCAGCTACGCCAAGGGGGTCACCGACGAGTTCATCCTTCCCTGCGCGATCCAAGGTGCCGACGGCCAGCCATTGGCCTGCATCCGGCCGGACGATGTGGTGATCTGCTTCAACTTCCGCACCGACCGCTGCCGGGAGATCACCGAGGCGCTGACCCAGCGGCCCATCCCCGAACAAGGGATGGCTCCCTTGGCCGTGCATTACGCCACGATGACCCGCTACGACCACCGCTTCACGGGTTTGGCGGTGCTGTTCGAGAAACAGGACTTGTCACGGACGATGGGCGAAGTGGTGTCATCCGCAGGGGTGGCCCAGGTGCGCATGGCGGAAACGGAAAAGTACCCCCATGTCACCTTTTTCTTCAGCGGCGGCCGGGAGGAACCTTTCCCGGGGGAGAAACGCATCCTGGTGCCGTCACCCAAAGTGGCCACCTATGACCTGCAACCGGAGATGAGTGCGCCGGAGGTGACCGCCGCCGCGGTGAAGGAGATCCTTGAAGGGGACTGCGGGTTCATGGTCCTCAACATCGCCAATCCGGACATGGTGGGGCACACCGGCGTGTTCCCGGCGATCGTGAAAGCGGTGGAGACCACCGATGCCTGCGCGCGGCAAGTGGTGGAGGCCGGCCGGTCCAAGGGCTGGTCGTTCGTGATCATAGCCGACCATGGCAATGCGGACAAGGCCGTAAACCCGGACGGGTCGCCCAATACGGCACACACCACCAACCCGGTGCCGATCTTCGTGCTGTGCGACAAACCGGTTTCCGTGGGCAACGGGATCCTTGCCGATGTGGCCCCCACCCTGCTGGATCTGATGGGTATTGCCCAACCCGCTGAGATGACGGGGCGATCGCTGGTCACCCCCGCGGACTGACCCGCCTATTTGCGCGCGTTGCCCAGCACGTGGAGGTTCCCGGTGTATTCCTTGTCCAACACCCGCACAAAATAAAAGTAGGTGCCGTCGGACAGGTCCTTGGCAAAGAAGTTGTTCTGGTAGTTCGAGGCACTGAAGACCTCTTGGCCCCACCGGTTCCAGATCTGCACGAAATTTTCGCGCCCCGCGATACCATCGATATGGAACCGGTCGTTCATCCCGTCGCCGTTGGGGGTGATCACATTGGGGATGATCACCTGGCAACCGGCATCGACCACCACCTCCATCGCCACGGATCGCGGGCATTCATCGGTCGCAGACACTGTGTAGGTGCCGTTCTCCATGCCCGGCACATAGACCTCATTCGCGTGCAAGGAGTCGCCCCACGTCAGCACCACTTGGCCCAGCCCTCCGGAAGTATAGGCGTATAGCGGGATGGAGTCCTGGTCGCAGTTCAGGAGCAGATGCGGCTCGGTGTGGATCACGATCTCCGGATAATCGATGATGGCCATGATGGATGAGTTGATGATGGTATCCCCGCAGGCATTGATCTCGAATACGTTCATGATGATGGACTCCGGGCCTTCAACGATCCCGTCCTCGACGGCCGTGATGGGGATGACCACTGAATCCTGCCCGGCCGGGATGATCGCGGGGCTGGGGGGGATCTGAAAATCCACCCCCGGGGTGGCGGTTCCGGTGAGGAAGAAATTGACGACCACGGTGCTGTCCGCCCCTGCTGGACGGAAGAAGGCAAAGTAGTCGCCCTCGCAGCCTTCGGCGGTGGCACCCGAGCCATGAAAGGTGGCCGCGTTCACCTGTGGCACCGCATTGGACCGGAAGCTGCCGGCCTGCAGGAAAACGGCGGAATTGTAGGCCATGTCACCTGCATCCCCGATGGCCAATTTGATGTGGTACGTTTCCCCGCATGTAACCGCCGCTTCCGCCCGCAGCACCGTGGTAAATCCGTTGAGCGCGATGGTGGTGCCGCCCGTGTTGTACACATAATACTGCTCATTGGCCGCCGGGCAAGAAAGGCCGTCCGACCCATGGATGTTGGCAATGCTCACGGGCAGGTTGGTCCCCGGTACCAAGGCGATGTTGATGGCATTGTTGGTGTACGGCCCGTTGATGCCCGGGCCGCTGAGGAAGAAGCCGAAGACATCATTGAAATTGGCGCTGCAGTTGAAACTGGGATACTCCTCCGACCCGAAGACATAACTGAACTTCAGGGAATCACCCGTGGGTACGAAATCAAACTCCAGGACGGCCTTGTCCAAGATGGTGTTGCCCGGCGTGGTGATGGCCAGCAGGTCCGGGTCCGAGCCGGTATACAACTGGTCGCTTCCGAAATTGGTGGCCGGTCCCACCACGGAAGTGGCCAGGCCCGAGGAAAGGATCAGCCCGGCATCCAGGCCGAGGTTGGTGCTGTTGCCATTGGTGAAGGAACCCGATCCATCCTGGGGGGTGGTGGCTCCGGCCCCGTTGAAGGTTACGTTCGACACGGAAACCCCTGACCCGACCAGGATGTCCTGGACGAGTTCCTCTGGCGTCAAGGCCGTGTTCACGTTCAATTGTGCCGAGGCCTGGATGGCGGCACATCCGACAAGGATGGATAGAAGTTTCCGGGGCATGAGGGGTCTGGAGTGTGGATGGATGGGGTTATCTGCCGTTCGTGCCGCGCACCAAAGTAACGTGCCCGTACTTTTCCTCGGCTTCAAAGTAGTGTCCTTTTGCGCGATACTTGTAAACGTAAACGCCTGTAACGGCATCGGCCCCGCCGTTCACCTTCCCGTCCCAGGGTTTGTTGATGTCGTCCGTTTCAAAGACCACATGGCCCCAACGGTCGAAAATGACCATGTGGAACTCATACACCGACGAATGGACCGGCCCGAAGGTATCATTCACGTGGTCGCCATCGGGGGTGAAGGCATTGGGGAAGAACAACGTGGCAGGCGGCTTTACCAGCAGGCTGTCCATGGCCTTGCAACCTTCCCGGCTCACCGTGTGCAAGGTTACCCAATGGTCTTCCAGGTCCAAATAACTGTGCAGGACGGACTCCGACTTGGCCCGTGTGCCGTCGCCCATGTCCCAAAGGATCACCGGCACGCTATACGGATACGTGGCAGCCTGGAACAGCCAATCATCCACCCCTTTGGGATAGATGAGGATTTGCGCCTCCGGGTGCTGCACGGTGACCACCGTCCGCGCCGAGATGAATTCCCCGCATTGGTCCATGACATCCACCACGAACACCTGATCATGGTCCCCACCGTAGTACAACTTGGGATCGCTCCACTCCTGGCCCTCCCAATCGATGGTATACACCCCGGAGCCTCCGCGAACCTGGGCCCACAAGGCTATGGTATCACCGGCGCAAATGGTACTGTCCGGTGTCAGGTCCATGCGAAAAGGTGCGTACCGCGGATAACGCGTCATGAATAGGCTGTCTGCCTGGTAACCGCACTGGTCCTGCACGTGCAACGTATAGCCGGCATCCCCCGGGACGCCTATCAGCAGGGTGTCCGCAAAGCTCAAGGTTACCCCGGTGGCATCCGTCCAACTGTAGGTATACACGCCATTCCCCCCGGTAATGCCCAACGGGAACAGCACCACCGAATCACCGGTACAGAACACCGTCGTATCCCATGAAAGGATCTCGATACCCGGTAAGGGCTGCGTGCCCACCTGCACCGAGTCGGTGGCGGCGTGGTCGCATGCATCCTGCACGGTAACCACGTACCACACCGCCGGATCGGGGGCCGGTACGTTCAGGATGGGGTCGGTGCCGACGGTTGCGCCGCCAAGCATCCATTGATAGCTGTATGTTCCCTCACCGCCGGCAACCGTGGCCTGGATGTTTTCATTGCCCAGGCAGGGGATCAGGATGTCCGAACCGGCGGACACGGTCATGGGGGGATAGACGGGGATGTTCACCGTGATGCTGTCCAGCACCGCCGGGATCGAGCACGTGTCCATGACCGTGACATAATAGGTGGTGGTGGTATCCGGTCCCACGGTGATCGTGGCCGTGGTATCCCCGGTGGTCCATAAATATCGGTATAGCCCGGTCCCGCCGGCCACTTGCGGCCCGATGGCATAGGTCTGCCCGCATAGGCCGTCCACATCGGTGGTGGTGACATCCAACAGCGGGTATTGATCAATATGGAATAGGTAGTCATTCTCCACGTTCGTGCCGCTGCACTGGATGTTCTGCTCGATGTGCAGGGTGATCGTTTCCGGCCCGTCCGCATCATAGGGCACCTCCAGGTACAAGGTGTACATCGTATCACCGGGCTGGAAGACGATCTGCGACGGGAACGGCGGGTAATAGTCCACGCCGGGAGTGGCGGTCCCCCCAATGGTCAAATGGGCCGTATCCACCAACGAGGTGTCACCGGTGCGGATGAAATGGAACGGGATGGTGCCGCAACCCTCAAACAGGGTGCTGTCGTTCGCGCCCAACTGGACCCCATCAAGCACCAAGGATGGGATCACCTGCCCGGTACTCGCAAAGCTGCCCGCTTCCAGGAACACGCCTGACTGCAAGGCGGCATCCGTGCCATTGCCAATGGCGAGCTTGATGTGGTACGTCTGGCCGCACTCCACGGCAGCCAAGGCGGTGAGCACGGTGGTGAACCCATTGAAGCGGACGCTGGTGCCCGCATTGTTGTTCACATAGTAGATGTTGTTGTTCTGCCAGTTGGGGTCGGCGGCTGCACAGGTGCTGGCACTGTATCCCGGCCCCGGGACGCCGGCGTTGATGGTGTTGATGGTGATGGGCACCGTGGTGCCGGGCACCAGCGCAATGTTGATCGCATTGTTGGTGAACGGGCCGTTCAGCCCCGGCCCGCTGAGGAAAAAGCCGAACGCATCGTTGAAGGCACTGCAGACATACGTGGGGTATTCCTCCGAGGCAAAAACAAAACGGAAATGCAGCGAATCGCCCGTGGGAATGAAATCAAATTCCAAGATGGCCGCCGAGTTGATGTTCTGCCCCGACAATTGGACCAGGTCGACATCCGAACCGCCTTGCCCCCCATTGTCCGCTACAACGTCACTGCCCAGCCCCGGAATGGAGGTCACATCGCCGGTGCAAAGCACCACCCCAGCACCCAAGTTCAGGTTGGTGGGGCCCATGCTGGTAAAATGGCCGCGGCCCACCGCAGCCCCCGTATAGGTGATGTTGGTGGCCGTAACCCCCCCGCCCAATAGCACGTTGTCCACCAACTGGGCCGGTGTCATCGTGTTCGATACGCTTATTTGTGCCGACAAAGGGCCGCCCAACAGCAGGAAGGGAAGCCAGAATGACGCACGATGTCGCATAAGCAATGCTGAATGGGTGGGTAAGGTAAGTCTTGGGACCGGTACATAGACCGCAATTGCGTGCCGATGGTTGCCTGCCTTGGGTGCACTTTCCCGGTGGCTGCCTTCCGCGATCCTATCTTTGACCGGCACCGCTAACCCGACGTATGGATGAAATCCGTGGACGAGTACATCGAAGCAAACAAGGACCGCTTCCTGGAGGAACTTCTGGGCCTGCTACGCATCCCCAGCGTGAGCGCGGACCCCAAATACAAGGAGGACGTGGCGCGGTGTGCGGAAGCGGTGAAACAGCGGATGGAAGAGGCCGGCCTGGAGAAGGTGGAGGTGTGCACCACCCCCGGCAACCCGGTGGTGTACGGCGAGAAGATCACCGATCCGTCCTGGCCCACGGTGCTGGTGTATGGCCACTACGATGTGCAACCGCCCGACCCGTTGGACCTGTGGGACAGCCCGCCGTTTGAGCCGGTGGTGAAGGACGGGATGATCTATGCGCGGGGCAGCGCCGACGACAAGGGGCAGTTCTATATGCACGTGAAGGCCGTGGAGGCGATGGTGCGCACCGGCAGCCTGGCTTGCAACGTGAAAATGATGATCGAGGGCGAAGAGGAGGTGGGGTCCGTCAACCTCGGGAACTTCGTGAAGGCAAACAAGGCGCGCCTCGCGGCGGACGTGATCCTGATCAGCGATACTTCGATGCTGGCCAACGATGTCCCGAGCATCAATACGGGGTTGCGGGGCCTAAGCTATCTGGAGGTGGAGGTGACCGGCCCCGACCGTGACCTGCACAGCGGGGTGTACGGGGGGGCCGTGGCCAACCCCATCAACGTGCTGTGCGACCTGATCAGCAGCCTGCACGACCAGGACCGGCGGATCACCATCCCCGGCTTTTACGATGCCGTCCAAGAGCTATCTGCGGCGGAGCGGGCCGAATTGGCCAAGGCCCCCTTCGATGAAAAGGCCTACATGGCGGACCTGGGCATCGGGGCCGTACAGGGTGAAAAAGGCTACACCACGCCCGAACGCAGCTCCATTCGGCCCACACTGGACGTGAACGGCATCTGGGGCGGATACACGGGCGAAGGGGCCAAGACCGTGCTTCCGTCCAAGGCCCACGCGAAGATCAGCATGCGCCTGGTGCCGGACCAGAAGAACGAGGCCATCATCCGACTCTTCAAGGAACATTTCGAAAGGATCGCCCCGCCCTGCGTCAGGGTGGAGGTAAAGCCCCTGCACGGTGGCGAGGCGGCGGTGACACCCACGGACAGCCCCGCATACCGGGCGGCGAGCCTGGCCATGGAAGAGACCTTCGGCAAAAAACCCATCCCCACACGGGGCGGCGGCAGCATCCCCATCGTGGCACTTTTTGAGGAGGTGTTGGGGCTGAAGACGATCCTTTTCGGCTTCGGGTTGGACAGCGACAACATCCATAGTCCCAACGAGCGCTACGGCATTTTCAACTACATGAAGGGGATCACCACCATCCCGCGCTTCTTCAAGCACTTTGCGGAGCTGCACGGCTGAGCGGGCACCTGCAAGGCCGTGCGGGCTGAACCCCCGACCATGGCACGGACGTTGAAAGCGGCATCAGGATGCTTGCCACGAACCCCCGGAATGCCTACTTGGCCTTGGCGTTGGTGCTGGCCTTGCCATTCACAGGCTGCATGTCCTACACCGAGGTGGATGTGCTCGGTGTGCGGGATGCCCGGATCACCCGCCTTGACGCCAAGGGCCTGAACGCCTTGGTGGACGTGGAGATCGCCAACCCGAACAACTACAAGATCCAGGTGATGGACCCCGACGTGGACCTGTTCGTGAACGGCATGGCCGTGGGCAAGGCCACCATGGACAGCGTGCTGGTCCTGTCGGCGCGGAGCACCCGCACCTACCGGTTGCCGCTGCGGGCCACCTTCCAGGGGAATGCATCCGTATTGCCGATGCTGCTGGGTTCCGCCTTGCGCGGCAACATGTTGTTGAAGGCGCAAGGGACGGTGGTGGGCAAGGCCCGGGCCCTGCGTAAAAGGTTTCCGTTCGAGGTGGAGCACCGGCTTGAACTCCAGTGAGCCGCACCGGCACCCGGACCGGGGACGACCACGCGCGAAGTGATCACCCAAAAGCCCAGTGAACCCGGTGCCAGGCCATAGACCACCCCGCCCGGACCCGGAGCAGCGTCCGTCGGCCAAGGCAGATGCGGGGGCAATCCACCGTGCGTCCGCCAATACAGATGAAGGTCGAACTCCGGGTCTTCCTGGATGAGCAGCTTCCTTTCGGGCCCGTGGCAGAGGAAATTGATCGACAGGGCCGCGCCCAACAGGATGGGCCCCACGGCAACCAGGTTGAACCAGAACCAATCAGCGCGGTCCATCACCAGGGCCTTGCCATACCAACGCACCGGCACAAAATTGCCGGCAACCGCAAACAGCAGGAACCAACGCAGCAGGCCGCTGAAGGTGATCAACGTGCGCAAGCCCACGGCAACCACGAGGAATACCGCGCTGAACAACCCGAACAGCATGAGCCAGACGGGCCATTGCGGGCCCTCGGCCTGTGGATCAACGGGCCGTTGTTGACGAGCGCGCGCCCGCTGCGGGCGCAGCCCCCATCCAGCATCCCTACCTTTAGCCATTCATGCGCACCGGTTGCCAGGCATCGCGCATCCTGCTGCTTTCCTCGCTCCTGCACGCCAGCTGCAGACCCGGCCCGGCAACCGTGAAAGATACCATGCCCGTCCACACCAACCGCCTGGCCGCCGAAACCAGCCCCTACCTGTTGCAGCACGCGCACAACCCGGTGGACTGGTACCCTTGGGGCGACGAGGCCTTTGCCGCCGCCAAGAAGGACAACAAGCTGGTGCTGGTGAGCATCGGATACAGCACCTGCCATTGGTGCCACGTGATGGAACGCGAAAGCTTCGAGGACGAGGAGGTGGCCCGGTTGATGAATGAACACTTTATCTGCATCAAGGTGGATCGCGAGGTACGGCCCGACGTGGACCAGGTGTACATGACCGCCGTGCAACTGATGACCCGACGGGGCGGATGGCCGCTCAACTGCTTCACCCTGCCCGACGGGCGTCCCGTGTACGGCGGCACCTACTTCCCCAAGGACCAATGGACCCGGGTGTTGGAACAATTGCAGCGCACCTGGCGGACGGACCCCGCGCGAATGCTCGACTATGCCGCGAAACTGCAGGAGGGAGTGGCCGGCAGCGACCTGGTTGAACCAAATACCGACCCGCCTGCCTTCACGAAGAAACAGGTGGCCGATCTGGCGGACCGCCTGGAAGAACATTTCGATACCGCCTGGGGCGGCCCCGACCGGGCACCGAAGTTCCCCATGCCCAACACCTATGAATTCCTGCTGCGCTACGCCTCCCTCTCCGGGCGCAGGGCCATCGCCAGGCAGGTACGCCTCACCCTGGACAAGATGGCCCAAGGCGGCATCTTCGACCAGATCGGTGGAGGCTTCGCGCGGTACAGCACGGACATCAGTTGGAAGGTGCCGCACTTCGAGAAAATGCTGTACGACAACGCGCAGCTCATCTCCTTATACAGCCACGCCTTCCAGGTGTTCCAAGAGCCCGCCTACCGCGACGTGGTGGAACGGACCTTGGCCTGGGCCCGCCGTGAAATGCGCTCTCCCGACGGGTTGTGGTACAGCGCGCTGGACGCCGATTCCGAGGGAGAGGAAGGCCTGTTCTACCTGTGGACCGAAAGCGAGCTGGACAGCGTGTTGGGGGCCGATGCCACTTTTGCCAAGACCTATTACAACGTGGGTGGCGACGGATACTGGGAAGAGGGGCGCAACATCCTGTTGCGCACGATGGACGACGCGGGTTGTGCCGAGAGGCTTGGGCTTTCGCCAACCGAGCTGGCCGCGAAACGGGCCCGGGTGGATGCCCTCCTGCTCGCCGCCCGCAGCAAGCGTGTCAGGCCCGGCCTGGACAACAAGGTGATCACCTCATGGAATGCCATGATGGTAACCGCCCTTTGCGATGCCTACGATGCCTTCGGCAACCCCGATGACCTGGCGCAGGCCACCGGCACCATGCAGGCCCTGTTGGGCCGATGCCGGCGCCCGGACGGCGGGCTGTGGCACGTGTTCATGGGGAATAACGCCTCGGTGAACGGCTTTCTCGATGACTACAGCTTCACGGCCGAGGCGCTGATAGCCCTGTACCAAGCCACCTTCGACGAAACCTGGCTGCAGGAAGCCCAGGCCTTGGCCGGATATGCACAGGCCCATTTTTTCGACGAGGCCAGCGGCATGTTCTTTCTGGCCAGCAAGCTGGATCCCCCGCTGATAGCCCGGCAGATGGAGGTGACGGACAACGTGATCCCCGCCTCCAACTCCAGCATGGCCAAGGCGCTCTTCACCTTGGGCCACCTCTTCGATGACCGCGGGATGCTGGCCCGGAGCAGGCAACAACTGAACAACGTGGCAGGCAACATGGCCGAATACCCGGAAGGCTATACCAACTGGGGCATGCTGCTGATGGACCACGTTTATCCTTGGTATGAGATCGCCATCACGGGGCCGGATGCGTTGCTGCGCCGCCGCGAATTCAACCGGTACTACATCCCGGGCCGGGTGTTCACCGGCAGTGCCGGGCACAGCAAGCTTCCCTTGCTTGAAGACAAATTCAATGACGGGGCCACGACCATTTTCGTTTGCGAGAACAAGGTTTGCCGCTTGCCCGTGGCCACCGTTGACGAAGCGCTCATGCAGATCCAATGACCCCACCTTTGCACCCCGAAGACAAGCTCCTTGCCCCGAGTTGCCCATGCTGACCGATCTCCTTTCCCGATTCCCGGTGCACCGCCGGCTGCTGCTTTCCCTTTGCGTCGCGGGCGGAACGGTCCATGGCCAAATGCTGCTCATACAACCGGGCACGGATAACCCGACCGAGCTGCGGTTCAACCCCGAGTTCGTGGCCCGGAACGGATTGAAAAGCGTGGCCGGGCAAGCCTGGGTGAAAAGGAACAACGAGCCGATGCTGCCGTTGGACCGGCATTTCCTGTACCGCTTCAATGAGACCGGGCGGTTGGGCTACTCGAACAATTCCTTCGGGAAGCCGGGCTCGGGCATGGACACGGCATCCGTGATGTACACCTACTCGCCGGAGGGCCGGCTGATCCAGGCGCTGCACAACGACATCCACGGCTTTTTCGCCTTGCGGCAGGAATACGACCGGGAAGGGCGGGTGGAACGGACCCGGAATGTCCGTTTGGAAAACCTGGGGACCGACCGCTACCATTTCGTGGAAGGAGCCTCCACCACCATCAGCGACGAAAGCTACCGGTACCAGAAACTCAACGATACCGTGTGGATGAAAACCTGGCTGAACGACCGTGGCCGGCCCTACCAGGAAGAGCTGTTCACCTCGGACGGGTTGGGCTATCTGCGGCAGGTGGACCGGCGCAACCTGATCACCCGGAAACGCGGGCGGATCACGTTCACCTACGATGAAAATGGGCGCTTGGCCGGGCGCAGCGACCAGCCCGACCTGGGGATCCAGCATTGGAGCACATGGACCTGGACTTATGACAAGGCCGGAAACCCGTTGACGCGTGACCTGTTCCGCGATGGCGTCCTGGCCAGCCATAGCGAATACCTCTATGCCGAGGGCACGCTGTTCCTGAAGGCCATCCTCACGCGGAACGACGAGACCGGGGTGATCGACATCATCCGCTACGATACCGAGCGCCAAAGCGTGCTGGCCGAGCCCCTGCCCATGGATTGAGCAGGCCGGCGGCGGTCTGCTCAGATCACGCCCAGCTCATGGCCCACCTTGCCGAAGGCGGCAAGTGCCTTGTCGATGTGGGCATCGGTATGGGCAGCGCTCAACTGCACGCGGATGCGCGCCTCGTCCTTGGGGACAACGGGGTAGAAGAAGCCGATCACATAGATGCCTTCCTCCAGCAGCTTGTCGGCCATTACCTGGCTGAGCTTGGCATCACCGAGCATCACGGGGATGATGGCCGCCCCGGCACCGCGTGTCTTGAAGCCCAGGGCCTCGATGCCTTCGCGGAACCTGTTGACGTTGCGCTCCAGGCGGTCGTGCAGCTCGGTGGACCCGCTGAGCAGGTCCACCACCTTGATGGACGCGCCCACGATGGCCGGTGCCAGCGAGTTGCTGAAGAGATAGGGGCGTGAGCGCTGGCGGAGCATCTCGATGATCTCCTTGCGCCCGGTGGTATAGCCGCCCATGGCCCCGCCCAGCGCCTTGCCCAAGGTGCTGGTGATGATGTCCACGCGGTCCGTCACCCCGCAATGCTCCACGCTGCCGCGGCCGGTCCTGCCGATGAACCCGGTAGCGTGGCTTTCGTCCACCATCACCAGGGCCTCGTACTTGTCGGCCAGGTCGCAGATGCCCTTCAGGTCGGCGATGATGCCGTCCATGCTGAAAACGCCATCGGTCACGATGACGATGGTGGAGGCACCGTCCTTCCGGGCCGTTTTCAGTTGCAGCTCCAGGTCGGCCATGTCGTTGTTCCTGTATCGGTAGCGCATGGCCTTGCACAGGCGTACGCCGTCGATGATGCTCGCGTGGTTGAGCGCATCACTGATGATGGCATCCTCCTGCCCGAGCAGCGGCTCAAACACGCCGCCGTTGGCATCGAAGCAGGCCGCGTAGAGGATGGTGTCCTCGGTGCCGTGGAACTTCGCCAACTTCTGCTCCAGTTGCTTGTGGATGTCCTGGGTGCCGCAGATGAAGCGCACGCTGCTCATGCCGTAGCCGCGTGCGTCCAACGTGGCGTGGGCGGCCTCGATCACATCCGGGTGTGAGGAGAGGCCGAGGTAGTTGTTGGCGCAGAAATTCAGCACCCGGGTTCCGTTCACGGTGATCTCCGCGCCTTGCTCGCTGGTGATCACACGCTCGCGTTTGAACAATCCCGCCTCCTCGATGGAGGCAAGCTCCTTGAGGAGATGATCCTTGAACTTACCGTACATGGTGAAGATGATAATAGGGGCCCGTTGGCCGTTGCCCGGCGAATTTACCCAGCTTGACGGCTGCCCGGCAAAGTATTTTCCCCGACGGCCTATCCCACCACGCGGGGCACCTCGAAGTAGTCGCTGTCCTTCACCGGTGCATTGGCCAGCACCTGTTCCTTGGAGATCTCCAGGCGCGGTTCGTCGGGGCGCAACACATCCTGCTCCTCGGTCATGAAGATCAACGGTTCCACCCCGCGGGTATCCACCTGGGCCAGAACCTCGACGAAATCGATGATGCGCTGCATGTCGGCCATACGATCCCGGCGCAGCTGCGGGTCCGTGATGTCCAGCCGCGCCAATTCGGCGATGCGGTCCAAGGTGCCTTCGTCGATCTTCATCGTGCGGGATATGCCTGGCGCAAAGGTGCTTCAATTGCCTCAAATACGCGCCTCCTGAGGTCATCCACGTGTTCGTGGCCCCGTCCTGAGGGCATTTGGGGTTGATGGACCACCACGCGGGCGACGCCCGGCCTGCCGGCGCTCAATGGCTTCTCCGGGTCGCCGAACAGGTTCCAGTTGTCCAGGAAGGTGACGGGCACCACGGGCACTTGCTTCCGCACCGCCAGGCGGAATGCCCCGTCCTTGAACGGCAGCAAGGCCGGGGCATTGGGCGAGATGGTGCCTTCGGGGAAGATGCTCACGCACACGCCCCGGTCGATGGCTTCACCCGCCTTGGCCAATGCCCGTGCCGCCTCCATGCCGTTGTTCCGGTTCACGGCGATGTGCATGTCCTTGAAGAATATGTTGAAAAGCGGCCACTGCAACAGCTCCTGCTTGCCCATGAAGAGGAAGTAGTGCGGCATGAAGCAGAAGGCATGGATGATGTCGATGTAGCTGGAGTGGTTGGCGCAGATGACGTAGGGGGGGGTCGGCAGCGGAGCCTTTGAAACAAGTTTCCAGGGTACCAGCCCGCAGCAGGCCAGAAAGCGGCCCCAGGCCTTCATCAAACGAAAGGCGGCGGGGTACCTGTCAGGCTTGTGCAACAGGATGCGGAAAGGGATGTACAGCACCACGAGCGAAACGCCGAAAAGAACGCCGAACCACAGCTTGAACAGCAGGCGTGGCAACACGAAGACCCATTTCCACAGCGGCCGCCGCATGGATTCACCGGTGGCGACGGCCGGACTGCCGGGGTTATGCCCTTGTGCATTCACAGGCTTGCGGAAAAGAGGGGCGAAGCTACCGTCTATCTTCGTGCCCGCTTCGCCGGGAGCACCCGGCAACGACCACCGATGCGCATACTTACCGGGATCCAGAGCACGGGAACCCCCCATTTGGGCAACTTGCTGGGCGCCATCCTGCCCGCCATCCGCATGGGCGGGTCGGCGGGCAATGATGCGTTCCTGTTCATCGCCGACCTGCACTCGTTCACGGCCATCCGCGACCCGCTCGCGCTGCGCGAAAACACCTACGCGGTGGCCGCCGCCTGGCTGGCCTGCGGGCTGGACGTGGAACAGGTGACCTTCTACCGGCAGAGCGACGTGCCCGAGGTGACCGAGCTGGCATGGTACCTGGGCTGCGTGACACCGTACCCCATGCTGGCCAATGCACATTCCTTCAAGGACAAAAGTGAGAACGTGAGCCAGGTGAACGCGGGCCTGTTCTACTACCCGGTGCTGATGGCCGCGGACATCCTGCTGTATGATGCCGATGTGGTGCCCGTGGGCAAGGACCAGAAACAACACCTGGAGATCACCCGCGACATCGCCGGGGCCTTCAACCGGGCCTACGGGGAGGACACCCTTGTGCTGCCGGTGGCCAGGATCGATGAGCAATTGATGACCATTCCCGGCACGGACGGCCGGAAGATGAGCAAGAGCTACAACAACACGATCAACATCTTCCTGCCCGAAAAGGAACTGAAGAAACAGGTGATGGGGATCGTGACGGACAGCAAGACCTTGGAGGAACCCAAGGACCCGGCCACGGATAATGTATTCCAGTTGTACAAATTGGTGGCCCCCCCCGATGCTGTGGCTGCCCTGGAAGCGAAATACAAGGCCGGAGGCTTCGGCTACGGCCACGCGAAAAAGGAGCTCTTGGGCATCCTGCTCGATCAGTTCGCCAAGGAACGGGCCGCCTTCCAGGCGTTGATGGCGGACCAGGGGGAGCTGGACCGGCAACTGGCGATCGGGGCCGCCAAAGCCCGCACCGTGGCTGGCCGGACATTGGACCGGGTAAGGCAACGGGCCGGATACGGAAGCTGAGGCCTTGTGGGGCGGGTATTCCGCCGGACTTGTTGAAAACAACAGGGACCCATCCCATGCGGGATGGACGGCCCCGTCCTTATCATTGAACATCATTAACCAACCCCTTCGGGCCGTTGCGCCCGGGTGAAAAACGACAAGAAAAGATGGCAGCAGCAGTTGAAGCCTATTGCGTGAAATGCAAGGCGAAGCGCACCATGCAGGATGCCGCACAAGTGACCATGGCCAATGGCCGCAAGGCGATGAAGGGCAAGTGCCCCACCTGCGGCACGGGCATGTTCAAGATCTTGGGCAAGGTCTAACCCTGCATCCGGGTCCTCCGTTGCAGGGGCTCGGCAGCAGGTTTCCAGGTCCGTGCCGCAGATACAAAACCGACCGCAATGGAGGGAATTATATTTCATTCCCGGAGAACAACACGGACCCTGCTCATCATCCTTGGGGTGTTGCTGGTGCTTCACCTCATCGTGGTCTTTTCGCATCTGGTGCTCCACAAGTCGGTAGCCGCCCTGACTGAATTGGCGGACCTCGACCTGGAAGCCAACCTGCCCACTTACTTCAACTCACTGCTGTTCTTCATCGGAGCCGCGTTGTTCTTCCTGTACGGCAGGATGGAGGGGGGCCGGCATCGCTGGGGATGGCTGTTGATGGCAGCGACTTTCTGCTTTCTTGGCGTGGACGAGGGTTCCCAGGTCCATGAAAAGCTCATCCTGTTCACCCAGGGCCTGATGGCAGGGACCCATTTGGAGGGTGCAGCCCGGGGATGGCTGTACTATGCCTGGGTCGTTCCCTATCTCTTGGCGATCGTCGCATTGCTGGTGATCCTCTGGCGGTGGTTTTTCGGGCTTTCGCCCCAAATGCGCAACGGACTGGTGATCAGTGGTGCGATCTATGTGTTGAGTGCCGCAGGCTTGGAAATGGCCGAGGCCAAAGTGGCCACATCGTTTCCCTGGCGGGACCCGTCGTACTATCCCTGGCTTCCCTGTGAGGTGTACAAGGCTTCCGGATGCTGGATGTACATGCAACCGCTCTACATCCTGATGTACACGTTGGAGGAATTGGGGGAGATGCTCGCCCTGATCCTTTGCATCTGCACGCTGCTCCGCGGGATCGAGGCCAAGGGCATGGTGCTTACCCTGGGCATGGCCAAGGCGGCACAAGGATGATCCCCGGGCGGCCCTCAATAGAGCTTCAGGCGGATGATCTTCCCTGAGGGTGTCCGGTCAAAGGCGTGCAGCGCCATGATGCGGCGCGGCCATTGATGCTTCGGGAGCACCTTCATCAGCACGGGGACCACCTCATCGATCACTTCCCCGGGCATCCGTCCGGTCTCCAGCACCATGGCCACCGCCTGCCCCAGGCGGTCGTCGGGTATCGGGGCGAAGTAGTGCGGGTAAGGGATCAGGCCGGCCGTGGTTTTTTCCATTTGTTCCGGGTAGAACTTCTTGCCGCCGCTCAAGATCACGTTGTCGATGCGGCCCAGCCATAGGAACTGATGGTCGTCGATGAGCTCCACCAGGTCGTTTGTCACATGCTGTTTACGTGCCAGGTGCGGCGTATGCACGACCAGGCACCCGCGTTCATCCTGGCTGAATGCCGTATCCCCGATGGCCTGGTAGCCGGCTTGGGGCCGGGCCCCGTTCAGTTGGCGCAGGGCCACGTGGGTCACCGTTTCAGTGCTGCCATAGCCTTGGTACACCGCCGTTTTCAAGCCCTGCACGTCCTCCTCCAAGGCCTTGCTCACGGGTCCGCCGCCCAGGAGGATGGTGTCGAACTGGTGTTCCACGCGGGCCCGGTCATCCTGAATGGCCCGGTGCAGCTGCATGGGCACCATGGCCGCAAACCGGAAACGGTCCATCACCTTCAAGTTTCCCAGCACGGGGCCTTCCGGGTCGATCACGTGCAGGTCCAGGCCCAAGGCCATGGCGCGCACCACCATCATTTTGCCCGCGATGTATGCACAGGGCAGGCACAACAACGCGCGGTCGCCCTCCTGCAGACCGAAGGCCCTGGCCGTAAGCCGTGCGCTGTTCACCAGGTCGCGCCGGGGAATGCGCATGGCCTTGGGCGGGCCCGTGGTCCCGCTGGTGGTCACGCTGATGGACGTACCGCCCATCAGGGTGAGGTCGAAGATCAGGTCGTGGATGGCCCGCCTCCAGGTTTGATCACGGCGTCCGCGCCTGTCATGGACGTTAAAGTGCTCGACGGCTTCGACCCGGCCCAGGACCTTGCCGTCCACGGTAAGCGAATCAAAAGCCCGCGCGATGGTGCGCTTGGATCCCGGTGCACCTTTCATCCCTTGGGCGCGGCCGGCCCCGGTACCGGCGACAATTGCAACTGTTCGAGGTCCCAGGCCACTTCCGGCACGTAGCGCAGTTCGCCACCCTTCACCGCAATGGGTGAAGGGACGTTGTTGGCATAAACGCTGCCGGTGCCAAGCCCCTGGGGGCGGTTGATGGGTAGCGTAGCGGTCCACTGGGCGACGGCATTGAGGCCGATGCTGCTTTCCAGCGCCGAGGTGATCCACCAGCCGATGCCACGCTCCCCTGCCAGGTCGATCCATTCCTGCGCGGATGCCCATCCACCAACAAGGCTCGGTTTGATCACGATGAACTGGGGCTTCACGTGGTCCAATAGGTCTTGCTTGGCCCCCCGCACATGCAGGCCGACCAGGTCTTCATCCAAGGCAATGGGCAGGGGCGTGTTCGCGCACACTTCGGCCATCGTCTCGTACAACCCTTGGCCCACGGGCTGTTCGATGCTTTCCACGTCCAGCGCGGCAAGGCGCTCCAGCACGGGCATCACGTCGCGGTGGTTGAACGCGCCGTTGGCATCCACGCGCAACGTGAGTTCCCGCGCGCTGAAGTTCTTCCGGACCTCGGCCAGGAGCTCCAGTTCGTCATCCACGCCGATGGCCCCGATCTTCATTTTCACGCAGCGGTTGCCGCCATCGATCTGTGCCTGGATGCGCTGCCGCATGGTGGCCTTGTCGCCCATCCATACCAGGCCGTTGATGGGGATGCCTTGGCGGCCCAAGGTAAAATCCGAGGGAAAGAGGACCTTGCTGCCGCTGGCGCGCAGGTCGCACAGGCATTGCTCCACGGCGAAGCGCACGCTGGGCACCTGAAGGAGATCACGCTTCAAGCGGTCCTCCCAGTCGGCGGTGTTGGCGCAGAGTTCCACCAACTTGGTGCGGACGTCCGCCGGAAACTCCAAGCTGTGCCCCGGGAAGGGGGCGGCTTCGCCGATGCCCCTGATCCCGGGCCGTTCCTTGTGCCAGGCGATCAAATACCAAACGGTGCGCGCATGCAGCACGCCCTTGCTGGTGCCCAGCGGGAAGCGTGGCGTGAGCGTGACCTCCTTCCAAATGGCTTCGATCATGTGGCCAAGACCAACCCCAAAGAAAAGAGCAACGCGCCAACCAAGGTTGAAAGCGCCAGGACCTTCAACTGCGGGTCCAGGTCGCGGGGCTCCCTGTTCTTCAGCACCGTACGCAAATGCCGGTCGAAGAACGGGAAGGTGACGACGAACAGGTACTGCCACCAGGACCGGAAGGAGACGGCCGTGAACACCACGAGGCTCGCAAAGCCCACGAGCACGAGCGCGGCATGATAAACCTTGGCCCTTGCCGGGCCCAGGCGCACGGCCACGGTGCGCTTCCCGCTGGCCGCATCGTTCACGGCATCGCGCATGTTGTTGAGGTTGAGCACACCGGTGGCCAACAGGCCGATGCCCGCCGCGGGCAGCAGGGTGACCGGATCGAACCGGAGGACATGCAGGAAGAAGGTGCCGCCGACGCCCAGCAGGCCGAAGAACACGAACACGCTGAGATCACCCAGGCCGACGTATCCGTATGGATGACTGCCATACGTGTACCGTACCGCCGCCGCGATGGCGGCCAGGCCCATCAGCAGGAATACCAAGGTGGCCGGGGAAAGGCCCAGTGCGTATATGATCAAGGTGAGGCCCGAGGCCAGGGACAGCATGCCGCACGACCGGATCGCCCGCTTCATCGCGGCGGGCGTAATGGCCCCGCTCTGCACGGCACGCTCCGGCCCCACGCGCCGGTGGTTGTCCGTGCCGTGCAAATGATCGCCCAGGTCGTTGGCCAGGTTGCTGAGTACCTGGAGCAGCACGGCGGTGAGCAAGGCCAACAGGAACACCGGCCATCGGAACCCCTTTTCCCATGCGGCCAGGCCGCTCCCCACGACGATGCCGCTCATGGCCAGGGGCAATGTGCGCGGACGGAAGGCATCAAGCCACGGGTTCATGCGTCCTCAGGGCTTATGAAGCTTGGCGAAGTACGCCCTCAGGATGCGGGGCGATACCTCCGCGTCCGTCCTTACCACGAGCACGGCCGGCCTTTCATGCGGACCGTACAGGTCATCCAGTCCCTTTGCCAAGGTACCGGCGTCATGGGCTTGGTAACAGGCCAGGCCGTAGCTCTTCACCAAGGCCGGGATGTCGCGTCCGTGCGGCGCTTCAAACCAGGGAAGCAGCGCCGGGTCTTTGTCGGGCCCTTCGATGTAGCGGAAGATGTTGCCTCCCCCGTTGTCGATCACAACCACGCGCAGCTCCGGTGGGAGGTGGTTGTTCCAGAAGGCGTTGCTGTCGTAGCAGAAGGCCACGTCGCCCGTGATGAGCGTGGTGGGCCTGCCCGTGGCGTGGGCCGCGCCCACGGCGGTGCTGGTGCAACCGTCGATGCCGCTGGTGCCGCGGTTGCTGAAGAAGTGCAGGCCCCGTCGCCGATCGAAGAGCTGGACGTAGCGCGCCGCGGTACTATTGGCCAGGTGGACATCGCTGCCTGCAGGCATGCGCTCCAGCAAGGTCCCGAACACCGCGAGGTCGCAAAATGGAGCCTCCCCCAGCACGGCTTCATGCCCCTCGCGCATCCGCTGCGCCACCATGCGCCAGGCCTCGCCATACAGGCTTTCGTTCGGCGCCACCTGCCCTTCCATCTGGGCGAGGAAGACGTGCGGGGCCACAGCGATGTCGTGGGTGAGGCTTTGGTAGGTGTCGTAGCCGCGCCATGCCTCATCGATGTGCCAGTGCTGGTCAGGCTTCCATTTGCGCAATAGGCCCTTGATGCGCTTGCTCACCACGGCTCCCCCGAAGGTGATCAGGATATCCGGCCTCAGGTCCGTTTCATTGCCGGCATGGACCCCCTCCAGGGTGCGGTCGATGCAGGTGATGAAGGCATCGTCGTCCAGGTTGGACGTAGCCTCGGTGAGCACGGCACACTGGGGCAGCTTGGCCCATTGCTTCAGTTGTCCCTTGAAGGCATCGCCCCAAAGGCCTTGCCCCACGAGCACCATCACCTTCAGGCTTTGGGACAGCTGGCGGGCCCGCCAGCCCTTGTCCGGCAGCATGACTGATGCCGTCGGCATGGGGGCCACCAGGCGCACCGCGTTCGTGTCCTCCGCATGTCCGTACAACGGCTCGGCAAAAGGCACGTTCACCTGCACCGGCCCCGGGGCGGGCAACAGCGTGGCATCGATGGCGGCATTGATCAGGCGGCCCGCCTGCCAACGGGCCAGTTCATCCGTGGCGCGGGGCAGTTGCACGCTTTTTTTCAGGTGCGGGGCCAACACGCCACGCTGGCGGATCGTCTGGCCTTCGCCTTGGTCAGTCCATTCCTCCGGCCGGTCCGCACTGATCACCAACAGGGGAATGCGCTGATAGAAGGCCTCGGCGACGGCGGGACCGTAGTTGAGCACGGCGGTCCCGCTGGTGCAGATCAGGGCCACGGGGCGGTGCAGCTGTTGGGCCATGCCCAAGGCGAAGAACGCGGCGCTGCGTTCATCGATCACCTGAAGGCAGGTAATGGCGGGCTGTTGGCTGAAGGCGATCACCAGCGGCGCATTGCGCGACCCCGGGCTGATCACGGCATGATGCACGCCCTTTTCGGCACATAGGCGGGCCAGTTCAGCAGCGGCAAAATGGTCGGTCGTGGACATGGTTCAATCCGCATGGGCGGTAATTCCGGGGGCGCGCAGCCAAGTACGGGCCTTCCTTTCGGTCTCGGTCCATTCCATGGTGGCCTCGCTGCCCCGGGTGATGCCCGCACCCACCATCAATTGCGTCCGCCCGGCCACATGGCGCATGCACCGCAGGTTGACGAACAGGTCCGTTCGGCCACTGGGGTTCCATGGCCCCCAAAAGCCGGCATAGAGAGACCGGTCATGCTTCTCATGCGAGCGGATAAAGTGCTGCGCCTCGCCGGTGGGCACGCCGCAGACGGCCGGGGTGGGATGCAGCCGGGCCACCAGCTCCGCCAGGGGAACATCGCCCAACCCCGCTTCCAGCACCGTATGCAGGTGGGCCACCGGACCGGCTGCCAGCACGGCAGGGCCAACCGTCTTCACGTCGCCCAGGTGCAGTCTCTCCAAGATGTCACGCACATAGGTGGTCACCTTTCCCTGTTCATCCAGCTCCTTGGGGCCCCATTCGCGAATGGTGGGCGGGAGGGATTCCGCGGGGCGGGTGGCCGCGATGGAATCCACGCTGACGTGGTTGCCTTTCGCCGTCACCAGCCGTTCGGGCGAAGCGCCCATCCACAATCCACCGGAGGGCGTGCGGGCCATGGCCACCAAGGTGTGGTGATTGTCCTCCAGCGCCCAGGTGAACAGCCCGGGCCAACGCTCCGGGGGAATGTCGGCATCCATGGCACGGGAGAGCACCACCTTTGCCAATACTCCTTGGGCACAGGCCTGCCGGGCTGCATTCACGGCATCCAGGAAGTCCTGCCTGGCGGTGGCCGGCCCGGGATCGGCACGGGTTTCCTCCGCCCCGGCACATTCGTCCAACACCCCGGCATGCGGCGCATCTTGCGGGAAGGTCAGTTCAATTTCGGCGCGCACGAACGGAACCTGGCCCGGATCCATGGCGAACGGGGCCATGATGAAGACCCGCTCCTTGGCCGAAAGGCCGGGCCAGTCCGTGGTGGTCTCCCGGGGGTCCCGCTGGGCCCACAGGCGCACCGGTTCGCCGGGCACCCGGAACGCCGCGAAGGTCAACCCTCGCCGGACGCAGTGGGCCAAGGCTTCGTGCAGCCCCGAATGCGCGCTCATGTCCGCTTGTCGATCACCATGTTGGTGAGCCTGCACACGGCCACCAGTTCGCCCGCCTCGTTGGTCACGCGGATGTCCCATACGTGCGTGGTACGCCCTTGATGGAGCAAGGTGCCCGTGGCGGTGACGATGCCCGACGTGGCGCTCCTGAGGTGGTTGGCGTTCAACTCGATGCCGACCACGGCCTTTTTGTCGAGGTCCACCAGCATGGCGGACCCCATGCTTCCCAATGTTTCGGCCAAGGCGGCCGTGGCACCTCCGTGCAGCAACCCCATGGGCTGCTTGGTACGGTGGTCCACCGGCATGGTGGCGGCCAAGGTGCCGGGGTCACCGGCCACGAAGGTGATGCCCAACCGGGTCACCATGTTTTCCTTCTGGATCGCATTGGCCCACGCGATCTGCTCTTCGTTGAACATGGTGCGAAAGTACTCCGCCCGGCGGCGAAGGCATTGGCACGGGTGGATCGGCACAAGGGCGATCTTTGCACCATGAAAGCACTGGACCCGACCGGGAAAGCCAGCCCTGCCGAGGAGGCCGCTGATGGAACGGCGCCCAAGGCCCGGAAACGCCTGTTGTTGGTGGAGGACGAGGAATCGTTGCGTTCCACCTTGCGGATGAACTTCGAGATGGAGGGCTACGACGTGACCACCGCCGTGCGCGGCGGCGAGGCCCTGGAACGCATCCGCGGGGCGCGGTTCGACGGCATTGTGCTGGACGTGATGCTGCCGGACGTGGACGGTTTCACCATCTGTGAGACCGTGCGGCTGGAGGGCGACCGCACGCCGGTTCTTTTCCTCACCGCGCGCACCAACCCGGCCGACCGGGTGCGCGGGCTTCGCACCGGCGACGACTTCCTGGCCAAGCCGTTCGACCTGCAGGAACTGTTGCTGCGGGTGGAGAAATTGGTGGCCCGTGCGGACGAAGGCAATGGCACCGCACCGGCCGAACGGATCGATTTCGGGGGCAATACCGTTGATTTCACCACCTACGAGATCACGGGCCAACGGGGCCTGAACAAGCGGCTCACCCAGCGGGAGATGCTGCTGCTACGGCTGCTGACCGAACGGGCCGGCGAGGTGGTTTCCCGCGAGGAGATCTTGCAAAAGGTATGGGGCTATGATGTGTTCCCCACCACCCGGACCATCGATAATTTCATCGTTTCCTTCCGGAAATATTTTGAAGCCAACCCACACAAGCCCAAGCACTTCCAATCGGTCAGGGGAGTGGGATACCTCTTCAATCCGTGAATCTTTTTCCCAAGGAGGCAACCCTTTTGCCGGTCGTCCGTCTTGCTATTGGATTCAAGGTTCTTCCTTAATCCGGTTCCTAATCCTTGCAGGTTTACCGCGCAGGGGCCCGAAATGGGCCCCTGTTCGGTTTTTCAGGGGCCTGGTCCCGCAGGTCCGGCCTATTCCGCACCGGAGGCCAGGCAGAATTTGCAGTATTTGCTTTCGGGATCGTGCTCCACGGGAATGGCCGGGTCCATCATTTCCTGCACGGCCTGGGCAAGCACCTTGGCGATGGCGGGCAGGTCCTTCCGGGTGATGGTAGTGAGTCCGCCCACCGTCAGCAGCATGGGGCTGTGGCTTTCCGCGTTCCGCAGCGGAAGGATCCCCGCCTCCAAGGCCTCGGCCGTTGGATCGCCGGTGAGATAAAGCCAGGAATACATCATCAACTGCGCCGCGTAGCGCTTCTCGCCACGGAAGGCATCGAGGTCCCAGGCGGCCACCTCCAAGTCCCGCGGGGCCACCTTCCCGGTCTTGAGGTCGAGGATGCGGAGCATGCCGTTGCAACGGTCCACGCGGTCCAGGCGTCCTTTGATCTTCACCGGGGAGCCGATGGCCTGGGCAGCCTGCCCCAAGGGTGCCTCCAGCGGCATCTCCTGTGCCAGCACGGTAACCACCGCGCCGGACCGCAGGCCTTCGGCCTCATTGCGCAGGAAGCGCCTGGCGGCATGCAAGGCCATGTGGAGCTGGAACATCGGCTGCCCACGGTCCAACTGGTCCGCAGGGATCTCCTTGGTGAGTTCGGCGTGCAAGCGATCCGGTACCTCCCCGACGGCTTTTTCCAACCCATCCGCTTCCAACGGCTTACCCAGCCACCGTTCATATATGCCCTCGACCGTGTTGTGCAGGGCTTCACCCAGGACATTGGGTGCAATGCGGGCATCGAACGCTTCATATTCCTTCAATCGCAGGACCCGCTTGAAGTGGAAATCCAACGGGCAGCGCAACCAATCACCCAGGGCTGACGGAGAGAGGCCCCTTTCCAGCTCTTTGCGCAAGGCTTCCAGGACGGAGGCATCCTTGTCCACGCGAATGGCCACCGGGGGTGGTATCACCATGGCCACCTCCGCATCGCGCACCACCATGTGCTGCCCCCGGCGCTTGTACAACTCGTGCTGCAACTGCATGATGAAGCGGCTCGGTCCTCCCCCTTCGTCCTCATCGGGCCAGATCAGCGCTGCCTGGTCGCACCGTTGCAGCATGCGCAGGAAATTATAGGCCTGCACCGCTTCGGTATCGTCGCGCAGCGGCATCTCGACGGCCTTGCGCAGCTCGAAGGGAATGTAGCTGCGCCCGTCGTTGCCGGCCGGCAACACGCCTTCCTTGGCACCCAGCACGATCACCCTTTCGGCATCCAGGGCGCGCGCCTCCAACATCCCCATCACCTGCACCCCCATGAGGGGCTCGCCATGGAACCCCAGGCGGGCGCCGGACAGGATGCGGCGGAACATGGACGCGTATGCCTTGGCATCCAGCTCGTGGTGGTACCGCCCCAGCAGCTGGTGCACACGTTGCAGCACGAGCGAAGCCTGGAAGATCTGCTCCCGGGCAAAAGCATCGGCCTCCATCATCCGCATGGCCCAGGCCAGGGCATGGGCGGTAATCCCCGGCATTGAGCCGCGCACATCGTCCACTTCAACGAAGATGCCTTCCGCCTCGGGGAAGGCCCCGCTTGTGGCGAAGGCCTCGCGCAGGACAGCAGCCGGCCAATAGACACGATGCCCGCCGCGGACCCTTGCCAGCACCTGGTCCATGGCGTGGCCCTGCCCCTTGGCCCTCAGGAACGGATGTCCCAGGAATCGCCCGACGTCCTTGTGGAAGAATCCTTGGCCGGGCATCAGCCCCGCATGCAGCTGGTGCAGCGCCTCCAGGAAGGAACCCACGGGCAGTTGGGCAGCTGCCAGGCCCATGGTGACATTGACCGGCCCCAGGTCCTTGGGGAGCGCCTCGAGCAAGGGCGGCAGCAGGCTTTCATCCGCAAGGACCACGGCGGTGCGGGCGCGCTCCTCCGGCGTGGCCTGTTTCAGCAGCTCGGCGGCGCACCAGGCCTGGGCGGCGTTGTTCGGCGCGCGGACCGCCTCGATCCGTGCACGCCCATGGCCCAGTCCATCCTCCATGGCGATCACGCCCTTTCCGAAATAGGCCATGGCTTTCCGCAGGTGCATGCCCGCTTCCTGCACGGGGTCGTCAACGTAATAACGGTCGGCATCCCAGGCCATCCGTGCCAGGCCCTTGCCGTGGAAGAGGCGCACCACTCCTTCCTGGGCCTTGGTGAAGGCGTTGAGGCCGGTGAACCATACGGCCTGCCAACGGGCCAGATGGTCCTTGCCCCGCTCCAGCGCCATCCGCTCGATCAGCCCGGTCGTGCCGGCCCCGAGTTCCAGGAGTTGTCCGTTCAGTGCGGCATGCAGCCGGCCCACCATGGCCCAATAGCGAAGCAGGTGATCCTGGCCTTTGCTCAGCGGTTCATCCTTGAAGGTCCATTCGATGTTCTCCCAGAGCCGGAGGTCGCGGTAATACGTGTCCAGGTTCACCAGGTGCGCATCGGCCTCGCTGATGTCGGCCAGCGCGGTGCCGCCCCATTGCAGGAAGTCGCCAAGTGCCTGCGCCTTGGTTCCTTCCACCTTGCGGTAGGCCTCATAGCCTTCGAAGAGCAGTTCCTCGTTGGCGAGGGGCCTCAGGCCGGCAAGTTCCTGCATGAAGGTGCCCGTGGTGTACAACTGCGGGCTCCACAGGGCCCGGCCCGCCTCTTGTGCGATCCACTTGCGCAAGTACAGGCCCGCACGCTGGCTGGGCAACACCACGGCCACATCGCGCAAGCCCTGCGGATGCTCGCGGAGGAGTGCCTTGGCCACTTGGAGCAGGAAGGGTTCCATGTCAGGGCCGACCGTTCCGTCAGGTGTTCGGGCACCTGCACCGATCTTTGCGCAAAGTAGCCCGCGATGGACAATACGCCGTTCCCGTTGTACCGCCGCTCCGCCAATGGCCTGAATTGGTACCGGATCGAATCGGCCACGGCGTTTACCGAGGTACAGCGGGTGGGCAACCGCTATGTGGTCCATCGCCTGGAGGCCATGGCCTATCCGGAACGGGTGCGGGTGATGTCGCTGATCGACATGCACGATGGCCATGTGGTGGAATGCACGGCCGGGGAGGTGGAAGGCCTGATCGCCGGGTTTCCCGCGCAGTGATCAGGCTCTCAGGGGTCGGTGAGCACGAAAGGAAGCCAGTCCTTCTTGCGGTCATATTCCTGGAGGAGCACCTGCCGCAGCGGTCCACTTGCGCGCATCAGGAAATACATGGCCCCTTGGGCCCGCAGCAACCGCTCCCCGGGATCGATGCCCAGGCTCACTTCGTACAGCTGCCTGGCCGTGTTCCTGAATTCATCGTACAGGTTGGCCGCATCATCATCCAGGTGCCCGAAGATGGCGGAGAAACAAAACGCCTCCACGTATGGCCGGCGCACCTCCTCGGTCTTTGCCACATCATTCAGGCCCACGCAGATCTTTCCCACGTATCGTCCATCCGCGTCAAGCCGGTAGATCGAAAAGAACTTCACGGCCACGTCCAACATCGCCGCCATTGAGATCGTATCCGCGACGTGCGCCCGGTCCGTGGCCTTGTCCACCCATCCCTGCATGATCCCATTGAAAGCAGTATCGGCCTGTAACCCCCGGATGAACGCTGCATTCATTTCCGCCTCATCCTTGTACCGCGACAGTTCCACGCGGTCCACGTTCCGGGGAAAATTCTGGACCAGGTAATCCACGAACCGCTTGTCCCGGTTCACCCATGCACCCACGCAGCCCGCCTCCGGCGCGTCGGTGATGCTCGTGGAGAAGTATGATTGCCCCTCGTGCAGGGTGCGTTCCAGAACGATGAATTCGCCATAATGGTCCGGGACATGGCACCCCTGGCCTGATACCACGGGAGCGCAGCCGATGATGGCGCCCAGTATGGCCGGGATACGTGCAGGCCAGTGATTCACACCGCGCATCAAGGGCGCTATCGAACCTGGAATCGTTTCACCATCGTTCCACGTTGGCCGTCCATACGAAGCAGATAGGTGCCCGGGGCCAGGCCATCGACCGCCAATTGAAGGGTGCCGCGATCGGGCAGCATGCCCCCGGTGCGGACCGGCCTGCCCAGCAGGTCGAACATTGCAACCTCCGTGAAACTTGCCCCTGTACGGTTCATGATGTTCAAGACCCGGTCGGCGGGGTTGGGGAAAAGGCCGATGCCTCCTTCCGCGGCCAACCCCACCACGGCGGTGCCCATGTCCAGGGTCAATTGGATCACGGGGCGCCGGTTGTCGATGCTTGTATTGTTGTCCGTGGAGGAAAGCTCCGAAGGCAAGCTGGTACCACCCTTTCCATAGATGCGGTCCACCACGGTGGTATTCTCCCATTCAAAGGATCCCGTCGCAATGGGTGATGGGCCCATGGAGATGTCCCACTCGGTGAGGATCTCCAGGGACCCTCCGTTGTATGTGAACGATTGGTCCAATGGAAAATCAATGTAATGCGGCGTGGCGGTCGCGGGGATGGCCTGTGCCGCATTCTGATAAACCATCGTGGCACCGGCGGACAAGTTGTTCCAGGGCGCATTGGCATCTGAATAGGCCACCGTGGATGAATTCTTCATGTAGATCTTGAAGACGGCCGGACCCTGGGTGGAATTGGCCGTGGACTTCATCCAGCCCACGCCCAGGATCTGGCTCCCCGGCGTGATACCGGCGGCCGCCAGCTCATCGGCGGTGTACAGATAGGCGTAGCGGCTGAACTTGTAGAACAAGGTGGAAGACACATAGACCGGCCCCACCGCATAGAGGGGCGAGAGGGCGGGCCCCGTATTGATCTGGACCAAGTCCTGGGCGGTGGCCGACAGGCCCGTACAGGCAAGGCCCGCCATGCAAAGAGCCTTTGCAATTCTTGTCCCTCGTGTATTGGTCCGGTCCATGGTGTTCGGATCTTGTTGGTGGATACCGGGTGAATATACCACATTGATACGTGCGCCGCAAACGCACCGCATTTGATGGAACGGTTTGCCCCACGTGGTCCCGCACGGTGCAACGCAAGGTGGTATCTTGTCGTCCTGTTTACGGCATGCGGTTCCCGGCCTTGGTCATACTCGCCCTGTTGGCCCAGCCTACATGGGCCACCCATATCCTGGGCGGGGTGATCTACTACTCTTATCTCGGGAACGACGACTACCAGGTGACCCTGCAGCTTTACCGCGATTGTGGCCCGGACAACACCCAGAACACGGCATTGGACCTCACGGCCACCATCGGTGTATTCAACAGTTCCGGGGTTTGGGTCAAGAACGCGGTCTTCAGCCTGCCGGGCGAGGCCACCGTGCCCGTGGTGGTGGACAGCCCCTGCCTGACCGCCCCGCCCAGCATCTGTACCAAGACAGGCACCTACACCGGTGTGATCAACCTGCCATCTGGCACGGGCGGATACACGCTATCGTACCAGCGTTGTTGCCGTAGCCCGGCCGTGATCAACATCCTGGCTCCCAACACACAGGGAATGACCTGCACGGTGCGGGTGCCCGATCCGATCGTGACCGGTCCGAACAGTTCGCCCGTATTCATGCATGATCCGCCCATGGTGCTCTGCCTGAACCAAGCAATCGAGCTGGACCAACTGGCCACGGATGCCGACGGCGATTCCCTGGTCTATGCCTTGGCTTCTCCCTTCACCGGTGGAACCGTGGCAGCCCCGACACCCATTCCACCTGCGCCTCCCCCTTACGTGCCGGTGACCTGGGCGAGCGGATACTCCACCCAGAACCAGTTGAACTCCTCCCCGCCGATGACCTTTGGCACGGACGACGGGGTCCTGTCCATGCAGCCGACCATGATCGGGAATTTCGCGGTATGCATCAGCGTCAGGGAATACCGGAACGGGGTGCTGCTAAGCACGGTGATCCGCGATTTCCGGTTCCTGGTCGTGGCCTGTGAGCAGGTCGTCACCTCCGCCTTCGCCGAACAATCCGAATTCTGCAGCGGCCTGGAGGTGGACCTGGTGAACCAAAGCGTGAGTGCCGATACATACCATTGGGACTTCGGCGTGCCGGAAACGGACAACGACACCTCGGCGGCGGTAAACCCGTCGTTCATCTTTCCGGCGGGCGGCACGTATACGATCCAGTTGATCGCCAATCCGGGTTGGCCGTGCGCGGACACTTCTTCCCGGGTGTACACCGTTCATGATCCCTTGGAGGTTTCCTTCGATGTGCCCGCCGTGGTGTGCAGCAGCGACCTTCCGCTGGCCCTGACGGCCACCGGCACCTTCCCTTCCGCCGCCGATCTGCAATGGGATTTCGGCGGGGGTGTAACCCCCGATCTGCATGCCGCTAGCACCACGGTGGGCTGGTCCACCACGGGCCCGCACGCGATCGGCATCGAAGTGGAACACGGAGGATGCACGGCAAGCCATGCCGATACAGTGTTCATCTTTCCCCTTCCCATACCCGACTTTGCGGTGGACAGCGCCGGATGCGCACCGTTCACGCCGGTGTTCACCAACCTTTCCTCAGCCTGGATGCCGATGGCATTCACTTGGGACCTGGGCGACGGCTCCGTGACCACGGATGGCACGCCTGTTCATTCCTACCAAAGCCCGGGCACCTACGACGTTTCGTTGACGGTCACCACGGATACGGGCTGCGTGACCTCACGTACCCTTGTGAAACCGAGCGCCGTGCAGGTCTGGACCTTGCCGTTGGCCTCCGCCACGGCCTTGCCACAGGTGACCACCGTGATGGAACCGGACATCACCTTCACCGACCATTCGGTGGACGCCGTATCCTGGGATTTCCTGGTGGAAGGGATGCATTACGACACCGCCACCTTCACCCACCGCTTCAACGGATCGGGATGGTATACGGCCCTGCTTACGGTGGCCAACAGCATGGGCTGCACGGATACCACCAGCATGAGGATCTTCATCGGCGACCACCTCTTCTTCGCCCCCACGGCCTTCAGTCCCAACAGCGATGCCATGAACGAGGTGTGGAAGCCCAGCGTGCAAGGTGCCCGCGCCTATCTGCTGCAGGTGTTCAACCGTTGGGGCCAGCTGGTGTTCAGCACCACGGACCCGGATGAGGGCTGGGACGGCAAAGGGGCCCTGCCGGGCGTTTATGGGTACAAGGCGTGGCTGACCGAATGGGGTCCCTTGGAGAAGGAATACAACGGATCATTCGTGCTGATCCGGTAATTCCCGTCCTTCGTTTGAGATCCCTCGAATGGGCGGTCCGGGATCTGGAATTGGTGATGTGCGCAATCATACCCGCGTGGCCCGATTGGCCGGATGCGGGATAGGAGCATTGCCGTACCGGAACGGCATAATGCCATTTCGCAGCAAGATCGGGCCAAGCCTGATTGCGGGATGGTATAACCGGTGCGCCCATCAATGGTCGCCGCGGATCATGTCGATGTGCGGAATGCCGTCCAGCAGATACTCGCCTCCCTTTTGGACATAGCCCAATTGCTGATAGAAGCGCTGGAGGTGGGCTTGGGCCGCGACCATCGACTGCTTGCTTCCATATAGCCGGTCCAGCGTGCCAAGGGCCTCAAGCATGAGCCGCAGGCCCAGGCCCTGCCCTCTTTGCCCGTGCCGCACCACCACCCTTCCCACGTGGGGGAGCCCATCGTCATCCGGCGGCTGGATGCGGGCGTAGGCCACCAGGTTCCCGTCGCGCCGATGGCCGGTGATGTGCACGGCCTCCGTATCCATGCCGTCCAACTCGGGATAGGGGCAGTTTTGCTCCACGACGAACACATCCACCCGCAGCCGCAGGATATCGTGCAGCGTGAGGGCATCCAATTCACCGAAGGCCCGTGCCATCCATTTCAATGCCGACATTGCCTCATGCATCCACAGGCACCACTTCACCGTCCTGGACATACAAGAGGAATCCTTCCACCGGCGCATCCTCTACCTCGCGCAATAACCGTACGTAGTTGCGCACCTGGTCCTGGTGGTCGTTTACGGGCTTGCCCGTCTTGATGTCGAGCACACGATAGAGGCTGCCGTCGCGCACCACCCGGTCCGGGCGCCAGGCCCGCCCCTGTGCATCCAGCACGGTGGCTTCGGTATGCACCTCCATTCCGTCGCCATAGAACGGCGCCAACTGCGGCTTGGCCAGCACCGCGGCCAGTTCCTGTCCCAAGCGTTCCATCTCCTCCGGCACCAGCCCCCAGGCGGCACCTTCACGGCGGACGGCTTCCCCCAGATCGGCGGGAGTGCGTACGCGGGCCAGGATGGCGTGGATGGCCTTGCCACGGCTCCGCATCAGGTCGGGGCTGGCGGGATCCCAATCCACGGGGGCCTCCAGCCTGATCGCAAGCTTTCGCTCGCCAGCCTCCCCGCCGGGGGTCAAGGGCAGGGCCGGGGTTGCCTCCTCCTGCTTCTTCCCTGCTTGCTTCCGTGGACGTTCTTGCGCGGACCTCCAGATGCCCCCCTCGTTCAATTGCAAATGGCCGCAGATGGCCTTGGCCAACACGCCAGACTTCCGTCCTCCCTTGGGAACGCTCAGGTAGAGCCTTTGTTCCGCACGCGTAATGGCCACGTATAGCACGTTGAGGTCATCCAAGCGAGAAAGGCGCTCCTCCTCCACGGCCTCCGGCAGCTCCAGCTTGCCGGCTTCCCACAACAGTCCCTTCTGTTTCACCAAGGTTGCGGGCAGCCCTTCGATGGGCGGGGATGGCGCGACCCAGATGCGCTCGCCCGAGTTGCCTCGCACCACCGCCCCTGCCTCGGGGATGATCACCACCGGGAACTCCAGGCCCTTGGCCTTGTGGATGGTCATGACCCGGATGGCATCGCCGCCCGGCGCTCCCCCGGCCGGACGTTTCCTGGCGGTGCGGTCCCAATGTTCCAAAAAGCCGGGGAGGTCGTCCCCGTTGGCCATGGAAAAGGCATGGGCCTCATTCAGCAGGCCCATGGCATACCCGTCGCCGGCGGGATCATGCCCCAGCGCCTGGGAGACCTTCGCAACCAGGGCGACCAACGGCTGGCGGGGGTGGATGTACGGGTGATGTTCCTGCCAGGTCCCCAGCAATTCCCCCGGTGTCCTTCCATGGGCGAAGGGATCCACGGTTTCCTTGGCATCCATGACCGCGATGGATTGCGCTGCCCGTGCGGCCGCCTCATCGCTGCGGTGCACCAGCCAGGCGAGCACGTTGACCACTCCGGCGGCAACCGGGCTGCCTTCCAGGGTGAGGCCGTCCGGCGCGACAACATCCCAACCCTCCCGGGCCAGGTGGCGACTGGCCAAGGCCCCTTGTCCGCCGCTGCGCACCAGTACCACGATATCCCCCATGGTGAATCCGTCATCCAGGCTGTCCTTCACCGATCGCACCATCATCCGCCACGGTTGCATTTTCCGCTCCCGTTTCTCCGCCTCGGGCCCGGTCCTTTCGTTGGCATCATAACAGCCCACCTCCACGTATCCTTCCATGGTCGAGTCCGCTTGTTGTGCGTGGTCCGCGTAGGCCTGGATCTCTTCCGAGGCCAGGTGCTGCTTGAGCGCCCCCGTCAAGGCGTTGTTGAAGCCCACAATGCCCGCAGCCGACCGGTAGTTGGCCGCCAAGGGAGCCACCGGAACATGACTTTGCACCAGGACGCGCTCGAACGCATCGCCGCGCGCGAGGCTCTCCTTGCCGAAAACGCGGGGGAATGAAGTGAACTGCCTGACCTCGCCGTTGCGCCAGCGATAGATGGCCTGTTTGGCATCGCCCACCAGGAACACCGTCCCATCGCCCGCCAAGGCATTCTCCACCAAAGGCAGCAGGGCATGCCACTGCATCAGGCTGGTGTCCTGGAATTCGTCCACCAGGAAGTGCGTATAGCGCTCGCCCAGCCGTTCATACAGGAATGGTGCGGGTTCCTTCTGCACGATCTCCAGGACCTCGCGCGTCAGGTCGCTGAAAAACGAAACCCCTTCCTCCCGTTTCAGCTCGCGCAACCGTTCAGCGATGGAATTGAGCGCGGCTGTGGGCAACAGGTCGCGCATCAACAGGGTATGGAGGGCATGCCGACGCATCCCATCGCGCCGTGCTTCCACCTCGCCGTACACCTTGCACATCAACGGTACGAGCCCTGCGATGGCCTCCACCACCTTCGAAGGTGCCTTCTTGGCGGCCCAGTTGTCCGTTTCCCGGGCTTTTTCGAACCGGCCGCTCGGATCGATCCAGGATTCGAAGTCCCCCAGCTTCCTGAAGAAGCCGATGTACCCGGACTCCTTGTACGGGAAGTCATCCGGCGTGAGGCCGGCTGCCTTCACAGCCTCCATCACTTCCTTGCCCAGGTTGCGCATTTCATCGCGGAACGCCTCCGTGTCCTTGCGCAATTGCCTGCGGATCTCGATGAAACGTGTGATGCCGGTATCCTTCAGGCGGGCCAGGTGTTCCAACGCTTTTTCCTTGGTCAGTTCCGTGGAGAGGTCCATCAGGGGCTGGTCCACCCGCCACGATCGTTCCTCCTCCAGCAACTGCTCACACGTGGCCACCAGCACCTCGGTGAGCGCCGACCCCCTGCCTGTCTCCTCGAGCAGCAGATCGATCGCCTTGGCGCGATAATACGCCTCCTCGGTGGTCATGCGGAGCTCCTGGTCCAATTGCAGTTCGCGCGTGAAGGGCATCACCACGCGGCGCGTGAACGCATCGATGGTGGTGACCGCCAATTGCGACCAATGGTGCACCATGTGGGTAAGCATGGCCCGTGCCCGGCGTTGCACCCCGGCCTCAGCGATGCCCGCCTCACCCATCACGGCCTGCAGCACATCCTTCAGGGTAGGCCCCGCCACGGGGTCCGGTGCGGCCAAAGCTTCCAGGTATCGCAACACCCGGTCGCGCATTTCGCTGGCCGCCTTATTGGTGAAGGTGAGGGCGAGGATGCCTGCATAGGCATCGGCCTCGCCCTTCTTGAGGGCGAGCATCAGGAAGCGCTTCACCAGCGCGTGGGTCTTGCCCGCTCCGGCGGAACTGTGCAATACGATGAACATGCGATCGACGAAGTTATCCGGGAACACCTCGCAACCGGCCTTGATGGGAAACCTAACTTCGTGGGCGACCACACGTTACCAACCCGATGACCCTCATCAAACCTTCAGGCACGTTCAGAACCATCTTGTGTTTCCTGGTCCCGGCCTCGCTGGTGTTGCTTTCCTCCTGCCGCAAGGACCCCGACCACCCGGCCGCCCAGGGGGTGGCCCAGGTTCCGGTGCAGCTTACCGTGAAACCGGTTTGGGACGGTGCCGCATTTGACAAGGACAGCGTATATGCGGCGGCCGGCGGGCAGCGCATCCAAGTGACGGAATTGAAATTCTTCCTGGCCCCGTTGGAACTGACCGGGCCGGATGCCACGGCCGTGATGTTTGACGCCGACCTTTTCAACGTGACCAATGGCGCCGTGCACCGGTCGCTGTCCGTTCCCGCCGGCACCTACCACGAAGCCCATTTCGGCCTGGGGCTGCCCTATGCGTTGAACCATCGCGACCTGGCCACCATTCCGCCCAACGACCCCACCGGCAACAACAGCGGCATGTATTGGAGCTGGGGCACCCAATACCGTTTCGTGGTCTTCTCCGGCCGCTTCGACAGCGACCCCGGCGGCACCGGCATTCCTCCCTACACCTTCGACCTGCATACTGGGCTGGACACCTGCTACCGCTCGCGCAGCCTGCCTTTGCACGTGGATGCCATGGAGGGCGACACCCTGCGGCTGTTGCTGACGGTTGACATCGCCCGTTTCTTCACCGATGGCACCGAAGTGCTGAACCTGTCGGATGGCGCGGTATGGCACGGGGATCCAGACCAACTGCCCCTGGTACTGAAGGCCGCCGACCTGCAGATAAAAGCCTTTTCGGCGGCGTTGGAATGAACCGGAACGGGGCGGCTTGGCCGTGGCTGTGCCTGTTCATGGCCATGTGTGCGGGGTGCGCCAAGCACGGCGAACAGGTCCCTTCCGGTCCCCCGGCCCGGTTCGCCCTGGAAATTCCTGCGGGATGGCCGCCGCCCCCGCTTCGGGAAGACAATCCGCTGACCGGGGCAAGCGTGCAATTGGGCAAGATCCTGTTTTTTGACGAGCGGCTTTCGCTGGGCAGGGGCGTCTCTTGCGCCTCCTGCCACCTGCCGGGGCGGGCATTCAGCGATTCCCTTCCGTTGAGCCGGGGCGTGCATGGCAAACCGGGCATGCGCAACGCGCCATCCTTGGCGAATGTGGCGTACCATCCGTTGCTGGACCGTGACGGCGGCGTACCCACGCTTGAGCAGCAGGTCTTCGTGCCGCTCTTCGCGGAAGAAGAATTGGACAGCGACCCGCAGCAGGTAGTGGACCTGTTGAAGGATGACCCGGTGATCCAGGACCTGGGCCGCCGGGCCTATGGCAGGCCCTTCGACCTGTATGTGCTCACCCGGTCCATCGCCAATTACGAGCGCACGTTGATCAGCGGGCACAGCCGCTACGACCGGTACCTGTCCGGCAACACCGGCGCGCTCGGGCCGGCGGAGGCGCGCGGCATGCAACTCTTTTTCGGCGATGCGGGGTGTGCCGCATGCCACGCAGGCTTCGACCTCAGCGACCACGGGTTCCACAACATCGGCACCTCCGCGGGCGATGCCTCCGATCCCGGAAGGCAGCGGATCACGCTGGACCCGGCGGACCGCGGAAAATTCAAGACGCCATCGCTGCGCAACGTGGCCGTCACCGGTCCGTACATGCATGACGGAAGCATGGCCAGCCTGGAGGAGGTGATCAGCCACTACAATGCCGGCGGGCAGCCCGATCCCCGCAAGGATCCACGGATCACGCCCTTGCAGCTTTCCACGGCGCAGCAGCAGGACCTGGCGGCCTTCCTTCGGGCACTGACCGATGACCGATCTTTGGACCAAGTGGAATGAAGGGATACCTGTCCGTTTTCCTGTTGCTCTGCGGGTTGGTGATGGCGGCCGTGGCCTGCAAGCGTGAAGCAATGCCCGAAGGGCCCTCATCGCCGGGGACGGGGACCACGCCGTATATCCTTCAGATCCCCTCCAACCTGCCGCCGATGGAGATCCCTGCGGACAACCCGTTGACGGAGGAAGGCGTGGCCCTGGGCCGTTTTCTTTTCTATGAGAAGCGATTGAGCGGCGATAACGGGATGAGCTGTTCCAGCTGCCACATGCAAGCGCTGGGCTTTGCCGACGGGAAGGCGGTGAGCAAGGGGATCGACAGCATCGCGGGCAACCGGAGCGCCATGCCGTTGATCAACCTGGGCTACGCCAATTTCCTGTTCTGGGACGGTCGCGCGTCCAGCCTGGAGGAACAAGCCTTGGAACCGGTGGTGAACCCGATCGAGATGCACGACACCTGGCCGAACGTGATGGCCAAGCTGCAGGCCGACCCGGTCTACCCCGCATTGTTCACCCGGGCCTTTGGCACGGAGCAAATAGACTCCCTGCTGGTGGCCAAGGCGCTGGCCCAGTTCATCCGCACGATGATCAGCGGCAACAGCCCCTTCGACAGGTTCCGCAGGGGCGAAGGGCTGATCTCGCCTGATGCGCAGGTGGGCTTCAACCTGTTCCAGCTCGAAGGGGGCAGCCCCGGGCAGATCATTCCCGTGGCGGGCAGCACGCCGGTGACCGGCCAGGGCGGCGCGGACTGTTTCCATTGCCACACCGCCGATGCGGGCCTGTTCACCGATGGGCAATTCCACAACAACGGGCTGGACACGGTCTTCCCGGACCCGGGGCGGGCGGGTGTAACGGGCGACCCGGCGAACCTCGGCCAGTTCAAGGCACCCACGTTGCGCAACATCGCGGTCACGGCCCCTTATATGCACGACGGTCGCTTCGCCACCCTCGATGACGTGTTGGACCACTACAACTCCGGTGGCCATGCTTCCGCGACGGTGGACCCCTTCATGAAATTCACGGACCCGGACATGGTGCTGGGCCTGACGCCGCAAAAGCGCCAGCAGATCAAAGCCTTCCTGGAGTCGTTGACGGATGAAGAATTCCTGGCCAATCCGGAATTCCAGGACCCGGGCCCGCCCCATCTATAGGTCTACCGGGGAGCGTCCGGCTCAGGCGGCGCGCGTTCCGGCCTGGGGCCGCCATGCGGTGCAGCGCATGCGGTCGTTGAGCACCTCGGGCTTGAAGATGCTGGTGCCCATGAGCATGCGGGCACATTCCTGAAGGCCCTCGGTAATGCTGGGATGGGGGTGCATCAAGGTGGCCAGGCCGCCGATGCCCATGCCCTGGCTGATCATCAGCGCCACGGCCTGCACGGCGCTGCTGGCATGCTCGCCCACGGCCCGCATGCCAAGCACCTTCATGTCCGCGTCATCGGTGACGATAAGCTTGAAAAAGCCCTTGGTGCGCCGCATGGCGATGGCCCGTGCGATGCAGCTGTAATCGATGCGGGCGGTGCGGTGGGGGATGCCCTGGTCGCGGCACTGCTGCTCATTCAGCCCGACACCGGCCACCTCGGGGTCCAGGAACATGATGGTGCTCACATTGGCATGGCTCAGCGGGTGCCCGTGCACGGAGAAGATCCTTTCCACGGCGTGCCTTCCTTCCTGTTCGCCGATGTTCACCAGCATGTTCGACCCCATGGCATCCCCCACCACGTGGATATGTGGGCATGATGTTCGGGTTCCGTCCAGCACCACCTGTCCCTTGGCATCGCGGTCCACGCCGGCACGGTCGAGCCCCAGTCGGTCCACGTTGGGCACTCGGCCCACGGAAAGCAGGGCTTTCTCCACGGCCACCTCCTCGGCACCGCCATGGTCATAACGCAACAGGTAGCGCACCGCATCGGGCTCGGCCGCGATCCGTTCCAGGCTGGCCTGGTGGTGGATGACCACGCCTTTGCGCTGCAGGTTGTCCGCCACCAACCCGGCGACGTCCTCGTCCTCGAAGGGCAGGATGCGCACGGCACGGTCGATGAGGTGTACCCGGGTTTGGCCGAAATTGCTGAAGATGGTGGCAAACTCGCAGCCCACCACCCCTGCGCCGATGATCACGATGCTTTCCGGAAGTTTTTCCATGGAGAAGATCCCGTCGCTGGAAAGGATCCTCCGTTCATCGACCGCGATGCCCGGCAGCATGCGCGGGCGGCTGCCGGTGGCGATGACGAAATGAGCGGCACTGATCTGCGCCACGGTCCCATCCCTTTCCACCTTCACCGTGTGGGCATCCATGAATGTGGCATGGCCCCTGACATGCTTGAACAATTTCCCTTCAGCACCCGGCCTGGCCTCCATCATCTGCATGTGGCAGGCGTGCAGGTACTTGCGCTCGAACAGCGCTTCGTTGAGGGTTTTGTTGATCTCCTTCCAACTGAGCCGGAAGGGCTCCTTGTCGCGCCCCAGCAAGGCCTCGTTGGCGGATGACACGCGGTGGCTCAGTTCCCACAAGGTCTTGGAGGCAAGGGCCCCGTTGTAGATCCCGGTCCCGCCGATGCGGTCGCGCTCGACCAATACCACCCGTTTGCCCAGGTCAACGGCCCGCATGGCGGCTGCATAGCCCGATGGTCCGCCGCCGATCACGCAAAGATCATAGTCCGCCATGCCGTCATGTCCCTTGGAATGCCCGTTGATACGTCTACGGCCTGGATTGGTTCATCCCGGACGTGGCCATGTTCATCCCTTGAGGTGGAGCAACCGGCCGGAAGGCCAGGGAGTCCGTCGAAAGACCGGCCGTGTGGGTATCCAAAGATCCTCCCTTCGCGTACAGGGGCCTGATGCGCTCCCATCGGATCACCGGCGGCCTGCCCGCATTCGTTTCCGCCCTGTTGATGGCCGGTGCGGCCATGGGGCAATGCCCCCAATTGTTCGACAGCAACGGCGACCTCAGCGATGCGCCCCAGTGGATCAGCTGCTCCGGGGGCAACTTCACCCTGGTGGTCGCCTCCCCCACGCCCACCGGTGCCTATACCATTGATTGGGGTGACGGCAGCCCCGCCGCCGTGGGCCCCGGCCTGGCCCCTCCGCAGACCGTGACCCATCTGTACCCGGCAGCGGTGGCCACCTATACGGTCACCTTCACGGAACTCACCAGTGGATGCGTGATCACCGGCACGGTGACGATGGAGCAGAGCACCAGTGCTTCGATCCAGATCCCCGTGGGAGGGCTCACCCAGGCCTGTGCGCCCCAATCGCTGGACTTCATCAACAGCAGCACCAACACCTCGCCGAACACCGTGTTCCGCTGGAACTTCGGTGATGGCAGCACCTGGTACACCTATGACTACACCAACCTGGGCCAGACCTTGACCCACATGTACCTGCCGGGCACCGTGGGCTGTGAGACCACCGTGCAGCTGAGCGCGGAGAACATGTGCAACACCCTGCAGGGCGGGCCCAGCATCGCCACGTTCAACCCGATCCGCATCTGGGACATCGACACGGCGGCCATTTCGCCGAGCGCCACGCTGCTGTGCTGGCCCGACAACGAAGTGACCTACCTGAACACCACGCGGCGCAACTGCTACCAGCAAGGGAACATCTACCAGCGCTACGAGTACTGGAACTTCGGGGACTATTGGGGCGCGGGTCATGATTCCATCATCGGCTGGACCCCGTGGCCGCCAACGTTCCCGCACACGATCGCCTACCCGGCCATCGGCACCTACCAGGTGATGATGCTGGACAGCAACTACTGCGGCATCGATACCGCCTACGTCACCATCACCATCGTACCCCCGCCCAGCGTGGGCCTGAGCGCCAACCCCAACCCGGTGTGCGCGGGCGATCCCGTGCAATTCATCCCGACCATGACCGGCGGGGCCAACTACTTCGAGTGGAACTTCGATGACGGCAACGGCTTCCATTGGGCCAATGGGGGCAACCAAAACCACACCTTCAACAGCGCCGGGGTATACAACGTGCAGTACGCCGCCAGCATCCAGGGGGCGACGGCCGGCTGCGCGGACACGGCCACGGTGGCCGTGACCGTGCTGCCCAGCCCCACGGCCCAATTCACCTTGGACGAACATGCAGCCTGCACCTCGTTGACCGTGCAGGCCGTGAACACCAGCAGCAATGCCACCAGTTACCTGTGGAATTTCGGCGACGGCACCACGGACACATCGCCCAACCCGCCCCCGCACACCTATGCGGCCGTGGGCGATTACGCCATCTCCCTGACCGCCATCAATAGCCAAGGATGCCAGGACACCTACACCGATTCCGTCCACGTGTTCGCGGTGCCCGACCCGCAGATCGGGGTGCAGAACGTATGCGAGGGCATGGAGGCCCAATTCGCCGACCTGACCGTAACGCCACCGGGCAACCCCATCCAGCAGTGGAACTGGGATTTCGGCGACGGAAATACCAGCACGGACCAAGGGCCTTCGCATCTGTACGCGGGCAGCACCACGTACACGGTCACCCTGACCGTCACAACGCCTTACTGCTCGGGCACAGGGACCACGCAGGTAACGGTGGAGCAAAAGCCCGTGGCGGCCATGGTGCCCGCGCCGGCGACCGGTTGCTCCCCCTTGGACGTGCAGTTCACCAACAACAGCACGGGTGCCTCGAACCATGTCTGGTACTTCGGCGACGGCGGGGTGAGTAATACCACGGACCCGCTGCATACGTACTTGAACCCCGGGAACTCGGACAGCACCTACACCGCCCAATTGATCGCCAGCACGACGTTCGGGTGCAGTGATACCGCATCGTCGGTGATCACCGTGGCCCCCACGGTCCTTTCCATGTTCACCCATGATGCCCAACCCGGTTGCGCCCCGCTGGATGTCAACTTCACCAACAACAGCACCGGTGCCACCAGCTACCTGTGGGATTTCGGCGACGGGGCCACCTCCACGGACGCCTCACCATCCCATACCTACATCAACACCACCGGCGTACTGCAAGTGATGACCGTGAGCCTGACCGTGTCCAACTGGGCCGGTTGCAGCCACACCAGCCAGCAACAGATCATCACCTATCCGGCCCCCGACTTCGTCTTCAGCGCACAACCGGACAGCGGATGCACCCCGCTGACGGTCACCTTCCCTTCGGTGATCGGTGCCATCAGCTACCAGTGGGATTTCGGCGATGGCGGCACGGGCTCCGGTCCCACGCCCCAGCACACCTACATCAACAATACGGACAGCACGTTGCATTTCCCGGTGCGGCTGGTGGCCACCAATGCCTTCGGGTGTACGGACAGCACGGCGGGCGTGATCACCGTGTTCCCCGCACCCGTGGCCCAATTCTCTTTGGGTTCGCTGTCCGGATGCCATCCTCTTTCCACCACGTTGCAGAACCAGTCGCAGGGTGCCTCCAGCTTCCAGTGGTCGTATGGTGACGGCCAGACCTCCGACACGATGGCCCTGGTCCACGCGCATACCTGGTACAATTTCATGGGGCCCGGCGCGGCCTCCTACCCGGTCACACTCACCGCCACTTCCGCGGAAGGATGCAGCCATACCGCCAGCGCCACGGTGGAAGTCTTTCCCCAGGTGCAAGCCGCCTTCGTGGTGGACAGCGCCGGCTGTGCACCGTTGGCCGCCCATTTCGTGAACCTGAGCACGGGTGCCACCAGCTATGCCTGGGCGTTCGGGGACGGGGGCGGAAGCGTGGCCACGACCCCGGCACACACCTACTTGCACAACGGGCTTGCCGATACGCTTTTCCACCCGGTTTTGATCGCCTCCTCCACCTTCGGATGCAGCGATACGGCCACGGCCGCCGTGCTGGTGCATCCCAGCCCCATCGCACAGTTCACCGCCACCCCGGCCACGGGATGCGCGCCGGCGATGATCAACTTCCAGGACCTTTCCATCGGCGCCTCCGCCATGAGCTGGCAGTTCGGGGACGGAACCTTCCAGAACTCCCCTCCGGGCGATGTATCCCACCTGTACAACAACACGGGGACGTCACCAGCCCCATACCCGGTGCGCCTGATAGCCACCACCGCGTTTGGCTGCACCGATACGGCCATCGTGCCGATCACCATCTTCCCCGGGGTACAGGCCCAATTCCAGCTGCCTGCGGAAGCCTGCTCGCCGACCCAGCTCAACCTCACCGACCAAAGCACGGGTGCCGTACAGGTCTTGTGGGACATGGGTGACGGGATCACGTTGTTGGGCACGGACATCAGCCACACCTACTTGAACACGGGGACCTCCGACGTGACCTACACCGTGACCCTGACCGCCACCTCGGCCTATGGATGCACCAGTACGGCGCAACATGACATCGTCATCCACCCGTTGCCCAGCGCCGCCTTCTTCGCCACACCGTTCACGCAGGTCTTCCCGGACGCCACGGTGACCCTTGACAACACGACCGCACCAGGCCCGTGGACATACGCCTGGAGCTTCGGCGACGGTTCGGCCTCGGCCCAGGAGGATCCCGACCCGCACGTTTACGACACGTGGGGCACCTACACGATCATGTTGGTGGTCAGCTCCGGCATCTGTGCGGACACGGCCACGCAGCAAGTGACGATCGACCCTCCGCTCCCCACGGCGGCTTTCGTCGGCAGCGGGGAAGGTTGCGTGCCGTTGACCGTGTCCTTCACGAACCAATCCCTGCTCGCCCTGGGCTACCAATGGCAATTCGGAGATGGGGCCACGAGCATCGCGGAGAATCCGGTACACCAGTACTACACGCCGGGAACGTACACGGTGACCCTCACTGTCTTCGGGCTCAATGGAGGCACCAGCACCATGGTGAAGGTGGATTCCGTGGTGGTGCATCCCAGCGCGGTGGCCTACTTCACGGCCCAGCCCAACCAGGTGGTGGCCCCGTCGCAACCGCTGTTCACGTACAACCTGAGCACCAACGCCACGAGCTATGTGTGGGATTTCGGCGACGGCACCTTCAGCAACGAAACCTCGCCGGTCCACTACTATCAGCAACCGGGCACGTACGACATCAGCCTCATCGCAAACAATGCCTGGAATTGCCCGGACACGTTCAGCTTGCCGGGTGCGGTAACAGCCATTGCCGGCGGCGAGATCAAGTTCCCGAATGCCTTCTCGCCCGGTAACACCGGGCCCGGTGATGGCGTATACGACCCGAACAGCCTGGACAACGACATCTTCCACCCGTTGAGCAAAGGCGTGGTGGATTACAAGCTGCAGATCTTCAACCGATGGGGCGAGCTGCTCTTCGAGACCGATGATATCCGCGTGGGGTGGGATGGATACTACCGCGGCCAACTGTCCAAGCAGGACGTGTACGTATGGAAAGCATACGCCCGCTTCGTCACGGGCGAAGAAAAACGAATGACGGGAGACCTTACCCTTCTGCGATGAGAAACCAATACCTGCTTATCGGCGCGTTGTGGCTGGCGGTGCTACCCTTTGGCACCGCGGAGGCGCAACGTGGCTATACCCGCGCGCAGTACAACATGCTGGACGAGGCACGCACGTTGATGGATGCGGGCCAATGGTCCGATGCCTACAAGATCTACAAGCGCCTGCTGTACCTGGACACCACGTTTGCGGAGACCTACTACGGCATCGGCATGTGCGAGGCCAATATGCCCGACAAGCGCGCCAAGGCCGTGGCCCATTTCGAGGTGGCGGTGCGGCACGGCAGCCTGGAGGCGGTCTACCGGCTTGCGCTTGAACGCCACCGCCAACAACGGTTCGCCGAGGAGATCACCCTGTTGGAGCAATACCGCAACCAGAATGGCAGGGACATCCCCAGGGCCGAAGTGGACAGGCAGATCGCCATCGCACACAATGCGCGCTCGCTCGTGGCCGAACCGGTGCGGTTGCGCATCCGCAACCTGGGCCCGGCCATCAACTCGCCGGCGCATGACTACTGTCCCCTGGTGACCGCCGATGGCAATACCATTTTCTTCACCAGCCGCAGGCCTGGCACGATGGGCGGCCTGAAGGACGACGCCGGGCAGTTCTATGAGGACATCTACATGAGCACCCGCACCGATGAGGTGTGGAAGCGCGCGGCGAACATCCAGGCCCCGGTGAACTCCACCATGCAGGACGCCACTGTGGGCCTGAGCCCGGACGGCAACGAGATGATCATCTACCGCGCCAGCATGGAGAACCCCAACGGTGAATTGCTGATCACCCAGCGTGCCCAAGGCATGTGGGGCACGCCCGAACGGATGACGGACAAGATCAACAGCAAATTCCACGAACCGAGCGCGACCATCTCCCCTGACGGTTCGGAGATCTATTTCACCAGCGACCGCCCCGGCGGGTTCGGCGGCCGGGACCTATACCGGATCCGCCGGCTGCCCAACAACCAATGGAGCGAACCATTGAACCTGGGCCCGGAGATCAATACCCCGTACGATGAGGACGCCCCCTTCATGCACAGCGACGGCACCACGTTGTTCTTCAGCAGCAACGGCCATGGCACCATGGGCGGTTTCGACATCTTCAAGGCAGCGCTCCTGGACCCCGACATGAACGTGTGGGAAAAGCCGGTGAACCTGGGCTATCCGCTGAATACCGTGAACGACGACATCTACTTCTGCCTGAGCGAGGACGGACGCACCGGCTATTTCAGCTCCGAGCGTGACGGCGGACTGGGCGGCCAGGACATTTATGAGGTCGTCTTCCCCATGAGCCAAGTGGAATACCAGCTGGTGCAAGGCGTGGTGACCGACACGAACGAAGAGCCCGTGAAGGCCCGCATCGTCCTGACCAACACGAAGACCGACGAGATCTTCGGCATTTACAACACCAACGCACGCACGGGCCGATACATCATGGCCCTGCGGCCGGGGCAGCCGTACCACATGGAGGTCAGCGCCGAGGGGTATTCCCCATGGGAACACGACCTGTTCACGAGCGACGAGGACGTGCTGGACATGTTGATGTTGGACGTGAAAATGATGCCGGGCGAGAAAACCGCCGTCGCCTTGCCCGAACACTGAACCGCATGAGGCTGCGCGCTGGCATCAGCTGGGCCCTTGTCCTCGGCGCCTTCGGCCACACCCTGGCACAGGACCCCCATTTCACGCAGTTCTACGCCACGCCCACCTATCTCAGCCCGGCCTTCGCGGGCACCACGGTACAGAACCGCTTCGCCCTGCAATTCCGCGACCAGTGGCCGGCGATCCCCGGTGCTTTCATCTCCTATACGCTCGCGGCCGACCAATACCTTGCAAGCCTGAACAGCGGCATCGGCATCATTGCCCTGCGCGACCAGGCGGGCAGCGGCGCCTTGAGGACCACCTCCGTGGCATTCCAATATGCCTATGAGATCCGCCTGAAGCACAAGGTCTATTTGCGGCCGGCCCTGCAGTTCGGCTTCGCCAGCCGCGCCGTGGACTACTCGAAATTGGTGTTCAACGACCAGCTGGCCAGGGGCGGCGACGTGGCCACCTACGAGCACTACGACGGGAAGAAGACCGGCTATTCCGACATCGGTACGGGTTTGCTCTATTTCACGCCGAACATGTGGCTCGGCTTCTCGGTGCTGCACCTCAATGAGCCGAACCAATCACTGCTTGAGAATGAATCGCGGCTGCCCAAGCAGGTCAACATGCATGGCGGCTACCGCTTCAAGTTGCGCAACGGCGGGATGGTGCGCAAGAACCCGCAGTCCGTCGTGGCGGCGTTCAACTATCGTGCACAGGCCAAGTTCGACCAGTTGGACATCGGGGCTTACTTTGAGCGTGACCCCGTATTTGCGGGTTTGTGGTACCGCGGCCTTCCGGTGAAATCATACCGGCCCGGTTACCAGAACAACGATGCCATCGCCTTGCTGGCGGGCTTCAAGGCCGGCGATTGGCGCTTCGGCTACAGCTACGACATCACCATCTCGCGGCTGGCCATGAACAGCGGCGGGGCACACGAGATCACCACCATCCTGGAACTGGCGGACAAGCGCAAGAAGCGCTCCATGGCCCGGAGGCGCGTGGTGCCGTGCGCGAAGTTCTGACATCACTCCATGGTGGGGCTTCAATACCCCCCACCCCCGCCTTGCCCTCGCTCGATGGGGTGCCAGGTGGTCTTCACCTCCTGCGTATCAAGGATGAAGTAGGGTGATTGCCCCTCCTCGCCCGTCCAGTCCTCAACCTGGCGATACACGATCCGCTTCATATTGACCGCCGCCCCGGTGTCCAGTTCCTTCCGATTTTCGGCGCTGGCGTCGGTGCACACCAGGGCGTTAATGTCCATGTGCGTGACCATGGGCTTGATAAGCTCACCTTGATAACCGGTGAGCACGTTGACCACGCCGCCCGGCAGGTCGCTGGTGGCGAGCACCTCGGCGAAGGAGATCGCCGGCAATGGCCTGCTTTCGCTGGCCACCACCACCACCGTGTTGCCCCCGGCGATGGCCGGAGCCACCACGCTAACCAAACCCAACAGGCCACTTTTCTCCGGTGCCAGGATGCCCACCACGCCGGTGGGTTCCTGTACGCTGAAGTTGAAATGGCTGGTGCAGGTGGGATTCACGCTGCTGAACAGCGCCTGGTACTTGTCGCACCAGCCGGCGTAGTGCACCCAACGGTCGACGGCAAGGGCCACTTCGGCCTCGGCCCACTTGCGTTCCGCGCCATGCAACATGAGCTCATGTACGAACTGTGCACTGCGGCCCTCCAGCATTTCGCCGATGCGGTAGAGGATCTGGCCCCGGTTGAAGGCGGTCCGGCTTCCCCAGTCGCCGAAGGCCTTGCGGGCAGCCACCACGCTGTCGCGCACGTCCTTACGGCTGCTGCGGCACACGTTGGCCAGCGGCTTGCCATCGGCGCCCTTGGGCTGGTAGTAACGGCCGCTCTCGGTGCGCGGGAACTTGCCTCCGATGAAGATCTTGTAGGTCTTCATCACGGGCAGGCGATCGGCTTGGGCCGGATTGCCGGCGTCATGCCCGTTCCCGGAAGGTTGTTCAATGCCCACCGTGATCGGCGCAGGTTTCGTGATGGTCTTGGCCATGAATGATGGTTTCCTTGGCGAAGTTACGCCGATGCGGCCAAGTGCCGAGGCACTGGACACCACGGCCATGACGCGTGCAACGATACCGTTGTTGCGTCCTGTGTTCCCCTACCTTGGCAGGACCAAACCCCACACCATGTCCCGACACGTCACCGGCATCGGCGGCTTCTTCTTCCGCGCCAACGACCACACGGCGCTGGCCAAATGGTACAACGACCACTTCGGCATCAACGACCAGGAGCACGGTTGGGTGTGGCAGCAGGATGCCGGCCCAACGGTGTTCTCGCCCTTCAAACGTGACAGCGACTACTTCGACCCCAAGCAACAATTCATGCTGAACCTGCGCGTGCAAGACCTCGATGGGCTGCTTAAGAAGCTGGAGGCCTCCGGTGTACGCATCGATCCCAAGCGCCAGGACGAGGACTATGGCCGCTTCGCGTGGGTGTACGACCCCGAAGGGAACAAGATTGAGCTGTGGGAGCCGAAGTAGGGATCAACGGAGCCAGCCCCATGACCTGATTTTGCTTTATGGCTAGGGACAGGGAAGTGCGGGCAGTGGAATAACTGACTGAAATCCAGATGTTCCGTTTCTTGATGGTTGTTTCACGGGCCAACCTTGTCCGAATTTGAAAAAGCGGGAAGGGCATTTCAAGTTTGAGGGCGAAAATTTGAAAAGCTCTCCTTCAGCAGAAGGGTTATGTCACCCTTAGCAAGGATGCATCTACCGGTTCGAAGAACACTTCAGGGTGTTCGAGTGATCCGAACCTCCACGGACCATCGCCTCATCCACCGAGCACGGTGGTTGCTACAGTCTGCCCGGCGGTAATGG